>JBBRRB010000005.1:0-246761 GCA_038225555.1 Bryobacterales bacterium
CGGACAAATGGACCGCCGATCCAGGCCGGATTACCTCCTGGGCTCGTGCTCTCGACCAAACGTTTGGGCCAACTTGCCAATTTTAGTGCTTCCGACCTTGGCACGGCCCTCAGCACAATCCCTGTGAGAAATGCAGGCTAGGATTTCATTTCATTGTCGGTCAGCCAGTCCTGGCCGCTGTCAGGCTCGCAGAATTCTAGTTAAGCGCCTCATCGGATTTTTGTTCATCGACTCGCATGTTTGATCCACGCTTCTTTCAGTCCTCATCTTGCGACGACGCCCTTGCGCTTCACTAACCCTTCACCTCCATCGGGTGGGGTAGAAGACTTTCACTTCCAAACTGCTGGACATGCCCAGCACACGCTGCAACCGGCTTTCCAGCCGGTTCGCGAGGTTGAAACCTGGTTGCCGAAACAGGCGATCATAGTTCGATGCCATTTCGACGCTTCCTTTCATTCATCTTCATATCCACATTCGCCTGCGCCGCCCAACCCATCTCGGGCCTGAAATGGCGTCTCATCGGACCTCACCGAGGCGGTCGCTCTCTCTCCGCCACCGGCATCCCCGGCACCTCCACATACTATTTCGGATCCGTAGGCGGCGGGATTTGGAAAACCCTGAATGCCGGCGAGACATGGCAGCCCATCTTCGACAATCAGCCCATCGCCTCGATAGGAGCCATGGAGCTGGCACCATCCGATCCTAATATCATCTATGCCGGCACCGGCGAAGCAGACATGCGCTCCGACATTACCTTTGGAGACGGCATCTACCGATCCGCCGATGCAGGCAAGACTTGGCGCAATACCGGTCTGCGCGACACGCGCCAAATCGGTCGCATCCTGATTCATCCCACCAACCCGAATCTCGTCTATGTCGCCGCACTGGGCCACGCCTACGGACCTAACGCTGAGCGCGGAGTCTTCCGCTCCAAAGACGGCGGCGCCTCCTGGCAGAAGGTGCTCTTCAAGAACGCCGATACCGGGGCGGTGGATCTAGCCTTCGAACCCGGCCATCCCGACGTTCTCTACGCGACTCTCTGGCAAGCGAAGCGCACGGCCTGGAGCACGTATCCGCCTATCGAAGGGCCTGGCAGCGGCCTCTACAAATCCACCGATGGCGGGGACCATTGGACCGAACTGGTAGGCCGCGGTCTACCGTCTGGTCCTCTCGGGCGAGTCGGAATCGCTGTCGCGCCCAGCAATCCGCGCCGCGTGTATGCTCTAGTCACAGCTAAGGACGGGGGCCTGTTCCGGTCCGACGACGCCGCTGCTTCCTGGACTCGCGTCAGCACCGACGCGCGGATCCGGGGGCGTTCCTGGTACTTCAGCGGCATCACCGTGGATCCCAAACACCCCGACCTTGTTTACTGTCCTAACGTCTCGCTCTATCGCTCCTCCGACGGAGGGAAAACGTTCGAAGCGCTCAAGGGTGCGCCGGGCGGCGATGATTATCACTATCTGTGGATCGATCCCACGAATTACTCGCACATGGCCTTGGCCAGCGATCAAGGAACGGTGATCACGCTCGACCGCGGCCAGACCTGGAGCAGTTGGTACAACCAGCCCACCGGCCAGTTCTACCACGTGGTGACTGACAACCAATTCCCCTACTACGTGTACGGCGCTCAACAGGACAGCGGAACCGCCGCCGTGGCTAGCCGCACTGACTTTGGCCAAGTCACGTTCCGCGATTGGTACCCGGTCGGGGGCGGCGAAAGCGGCGCGATTGCTCCCGACCCAGTGGACCCGAATATCATTTTCGCAGGGAATACGATCGGTCAGCTTTTCCGTTTCGATAAGCGCACCGGCGCATCGCAGGACATCGCTCCAGCCGCCCGCGAAGGTTTCGGCGTAGAGATTGCCAACCGCAAGTATCGCTTTACCTGGACATCTCCTCTGGTATTTTCCCCTCAAAATCCGAAGGCGCTTTACTTCGGCTCGCAGTATTTGCTCCGGACTACGGATCAGGGCATGAGTTGGCAGGAGATCAGCCCCGATCTCACGGGCGATCTTCGCAAAACTGGCGAGGCGGCCCCTGCCGCTCTTCCGCTATCCATCGAGAACGCGAAGTCGCGCGGCTATGGAGTGATCTATTCCATCGCCCCATCGCCGCTCGAAGCCGGACAAATCTGGATTGGCACTGACACGGGGCTGATCCAGCTTACTCGGGACGATGGCAAAACATGGACCAACGTCACGCCGCCGAATCTGGCCGACTGGAGCAAGGTTGGGATTATTGACGCCTCGCATCACGAAGCAGGCACGGCTTATGCCGCCATTGACCGCCACCGGCTGGACGACTATGCGCCCTACATTTATCGCACACGCGACTATGGGAAGACATGGTCTAAGATCACCGACGGCATCGGAGCGGCCGCATTCGTGAATGCAGTGCGCGAAGATCCCGTGCGCAAAGGACTGTTGTACGCCGGAACGGAATTGGGCGTTTATGTTTCATTCGATGACGGCGACCACTGGCAGCCGCTCCAGCTTAATCTCCCAGTCAGTTCCGTTCGCGACCTGGTGGTCAAGGGTGACGACTTGGTAGCGGCCACTCACGGGCGGGCGTTCTGGATCCTCGACGACGTGAGCCCGCTAAGGCAGATGGATGCGCGCACGGCTGAATCCGCGGCATACCTGTTCAAACCGGCTACGGCAATACGCCTGCGCGGCAACCAAAATAAAGATACGCCCTTGCCGCCCGAGACACCCGCCGGGCAGAATCCTCCGGAGGGCGCGGTGCTCTACTACAGTTTGAAGTCAGCGGCCAAGGGCGAAGTCTCGATTGAAATCTTAGGTGCAGGCGGAAGGCTAATTCGTAAATATTCGAGCAGCGATCCGTCGCGCCCGAAAGACAACGAACTCACGTTTCCCGCCTATTGGCTAGTGCCGCCAACCCCGCCGTCAAAGGAAGCCGGGCTGCATCGCTGGGTTTGGAATCTGCGCTATCCGTCTGCGATTGTCACGCACGAATACTCCATGGCAACGTCATTTGGTGATGATGCTGCAATGCTGCCGCAAGGTCCCATGGTGGTTCCCGGTGACTATCAGGTTAGGCTCACCGTGGACGGCCGCGCCTCGACGCAGTCGCTCACGGTAGTCATGGACCCGCGCGTGAAAACTACACCCGCCGATTTAACAAAGCAATTTGATCTTGAAATGAGAATCTACGAAGCGCTCAAGGGGACAACCCAGCCACGCACCAGAGCGGCTCTGGCGCATCTGGCATCGGTGGTGGATAGCGGCGACCGCGCCCCGACGGCTCAGGCGCTCGCAGCATTTGAGGAACTCACGCGGGAGAAGTAGGCTGAAGCTACCTCTCCCCGCAACAACCTTGCACTAAGCCGCAGTATCTAGCGGACGATCCCGCAGCAGCGAGAGCCGCTCCGAAAGACCCGGAATCGTGGCAGTCAAGACATCCTCCACACGAGTGGCGAAGATAAATTCCATCTCCTTGCGCACCTGTTCCGGGAGTTCCCGCAGGTCCTTCTGATTCGCCCGCGGTATCACAACGCGGGTAATTCCAGCCCGGCGCGCAGCCAGCACCTTCTCTTTCAGACCGCCGATGGGAAGCACTAAGCCCGTAAGGGTCACTTCGCCCGTCATGGCCGTGTCGCTCCTCGCTGGGAACTTCGTATAGAGCGAAGCGAGCGCCGTAGCCATGGTCACTCCAGCCGAAGGTCCATCCTTCGGGATTCCTCCAGCAGGCACGTGAATATGAACGCCAGAGTTCTTGAACACCGCCGGGTCGATGCCAAAGTTCTCGGCATGCGACCACATGTAGCTCTGGGCCGCCTTCGCTGATTCCTGCATCACCTCGCCCAACTGCCCGGTAAGCGTCAACCCCTTGCCCTCGGGCAGGAGCGTCCCTTCAATATAGAGGACGTCGCCCCCGGTTTCGGTCCAAGCCAAGCCTGTAGCGACGCCGGGCGGAAGATCGCGTCGCATCGTTTCAGGGCTGAACTGTTCGGGACCCAGCATCTCGGCCAAGTCGTCCACCTGGAGCGTCACGGATTCCGTGCTGCCCTCGGCGAACTTCAGCGCCACTTTTCGAAACACGCGTCCAATGGCTCGCTCGAGCCTTCGCAGGCCCGCCTCGCGAGTATAGCCCGAGATAATCTGCAGCAGCGTTGCATCGGGAAGTATGCACTGCTCGGCAGTCAATCCCACTTCCTTCAGCTGCCGCGGAATCAGATACCGGCGGGAGATCTGCATCTTCTCCTCTTCGCTGTATCCGGAGAGCCGGAGAATTTCCATGCGGTCCAGCAGCGGCCTGGGAATTGTATCGAGCGCGTTCGCCGTGGTCACGAACAGCACCTTCGAGAGATCGAACGGCAGGTCCAGATAGTTATCCCGGAACGATTTGTTCTGCTCCGGATCCAGCACTTCGAGAAGAGCGTGCGCCGGATCGCCCCGGAAATCACGCCCGAGCTTATCCACTTCATCCAGCATGATCACCGGGTTGTTCACCCCGGCCCGGCGCATGGCCTGAATCAACCTGCCAGGCATGGCTCCGATGTACGTGCGGCGATGGCCGCGCAGTTCCGCTTCGTCGTGCAGTCCGCCCAAGCTCATGCGCTCGAACTTGCGATTGAGCGCCCGTCCAATCGACTGGCCAAGCGAAGTCTTGCCAACGCCCGGAGGCCCAACAAAGCACAGGATCGGCGCCTTCGCGTGGGGATTCATCTTTAAGACTCCGAGGTGCTCCAGAATGCGCTCCTTCACTTCCTTCAAACCGAAGTGGTCCTCATCGAGCACCTGCCGCGCGAGTGAAATGTCGAGCGATGCTTCGCTAGCCTTGTTCCAGGGCAGATCGAGCACATATTCCAGATACGTTCGGATTACGTTATGATCGGGAGCGCCGGGAGGTAGCTTTTCCAGCCGCGAAAGCTCGCGTTTCGCCTCCTTTAAAGCTTCTTCCGGAAGCTCGGCTTTCTCCAGACGTTCGCGGAGTTGATCCACTTCGTCCTGATCGCCCCCCTTCTCGCCCAGTTCCTGCTGAATCGCGCGCATCTGCTGGCGCAGCAGGTAGTCGCGCTGCTCCTTATTCATCTCGGAGCGCGCGTCGTTATTGATCTTATTGCGCAGCTCGAGCACCTGCACCTCATGCGTCATGTAGGTGTGCATCAAGCGCAGAGCATCGGCGCGCGTATCGCACTCGAGAACTTTCTGCTCTTTCTCGATATCCAGGCTGAACATCGAGGCGAGCACAAAGGCGAGCCTGATCGGATCGTCGTTCGTCGCCAGAAGCCGCGCCACTTCGTTGGGCGCATTGGGCTGAGCCAGCTGTATGCCTTGGCTCGAGAGTTCAACCAGCGCGGCATGCAGCGCCTCAACTTCCGGGCTGTTGTCTTCAGGAAGCGGAAGCGGCAGAATGCGAGCCTGCAGGTAAGGGCCGGAGTCGTCCAGCTTCACCAACGTCACCCGCTCCATGCCCAGAACCAGCAACTCCACGGTGCCTTCGTTGGGGCGGGACATCTTTCGGATGATCGCCTTGGTTCCGATGGTGTAAAGGTCGCCCTGCTTGGGCGATTCCACGGATGAATCGCGCTGCGAGAAGAGTACGATCTCCTTCTCCTCGGTGGCGAGCGCTGCCTCCACGGCCGATAGCGAGGTAGCCCTTCCAACCGACAGCGGCATCAGCAAATACGGGAACAATACCGTATTTTTCAGCGGCAATACGGGCAACATCTGAATATTCAAATTATCGGACATGGGATTTTTCCTCCAAATTCATGCGAACCAGCAAAATTCCGTTTCGCGCTTCCAACGTGGTGCGAGCGTGTTCAAGACTGACCGGCATCTCCAGAGTGCGTTCAAACCGGTTATATGAAATCTCCATCGAGTAGTAACGTGAACCCTCTTCAACTACCGTGTCCCGGCGGAAGCCGCTAATCGACACTCGCCTTCCAAATATGCTGACTGTGACATCTTCGAGCCGTACGCCTGCTAAATCGAACTTCAAGAGCCACCCTTCTCGTGTTTTGTAGACATCCACCAAGGGGGTCCAGGGAACAGGGGACTCCGGTAGGAAGAGTGGCCAGACCTTCTTTAGTTGGTACATATCAAGGTTGCTAATAAAGAGATGCTCAAGTCCTGATTAGGTTGCAGCTTATAAAAAAAGCGGCCGCGCTACGTCTCGCCTCTCGACGTCAACGTAGCGCGGCCGCTCGGGTTTAAGCCGGCTGCCCAGCGCTTTACTTATTAGGGATCGCCATAAAGACGCTGGCCTGTCCCCGCCTTACTAGCAGCAGTGTGGAATCGCCCCGCCCCTGCCCGACAGCATTGTTGAAATCAGCAACGCTGGTGATGGGCCGCCGATTCACCTGCTCAATCACATCCCCTTGCCGCAAGCCATCGCGAACCGCCGGGGAATCCTCGTCGATGTCGGTCACCACCACGCCCTTGGCGCTGGCGGGCAGCCCGAGCTGTTGCCGTATGTCGGAAGTAATCGCCTGGACCGAAATGCCCTTCAGCGCGCCCTTTTCACCCGAGCCGTTCAGCGAAGGTTGACTATCATCCTGATCCGCAGTGCCGGACAGCTTGTTCTTCGGGAACTCCGCTAACGCTACGCCGATATCCTTATAGTCTCCGCTGCGGAACACCTTCAAATGAGCGGTGGAACCCGGCGCCATTCCAGCCACTTGCACGCGCAAGGACCCTGGGTCGTCTACCGCATTGCCGTTTACGGCCGTGATCACGTCACCGGTCTGCAGTCCGGCTTTCGCGCCAGGGCTGCCGGGCTCAACGCCCGTGATGGCGATGCCGCGCGTGTTGTTCCCGAGGCCGAAGCTCTTGGCGAGCGTCGCATCCACGGGTTGCAAAGTCACGCCGATATAGCCTCGGGTCACCTTTCCGGTCTTCACGAGTTGATCCATAATGTTGCGAGCCAGCGCAACTGGAATCGCAAAGCCGATGCCCTGATTTCCACCGCCGTTGCCAGCCAGAATCGCGGTGTTAATGCCCACCAGTTCGCCATGCGAATTGATCAAAGCGCCGCCCGAGTTACCCGGGTTGATCGCAGCGTCCGTCTGGATAAAATCCTCATACTGTTCGATACCCAAACCGGTTCGACCAGTGGCGCTAACGATGCCCATCGTCACCGTTCCACCTAACCCGAAAGGGTTGCCGATCGCCAGCGTAATATCGCCGACCTGAGGAACTGTGCTCGATAAGGCCAGCGTCGGAAGATTGCTCTGATCAATCTTGATTACGGCCACGTCGGTGTACTTGTCCGTGCCGATGATCTTCGCCGGGAACTCGCGCTTGTCGGCGAAGGCCACCTTAACATCGGTGGCGCCCTCCACCACATGGTTGTTCGTCAAGATATAGCCGTCCTGAGTTACGATGACGCCGGAACCGAGGCTCGACGCCCGCTCCTCCCGCGGCTGCTGCTGCCTGGGCATCCGTCCGCCGAAGAACTGGCGGAACATCGGATCGTCAAACATGCCACTCCCCTGGCTCGATGTTTTTACCATTTTCGAGCTTGAAATGTTTACAACGGCCGGCATGGCATGCTTAAGCACCGGCGAGAAACTTCCGAAAGGAACCTGCTCCGAGAGAGCTGCGGCATGCGCGGTCTCAAACGTAACCGGAGCTTTACGCGTGATCCCGACCGTGGCCACTAAAGCGCCCACCAGACCCGCGATCACGACTGTCAGAACCGCCGTTGTGCGGCGAATTTGGAAAGGATTGTTCATATTTTTAAGTTTCCTTCTTGAAAGACTTTCAATACATTTGACGTGCCAAGTTCAAACTTGGTATGCAGGTTCTTCTACGGTGGCTGCAGGAACTTCTTTCGCTTCAAACTTCAGCACCCCGTCCTCGCCGACGTCTACCGAGACGTGCTGCCCATCCCGAACCTTGCTGCCGAGAATGAGCCGCGCGAGCGGAGTTTCGATCTCGCGCTGAATCGCTCGCTTCAGCGGCCTCGCCCCATAGGAAGGATCGTAGCCGCTGCGAACCAGCAGTTCGCGCGCATGATCGGTCAGGTCGATCTCGATATGCCGCTCTGCCAGCCGCTTCCGCAAACTTGTCAACTGAATCTCCACGATCTCCTTCAAGTGCTCTTCCGACAAAGAGTGGAACACGATCGATTCATCCACGCGGTTGAGGAACTCCGGACGGAAGTGGCGGCGCAACTCCTCGAGGACCGCTTCTTTCATGCGGCTGTAGCTCTCACCGGCGAACGAACCTTTATACTCCAAAATGCGAGGGCTCCCAACGTTGGAAGTCATGATCACGATCGTGTTCTTGAAGTCGACCGTGCGACCCTGTCCGTCCGTCAACCGGCCATCATCGAGAATCTGTAACAGCACATTGAAAACGTCCTGATGCGCCTTCTCGATCTCGTCAAAGAGCACCACCGAATACGGACGCCGCCTGACAGTCTCAGTAAGCTGACCGCCTTCTTCATAGCCAACATATCCGGGAGGTGCGCCCAGCAGCCTGGCCACCGCGTGCTTCTCCTGATACTCCGACATATCGATGCGAATCATCGCCCGCTCGTCGTCAAAAAGATACTCGGCCAGCGCGCGAGCGAGTTCGGTTTTACCAACGCCCGTGGGTCCCAAGAAGATAAAACTGCCCACGGGACGATTGGGATCCTTCAATCCGGAGCGGGCCCGCATCACGGCTTCCGCCACTGCCACCACGGCCTCATCCTGGCCGATCACTCGCTTATGAAGCACGTCTTCGAGCTGCAGCAGCTTCTGCATCTCGCCTTCGAGCAGCTTCGAAACCGGCACGCCAGTCCAGCGGCTGACCACGTCGGCGATATCTTCCTCGTCCACCTCTTCTTTCAGCAGCTTGGTGCCGGACTGCTTCTGGGCCAGCTTGGCTTGCTCCGCCGCGAGTTGCCGCTCCAGTTCGGACATTTTCCCGTACTTCAGCTCGGCGGCGCGATTGAGATCGTACTGGCGCTCGGCCTTCTCGATGTCGATCTTCACTTGCTCAATTTGTTCTCGAAGAGCACGAAGCCGCTGCACGCCTTCCTTTTCGGCCTGCCACTGCGCCTGGAGCGCGCTTGAACCAGCCTTCAAATCGGCTACCTCTTTCTCCAACTTCGCCAAACGCGCCTTGGATGCCGCATCGCTCTCCTTCTTGAGAGCCTCGCGTTCGATCTCAAGCTGCATCGTGCGCCGGAGTATCTCGTCCAACTCCGACGGCATCGAGTCGATCTCGGTGCGCAGCTTCGCGGCCGCTTCGTCCATGAGGTCGATGGCCTTATCGGGCAGAAAGCGATCGCTGATGTAGCGGTTCGACAGCACTGCGGCGGCGACGAGAGCCGAGTCCTTGATGCGGACTCCATGATGCACTTCGTAGCGCTCGCGCAGTCCGCGCAGAATGGAGATGGTATCTTCCACAGTCGGTTGATCCACCAGCACAGTTTGGAAACGGCGCTCCAGGGCGGCATCCTTTTCGATATTCTTGCGGTATTCGTCCAAGGTGGTTGCGCCGATGCAATGCAGTTCGCCGCGCGCCAGCATGGGTTTCAAAAGGTTGCCCGCGTCCATCGAGCCTTCCGCCTTTCCCGCCCCAACCACGGTATGCAATTCGTCGATGAAGAGAATGATCTCGCCCTCCGCCGACAGCACTTCTTTCAACACCGCCTTGAGCCGCTCTTCGAACTCGCCGCGAAACTTCGCGCCGGCGATTAGAGCGCCCATGTCGAGCGAAACCACTCGGCGGTTCTTCAAACCTTCCGGCACGTCCCCTCGCACGATTCGCTGCGCAAGCCCCTCGACGATGGCGGTCTTGCCCACGCCAGGCTCGCCGATCAGGACTGGATTATTCTTCGTGCGGCGCGAGAGCACCTGGATCACCCGGCGGATCTCCTCATCGCGCCCGATCACCGGATCGAGCTTCCCTTGCGCCGCGAATTGCGTTAGATCGCGGCCGTACTTTTCCAGAGATTCATAGGTGGCCTCGGGATTCGCGGTCGTGACGCGCTGGCTGCCGCGAACCTCTTGCAGAGCGCGCATGAGGCGCTCGCGCGTGAGTCCAAATTCCTTGAGCAGCCGACCGGCGGCGCCGCTATCTTCTGTGACGGACAGAAGCACATGCTCCACCGAAACGAAGTCGTCTTTCAGCCGTTTCGCCTCGTCTTCCGCCTGAGTAAGCAGCTTCTGCAGCCGACCGCTAATGTACACCTGATCGGGCGAGCCCCCGGACATCGAAACCTTTGGGATCTTGTTGATTTCATTTTCCAGGCGACTCTTGAGCGCGTCCACCGGGACGTCCGCTTTATTGAGGATGGCCGGCGCCAGTCCGCCCTCCTGTTCCAACAGGGCGGCGATCAGGTGCTCCACATCGACCTGCTGATTTCCGTTCCGAATCGCCTTGGCCTGACCTTGGCGAACAGCATCTTGCAACTTTTCGGTGAATCGATTAACGTCCATAGTTTAGCCTCGGGCTATCAACTAAGCTTAGTTTAGCACTAGCAACACCCAAAATTGGGTTCGTTTGGTAATTTTGGGAATCCAGGGCTGGACACGCGCTCAGATCGGCGACACGTCGCCCGACCTCGGCAGCCAGTTCGCCCAATCCAGCGCGACTGAGCACAGCTCCCGCAGCGCCGCGGAGGGATGGGCACTCTTGCGATAAATCAGTCCGGTTTCCGTAAACAAGCGTCGATCCGGCAGACGGATCAGCCTCAGGGCCCCTCGCTGAACATCTTCTGACACGCTCCAAAGAGGAAGCAGGGACGCGCCCATACCGAGTTTCACCAGTTCCTTAATGGAGTCAGCCTGATCGTTATGCATCACCACCTTGGGCTCAAAACCCACTTCAACGCAGAAACGCCGGATCGCTTCCTCGATCACGACGGCCCGTTGATAAAAGATGAAGGGGCGCCTGGCCAAATCCTGCACAAGGTCGACGCTGGCCGGAACGTCGGACGGTGGAACGATGAAGACCATTTCCGCACGCCAGAGCGGGACGGCGGTGAGGTGCGGAGCGGTCACCGGGAGATTCATCAGCAAGACGTCCACCTTGCCGCTCTGGAGGTCGTCGAAGAGCACATGATCGTTCCCCGTTACCAGACGGACCTCCACGTTCGGGTATCGCGCCAGAAAGGCTCTTAATAAATGAGGAACAACCGATACGGAAATATGGGGACCGCATCCAAAGCTGAGACGGCCGCGGCGCAGACCGGCGAGTTCGCCCACGGCTTGGAGGGCCTCGTCATGTTCCCGCAGGATGCGTTGGGCGTAAGTATGGATAAGATTGCCAGCTTCGGTGAGGACCAGCCGTCGTCCGCTTCGCTCGTAGAGTTTTGCGCCCACGTTGCCTTCCAGTTGCCGCACCTGGTCAAAGACGGCAGGAGGCGAAAGATGAAGGGCCTGTCCAGCCCGGCCGAAATTTCCTGACTCGCTCACGGCAATGAGGGCTCGGAGGTGCGAGAGTTCCATGGACACGATCAGTTTAGCAGCGCTATTCAGGAATTCCGAATGCCCCGTTCTGAAATTTGCGGCGCACTGCCACTTGAACTGCGGCATATACTAGATGTAACCGACAATTCACGCTGAATTGCCAGGTCAGGCGAAGATCCGCTTGACCGGTTAGAAGGGGTTAGCCATGAAGCTAAGGACGTTTTCGCTCGTCCTCGTTGTTTTATTTTTGTCCGCCAGCATGCTGGTCTATTCACAGGCCGTCAATGGCACGCTGGTTGGAACTGTTACGGACTCTAGCGGGGCCACTGTGGCCAACGCGAAAGTCGCCCTCACGGAATCGAACACCGGTGTCAGCCGCAATTCCACTACAAACGATAGCGGCAATTACACGTTTTCCGACCTGCCGCCCGGAACCTATTCCATCATGGTGGAGCTGGCGGGATTCAAGCGCGTCACTCGTCCTGGAATCGATGTCCAAGCCAATACCTCGCCCCGCATTGATTTGATTTTGCAGCCGGGCAACGTCTCGGAGAGCATTGAGGTAAGCGGCGAGGCTCCGCAGTTACAGACGGAGCGTGCCGACACCGGACGGTCGATTGGAACGAAGACCATTGAGGACCTGCCTCTGGGCGGCAGCCATAATTTCCAGAATCTTAGCATTCTGGTGCCTGGGGCCGCAGTGCCCGAAGGTCAGCACTCGTCCTTCTTTAATCCCCAAGTGAGCTTGGCGACGCGCTTCAACGGCCAGTCGCGCCTCGGTAACAATCTCGAACTCGAGGGTGTGGACGACAACGAACGCACGGGGCTGTTGCAGGTGCTGATTCCGCCGCAGGAAGCGATCCAGACCGTCGATATTTCCACCAGCAATTACGACGCGGAAATCGGACGCGCAACCGGCGGGGCCATCAATGTTATTTTGAAATCCGGCACCAACCAGTTCCACGGCGAAGCGTATGAAACGAATCGCGTGAGCGCGCTCGCAGCTCGAAACTGGTACGATCCCGCCCGCGGACACTTCACATATAACTACTTTGGCGGCGTGATCGGCGGTCCGATCATTAAAAATCGGACGTTTTTCTTTGGCGACTACCTGCGCATCTCAGATCACAGCGCGAATAACGACCGTCTCACAGTGCCCATCGCCGCGCAGCGCACAGGCGATCTTAGCGGCTCGGCCACGACGATCTACGATCCGAACACTGGGGATCCCAACACGGGCGTCGGCCGGACGCCGTTCCCGGGCAACGTCATTCCCCCGAGCCGAATAAACCCGGTTTCAGCCAAGATTCTCAGTCTTGTTCCTCTGCCGAACCTGCCATCTGCCGGGCTGAATCAGAACTACTTCGTGAACAGTCCGTTTTACCGCAATACGGATCAGTTTGATGTGAAGGTGGATCATAATCAGACGGATAACGACCGCTTCTCGGTTCGTCTCAGCTTCTCCCGTCCTGTAACGGCTGATGCCTCTGTGTACGGAATTTACGGAGGTCCGCGCGGTGTCGGCGGCTCTGGATTCGAGGGGACGGGCATACAGAACACTTACAGCGGTGCGATCAATTACAACCATATTTTCTCGCCCACGCTGATCACGGAAGCGCGTATCGGAATTAACCGCTACCGCAACGACGCTCAACAAGTCGGCTACGGAGCCGCAACGGCCGATGCGCTCGGAATTCCGGGCATCAACGGAATCCCCTGGACGAGCGGTCCACCCGAAATCAACTTGAGCAATTATGGCGATCCCTTCATCGGCTTTTCGGCGAGTTTGCCTTGGATTCGCGCGGAAACCAACGTCTTGTTCGTGAATACCTGGACGAAGACCAAGGGCAACCACACCATCAAGTTTGGTGCCGACTTGCGCCGCATCCGAGACGATTTACTTCAGACCCAGACCTATAACCCGCGTGGCAAGATCGAATTTGGCGTGTCTCAAACCTCCATCCCGGGCGCGAACACCAGCCAACAGAATTCGTTGGCGAGCTTCCTGCTCGACGTGCCGTTCCAGGAAGGACGAGATTATCCGGTTGCCTTCCCCGCTTATCGAGCTTGGCAGTTCTTTACTTTCGCTCAAGACAAGTGGGTAGTGACGCCAAAGCTGACAGTCGAATTGGGTCTCCGCTGGGAGTTCTATCCTCCGGCAACCCCGGCGCATGCGGGCGGCTTCTCGCAGTACGACTTTACGAACAACAGCTTGGTGATAGCCGGGGTCGGCGGCAACCCCTCTAACCTCGGGCTGCATGCCAACCACACGGACTTCGCTCCTCGGCTCGGAATCGCATATCGCTATGACGAAAAGACCGTTATCCGCACGGGATTCGGGATCAGCTACTCCCCATTCCCCGACAACACTTACGCCTACAACTACCCGGTTAAGCAGAACAACTTCTTCGGCGGGAACTGCAGTTTTTGCGTAGCGGTGCTGCCGAACAAACAGCCAGCAACGTTTCAAGCTGGATTTCCTCCTTTTGCGGCTACAGTGATTCCGACCAATGGGATCATTAACAACGCTGATTTGAACCAGTCGTATATCTCAATCAACTCCAATTTCAAGGAACCCTATGTCGAGACTTGGAATATCGCGGTGCAGCGTTCCCTTCCCTGGAATCTGGCTCTCGATGTGGCGTATCTCGGCAACCATGGCGTCGATCAACCTTACCAGTACAATTTGAACGCCTCAACCACCTTGGGGGCGGATATTCAAGGGCAGCCCTTGTACCAAAAATTCGGCAAGAAGGCCGGAGCTACCCTATATTTCGCTGGCGCCGGCTCCATGTACAACGGGCTTCAGGTGAAACTGGATAAACGCTTCTCGGGCGGTTTTGCGCTAACCACCGCTTATACCTGGAGCAAGTCCATGGGGTTCCAGTCCGAGGATGCCGGGATCAACTACTACATTAATTTCCAAAGAAACTGGCATGTGCTCGATTTCAATCGGACTCACTATTTCGTTCAGACCTACGTGTACGAGCTGCCGTTCGGCAAGAACAAGAAGTACCTGCAGTCCGGTCCCGCCGCATACGCTTTGGGCGGATGGCAGTTAAACGGTATCCTGAGTATCGCTTCTGGGAAGCCGCTAAATTTCGCCGGGAGTACAGCCGTTCTCAAGGCTCCAGGCAATGCTAACAATCTGAACTATTTCGGTCCGGGAGGAATTCAGATTCTCAAGGGCAACGGCCGCAGCGCACCCTGGTTCAACAATACGATCTGCAATTTCAACCCTGCCAAGGGAGCACTGGTTACCACCGGGTGTTTCGCGCAGCCCGGGGCGGAAAATGGCGGATTGCCAGAGTTCGGCAATCTCGGATGGAACAACATCAACGGTCCTGGATTCTGGAATCTGGATGCTTCAATTTTCCGGAACTTCCAGATTACGGAACGGTTTAAACTTCAGATCCGGGGCGAAGCTCTGAGTGCCGTGAATACTCCAAATTGGAACAATCCGAACACGGACATTAATAGTTCCAACTTTGGATTGATCACCGGCGCTGGCGGGGCCCGTTCGGTGCAATTGGCCGCTAAGCTGTATTTCTGACGCGCCGCCGTTAGGTAAACGAAACGGAGCTCAGGTCGATACTGGGCTCCGGATACTTCAATTTCATCTTCTCCAGCGTCCGCACGATAATCTCCGAAATAGCAAAGTTGCGAATCCACTTGTCATCCGATGGGATCACGTACCAGGGTGCCCATTCCGTGCTGCATTTCCTCAACGCGGATTCGTAAGCTTCCACGTACTCGTCCCAGTGTTTCCGTTCTTCGAAATCCCCCAGTGAGAGCTTCCAGTTCTTTTTGGGGTCGTCTAGACGCGACTCGAAGCGCTTTCTTTGCTCCTCCTTGCTGATGTGCAGGAAGAACTTAAGAATGGTTACCTTGTTCTCCGACAAGAATTTCTCGAACGCGTTGATCTGCTCGTAGCGTTCCGACCAAACCTGCTTTGGAACCAGCTTGTGTACGCGCACGATCAGCACATCTTCATACTGAGAGCGATTGAAAATGCCCATATTTCCCAATTGGGGCACGGCTTTGTGAATGCGCCAGAGAAAATCATGCGCCAGCTCCTCGCTCGACGGCGCCTTGAAGGAAGTGACCTGGCAGCCTTGCGGATTCACTCCCGACATCACGTGCTGAATAGTTCCATCCTTTCCGCCCGCATCCAAGGCCTGCAGCACGATCAAAAGAGCGTGCTGCTTATCGGCGTACAGCAGGTGTTGCAGTTCGCGCAAACCCTCTAGGTTTTTCCCGAGAAGATCATCATCGCGCTCAATGCCAAATGTGTCTGCAGGATCCAGGTCTTTCAGCTGCAGCTTCGATCCGGGCTTCACGATGCAGCGTTTTGCGATATTCACAGTTCTACTGTAACCGAATCGTCAGTATCATCGAGTGGTGAAGATCGCGCTCGACGCCACGCCGCTGACGGAACTCACGGGAGGAGTATCGCGCTATACGTCGGAGATCGCCCTCAAACTTGCCGAGCGTTTCCCCGAGGACGAATTCTGGCTGCTCTCGGATCAAGCGTTTGAAATGCCGGCGCACAGCTTGCCCAACCTGAAGAAAGGCGGGGGAACCCGGAGCGCGCTGGAGCGGCGCTGGTGGCTGTGGGGATTGCAAAACGAGATCTCGCGGAGGCGCATCGATGTATTCCACGGGACTGACTTTGCGGTCCCTTACGTTCCCATCAGTCCCACTGTCCTGACCTTGCACGATCTGTCGCCTTGGCTGAATCCATCCTGGCATAGCGCAGCCGATCGCGTCCGCAAACGCACGCCTGTTCTCTTGCGACTCGGCCTGGCCACCCTGGTGTTGACTCCTTCGGAAGCGATTCGCCGCGAGGCGATCGAGAGATTTCGTCTGGTTCCGGAGCGGGTTGTGAGCGTCGCCCATGCCGCCTCGACGTTGTTTCGGCCCACGCAGAGTCCCAATCCGGCAGTGCCGTATTTTCTTTTCGTCGGAACTTTGGAGCCGCGCAAGAATATCGGTCTGCTGCTGGACGCGTGGCGCAAATTGCGCGAGCGGCATGCAGTCGATTTAGTGTTAGTTGGACGTCGGCGCGGAGATTTTCCAATTATCGACGACGAACCAGGGCTCCACGTGCTGGGAGCGGTGCCAAATGAACGCTTGCCCGAACTCTACTCGGGATGCGTCGCCTGCGTCTATCCCTCTCTGTACGAAGGTTTCGGCCTGCCCGTGCTGGAGGCCATGCAATGCGGCGCGGCCGTTTTCACGTCGAAAGATCCCGCCATCCTCGAAACCACGGGCGATGCCGCAGTGTCGCTCGATGTTGGAAAGCCCGAGCTTTGGGTGGAGGCGCTGGAGGCCGCCATTGAAAATCCGGCCTGGTTGGCGGCCTTGCGACAACGGTCACTCCAGCAAGCCGCCAAGTTTTCGTGGGACCAAACCGCCATGAAAACACGCGAGGTGTATGCAGAAGCCTTCAAGCGATTCCGCCGCAAAACCTAACGCCCTCTTCCTCTCGCCCGAGCCGTTTTTTCCCATGATCGGCGGTGGGGCCTTGCGGTCGGCGTCTCTCTTCGAGTATCTAATTCAGAATTATTCCGTGGACGTGATCACGTTCCGTCAACCTGGAGCACCCGACCCGCGCGATTTCTTCCCTCCGGGTGCGGCGCGAGAGGTGCATGTGATCGAGTTGCCGTTCCATTCCAGGTCTGCCACCGCGCGCGCCGTGCGTAATCTGAAGCGAGCTGCGGCAAATCGTCCGCCGCTCTTGGATCGCTTCTCAGGATTCGAAGGCGAAATAGCGGGGCTGATTGGAGACCGGCGTTACGAGCTCGGCGTGCTGGAACATTTCTGGACCGCTCCGTATGTGACCCAACTGCGTCACTCCTGCAGGCGTTTGTGGCTCGATCTGCACAATGTTGAATCGGAGTGGCACGCTTCCATGGCCCGCTCTGGAAGTCACCTCACTCGTGCGCTGCATCGGCGGTTCGCATCCGATTACCGAAGGCTGGAACACGATCTCCTTCCGCGCTTTGATTGCGTGCTGGCGACCTCCGCCGCCGACGCCGAGCGAGCCGGCACGCGATGCGTCATATACCCGAACGCGCTCCCCGAAATTGAACGACCGGCGAAGCCTGACCGGAACGAAATTATCTTCACAGGAAATCTTGAATACGAACCAAATATTTCGGCAATTCGCTACTTTAAGTTTGAAATCTGGCCGGCTCTGGGGAGGCGCTGGGCCGGATTTACCTGGGCTATCGCGGGCAAAAATGCGGATGCGATCCGCGAAATCGTTCGAGGCGATGCCAGCATCCACCTCATCGGTCCGATGGAGAATGCCGTGGAGCGGATCGCCCAAGCGAAGGTCGCCATCGTCCCGCTGCTGGCCGGAAGCGGTACTCGAGTGAAGATCCTCGAAGCTTGGGCCGCAGCCACTCCCGTGGTTTCCACGAGCATAGGCGCGGAAGGACTCGATTGCCAATCGGGCAAACATCTCCTGATCGCCGACACGCCGTCAGACTTCGCCGAAGCGGTTTCAAGCCTCCTGGCGGATTCCGAAGTGCGAGCGAAAATCGGCAATGCCGGGAGAGAACTATACGAGCAAAATTACACTTGGAAGCGCGCATGGAGCGTTCTGGATTCCCAATAGTCCCCCTCAAACGAAACACATACTGCGCGGGAGGCATCCTAAACTCATGCTGAGGAGTATACGGATAGGAATAGCCTTACCCTGCCCTAACTTCCCGGCAATTACTTAACCCTTATAATGGAAGCGGATAATGCGTTATTCCGTTGATGCTCACGCGATTGGCCAACATCTTACCGGTAACGAGACCTACATCCGAAATTTGCTGCGCTGCTTCGCGAATATCGACAAAGAGTCCGAGTTCATAGCGTATGTGTCGCGCCGGAGCGCATTTGCGCTGGTGCCGAAGCGATTCAGGCCGCGCCTCGTAGCGGAGAACCCATTTCGCCGCCTCGGGTACGATTTAACCCACAAGCTGCGGCAGGACCGGCCGGAGTTGATTCACGTCCAATACACCGCCCCTCTCAGTTGTCCCGTGCCTGTCGTGGTGAGCGTTCATGACGTTAGCTTTCTAGAACATCCGGAATACTTCACTCCCTTTCGGTCCGCTCAATTGCGCTGGACCGTGAAGCGAACCGTCAAGTCCGCCGCCCGCGTGTTCACCCCCAGCGAATTCTCCAAGCGCAGCATTATGAAGGCGTATAACCTGGAAGACGACAAAGTTCTGGTAATGCCAAATGGGGTGTCTTCGTCGTTTCGACCGGTCCCGCGCGAGAATTCGAAGCGCTGGGTTGAGGCTCACCTGGGTTATTCGTTTCCTTTCATTCTCACGGTAGGCGATCTGCAGCCGCGCAAGAACCATTTGAAGCTCATCGAAGCATTTGAGGAGTTGCTTCGAGATCGGCCCAATCTTCCGCATCACCTGGTGATGGTGGGGAAAGAGACCTGGTACTCTCATACGGTGCGGTCGGCCGCCGCCAAGTCTGCTGCCGCGAACCGGATTCATTTCACTGGCTTTGTGGAAGACGACGAATTGTTGCGACTCTACGGGGCCTGCGATCTGTCGGTTTATCCATCCCTATACGAAGGGTTCGGACTTCCGATTCTGGAAGCGATGGCTTGCGGACGCGCAGTCGCCTGCTCCAACACATCGGCGATGCCGGAAGTAGCCGATTCCGCGGCACTGCTGTTCGATCCTACATCCACCTCCGAAATGGTCCGGGCCATGCGCGATTTGCTGCTGGACAACGAGCTGAGAACCCGCATGGAGCGCTTGGGCACGCAGCGCGCTACCCTGTTTAGTTGGGAGAAGAACGCACGCGAAACACTGGAAGTTTACTACGAAATCGCCGGGGAGCGCCGACACTCAGCGGTTCGGGCCGAGAAACCCGTCTCTCTCGCCCGTTCATGAGAAGCTTCGTCGCACTGCTTTTATGCTGGGCCGCAGTGCCCGCAACTCCAGCTACGGCACCTACGACACTCAAAAGCGAGCATCTTCGATACAGCGTGAACTGGCCGAGCGGCTTAAGCCTTGGGGAAAGCCAACTTCGAGCGAGCCAAGCTAAACAGGGGGAAGACAAACCTTCCAAGCTCGATCTGGAATTCGAAATAGAGGCTGCGATTCCTGGCTTTTCGGTGCTGGATAAATTTCGCTCGTCGGCATCCACTGACTACTGCTCAGCGGAATTCAGCAAGAATATTTCTCACGGCAAGAAGAAAGCCGAGGAGAAGACGGTGTTCGACTCCGAGAAACAAACCGCCACGCGCGAGACTTCCGGTGGCGGAAAGTCCGAGCTGAAAACGGGTTCGTGCGGAAAGGACGCGCTTACCTACCTCTACTTTCTGCGCCATGAGTTGAGTCAAGGAAGATTGCCGCCCAGCCAGACCGTGTACTTCGGGTCGCCGTATCAGATCCATGTCGAATTCGCCGGCACTCAGAGCATTCGACTGGGCGAAACTTCGGTGGAAGCGGACCGCATCACCGCTTCGCTGAAAGGCCCTTCCTCGGACATCAACTTCGAAGTCTTCTTCCTGAAGAATCCAGCACGCACGCCCGCTCTCGTTCGCGTTCCCCTATCGATCGGCACGTTTTCGATGGAGCTGGTCCGCGAACCGTGAAGGTCGCGTTTTTTTCACCCCTGCCTCCAGCCAAAAGCGGGATCGCCGATTACTCAGCCGCATTGCTTTCCGAGTTGAGCGGCATCGCCGACGTTACTCCCTTCAGCGCCAAGCCCAACGGGTACCACCCATCTGAATTTGACATCGCGGTATATCAGATCGGAAACAATTCTTACCACGATTTCTGTTATCAAGCGGCGATGGAGAACCCTGGCGTGGTGGTGATTCATGAAGCGAACCTGCATCACTTGATCGCCGACATCACGATCAAGCAGGGCGATTGGGACGCCTATCTCAGCGAAGTGGAATTCGATGCCGGGCCAACTGCGATGGCTCACGCGTTGCGAGTGCGCGCGCTGGAGGTGGGGCCGGATTACGAAGGCGTACCGATGTTGAGGCGGCTCCTCTCGCGATCAAAGGCCGCGATCGTACACAGCGAGTGCGTTCGAACTGAACTGCTCCGCGCCGGTTTCACGGGACCGGTTGCACGCATCCCTCACGGCTCGTGGATCCCCGCGGCGGACCGTCAGGCGTACCGCTTTCGGCTCGGGTTAGACAATGAAGCGCCCCTGATTGGCACTTTCGGATTCTTGAAGCCGTATAAGAGGATCGCGGAATCGCTGCGAGCCTTTCGGCGGCTGCTGAGTGCGGAACCGCGCGCGAAATTGATCCTGGTGGGCGAGCCCCATCCTGAGCTCCCCCTCCAGGCGCTGATTCATTCGCTCGATCTGGATGCAAGCGTGCGGGTGCTTGGGTTTACTCCGATCGGGGACTTTGCGGGGTACATGGCTGCCTGCGATATCGTGCTCAATCTTCGGTATCCCACGGTGGGGGAGAATTCCGGCACGCTGATGCGCGCGCTAGGTCTTGGCAGGGCCGTGATCGTATCCGACGTCGGATCTTTTTGTGAATACCCGGACGCAATTTGTTTGAAGACTCCGGTGGGGGCGGATGAAGAGGATACGCTTTTCGAGTATCTCAACCTGCTGGTCAGCAGGCCTGAGCTGGCGCGAGACATGGGCGATCGAGCGCGGGCGTGGGTCGCCGAGGAGTGCAACTGGCCACTGGTGGGGCGGCGCTATCGGGAGTTCTTGGAATGCGTGATCGGTGGGCGTCCTTTCCAGGAGATTCAGCCAGCTAATGCCCCGGTGGCATCAAAACCGGCAGTTCAGATCGACCCCGCTTACGTTGTGTCCTGGGCGGCTAGCGACGAATCGAAGAGCTACGTCCACACGCATTTGACCAGGCTTGTGAAGACGCTCTCGATCACGCCTCCCGGTGGCCCGAATGACCGCATTCTTGAGATGGGAGCTTATCTGCAAATCACTCCGGCTCTCAAGACGAAGCTAGGTTATGGCGAGGTACGGGGATGCTATTACGGGCCCGCTGGCCGGGTGGATCACCGCTCAGTCATATCCATGGAGGGAGAAACATTTGAGTGCGATCTCGATCTATTCAACGCCGAGAAGGATCGCTTCCCTTACCGGGATGAATACTTCTCCACCGTGATCTGCGGAGAGCTAATCGAGCATCTGTTTGGCGATCCCATGCACCTGATGTCGGAGATCAATCGCATCTTAAAGCCCGGCGGAAGCGTGGTCCTCACCACTCCAAATATTTGCTCTCTGCGCGCCATTGCCGCCATCCTGCACGGCTACCATCCAGGCTTTTTTCAAGCTTACATCCGGCCCTCAAAAGTTGGCGAAGACGTGGATGCCCGGCATAACCGAGAGTACACGCCCCAAGAGATTCACATGCTCCTGACGGACGCCGGCTTCGAAAGGACGCTGCTGGAAACCGGTGCGTTTCGAGACGAGCCCAAGCCCGAACACGCCTGGGTTTCAAATTTGCTGCAGCGCTACATTCTTCCGGCAGACCTGCGGGGCGATGGCATTTATGCCGTAGGACGCAAGATCGGCCCCGTTCGCGAGCGCTACCCGGCTTGGCTCTACTCGTGAACGCCGAGTTCCGCACGGTCGAAGTTCGCGTGGAGGACGGGCGTCGGCTAAGAGTTCATTTGGAGCTGAAGAATCGCTCGCAACGCGAATGGAAGCCGGAGCATTTCTTCATTGGGTGGCAGCTTTTCGATCCGGAAACGAACCGGTTCATTCGAGAGGGCCAGTGGATTCCAATTGCTCAGGCGACAGCCCCCGGGCAGACTGTCTCAATCGATCTCACACTGGACTTTCCTCCTGAATCCGGCGGTTATCGGATTTATGTTTCGCCCATAGAAGACCCTGGCGGCTGGGCTTATCACCGAGGGGAGCGCTTCCTCATCGTCAACGCGGAAGTTGCCGATGAGCGGCTGAGCGTGAGCGCCAGCGAGCTCACCACCAAAAATATTCTGCGCTGGAGAGCCATCCGGCGCGCGATTCCCAAGGCGTTTCAGTTTCCTTTTCAGACGATCGGGCGCAATCATCGGCTGATCCGCTCCATGGCGCGGCGGGACATCCTGGCGCGTTACCGCGGGTCTTTTGGCGACGTGTTTTGGACCGTCCTGAACCCGCTGCTCCTGATGACGACATACTTCTTCGTGTTCGGCGTCGTGTTGGGCACGCGGTTCGGGAAAGACCAAAGCTCGACCGGGTTCGTTTTGTATTTTCTGGCTGGCATGCTGCCCTGGCTGGCATTCAGCGAGCCAGCGGGGCGCGCACCGCAGGTGGTGCTGGAGCACCGCAGCTTCGTGAAAAAGCTGATCTTCCCGCTGGAGACGCTGCCGGTCAATCAAGTGGTGTCGGGCGTTGTGACCGAGCTATTCGCTTTCGGCATCTTTCTGCTGGCGCTGCTGATTATTAGAGGGTCGATTCCGCTGACGGTGTTCTGGCTGCCAGTGCTGTTGATCCCGCAGGTCTTGTTTACGCTCGGCGTTTGCTGGTTTTTGGCGGGGCTGGGGGCCTTCATGCGCGACTTAGGCCAGATCATGGGGTTTGTTCTGACGCTTTGGTTTTTTATCACGCCGATCTGTTACGACGAGGCCAAATTCTCCGGAGTCACGCTGGCGATTCTGGGCAAGAATCCGCTATTCGTGCTGGTGCGGGGATACCGGGCGATTTTACTGGAGCACGGCGCGCCAGCCGCAGGTCCGCTGGTGAAGTTTTGGATTGTATCGGTTGTGATTTTTCTGCTGGGACATGCCTGGTTCTATAAACTGAGAAAGACTTTTGCGGATGTGATTTGAGCGACCAGTTGAATTTGTTCTCAAAAATGAGAACCTAGGACGAGCGGTGCCGCCGCATGAGATAGACAAGGCTATCGAACATAAACAGAAGGTTGACGCCAATTTCAGTTCGTAGACGTTCAGACCGGAGTAGATTCGTGGATCAAAAGAAATTTCACTCAAGCGCTCCCAAATTTCTCTACAATCGCTTCATTGCAGGCGATCAGACGCGCGAAGAGGAATTTGAAGTCGAGGTCATCAACGCCGAGATTGCGCGGAAAATCTGCAAGCTCCGAACGAAAGCTGGTCTGACGCAACAAGGGCTCGCCGACCGCGTGGGAACATCGAAGTCGGCCATTTGCAGGCTCGAAGATTCCGATTATGAGGGGCACTCGTCATCCATGCTTAAGCGCATTGCCGAGGCACTCGAGAAGCGTATCGAGATTCGATTCCTTCCCGCGAAACGGTTGCGAACCGGTTAGAATCTTCACCAGGTGCGCATAGACCCGGTCATCAGCATGGGAATAAAGATCCCTCCGACCACAGATCGCGCTTGAAAACCTTGCTGCTTGCCTGTCTGGGTCGAGTACCAGTCGGTGAGGGGGACACGGCTCGGCGACTCGTTGACGAACCGATAAGCCGGTGCGACGATAGCACGGAAATCGTCGGGCGAATCAGCCAGCGATGCGGTCCAGACCAGCCAGTCCAGCTTTGTATAATCCTTGCGATTGTCCAGAGGCAAGCCGAACGGACCCATTTTGGTCTTGTAGAAGGCCACCTCCGCTCGCGCGACCTCGGGCGGAAATACACTCCATTTAAAAATCTTGTCCCAAATCAGGTTGTACTTTTGACTCCACGTACCCGGCTTATCGAACGCGAGACGATAGTGGTCGCCATCCTTCCCGATGTCAACCCAGCGCTTGGCGAAGTCGGCCGCGATGCGCTTATAGGCAGCCGCGTCGGCTGCATGGCCCGTCATTTCGGCCAACATGCCGTAGGCCCGCAGCGCCAAGATCGCCTTGATGGAGAGGTTGGCGTTATGCGCGAGGTGGCCGGCAAAGTCGTCCGTGGAGAGCTGGTTCTCGGGATCCAACCCTTTCTCTTTTAAGTAGCCAGCCCACTTCGTCAACACCGGCCAGTAGCGCCGCGCGAAGTCTGCGTTGCCTTCAAACTTAGCGAGCGCCGCTGTCAGGATCAGCATATTGCCGCTCTCTTCAACGGGCATTTGGTTCTCTTCGTTATCCTCACGCCCGCCGTATACTTGACCGTTGGCCTGCGGATACGTTCCGATGTCGTGTGGAGCGAAAGGGAATTTCCAGCGCGGCATCATCGCGTAATCCATCAGCGGACGCATTTGCGCTTCCAGCAGCTTGGGGTTGAAGTAGAGAAAGAAAGGAGCGCTCGGGTAAAACACATCCACAGTGCCGATGCACCCGTTGCTGAAGTTTTCTTTCGGGAAATAAAGCGGAGTCCCATCGATATCCGCTACTAGTTTGTGAGCAGCCAGGGTCTGCCGATAGGCCAGCGCCGCGATCTGCGCGTATTCCGGGCCGCCAACCCGCTCCAGGTCCGCCATCACGCTCTTATCGAAATCCTGAGCCCGCACCCGGAGAGTCGGATAGTCCTTCAACGCGGACTCAATGAGCTCTTTGGCACCGGCTCCATTGCGCCGCCAGTAGGGCCGCAATTTGCGCTGAAAATATTCCAGTCCCCAAAGATCGTCGTAAGCGATCACAACGTGTCGCGATACCGAGGTTGTTCCCACCGAACCCAGATCGGAACTGTAGGCGAGCACGGGAGCACGGTTGCGTCCCGGCGGATCGGCGCCCAAATCGTCGGAGTCGGGCAGCTTGCCGGTCTGAACGAAGCTCGTCAACGCTCCCCTATGATCCCCCGCCAGCAGCGATCCCTCAGGACCGGCCAAGTATAGATATCCCCAATCGATCCGCAAATTGTCTCCCGACTTCTCGAGCACTGGCTGCTGCTGAGATCCGGCCCGGACCACTTCGGACCCCCCGATCTTAAAGCGCCCAAGGGACACCTGCTGTTCCGGAACGTTGACCGCAAGCTGAGCCGAGGCGTCAAAATACAGGGATACATCATGCTTTGCGCCATCCGACGCCTGCACGTCCCAGATTATGTAACTTGCGGGGCGAGACACCAGGTCCATATCCTGTGCCAGAAGAGGGGAAAAGAACGTTAGCGTCAGCTGCACTCCCTGTCCTGCGAAGCCATAAATCGTTCGAGTGAGCAGCACTTGCAGGGACGTCTGTGGCAGCGCGGGAATGTCCATGCGTCGCTCGGTTCCCATGAGTCGGTACGGCTTCCCATCAATGCGCACGACGCTGGTCAGCGCTTGAACCGTTCCAGTCCAGTGGCGCGTTGAATCGCTTGCCAATTGGTCCGTCATGGACCAGACGCTGAAATAAGGATCATGCGCGATCAGCGGCACCGCAGGCGGCCGCAACGCCGGCGGTGCGGCAACACACAGGCCAGCGGCAAGGAGAAGGAAGGAAAAATTTCGCATCATCTATATCTCAACTTTATTTGTCGTGGAATTCCACCGCATGCGCCGGCTCTGCTTCAGAGAAAGGTTGGCCAGTTGAACCACCAAGGCCGCCTGAAAGCCCAGGCGCATGGGTGCCGTGGGAGTCTTTCGGGTGCGCACGCATTGAAGAAAATTGTTCACGTGCTCGTCGGTCGCTTTGCCGAAGCCGCCCGCCGAGGATTTTTCGAGCACGGGCCGCCCTTCTTCGCCCTGCAAGTATACTTTCAAATTTTCCCGGCCGATATCCATGCGGGCTTTATCGCCATCGAGCTGGTTCAACTGATCGTTCAGACTCTTATATCGCATGGCGGCGTAATTGATCGAGAAAGCGGCGATAAAATCTTCGGGATATTCGGCCATGACCACAACCGATTCGGGCGTATCGAATCCATCTTTGTGCGGTTTGTTGGCAGAGGCGTTTACAGCCAGAGGATAGCTCGCGTTCATAAGCAGGTGAATGCCGTCGTAGACGTGCGCGCCCTGGTCGGCCACGATGCCTCCCGCGTAATCAGAAAAGTTGCGCCAGTTGCGGAACCGATAAGGATCAGGCGCATGACGCTTGGCGGGTCCTTGCCACTGCTCCCAATCAAGCGGCCCCTCAAGTTTTGCGGCCGCCGGTCCGGGCCCGCCGAGATAATTGTTGAGCCACCAGGAGCGAATCATCCGCACATTGCCGAGCGTGCCCGCAGCCACCACTTCGCGGCCTTCCAGATAGAGATCGTAGCTGCGGCGCTGCATTCCGACCTGCACGATTTGCCGGGAGGCCTTTTCGGCGGCGACGAGTTCCACGCCTTGCTCGGGAGTTTGGCAGAGCGGCTTCTCCACGTACACGTCCTTGCCAGCGGCCAAAGCATCCAGGACCATGCGATGGTGCCAATGTTCGGGGGTCGCGATTAGAACGCACTGGACGTCTTTAGTCTCGAGAAGTTGCTTGTAGTTTCGGTAGGCCTTGGGAGAAGCGCCCGCTTGAGATTTTGCCGCCAGGGAAAGAGCCTTTTCGAGATTGGGCTCGTAGACATCGCAGACGCCGGCGACACGCACGGACGGATCCTTCTGAAACACGCCCATCACGAAGGTCCCGCGGCTGCCGCTTCCGATCACGCCCAGATTGATCTGTTTCGACGGAGGCGCCGCATAGGCGGTCAAAGCCGCGCCGCCCGTCAACAGAAAGGTTCTTCGTTGCATGCTCAGCTGCGCCTGGTGTGAACAGGCCCGGAACGTATTTTACAGCGGCTGTTCAGCTGAGCTTTCGAGAGATATTTTCCGCCCAGGATGACGGCAGCAATCTTCTGGGTGTTTCGAATATCCTTGAGCGGGTCGGCATCGAGGAGCACCAGATCGGCATCTCTTCCCGTTTCAATTGAACCTGTCGTGTCGGTTGCGTCGAAGTACTTCGCAGGTTCCAGCGTGGCGCTGCGAAGGGCATCCAACGGGCTTAACCCCGCGGCAACCAGCAGTTCCAGTTCACGATGCAGATCGTAACCCGGAAACGTGTACGGGTCGCCTGTATCGGTGCCCGCCATGATCTTCACGCCAGCGCGTTTCATCACCGGCAACTGCTCGCGAAGTTTCTCGTACTCGGCATTCGCAAGTTCCAGCGTTTCTGCGGATACCTTCTTTTTGTCTTCGCGCGGGTCCGTCCATCCTTTGCGAATCGAGGCTGGAATGATCGCAAGATGCGGGCTGGCCGCGAGTTGATCGGCGTCGGCGTAAATGGATCGGCGCAACATGATGAGAGTCGGGACCTCTCGCGTTTCGAAGCGCGCCATGCGCTCAAAGAGCTCGGCTGCCTTCGCGGTGTCGAAGGTGTCGAGAGCTTCCGCCCGAATCTCCCGGTAGGCATTCCAATCCTTCTTCTCGATCGCAAGAAGCAGGCGGTTCCTCAGCTTGTCTTCACGCTTCGAACAGGCCATCAAAATCCCGGTCATGTGCTCGACGCTTTTCTGCCGGGCGTCAATGGCTTCCATTAAGCTGACCGAAGCGGGAACGTGGCCCGCCACCGGGACATAGTATTTCCGGGCCCGCTCGATGAGGGCGAAGTAGGCATCGCGAGACACTCCCGAAAGCACTTTGATGAAATCAATATCAAGCGCATCCAGACGATCGAAAGTAGCGCGTGCGTCGTTCGGTCCTTTCACCACGAAGACCGGCAGCTTTTCGTCCTGAGAAGCGTTGCCGTCCACTGCTGGACCGGAGGTTTGGATATGAGGGCCCAGCAGCGTTCCAGCCTTGATCTGGTCGCGCCACTGGTTCACCCAGCTTAGGTCGCTGCCCATGTCGCGCACTCCGGTGACTCCGTTCGCGAGGAAAAAGGGAAACTGGTTGTCGCGATGCCAAAGATGAACGTGCATGTCCCAGAGGCCGGGGATAGCGTACTTCCCTGCTGCGTTGACGACGCGAACGTTTTTGGGAACGTGGAGTTGAGTGCCAACGGCGGCTATTTGGCCATCGTGGATGAGGATGGATTGGTTTGGCCGCTCGGCACCCGAGATAACATCCACCACTGTTACGTTTTGAATTACGAGATCCGCGCAGGGCGAGGCGGACACACAAGCGAACACGCAAAAAGCAAACTTCCAGACCCGCATTGTTCTTTCATCATGGCACGCGGACGGCTGGAGAAACCTCCTGCGTAGTCTGACGAGCCAGCCGCTGGGCGTCGTCTTTCTGGGCAACCACCGACCGCAGTTGAAGCAGGTTCTTCAATGCGTTGAACCAAAACGGCGCGCCTAGGTTTAGCAGCAGCATGGTGACGATCAATCCCGGCAGGTGATTCCAATTCCAATGTTGCGTCCACTCCCCGGCCGTCTGCGGAATCCAGAGCAGTGGATTCTCCTTGAGGAACTCGGCATACTTTGGATCTTGACCCTGGGCCACAAGCGCTTTCGCCTGCTCTACGGTTGCGGCCCGCAGCGTGTCGTCCACCGCGAGCCGATTCAGAATGGCGAGAGTATCCAGTTGCAGAAAGAGAGCCACGAGGCAGGCGTTAAACAACGTGACGTAGCGCGCGTGAAAAGTGAACCGGGAACTGACGCGATCAATCGTTTGGTCAAACCAGCCGTTTAGCTTGGCGACAAACTCGGTTTTTGCTTCCTGCACGATCGCCATGCCGTGGCGGACGTTGTTGGCCAGTTCCGGATGCGACTGTTCCAATTGAAGCGCCGTCATGCGGATGTTCTGGATGGTTTGCTCGGGGTTAGTGATGCCGTTCTTGGCCAGCGCCTCTCTGAGCGGAAGTCGAATCGTGTCGTCGAGCTTCTGGGGCGTATCGACCGTCGCGAGTTCAAGCAAAAGCTTGGTGAGCTCCTCTCTGTGGATGACCGTGCCCAGATCCTTCTGCCCTTCGCGGATCAGGGGATGAGTGAGCACGGCCGTGGTGATCGCGTCTGCGATCTTGGGTGCGAAGCTAGGATTGATCTGCTGCAGCAGGTCGATGATGCCGCGCTTGAGTTCCTTGCCTCGGCTTTTCCGTAGATTGGTGACCGCTTGGGTAAGCACGGTTACGGACATGCTCGCCGCCACCATCACCACGGCGAGACCGATGAGAACGTCGATATATTTCAGCACCCGGACCTCTACTCTTCGGCAACCTAGCCAAAGATCGCAGGCTGTTATTGTAGCCGAGATTGAAGAGTAATTGTGAGGTCGACATTGCTCTAGAACTTGGCTACCAGCCAGAGTCCCGTGATCATGAGCCCGCCGCCTAAAAGCCGCAAGACCGAGACCGGGTGCACCTTAAACCCGACCGCGCCGAAGTGGTCGAGGACAATCGATGTAATCAAAGAGGCAGTAATGCTGAGCCCGGTAAAGCTTCCCGATCCCATTTTCTGGGCGAACGCTAAACCAGCGATGGTTGAGCCGACGCTGACCACTCCACCGGTCCAGGCCCACCAAGGCACGGCCGCCAAGCGGGCCGAGGGGAGAGTTTCCCGAACGAACGCTTGAATCAGCAGCATGGCGCAGAACCCGGATAGGTAGATGGAGAGCGCGGTCCACACGGGCGTGGCGAGCGACTTGTTGAGTTGCGCGTTGGCCCCAGTTTGAATTGGGTTGATGGCGCCGGCACCTATGGCTAAGAGGTAAGAGATCCAGTTCACTATTGCAGGACTGCTGCCAGGCTGGATCGGTTACGCTCTTTCCTACGCGGCCGTATGCACTTCTTCCATCTCAGGCTGGCGCTTGCGCGCATGCAGCCGTTCCTGCAGGCTCGCCATATACGTATAAAACACGGGCGTTAGATATAGCGTGACCAATTGGGAGAATAGCAAACCACCCACCACCACCAGTCCCAACGGCTGTCGAGCCTCGCCCCCGGCACCATACCCGAGTGCGATCGGAACCGCGCCCAGCAGCGCCGCCATCGTGGTCATCATGATCGGCCGGAAACGAATCAGGCAGCCTTCATAGATCGCCTCGCCCGGAGACTTGCCTTGGTTGCGCTCGGCATCCAGCGCGAAATCGATCTGCATGATCGCGTTCTTCTCCACGATTCCGATCAGCATGATGAGCCCCACAAAGGCATAGATATTCAGGTCCATGTGGAAGATGTACAGCGTCACCAAAGCGCCGAACCCCGCCGAGGGCAGACCCGAGAGAATCGTGAGCGGATGGATGTAGCTCTCGTACAAAATTCCAAGCACGATGTACACCACCATGATCGCGACAATCAGCAGCACCCACAAATTTCCAAGGGAGCTTTGAAACGCGCGCGCCGCGCCTTGGAAAGTGGTGCTGATGGTCGGAGCCAAATTTTGCTTCGCGAGTCCGTTGATGCGCGACACCACTTCGCCGAGAGACGCGCCGGGCTGCAGGTTGAACGAGATGGTTACGGCTGGCAACTGCCCAAAGTGGTTGATAGTTTGCGGTCCGATATCCTGCGTGAGCTTAGCCAGCGTATCTAACGGAATCAGCGATCCGTTGCTCGATTTGAAATATAAAAGCGAGAGCGCATTGGGATCGGCCTGATACTTAGGTTTCAATTCCAGCAGCACCTTGTACTCGTTAACGGCCGCATAGATTGTGGATACCCAGCGAGGCCCGTAAGCGTCGTAGAAGGCATTCTCGATCTGCTGCGCGTTCACCTGATGGGCGGCGGCCTTGTCCCGATCGATGGTCACGTTGATTTGCGGACTTTGAATTTGCAGATCGCTGGTGACGTCCTGGATGCCTGAAATTTTCGCAATCGCCAGCTCCAGCTTCTGGGCTGCATCGTACAATTCCAGCTTGTCCGGAGACTGCATTGAATACTGATATAGACTCTTCGTTACCTGTCCGCCGATTCGAATCGTGGGCGGGTTCTGCAGATAAACGCGCATGCCTGGGAAGCCGGCCAGTTTGGGCCGCAGATCCGCCATGATCCGTTCCACATTCTCCTTGCGCTGAGTGCGGGGCTTGAGATGGATCACGATTTGTCCGAAGTTGGGGCCGCCGATGGTCGACGATGAGGTTCCGCCCACCGTTGACATGAGCGCCTCCACGTTCTTATCGTGGCGAATCACTTCGGCAATTTCTTTCTGATACTCCACCATCTGGTAGTACGAAGTACCTTGCTGCGCTTCGGTGATGGCCAGCAACTGATCGGTGTCCTGATCCGGGATGAAGCCCTTGGGAATCTTGACGAAGAGGATGAGAGTTCCCACCAGAACGAGAGCCGAGGTTGCCATGGTCAGGGGACGGTGCCGCAGCACGATCTGGAGCGTGCGATCGTACCCGCGCAGCCACGCTTCGAAGAAACGTTCGGTCACCCGGTAGAAGGCGGATCGTTTTCCATGTTCCTGGGTCTTTAGAAAACGGCTGCAAAGCATTGGGGTGAGGGTCACCGAGACCAAGCCGGAGATCAAAATGGCGACGCAGATGGTTACCGCGAATTCGCGGAACAGCCGACCGAGGATGCCTCCCATGAAGAGCACAGGAATGAACACAGCGGCGAGCGAGAGCGTCATGGAAACGATGGTGAAACCGATTTCTTTGGACCCCGTGAGCGACGCATGCAAAGGCTCTTCGCCCATCTCGATATGCCGGAAAATGTTCTCAAGCATGACGATGGCATCGTCCACCACGAACCCGATGGAAAGAATCAGCGCCATCATCGAGAGGTTGTCCAGGCTGTAATGCAGCAGGTACATGACGGCGAAGGTTCCGACAATGGAAAACGGAAGCGCCAGGCTCGGAATGATCGTCGCGGGCAGGTTGCGGAGGAACAGGAAGATCACCATCACTACCAGGCCGAGCGCCAGCGCCATGGTGAATTGCACGTCTTTATACGACTCGCGGATCGTGTCCGAGCGATCGTACAGAATATCCATGTGAACCGAAGGCGGCAGCTCAGCCTTGAAAACGGGAAGCAGATTTTTCACGCCGTCGGTGACCTGAATCGTGTTCGTTCCCGGCTGACGCTGGATGCCTAGCACGACAGAACGCTGCGTTTCCTTCGGAGTCGAAAACCACGATGCAGTCTTGTCGTCTTCCACGCTGTCAATCACGTCGCCAAGCTCTTCCAGGCGAACAGGCGAGCCCTTGCGATAAGCCACCACGAGCGATCGGTATTGGGCGGCGCTCATCAGTTGCCCGGAAGCTTGCAGAGTGAATGCCCGCTGCGGCCCGATGATGCTGCCGATGGGCAGATTGACGTTCCAGCTTCGCAGCGAGCTCTCTACTTCATTGATCCCCACTTGCTTGGCGGCCATCGCATGAGGATCCACTTGCACGTGAACCGCATATTTCTGCGCCCCCAGCACTTGCACTTGAGCTACGCCGCTGACCATGGACATGCGCTGGGCGATGCGCGTTTCGGCGTACTCGTCGAGAGTCCACAGCGGAACAGTTTTGGACGTGAGCGCGACATAGAGAATGGGCTGATCGGCAGGGTTGACTTTGGTAAAGGTGGGCGGAGTCGGCATGCCCTGCGGCAATAGGCGCGCGGATTGCGTGATGGCAGCCTGGACGTCGACCGCGGCACCATCGAGATTGCGGCTAAGATCGAATTCTAGCGTGACCTGCGTGGAGCCGAGCGAGTTGATGGAGGTCATGGACTCCAGTCCCGCGATCATGGAGAACTGATTCTCGAGCGGTGTCGCAACGGCCGAGGCCATGGTCTCGGGGCTCGCTCCAGGCAGGCTCGCGGTGACTAGCAACGTGGGAAAGTCGACGTTGGGGAGGTCGCTCACCGGGAGCTGCCGATACGCGACGAATCCAAACAGCGCGATGGCGAGCATCAGCAAGCTGGTGGCGATGGGGCGCTTAATGAAAGTTTCGGAAAAGTTCATTCGAGTTTATAGCTCTGTATTGTGCGAGGCTATGTTGCTTTGTGGGGCGGGCAATCCTGCCCGCAGCCGCCTTTCAGGCGGCCTGGTTGCGCTGAAGAGTATTTGTGCTCCGAGAAATGCCAATGCGCTAGTCTCCGGAAGCCGGCACCAAAGCGGGGACGCGTTGTCCGCCCATCTTGCGATTTTTCCAGCGATCGTTAATCGCCGCCATGTACGTGTAGACAACCGGAGTAAGATACAGCGTAATCAACTGCGAGAAGATCAACCCTCCAGCCACGGCCAGCCCGAGCGGACGCCGCGCTTCCCCGCCGGATCCCAACCCCATGGCGATCGGGACCGATCCCAACAGCGCGGCCATGGTGGTCATCATGATAGGACGGAACCGAATGAGGCATCCCTCATGCATCGCCTCTGCCGGACTCTTGCCTTCCTTCCGTTCCGCTTCGAGCGCGAAATCGATCTGCATAATTGCATTCTTCTTCACGATGCCAACCAGCATGATCAACCCGACAAAAGAGTAAATATTCAGATCCTCGTGAAAAATGGTCAGCGTGAGCAAAGCGCCCAAACCAGCCGACGGCAAGCCGGAAAGAATCGTCAGCGGGTGGATATAGCTCTCATACAGCACGCCCAAAACGATGTACACCACCATGATTGCAATCACCAGCAGCAGACCTAAATTCTTGAGCGAGCTCTGAAATGCTTTCGCCGTTCCTTGGAAGCTGGTGGTCACCGTGTCGGGCAGCGTGTGATCGGCGACATCCTGGATCAAGCCCACCGCATCGCCCAGCGACACCCCCGGCTTCAAATTAAACGCGATGGTCACGGAAGGAAGCTGACCCGCGTGATTGATGCTCATCGGCCCGGCATCCTGCGTCATGTGCGCTATGGAATCGAGCGGCACCGGCGCGCCGTTCGGCGGTTTGAAGTAGAGCTTTGAAAGGTAGTCGCCGAAGGCCTGATACTTGGGCTGAAATTCTACCAGCACGCGATACTGGCTGGTGGGCGCGTAAATGGTAGAGACCCAGCTCGGTCCATAGGCGTTATACATAGCCGACTCGATCTGCGCAGCATCGAGCTGCATGGACGCGGCGCGATCGCGATCGATCTTAACCTTGATGCGTGGATTCTTGATTTGCAGATCGGAGGTCACGTCCAGCAGTTCCGGGATTTTCGCGATTTCGCGTTCGAGTATTTGGGACTGCTTGTACAGTTCCGCGGTATCCGTCGCCTGCACAGTCAGCTCGTAAGAACTCTTGGACATTCGACCGCCAATGCGAATGGTGGGGGGCAGAGTCATAAAGACGCGGAATCCCGGAAATCCCATGAGCTGCGGGCGCAGCTTAGCCATCTTCTCGGCGGCTGAAAATGCGCGCTGGCGGCGCGGCTTGAGTTGCAAATCGAACTGGGCCTGATTTGATCCTGTCGATCGGAACCCGCCGCCTACGCTGGCGAAGAACGAATCCACGTCCGGATCCTTGGCGATCACCGCGGCCAGCTTTTGTTGATACTCGATCATCTTGTAGTACGAAGTCCCCTGCACTGCCTCCGCAACCATCGAAACGCGGTCCTGATCCTGGTCGGGGATGAAGCCTTTGGGAACTTTGTCGTACATGTATACCGTCGCCCCGAGGACAACGAAGAACACGACAGCCATGACAGGACGATGCCGCAGCACCCACTGCAGGCTGATGTCGTAGCCGCGCAGGAGCCACCCAAAAAACTTCTCCGTAATCCGATAAAAAGCCCCTCGCTCGGCTGCGTGGTTCACCTTCAGAAAGCGGCTGCACAACATCGGCGTCAGCGTGATGGAAACGATCCCGGAGATTACAATCGCCGTGCAGATAGTGACGGCGAACTCCTTGAACAGCCGCCCAAGAATGCCGCCCATAAAGAGCACAGGGATAAAGACAGCCCCCAGCGACACGGTCATCGAGACGATGGTGAATCCGATTTCCTTAGACCCGCGCAGCGCGGCTTCCATGGGCGATTCGCCGCGTTCCATGTGCCGGAAGATGTTCTCGAGCATCACGATTGCGTCGTCCACCACGAAGCCGATCGACAAAATCAACGCCATCATAGACAGGTTGTTCATGCTGTAGCGCAGCACGAACATAACGGCAAAGGTGCCGAGAATCGAAAACGGAAGCGCCAGGCTGGGGATAAACGTCGCCGACACGTTTCGCAGGAAGAGGAAGATGACCATGATCACAAGGCCCAGCGTCAGAGCCATGGTGAACTGAATATCGACGAACGCCTCGCGAATTTGGACCGACCGATCGCCTCGAATCTGCAGCTTCACCGTGGGCGGAAGCTGTGCTTGAAACAACGGAAGCAGCTTTCGAATTCCGTCCGTGACGGCAATCGTGTTGCTGCCCGGCTGCTTCATAATCATCAGGTTCACGGCGCGCTGGCCTTTCCCCTTTTGGTAAATCCAGGAGGCGTTCTTGTCGTCCTCCACGCTGTCTTTGACGGTCGCCAGTTGCTCCAGGCGCACTGGCGCTCCGTTGCGCCAGGTAACGATCATCGGCTTGTACTCCGATGCGTTCATCAGTTGTCCGTTGGCCTGAACGTTAAACGCCTGCCGGGGGCCGAACAGCGTGCCTGTGGGCAGGTTCACGTTCCAACCTTGGATGGCGTTGGCGACTTCATTGATGCCGACCTGCTTAGCGTTCAGCAAGTCCGGGTCAAGCTGAATGCGAACAGCGTATTTCTGCGCTCCCATCACATTCACCTGGGCCACGCCGTTCACCATCGAGATGCGCTGCGCGATGCGGGTCTCGGCGTAATCGTCCAGCACGTAAAGCGGCTCCGTGGTGGAAGTCATCGCCATAAACATGATTGGCGAGTCGGCCGGATTGTACTTGCGGAAGGACGGAGGCGACGGCATGCCGGATGGCAGCAGCGGCCCTGCTTCGGCAATCGCGGTCTGGACATCGACGGCGGCGCCGTCCAGGTTGCGGTCCAGATCGAATTGCAGCGTGACGGACGTGCTGCCCGTCGAGCTCACCGAGGTCATGGAATCCAATCCTGCGATTCCGGAAAATTGCCGTTCGAGCGGAGTCGCGACGGCGGAGGACATGGTGTTCGGGTCGGCCCCCGGGAGACTCGCGCTCACTACCAGCGTGGGGAAATCGACGTTCGGCAAATCGCTGACCGGAAGCGCCCGATACGCGACCACTCCGAACAGAGCAATCCCCAGCATCAGAAGGCTGGTGGCGATCGGCCGACGTATGAAGATTTCCGAAAAATTCATATAGCCGTTTAGACCGGTGGCTTGCTCTTTTCCGGCCGGCCGCCACCCATTCTCTGGCGTCCGCCTGGTTTCTGGCGATCGTCCTTTAAAGAAACCTTGGTTCCTGGCGCAAGCCGCAGCTGGCCTTCTGTGACCACCGTTTCGCCGGGGCGCAGACCTTGCTTTACCACCAGTTCCTGATCCAGGCGAGCACCGGTCACCACGGGGCGGAATTCCACTGTCTTGTCAGGTTTCACAACATAAACGAACTGGCCGTCCTGACCGCTCTGCACTGCCTGATTCGGTACCACCAACGCGTTTTGCGATGTGGTTAACCGCAACTTCACCTTGACAAACTGGCCGGGCCAAAGTTTTCGGTCGCCGTTGGCAAACGTGGCTTTCATTTTGATGGTGCCCGTGTTCGCGTCCACCATGTTGTCGATAAAAGTAAGCACGCCCACCTCGGGCCGAGCGTCCGTATCCTGCGGAGTCGCCTCCACTTTCAGCTTCCCTTGATCCATGAATCCCTTGATCTGGGCGAGGAACGACTCCGGCACCGAGAAGGTGGCGTAGATCGGCTGGACCTGGGTAATGGTCATCAGGTCCGTCGCGTTCGCCGTGACCACATTTCCTTGCTTCACCATCAGGTTGCCGGTTTTTCCTTCTATCGGGGAGCGGATCTGGGTATAGCCGACCTGCACTTTCATGTTGTCGATGGAAGCCTGGGTGGCGGCCATCTGCGCTTGGGCGCTTTCAATCCCGGCTTTATCGGCGGCCACGGCCTGTGAGGATGCATCGGCGCTGGTCCTCACCTGCTCGGTCTGCTCGCGCGACATCACGCCCTCCTGAAAAAGTCTTGCGTAGCGATCCGACTGAGCTTTCGCGTATTGTTCATTGGCCGTATCGCGAGCGAGATTCGCGCGAGCCTGACCCAGCATGGCCGTATCGCGTGCCAGATTCGCCTCGGCCTGCTTCATTTGCGCGTCGTAGGACCGTGGGTCGATTGTGAACAGAGGGTCGTTTTTCTTAACGAAATCGCCTTCGTGAAAGAAGACCTTTGTCAATTCACCGCTGACCTGCGCTTTCACCATGATCGTGGAATACGCCTCCACGTTCCCGATGACCTGAATTTCCACTGGGACGTCCTTCTGCGTGACTATGGAAACCACAACGGGCACCGCTCCCTCGCCGCGCTTCCTATCATTGGTTGAGGCGCCCTTGCTGGTGCAACCGCTTACGAGGGCTAAGGCCAGCAGCAAAGCGGATAGGAATACCTTACAGTGCGATAAGTTCAACTTATAATCCCCGTTGGAAATGGTTCAAAATGCAGGAAACCGTAGTATGGAGGCGTTAGAACTAGCAGTCAAGTTACCGAGTTGTTCTGCAGAGCGTCGACTGACTGCTGAGCGAAATCGCGCTGGCTGCCGATGCACGGTTCACTAACTATCAGCGCGGTAATTTCAGGCGGTTCGCTGCGGCACTCGTAGCAAGCCGATTTGCTCGTAATACCCGCCAATGACAGCCTTAACGCCCGTTTCCTTGACCCTATAGTCACTATACCCTGTAGGCTGGTGAGAGATGAGGGAAAGACTCGGGTTTTTTCTGTTCGTTGCAGTCGCTGCGCTGGCCCAGGCTCCGCAAGCAACGATTCGCGTGGACGTTAAAAGCGGTTCAGGCACCGTTCAGGATGCTCAAGTCTCAGCAGGGAGCCAGCACGCTAAAACCGGACTGGATGGAATCGCGGTTCTGCCGGCCGCGCTTGGTCACCTCGATGTCGCAGTGACGAAGGAAGGTTTTTTTCCAGCTCGAAAATCTCTCGAAATCGATTTTGCCCGGGAGTGGCAGCTTGAATTCGAACTTCAGCCTGAAAAAGCGGAGAAGGCGGAGGTTACGGTCTACGCGACCCGAAACGATACGAAATTGCAGGATTCGCCACTACACGTCGAGGTTGTATCGGCCGATGAAATTAGCGAAGAACTCGCCATGCGGCCTGGCGACATCAGCATGTTGCTGAACGAAATGGGCGGCGTCCGCGTTCAAACCACATCCCCAGCTCTGGGAGCTGCTAGCGTTCGCGTCCAGGGCATGCGGGGCCGCTACACCGCTTTTCTGTCGGACGGACTTCCGTTATTCGGGCAGCAAGGTGCCGGCCTGGGGCTGCTGCAAATTCCGCCTATGGACCTGGGGCAGGTGGAAATCGTTAAGGGCAATGCGTCAGCTTTGTATGGCAGCGCGGCCATGGCGGGCGTGGTAGACCTTATCTCGCGCCGCCCCAGCGCAGAGGCCGTCCATGAATTTCTTTTTAATCGCTCGTCGCTTGGCGGAACTGATGCTTCCATGTTCCTGGCTTCACAGCTCACGCCCCACTGGGGAGCGTCGCTACTGGGCGGCGGATATTGGCAAGGGAGGCAGGATGTAAACGGCGACGGATGGGCGGACGTAGCGGGTTATTCACGCGGGGTGGTCCGGCCGCGCTTCTTCTGGGATAACAAGAATGGCGGCACGGCGCTGTTGACCGGCGGATTCACTTACGAGGATCGCTCAGGCGGCACGCTTCCCGGTTCCGTCCTCCCAGCTACGGGCCAATCCTATACTGAGGCGCTAACCACTCATCGCTACGATGTCGGCGGGAACCTTCAATGGGTGCTGGAAAAGAGGGTTATCGTAACGGCGCGTTTTTCTGCTTCGGAACAAGAGCACAGGCATACATTCGGCGACCACATCGAGAGAGACCGGAATCAATTGCTCTTCGGTGAATTATCAGTAAGAGGGACCGCAGGGAAAAATACGTGGGTCGCAGGTTTTGCGGATGAGCGGGATGCATTTGATCCTCGCGACGTGCCTCGTTTCAAATATGCCTACGTCGTTCCTGGCGTGTTCGCACAAGATGATTTGAGCGTGGCTTCCTGGCTTAGCGTGTCAGTCAGTGCTCGCGTGGATTTTCACAATGTGTACGGGACATTCTTCAGCCCCCGCATTTCGGGGCTTGTTCGCAAGAACGGATGGACGGGCCGCGTCTCTGTAGGACAGGGATTCTTCGCGCCGACACCGCTCACTGAGGAGACCGAAGCCGCCGGTTTGACCAGGCTTCGGCTTCCTGCGCCCCTCAAAGCTGAACGAGGCCGCAGCGCATCGACCGACATCACGCGGGCCATGGGGCCGATTTCCGTCACGGCGACCTTCTTCGTTTCAAATATCGACCATCCCATATTTGTGGATCGGGGCGCAAGCTATGACATCGCAAACCTGCGAGGACCGACAAAGAACCGAGGCGCGGAGCTTCTGGCGACGTGGCGGAAAGCGCCCTTTTCTGCAACTGCCTCCTATACGTATGTCCGATCCAGCGAATTCGAGCCTTCCGGCCGTGCAGAAGTTGCTCTGACTCCGAGGCAGAGTCTCGGTGTGGTCGGCATGTGGGAAAAGGAAGGCGTTACGCGGGTCGGTCTCGAATGTTATTACACCGGTAGGCAACGCCTGGAATACAACCCCTATCGTAATTTTTCAGAGCCTTACGTTTTGTTAGGCATGCTGGGGGAGCGTAAGGTCGCTGCACACGTGAAGCTCTTTATTAACTTTGAGAACTTGACCAACGTGCGGCAGACGAGGTGGGACCCTCTACTTTTGCCGAGCCGAGCATCGGATGGAAGATGGACGGTGGATGCGTGGGCGCCTCTCGATGGCAGGGTAATAAACGGCGGGGCTCGATTCACTTTCTAGCGAACAGATCAGCGCGCCCACGTTTTTCTGCGAATTAATGACTAACGCCGAATGTTAATTAAGACGCTCGGCGCAGTCACCCCGCCGTGCGTCAGACTGACTGCCTGATCCCCGTCGGGAACATTCGGCACCAACAAATTCACCTGAAACAACCCTGCACCAGTCAGACCGGCATACTGCACGGTCGCAGCTAAGCCGCCGATCTTAACCGAAGGAAGCGATCCAAGCCCCTGAGCTTTGGATACCGCCGTTCCCGCCGCTGAAGCTTCAAAGTTCGATCCATACAGCGAAATTTGATCGCCGGGCCGAGCAAGGCGCGCTCCGGTAACTTTCAATGGATCGCCCACCAGCACCCCGTCCGGGAACACCGCCGCAGCATATACCGATCCGGCGAGAGCATAGCTAAACAGCGCTGGAGCAAATTGGCTCAGTTGCGCGAGTGCCGGACCGCTGCTCGCGCCATCCCGGAATACCTCGACGGCAACCGCTCCTGCTGGTAGACCCGACGGAGCTTGCACGTTGATCTGGCCAGGACTGACGTAAGCGACGGCAACGGGTTTGCCCCCAATCGTTACATTCACGCCATCGAGCGAGAGCGCAAGCGCTGAACCCGAGAAATCCGCGCCTGTCCAGGAGCGTGTCGTAGTCGACAAGTACGAACCGAAGATAGTCACCCACGAGCCAGCCGTGAATCCCCGCTGAAACGACGCCCCATTCACCACCCCATCCTGCGTCTGAATCGCGGGCCTTGTAACGTTTGGAGTCGCGAACGAAGGATACAGGTCGCTGGTCGGCCAATTCGACGTTTGGGAAAGGACGGTCCAAAGTTTCGCGTCCACTTCGGAGCTAAAGTCGGGATCGCTCACCTTGTCAAATAGAACCACCCAGTTGAACCCGCTGTTCGAACGAACAGCCAGCGTGCGCGTGCCATCCAGGTACCCGTCATGCCACCAGCTATCGGGCGAGATGTGAAACCCCATGCCGTACCAGTAAACCGACCCCGCGTATTCGGGCAGCGAGGGCCGCGCCGTGAGTTGGGCGATCGCGGCGGCGCTCAGCAGCGGACCTCCCCGTCGTCCGTCTATGGCGTTCCAAAACTTCAGCAGATCGGGAGCCGACGCCACCCATCCCGCGTTTGCGTCCATGCACTCCAGATAAAAGCCGCCGCCATACGGAATCGGCAAGGACGCTGGACCGAACGCAAATACAGTCTGGCCGTTGCCCGGCGACGAGTAGGTCACTTCGCCAGGGATGCGTCCTCCTGCCAAAGTGTTGCCGGTCCGCATGCGTTCGATTCCCAGGGGGGCGAGAATTTTGATCTTGACATATTGCTCGTAATTCACTCCGGTTATGTGCTCGATTACGCGGCCCAGAACGAGATAGCCAAAATTCGAGTAAGCAAAGCGCGACCCCGGATCGTAATCGAGCCTCCTGCCCAGCATCGCCCGAATAATGTCGGAGCTGCTGGCTGGCGGCACCTTCCCGAACTGCTTCGCTATCTCCACCGTCTGGTCGAGCGGATCCGGTGAAACACCCTCGTCCCAACCGCCGGAGTGCTGCAGAAGATTCCGAATTGTAATGCGCGAAAGCCGAGACTCTTGCTGCCCGCCGGGCAAAGGCTGAAGATCGGGCAGATAAGAAAAAGCAGGCTTGTCGAGGTCGATCTTGCCTTGGTCCCAAAGCTGAAGGATCGCCACCGCCGTAAGCTGCTTTGACAAGCTTGCGAGCCGAAAGAGCGAATCCGGCTGGACCGCAGTCTGTCCCCCAATCTCCGCGGTGCCGTAACCATGCGCAAAGACGAGACGGCCGTTGCGAGTGATCGCCAACTGTGCGGCTGGAACGGAATAGCGCGCCATAACGCCAGTGATCACGTCGTCATAGGCTGCCAGTTCAGGCACTGGGTGTCCTGAAATGGAAATGGGCTGCGCTACCAGGATTCCAGCGGCTATCGTCAGCAGCATCGCCGGGAGCTTAAGTATCGACACTGGGGCCAGAATACCAGCGCAGCGTGTTTTAAGGGAGATTACAAAGGTGCTAAAAGTAACAGACCGGTGGCATGGTACCAAACGACTCTATCTATCGGCTTTCTCCTGGGATTTCTTTCCAGGAGGGCGTCCCCTTCTCTTCGGCGCATCCGGTTCAAGCTCTCTTAACCAGACAGGGGGCCGACCTCTCGCTTTTCCCTGACCCTGGGCCAATTGCTCAAGGCTGATAATCGCCTGGTTCACCTGCGCAAGCTCGCTACGCAGTTCATCTATCATCGCGCTGATGTCCACCAAGGGTAGGATAACCCACTTTCAACGGCAACTCCATCCTTTATGGACTGGTCGTCTCTGGACGAATCCGCCTGAGGAACGATCTCACGATGCAGGGCTCGCAGGCCTCGACAACAGCTCTGCGTTCTTCGGCTCAACCGGCGACGCTGGCACGCGCCTCGATCTGAAACGCTCCAACAGCGCGAACGATCAACGCCACCGCTTCATCGACGCGTTCGTGTACGAGCTGCCCATCGGCCGCGGCAAGCAGTATGTTTCTCGAGCCCGGGTATTGTGACTCAAGTCACTTTGTGTGGGGCCGGGCACCTTCGCCCGGCTCCTGCGGAATCAATAAGTTCGAGTAAGCCGACGAGGGTGTCGGCTGCGGGACAGGGTAGGGGTCCCGCCCCCACAAGCTAAGTGGCATTGGCCGGTAGTGGGTCAGTTTCAACTTTTATGTAAACATAACGCCGTCAGGGAGGAGTAATGCGTGGGCCGTTCGCCTCACTACGCCCCATTGGGGCGCTCGGGGCATAGCTTGCACTTCTACTGGTGTCAGGCGTAGGATAGATAGAAGTACAAGGTATACGCAATGGCTCCTCCCAAATCCGATCTCCCGCAAGGGACCCTCGATCTGCTGATCCTCAAGACGGTTGCGATCGGGCCAGTGCACGGCTATGCCATCGCCCAGCGCTTGCAGCAGATCTCGCGCGATGTGGTCCAGGTCCCTGGAGGGTCTCTTTATCCAGCCCTACACCGGCTAGAAAACCGCAAGCTGCTGACGGCAGAGTGGCGACAAACCGAAACCGGCCGCGAGGCCAAGTTCTACCGCTTGACGCGAAGTGGACGAGTACACCTGCAGGCTGGCTCGGCCAGTTGGCAAAGGCTGTCCGAAGCGGTGGGGCTGATTCTGGATACGTCTGAGCGAGGTGCGCGATGAACTGGTGGGGGCGTTTGCTACGGCGAAAGGAACAGGAAGCTCATCTCGACAAGGAACTGCATTTCCACATCGAGCAGAGAGTCGCCGATTTGACGCGTTCCGGCATTGGCGAAGAAGAGGCCCGACGCACGGTGCGCCAGGAGTTCGGTGGCATGGACCAGGTAAAGGAAGAGTGTCGTGATGCCCGTGGAACGCGCTGGATCGAAGACTTTCGACCGGACGCCCGCTACGCCGTGCGCCTTCTTGGGAGAAATCCAGCTTTTGCCGCGATTGCGATCGCAACCTTGGCGTTGGGAATAGGCATCAACACGGCTGCGTTTACTTTTTTGAACGCCTTCGTACTGCGTCCGTTGCCGATCCGCGATCCGGAAGCGTTCGTGAAGCTGAATGGCTTGGATCGCAAAGGACGGACCCAAAGCTTCTCCATCGCCGAGTATCGAGACTTCCGGGATCGCAACGATGTCTTTTCGGGTGTTATCGCGCTGAGTCCACTCCCGGTTTCGCTCGGCGATGCCGTCACCGGGCGGGCGGCCACGGACTATGACATCATTCCGCCGGGTTATCAGTTCGCCTTCGGTGTGACCGTTTCGGGGAACTACTTCACCGTGCTTGGCGGTCAGCTTGCGCTTGGACGGCTCCTGACGCCGGAGGATGATGTCACACCGGGCGCACACGCTGTTGTTGTCTTGAGCGAGGGTTTCTGGCGCAGGCAATTCGGCGGCGACGCGACGCTCGTAGGCCGGACGATTCGATTCAACGGGCGTCCCTACGCAGTGGTCGGAATCGCAGCTAAGGAATTTGTGGGAACTCAGCCGAACGTGCCGGACTTCTGGGTTCCCCTCGCCATGCGGGGGCAATTGATCGGCGATAAAGCAGATATGCTGTACAGCGACCGCGCGCACAGGTCCGTTGGACTCTACGGTCGCCTTAAGCCCCATGTGTCGCCAGCCCAGGCCGCGGCCGCGATGAACGTGCTGGCATCAAGCATCGCCGAAGGAGAAAATGCGACTGCGAGGATCAGCATCACCGATGCGTCGACGTTCGTCAGCGTGAAGGAGTTCATGCCACTCATCGTGCCGATGAGCCTGGCTGTTGGCTTGGTGTTAGTAATTGCCTGCGCCAATGTCGCGAATCTTTTGATTGCGCGCGCGGCGGGGAGACAGCGTGAGATTGAAATCCGTTTGGCGGTGGGATCCTCCTACCGCCGCCTGGTACGGCAGTTGATCACAGAAAGCGTCGTTCTTGGCGTGTTGGGAGGCGTTGCGGGGCTGGCAGCTTCTCATTGGGCGGTCGCTTTCGGGTATCCGGCAGTGCTGTCGCAAGTTCCGTTGCCGTCGGGCTACAAGGACGCATTCACTGTCGACGTGAATCCAGATTGGCGCGTCTTTGCTTTCGGTCTCGCTGTTTCAATCGCCGCTGGTGTATTGTTCGGTCTTGCGCCGGCGATCAACTCAGCGAAGGCAAGCGTGGCGAATGCGCGCTCGAGGTTCCGCGATTCCATGGTCGTGACGCAGGTCGCGATCTGTCTTGTGCTGCTGGTTGCGTCGGGCCTTTTGCTCCGCAGCATGTGGTTCGTCGAGGCATTGAACCCGGGTTTCCAGACCTCGCGTCTCTACGCTGTGTCGCCTGGTCTGACTGGTGAATCGAATTCGTCCCTGGAACGGAGAGTTACCGAGCAATTCGCGTTGAGGCTGGCCGCGCTTCCGGGAATACAATCCGTGAGCGCGTGCGAAAAGCAGCCGCTCAGCGGGATGTCGCCGCAAACGGGCATTGACGGCACGGCTCTGCGGGTCTCTTACAACCGCGTGGGGTCACGCTATTTCCGGACTCTCGGTATTTCCATGATCCGAGGACGCGATTTTACGGAGGCCGAGACGACGACGAACGCGCCAGTTGCCATCGTCAGCGAAGGAACCGCGTCGCGCATTTGGCTCGGCGAAGAGGCTCTAGGCAAAACGATCCGGCTCACTAAGGATGATGTGACTCGCCAGGTGATCGGCGTGGTGAGCAACGCAAGAGTTGGAATTCTCTGGCGGCCGGAGGATGCTTATGCCTATCTGCCGATTGGCTCCAAGTCCTCCTACACAATTTTCCGTGCGCCGTCGTGGTCGCCATCCGCGGCCGAGTTAACCGTGCGTAACGAAGCGGCACGAGTTCATCCGGCGTTGAAAGCGCCGGTGCGCGCGATCGAAGATTCGCTGGAGTATGCGTATGCTCCGTTTCGCTTCCTTGCTGGCGCGGCGGGACTCATCGCTACGCTTTCGCTCGTGTTGGCCTCCGTGGGGCTGTATGGCGTCGTCTCCCTCATGGTCAGCCAGCGGACGCACGAGATCGGAATCCGTATGGCGCTCGGAGCCAGAAGCAGCGATGTCATGCGCACGGTGTTTCGCTCCTCTCTGCGGCTAGTGGCTGTAGGAGTGGCAATCGGCCTGGGTGGAGGGCTTGCGTTTGCGAAGCTGCTGGCCCTCGCGCTGATTGGTATCAAGCCATTTGACCTCGTGGCCTTCGCTTCGACATCGGGCCTGATGGTGTTAGTCACGGCGCTGGCGACTTGGGTGCCTGCCCGGCGGGCCGCTAGTGTGGATCCGATGGTTACGTTGAGACATGAATAGGAGCATCAGCGAATCAGTCCGGAGTCATTGATTGCCGAGATCGGGCGTATTTCAATCGCGCCCTTCACTCATACACACGTCGTCCCGGCAACAACCCGGATCACTACATCTAAATCAGCCGCCTCAATGATGGAAAGCCCCGCCAGCGGCACGTTCGATTCGGCGAAGGCGCCATTTGCACTCCCTCCCAGGCGCGCATAGTCGTTACCGTGGTCTGCACTGCCGCCACAAGAACGCTCTCCTCCGCAGCGCTTCACCTGTGCGGGCAGGGTTGTCTTGTTCTTCTTTGCTCAGCGCATTCCAGGCCTTCTCGGCTCCATAGGGCAAGGCATAGGTATTTCATCGTCTCCTCCTCCCAGCTTCAGAATATGGGCCATGCGGCGCTGTGCGCGAACGTGAGCATCCACTTTGATAGGTCGCAGCCTAGAGTGAGAACTGCACCGGATTGATCCTTCCTGGTCGCGTAGTGTTTACTTACCGTGCAATCCGCAACTCAAACTGACCCACTACCCATTGGCCAATCCCGATCGGGATAGGGGGAAGGGGCGCTCCTCCGCCCCTCCCACACCGCCGTACATACGGTGGCTCCTGGTTACTACCGGCCATGTTCTTCGCCATCTCAGGCTGCACACCGCGCTCGCGTGTAAGCCCTACATCTCGATAAGAATCTTAGTAAAGGCAGGCGGATTCGCCGCCCATGCTCGCAAAGCCTCGCCAGCATCCTCGAAACTCGTGGTCTTGGAAATAATCTTATCGATCGGAAACTTGCCCAGTTGCAGCATCTCAATTACTGTACCGAACTCATTCAGCGCATTGCGCGAACCCAGGATATCCAGCTCCTTCAACAGAAAGAATCTCGTCTCGTACGTCACGGGTTCCTTGGCGTAGCCGACATAAACCACTCGCCCGGTATACGCTACTTCGTCGATCGCCATCCGGAAAGTGTCCGCAAGGCCGACCGCTTCGATGAAGACGTCGGGTCCGTGGCCCCCGGTCAGGGCTCGTAGTTCATCGTGTACTGACGAGCGCTGAGAGTGAATCGTATGGGCCGCACCGCACAGGCGCGCGGTCGCGAGCTTCTCGTCATCCACATCGATCGCGATCGTTCGAGCGCCGCGGAAAGCCGAGGCCGATATTGCCCCGAGTCCGACCACTCCGCAACCGATCACAGCCACCGTATCCGCCTCCGTTACGCGACCCCGTTCCGCGGCATGGAACCCGACAGATAACGGCTCCACCACTACCAACTCCCTCAGAGAGAGTCCCTCGGCGATAAAGAGCTTTTGCCACGGCACAGTGAAGAGCTCGGTCATAGCGCCATCGCGCTGGACGCCCAGAGTCTGATTCGATTTGCACGCGTTGGTCCGGCCCCGCAAGCAGGATGTGCACATGCCGCAGGCGGTGTACGGCGACACGGTTACATTCTGGCCCGGTTTAAATTGGCCTGGAACCCCTGCGCCTGTTTCGGCAATGGTGGCAGCGATCTCATGGCCGGGAATGCGCGGATAACTGACCAGCGGGTTCTTGCCTCGATACGTGTTCAGATCCGTGCCGCACATTCCTATTAAGCGTGGTTTGAGAAGAACGTGCCCTGCCTCGAGCGTCGGCCTTCCAGTCTCGCCGATGCGCGTCTCGCCGGGGTTGGTGATAAATAGCGCTTTCATGGAATCGATATTGTCTCAGATCGGTATGCTAACATCCGAAATCGAATGGCCACCGCAACTCGCATCGACTCTCATCATCATCTTTGGAAATACGATCCGGTGGAGTATGACTGGATCGACGATTCCATGAAGGTGATCCGCAGCAACTTCCTGCCTGAACACTTGGCGAAGGAGATTCACGCGGTTGGGATCGATGGCGTGGTCACGGTGCAGGCCCGCCAAACGGTTGCCGAGACGGACTGGCTGCTCGGTATGGCTGAGAAGAACGCGTTCATGAAGGGAGTGGTGGGATGGGTGCCGCTGACTGACCCTAAAGTAGCCGGAGTAATTGAAAGGTTTGCGGGCCATCCCAAGCTCAAGGCCATGCGCCACGTGGTCCAGGCAGAACCCGATCCCAACTACATCCTGCGCGATGATTTCAATGCTGGCATTCGCGCGCTCCGCCCGTTTAAGCTCGCGTACGACATTCTGATTTTCGAGCGTCAACTCCCGCAATCGATTCAGTTCGTGGACCGGCACCCCGATCAGATTTTCATCCTCGACCACATAGCCAAACCGCGCATCAAAGAAAACGTAATCTCGCCTTGGCGCGAAAACATAAAAGAAATGGCTAAACGGCAGAACGTGTACTGCAAAATCTCCGGCATGGTGACCGAAGCCGATTACCACCTATGGACGGAGAAACAGTTGGACCCGTATTTCGCTACGGTGTTCGAGGCGTTCGGGCCCAAGCGCCTCATGTTCGGATCGGACTGGCCCGTGTCTCTTGTGGCCACCAGCTACGGTCGCTGGTTCAAGCTTGTCTCGAAAAAAATCGAGCGATTCTCAGTTTCGGAACGCGACCGGATTCTAGGTGGCACGGCGATGGAAGCGTACAAGCTTTGAAGGGATAACCCTACTGACGGGCCAGCACGCTCTCGACGCGGCTGGAAGCGCCGAACACCGCCTTCTGCACTTTGGGTCGATAGGCTGGATCGTGTAGAACATAAGCATTCCATGCATGTCCCATTCCGACTATGGGATGGCTCGCTCTCACTTCGTACTGCTCCCCTCCGAACTGAAACGAGATTCGATTGCCGCGAATAGCTCCGGCCTTCTGAAACGCATAGCCCTCGCGCGGAGTGAGTGAAACGATGAACCGGCCCTTGCCCGGATAGTAAAACCAAACGATCGGACCGTTCGCGTCGCCTACCGTGGGCGTTCCGGAGACGGGCTTTCCGTTTATATATAGGTTGCCCGACGAGACGTTCAACTCAGCGTCGTCCGGACTGAAATCCCGAGGCGGCTCGCTCACTGGCGCGGCTTCAGTCTTTGACTGTTTGCACGAAGTCTGAATGTAGTCCACGACTTTCTGCCGCCCGTCAGAACTCGCAAGGAGATCGAGCGCGATTGTATCGTCCGGGCTTACCACTTGCGGCGCGGGATAGCGAGGCAACAAGGCCACCTTCCAGGAAGCATCCACATGCAGATTCGATTTGGCGATCTCCGCCACGGACAAGCTGAGCGGCTGAATCGATAGGCGGCATTCAGTGGTGCCTTCGATCGGCTCCAGGGCCAAGCTATACCCGAAGTAGGTTTTATTCGCCTGATTGAGAACGATGCGATGCACTAAGTCGCCTTCGTATCGAAAACCTCCCGAAAAATCAAAATCCGAGTGCTTCAAAGCAGGCTCGGCTACTGTGACGAACTGCACTTTCAGCCCGTTTCCATAGCTCATGCTGCCCGACTGCAAATTCTGATTCTGACCGTAGGCCGTCACCGAGATCAAGACCACGTGTAACGCGGTCGCTCGCTTTAGGGCGCCTGCTCCCTGATAATCAATTCCTAGCATGTTGGTTCCTTATAATCCTCAGCCGCAGCTCGGCAACAGGCCGCAACTCGCTCGGCCGCTCGACATAGGTAGCTTTCCAAACCCCGAAGGCCACAGCAATAGCTAACACGATGGCAACCGGCACCGGAATACGAATGGATCCCGTCCAGATCCACTTCCACCAGGGCCTTTCACCGTGGGCAAAGACCATTGATCGCAACCGAGCGGACGGCGGCGGAATTTTCCACTCCGATAGCAGTCCATCCAGTTCGGAATCGCTTATTTGCTCATTCTCAAATGGGTCCATGCAGGCGCCAATCTCCTTTTCAAAGCTTCCCGTGCGCGGTGCAGACGCGACTTCACCGTGCCCGAGTCCGCCCCAACGATCCCGCCAATTTCTTCTAAAGTGAATCCCTCGTACGCGAACAAAATCAGTGCTTCCCGCTGCATCGGAGGCAACTCGGATACGGCCTGCTCCACCAAGGAAGAGAGGTCGGAACTCGCGCGCGCATCCGGCGCAACGAAAACTTCGTCGTCGAGCGGAACTTCCGGCCGATTGTCCCGATGCCTCTTTGCCGCCAACTTATGCGCGATCGAAAACAAGTACGTCTTTGCGGAAGCGCGCGCAGGATCGAAGCGGTGCTGCGCCCGCGCAAACGCGAGGAAACAATCCTGAGTTATGTCTTCGGCCGTGTCTAATCGGCGGGTCAGCCTGTATGCATAGCTGAATACTGCTCGGTGATGAAGCTCGAACGTTTCTTCCAAGGTCACGTTGGACTCACTCACTTATTACCCCAGGCGCCTAAAAAGATACGGCTTACCATCGCGCTGCGGGCCGAGTGAATCCTTGCGCCTCCAGCTTACGCCAAGAATTCGCAAACTTGCCCCGAGATCTAAACAAAATCCCCTATCCCGCCGATTATCAAGTTATGGCGAACTGGTCCGAGCATTTTCTGACGTCCACCCTCGACGAGGTTAATCAGTCGCAGGTTGAAAACCAGCTTTGGTACAAGGAATTGCAGCGCAAGACCAACGCCCTCATGGACAGCAAGCTCGCCAAACAAATTGGACCCGAAGAGTACGCCACCAACCGAAAAGTGGCAAATGACGAGATGGCGGAATGCCGGCGGCGCAGGGCGATCCTGGCCAACGAGATGTTCAACCGACGACGACCGGTGCGAGTGGCCGCCGTACATGAATAACGGCGTTCCAGCAACGAGATAAGATAGAGCATGGCCTGCAAAGAATGTGAACAGCTATCGAGAGCCGAAATAGACGCAACCCGTCAGGTCGCGGCTGCCGAGAGCCGCCTGCAGTCCTACAGCCCGGAACCTCCATATGGCGAAGCGGCCGCGCAACGGCTAAAAGGCTTTCAGCAGGCGTTGGAATCGTCCCGCAACACCGAGTTGGAGATGCGCGCCAAAAGGGTAGCGCACAGCCAGACTCACATGATGTCCCTTTCGTATTAAATCAGCCCTACTTGGAGGCGAACAGGTCCTGTTGTGCCTGTTTGGCATACTGCTCCAGATCCGCCGTGGGCACTGTAACCAGCGTCTTCTCGATATCTTCACCGCTCTCGATCATGCGTTTCAAGTGAATCGCGGCCAGTTTCATGCACCATGGATCGGTCAGCGGAAGGTCAAGCTTTTTCGTCAGCGCCAGCAGATCGGGATGACGAAGCGCAATCACCCGCTCCTGCCTGGGCTCGTCCACCGTGGAAACCTCGAACTTGACGTCGACGGTGTCGGCATGACGAATGGAAATGCCCGTCTGGAGCCAGCGAAACTCCACCTGCCAAGTGCGGCCAAAGGGGTCTGGCCCTGCTTCAAACTGGCGAAAATTCTGAATCATGTATCTCAATTCTAAACCTCTGGCCAAAGGTCGACATGAGACAATGAGGGTACGAGAATGGTTGCAGATGGAATATTCTATGCCCTCGGCCTCGTCGCAGTGGGTGTCGCTGCCGGCTACTTGGCTGCTCCTGTTTTCGGCATTCCCTTCTACGTTCTAGCCCTTTTCTGCCTCTACTTTTTCCGCGATCCGAATCGTGAAATTCCCTCTGGACCGGTAGCGGTTTCACCCGCCGATGGCAAAGTAGTCAGCATCCGAGCGGATGATCCTCTATTAACTCGCGTCAGCATCTTCCTGAATATTTTCGACGTCCATGTGAACCGCTCCCCGGTCGAAGGCCAAATTTCCAAGGTTCATTACCAGACTGGAAAATTCTTAGTTGCCAGCCGCGAACTCGCCAGCTCGCAAAATGAGCAAAATACCGCGACCGTCGTGCAACCGGACGGGACGCAGGTAATCTTCTCCCAAATCGCCGGCCTCATCGCGAGACGGATCGTGTTCAGCAAGAAGAGTGGCGACAGAGTGGCGAAGGGCGAGCGCGTGGGTCTGATCAAATTCGGTTCGCGGGTCGACGTATTTTTCGGCCCCGAATGGGAAATCGCCGTTCAAACCGGCGATCGAGTCTCGGCTGGATCCAGCATCCTGGCGCGCAGAAAGGGTGCCCATGCCGTCGTTTAAAGACCGTCTGATCGACCCGAAATCGCCCGCCAGAAAGCCGCGCCGGGCCGCATACGCTCTTCCTACTCTGTTCACCGCTGGCAACATTTTTCTTGGATTCATCGCCATTTTAAGAGCTTTCGAAGCAGCTATGCAGGGCGCTTCCGGACACCTTGGACCCAACGAGAATCTCGCCGTTGCAGCGAAAGCAATCGGCGCGGCCGTGGTTTTGGACGGCTTAGACGGTCGCATCGCCCGCATGACGAACACCGTGAGCGATTTTGGCCGGGAAATGGATTCGCTTGCCGATGTGATTACGTTCGGAATTGCGCCAGCCGTGCTCGCCTACACCTGGGGCGTGCAATTCGTGCATCCCGGCGGGCTGATTACAGACCACCGGGCCGGCTACTTCATCGCTTTCCTTTTCCTCCTCTGCGGCTCCGTGAGGCTGGCACGGTTCAATGTGCAAACGAACCCGGTTCCAAAGAACCCAGGCCGTCCTGACCGCAAATATTTCGTGGGCCTGCCCATTCCGGCGGCTGCGGGTCTGGTAGCAGCGATTGTGTTTGCCGCCGATGGAGAGCCTCTTCAATGGTGGAGTCTTTCCGCGATGTGGCTCGGCGTATTGGGACTGCTCGGTTTTCTGATGGTTAGCACCTGGCGGTACCCGAGCTTTAAGGATCTGAACCTGCACGGCCCGAGATCCCCCCTGACCGTAATTCTATTTGGATCGCTGATTTATCTCATCTGGATATTTCCCCAACCGGTACTGTTGATCATCTCGTGTACTTATGTCGGGGCCGGCATTCTGATCCGGGCGGGCGGACTCATCCGTCGCCGCGTTCGGCGTACACCCGCTCCAGAGCGGCAGATCGGATGATCGGAGGAGCGATGCATGCCAAGCTCTAAGCACTCAATATCCCTGACGCGGCGCGGCGGCACGGTCGCCATTGTCGGCGGCGAATCCCTGCTGGGGAAAGACATTCGCGATGTGGTCGAGAGCGCGGCGATCCCTGCGCAACTGAAATTGATCAGCACCAGCGAGCACGGCACGCTCATCACCGAAGCGGGCGGCGAGCCCACCGTGATGACGGCTCTTCAGGCGGCTGACTTGGTAGCGGCTAAGGTCGTATTGCTGGCGGGCACGCCCGAATCCAGCCGCAAGGCTTTCGAGCTGCTTCAAAAGCGAGAGCCGATGCCTGTGGTGATCGATGCCAGCGGTGGGCTTGAGGAAAATCCCTTGGCGCGGCTGCGGGCGCCTCAGGTGGAAGCTTCCCGCCCTGATCCCGCGCAAGTGCAGGTGATTGGCCATCCCGCCGCGATCGCGCTGGCTTTGTTCTTGCGCCAGCTTCGCCAAGCGGGACCGATCCGGTGCTGCGTGGTTGAGATCTTCGAGCCCGCCAGCGAGCGGGGTCAGCCAGGATTGGACGAACTGCAGCAACAGACGGTCGGTCTCTTGTCATTCCAGAAGCTGAAGAAAGAAGTTTACGACGTTCAGGTGAGCTTCAATTTGTTGCCGCAATTTGGCGAGGACGCGCCACGCTCGCTGGAAGATATCGAGCTGAATATCGACCGTCATCTGGCAAGCCTGCTCTCGAGTTCGGCTACGGATGTGCCTATGCCGTCGCTGCGATTAATTCAGGCACCCGTGTTTCATGGCTATAGCTTTTCGCTCTGGGTTGAGTTCGAAAAGAATCCCGGCGTGTTGGCGATCTCCAAAATACTCGCGTCGAATCGGATCGAGGTTCGGGCCAAGAGCGAAGAGCCTCCCTCGAACGTAGGCATCGCAGGTCAGAGCGGCCTCACGGTTGGCGGGATTTCAGTGGACAGAAACAATGCCAGGGCGTGCTGGTTCTGGATGGTGGCGGACAACCTGCGGATCGTCGCGGAGAACGCAGTCGAGGTAGCTCGTGAGTCGTTGGAGTAGCGTTGCCATTCTTGGCCTTCTGTTGTCCGGCTGCGGCTATCACGTGTCGGGCCAGGGCGACCTGCTGCCGAAGACCCTGCACAGCATCGCCATTCCCGCGTTCGATAATATTACTACTCGCTATAAATTAACCGACCGGCTGCCCGAGGCGATCACGCGCGAACTGATCGCCAGAACGCGCTACAAGATTGCAACCGATCCAAATCAAGCCGACGCCATTCTGCGTGGATCGATTGTAAATTACATTGCATATCCCACGCTCTTTGACCAGCGAACGGGGCGCGCCAGCGGTCTCCAGGCGAACGTGAGGATGCAGATCAGTCTTATCGAGCGGACCACTGGCAAAGTGCTTTTCGCACGGCCTACCTTCGAGGCTAAGCAGCAGTACGAGATCAACACCACGTTAGACGCTCGCACTTATTTCGAGGAAAGCGAAACGGCGCTCGACCGCTTGAGTCGCGACGTCGCTCGCGCCCTGGTTACGGCCATTCTGGAGAAATTCTGAGTCCGGAACAGTTTCTTTCGCAGCTTCAGAAGCATCCCCCCGCTCCGGCTTATCTTTTCATCGGTCCAGAGCCGTACCAGCGCGACTTGTGTCGAAAGGCTCTGATCGCGCGCGTGCTCAAGCCCGAGGATGTTGAAGACGGGCTCACGCGCCACGATTTGGATGAGACGCCGCTCAACGCCGTTCTGGACGATGCGCGGTCGCTTTCCTTGTTCGCTTCCAATCGAGTGATTTGGGCGTCTGGGGCCGAGGCGGCCTTGCCTAGGCGTTTAACCGAGACCGCTGAAGAGGGGTCGAGCGCCGCGGCCATTGCCGATTTTATTCGCAGCTCGCCGCCCGGCGTGGTCCTGGTTTTCGATTGCAGCCGGTTCGATTTCGATGGCGAGGATAAGGCCAAGCTGGATCGAGTAATGAAGTTCTACTCGACGGTTCAGGAGCAGATTGAGTTTCGCCCGTACAGCCCGGAAATGGCGCGACGGCTCGCTCAAGAAACCGCCCGGCGTCTGCAATTGCAGATCGGCGTTTCGGAACTTGGATTCCTCATCGAAGCGCTCGGTGCGGATGCCGCCCGGATCGTGCGGGAGCTTGAGAAGCTCAGCCTCTACGCGGGAACGGACCGGAAGGTCACCATCGAGGACATTCGGCAACTGGTTCCGAACGCTCAAGCAACAACCATCTTCGCGCTCGTGAACGCGCTCGGGCGAGGCGATCGCAAGCGCTCGCTCGATTCACTGGACACGTTGATGCGGGATGGGGAATACCTTCCGCTGGCTCTGACCTTCTTGGCTACCCAGTTCCGTCTGGCTCTGGTGGCTCAAGAAGCGAATCTGAAAACCTCGCAGCAGATCCAAACGTATTTCACCAAACAAGGCATTCGCATGTGGCGAGACCGCGCCGATCAGCTCCAGCAAACGCTTTCGATTTTTTCCAAAGACAAGCTAGGCGCGGCGATCGAGAAAGTATCCTGGGCGGATCGAGCCCTGAGAGATACCAGGCCTGACGATCGCGTTGTTATGGAAGATCTGGTTCTGAGTTTGACGAAGACTTAACACTCACGGGGCTGAGGCAGTGCTCAACGGCGCTACTGAACTGAACACGTTCCCGCTTGGGTTCGTCACCCTACAAAGGAGCTGTTGAGTTCCCATCGTTACATCGCTAGGAATCGTCACATCCGCCTGGTAGATTCCCACCAAACCCACTGCATAGCCAAGGTACGGCATTGCCAAAGGTTGTATGGTGCTGCCCACGAGGGCACACCGCAGCGGGGTGACGGGGTGAAGCAGTGGCGTAAGGGGTCCAGGCGCACCAGTCGGAAGAGGACCATCCAGCGGACCCAAGCCCGTCAGATACACGTGGATAAGCTCACCAGGGCGGGCCGGGTTTGCCGGAGTCACGAGGTCTTGGAAATCCTGATGAACCGCTTTAGCGTATGAATTCCCACTTGGAGGATCCACCCAGATGGCGATGCGCGGCTCTGCTTCCGGCACGATCGGGATCGGGATCACCGCCTCGAACGGATTATTATCGGACCGGACCAGCACTTGATGCACGCTACGCGGCAAGGAGCTGTACTCCCAAGGAATTTGCACCCACAGTCCCTCCGGCGCAGTGTCCACCACGGGTAGTTGCTGGCCACCGTCGAGCACCGTTTGCGCTTTAGTAAAACCTTGTCCCGGGATCAGAAACGCAGAGCCAGGCACGCCATCACCGGCCCCGCGTGGGCTGCTTGAACCGAGCGGAGACAGGATTTCCTGGGTCTGTTGGTTGACCAGATCCAGGCGGAGCAGGCGGTTAGAAGCAGTGACAGCCCAGACCGTTGCCCCATCGCCACTGATCGCTGCGTCGGCAAATCCTTCTGCGTTTGTCAGCAGCACGCGGCTGGTGCGGCTTGCGGCGTCCCACAAAGAAAGGGCCACCGGACGCACCTGCTCATCATAGCTGCGGTATAAGAGTTGGGAGCCGTTGGCGTCCCATCGAGGTTTGGCAAAGCTATCGAGAAACGCTCCATATTTCTTGGAGGGCATTGCCGCGACGGAAAACCGCTCGCCGGACCGGGTGTCTAGTGCCAGTACGGTGCGCGAGCCGTCCTCGGCGACCGCCTCCATCGCCACCATTGCTCCGTTTCCGCTGATCTTCGGTTCAAGCACACGGCTGTCCGAGTAGATCGGCTGAGGGCTGGCACCCGGCTTCCACAGCGAAAGCACACCCGGACCGTTGCTTTGACCGGCATACTGCGGGTGCGTGATCAGCAGCAGCGCTGTGCCGTCGTCCGCTATCTCGCGCACAACCGGCCGTGCAAATACATCGACTGGAACCTCGGCGGTAAGGCCGGTCAGAACATCCAGGTACTGCGCCCCGCTAAAGGGGTAACTGTCTGCCGTAAAGTAACGGCCATTAGGACTCATCCGGATAGTGCCGCGGGGAAACGTAGCTGGCAGGCTCACGCTGGGCACTTCACTGGAGAGAGGGGGCCTGACGATGATTTGACAAAGGCCGACGCATCCCACACTGGTCTGCCATCCGATGATGCTAGCGTCCGTCGAGAGAAAAGGGTCAAAGACGTCGGGAGGCGAAGTCGCAAAGCCACTGCTTGGAGCAGCCGCCACGCGCGTCCACACGCCATCCTGCCAGCGATAGATCTTACCCTGCGGGCCGAACTCCGGCTCAGTCTGGAGGCGGAAGTAGGAATGAAACACGAGCACGCTTCCATCGCCCGAGGTGGCTAACTGCTCAACTTGGGCCTGCAATCCAGTCGCACCGAGCCACGCCAGGACGAATACAGCGCTGAGCCTGTGCATAGCTCCATCATAAGTGTCGCCCCACCCATAGTCGCTTCCGGCGATTGACGGCCCTGGAGAGCCAGTGATACGATACCTCCTGAAGAAATCAATATTTACAATAGACAAGCAGCAGGATTGACGGGGTAATTCTGCAGCTCGCGCCGATTTACTCGGCTACAGGCCCCGGCGGCGCAAACTCCACTCATTTGCGGCGCTTCCAAGTCGAATTGATCGTTCAGGGAAAGGTGTAAATCATGCGAAGCGTACTTCTCGTTGTTGGGCTCTGTATGCCACTCGGCATTATTTCGGCTCAGACCGCTGGAGAAATCACGGGGGAGGTGAAGGACCCGAGCGGCGCAGCCACTCCGAACGCCTCCATCACCGCTACCAACACCGCGACCAACGTTGCGCGGTCCACGGTGACGAACACGTACGGAATTTATAGCTTCCCGGAACTGGCGCCTGGAGTGTATCAGGTGAAGGTAGGCGCTCCGGGTTTTGACACCATCGTCAAGACGAACATCCAACTGCAAGTGCAGCAGACTGCGCGCATCGACTTCATCCTGACAGTGGGCCAATCCACTCAGACGGTCGAGGTCAGCGCCACAGGCGAATTGCTAGCGACTGAAAATGCTACTGTCGGCACGGTCATCGAAGAAAAACGCATCACGGAGCTTCCGCTCAACGGGCGCAACTTCTTCAGCCTTGTGGCACTCAGCCCCAGCGTGACTTTCGGCTTCACGCCGGCGGCGCAGGCGGCAGGACGCGAAGGCGGAACGCGGTCCACCCTCACCATGTCTCTTTCCGGAGCCAGAGCGACATGGAACAACTACACTCTCGACGGCATCACCAACACGGACGTCGATTTTAATCTTTATATTCTGCTTCCCTCGGTGGATGCGCTGCAGGAGTTTAAAGTCCAGTCCGGCATTTATCCGGCAGAGTTCGGACGTGAAGCGGGACAAGTCAATGTGTCAACCAAGTCCGGCACCAATGACTTCCACGGTACTGTTTTCGAATTTCTCCGCAACGATAAATTTGACGCCAAGCCGTATGATTTTCTCGGCACGCGTCCCAACAAGTCGGCTTTCCGCCAAAATCAGTACGGCTATACCTGGGGCGGACCCATCTGGATTCCAAAAATCTACAACGGCAGAAATCGTCTGTTCTTCCTGTCCAACTTTGAGGGGTTCAAATCGAGGACTACCAACGTTTCCTTCGCCACCACCTTGACGCAGGCGATGCGGAACGGCGATTTCTCGGCGTTTACCGGCACGCTCCAGGATCCCCTGACACGCACGGGATCGGTACCCAACGTAACTTCGACGCCGTTCCCCGGCAACCAGATCCCGCCCAGCCGCTTTGACAAGAATTCGCTTCTCCTGATGAGCAAATTCTTCCCATTGCCGAACATCGTCCAGTCCGGATTGCCTCTGAACAACTACCAATACCTGGTCAAAGTGCCGATCGACAAGAATCAACTTACCGAGCGCATCGACTTCAACGAGAGCACCAACGCGCAATGGTTCGGTCGCTATAGCTGGACCGACGAATCCACTCTAAGCCCAGGACTAACCACCGACGGGCAGACTTTGTATACGCGGGCCAGCCAGTGGGTGCTCTCGAACATCCGTGTAATTTCGCCCACGAAAGTAAATGAGGCTCGCTTCGGCTACAACGCCCTTTTCAATGTCATTTCGCAACAGTTGGCAGGCGTCGAGAATGTCGACGCCGAGATCGGCGTGCCGCTGCAGGTCACCGATAAAGGCTCCTGGGGCGTCCCCAACATCGCCCTCAGCAACAATCTCACCAGCCCGGGCAATCCTACCAGCAGCCCCTTTCAAATTAACGACAAGATCTTTCAGGGCGTCGACAATTTCTCCTGGATCGTTGGCAAGCATTCGCTGCGTATGGGCGGAGAGTACCGCTTTAACGAGTTTCCACAGCTCGGGAATGAATTCCCGCGCGGCCAGTTCTTTTTCACGGGAGCGTACACGTCCAATGCAAATACCCAGAGCGGCGGCTACTCCGGCGCTGATTGGCTGTTAGGCACGGTCCAACGCGTCGATATGGCGGTCGCGCTTGCCTCGGCCGATTTCCGCAACAGCGAGTGGGCGGCTTACATCGACGACACGTGGAAACTGCGCCCGCATCTGAGCATCTCAGCCGGCTTGCGCTGGGAGGTTGCTCAGCCCCTGCTCGATCTATCTCAACACGAAGTGAATGTGCAGCTCAACGAAGCGCTTCCGTCCATCGCGAACGTGCCCGACCTGAGATTGCATCCGGTCCTGGTGCGTGCGGGAACTGGAAACTTCTACGACGGCGTCAACTTTCGTTACGTCCCGACAGGAGGCGCCGCCTACCCTGCCGTGCAAACTGCCCGGGACAATCGATTGGGTGCGCGCATGGTGGACGCCAATTACAAAGACTTCGCACCCCGGCTGGGGATCGCCTACAGCCCATCGGATAAATGGTCGATCCGCGCCGGTTTCGGCATCTTCCTTTCACAGGAAAGCAAGAACTCCATCTTCGATCTGAATCGCGGACTTGGCGGGCGAGCTACGGTTATTCCTGACACGACGAAGGTTCCCACCATTACTTATACGAATTTCATCGACCCATCCAAGCTCCCGGTCAACATACCGACAGGCCTGGCATGGGGCGCGAACCGCCACTTGCCGACCACCTATAGCATGAACTACCTGTTCAACGTTCAGCGCGTCCTCGGCAAGGCAACCACTCTTGAGGTTGGCTACAACGGATCGCAAAGCCGCCATGTCGATAATTTGACCAACCAGAATGCGCCGCTTCCCGGGATCACCGCGTTTGCCACCCGGGCGCCTTATCCGGAACTGGCTGGAATTCAGTTTCTACTGGCCGAAGGCGTCGCAAACTATAACGGACTTGCTGTCAAAGTAAGCCAGCGCTTCGGCGACAATCTCACGACTCTTTTTTCTTATACCTGGTCCAAGGCTCTGGATGACGGGAGCGCCATCCGTGGTGTTGCTAACGACTTTGCCCCCGAAAATATGCGCTGCCGGAGCTGCGAGTACGGCATTTCCAGTTTCAACATTCCGCAGCGTTTTGTCGCGTCTGTTCTCTACACGCTGCCGTTCGGTAGAGGTCAGCGAATGTTGAATCGGGGCGGATTCGTAAATCAAGTGGTCGGCGGATGGCAACTTAGCACCATCGCCACCGTGCAGAACGGCTTCCCGATCGATACGACATCCTGGGATTCCGCCGGCACGTCTTTTAGCCCCAGCAGCAACCGTATCAACTGCGTTGCGGGCGTCAGCTACGTGTTGCCCAACCCGACCGCGAATGCTTACCTGAATCGAGCGGCGTTTGCGAATACGACGGCAGGTCAGTACGGAAACTGCGCACGGAACAACCTGATCGGGCCGCATCAGGTGAATATCGATTTCTCCACCATTAAGGATTTCCGCGTGACCGAGAAGCAGGCGCTGCAGTTCCGCATGGAAATGTTCAACGCTCCGAACCACGTGGAATGGGGCAGCCCGAGTGCGTCCTGGGGCAGTTCGAACGTCGCGCCGCCGAACAGCTTCGGACAGATTCGTGGCACTTTAACCAGCATGCGCCAAATTCAATTCGCTCTGAAGTATAACTTCTAGCAGCAGTCAGCGCGTAGGGCAGGACGCCCTCGTCCGCGCGCGATCCCCTGATCGCGCTCTTGCGCCCGTTCAACCTAGCAGCACTTGGCCCGAGCATATTTCCGGGCCATCCGTTCATCCGAAAAGCGCCGCCACTCATCGCCCGAATGCGTGCTTCCATGCGCGGCAAGATGACGCGCGTAAGCGTTCTCATCGCCTATCTCTCTCAGCAGCGCAAGCAGACCGCGCCAGAACGCCTTCATAACTCCTCCACCTGCAGACGCGACAGCACGAACGGCGATTCAGCCACGTGCGACCGTCTCGCTCCGCTCAAGATCCCAATCCAAATCCGCAGCGAGTCAATCAGGATCGTCGCAACCAGAATCAGAAAAATGCCGCATACAAAAGCATCCAGCCGGGCATTGAAGATTTGGGTCTGAGCCGCCGCCACCTTCGCCGCTGCAATCTTACCCGCATCCAGTGCGGCTTGAACCTTAGCGGCTTCGGCCAGAAACCCGATGCGCGGCTGATCCGAAAAAATCTTTTCGTAGCCTGCGGTGAAGGTGACGATCAGCAGCCAGGTTAACGGCACGCACGTCACCCACATGTACTTCGCGCCGTGCATCTTGATCAGGATGGTGGTGGCCACGCACAGAGCAATCGCGGCCAGCAACTGGTTCGCGATTCCGAAGAGCGGCCACAGTGAATTAATCCCTCCTAGAGGATCGAGCACTCCCTGATACAGAAAGTAGCCCCATGCCAGAACAATGACCGCGCTAGTGGCGAGCATGCCCGGCAGCCAGTTGGTGCGCGCGAGCGGCTTGTATAAATTGCCCAATAAATCCTGCAGCATGAACCTGCCTACCCGCGTCCCCGCATCGATCACCGTCAGGATGAACAACGCTTCAAACATAATCGCGAAGTGATACCAGAAGGCCAGGATTGCCTTGCCGGCTCCCGTCGCCTCCGTAAACGCGTTGAAGATATGAGCCATGCCTAAAGCCAGCGATGGCGCGCCCCCCGTGCGATAAAACAGGCTCTTCTCGCCGACGTCTCTCGCCAACATCTCCATATCGAACTCGCTCACGGGGAAACCCCAGCCGGTGATGGTGGCGGATGCCTCTGCCGCAGTCGATCCAACGATTCCGGCAGGCGAGTTCACTGCGAAGAACACGCCCGGCTGAAGCGAACACGCCGCGATCAGCGCCATGATCGCGACAAAGCTTTCGAGCAACATCGATCCGTATCCCACTGGCCACGCGTTCCATTCGCGCGCGATCATCTTGGGAGTAGTTCCCGACGAAATCAGAGCATGAAAGCCCGACACTGCCCCGCAAGCAATCGTAATGAAGCAGAACGGAAAAATCTTGCCCGCGAATATCGGACCAGTACCGTCGGTGAAGCGCGTGAATGCGGGAAGTTGCAATTGCGGATGCACCACCAACACTCCCACGCCCAGCAGCACAACCACGCCCAGCTTCACGAAAGTGCTCAGATAATCGCGCGGGGCCAACAGCAGCCAGACGGGAAGCGCGCTAGCGCAGAAGCCATAGAGCACGATCGCGCCGCACAGCGCGCCCGCCGACAGAGTGAACCAGGGTGCCAGCGTCGCCGATTCGGCCACGGCTTGTCCGCCGAAGATGCTCGCCAGCACCAGCACAAATCCGATCGCCGAACACTCCAGTACTTTGCCCGGCCGCCAATAGCGCAAGTACAGGCCCATGAATAACGCTACCGGCATAGTCGCCGCAATGGTGAACGTTCCCCAGGGGCTACCCTTCAGCGCGTTCACTACAACCAGTCCGACCACCGCGAGAAGGATAATCATAATTAGCAGAACCGTCAGCAGCGCCGTAACGCCGCCGATTTTTCCGATTTCCTCGCGCGCCATTTGCCCAAGCGATTTGCCATCTCGCCGCATGGAGCAGAACAGGATGACGAAGTCCTGCACTGCGCCCCCCACCACCGCGCCGATAATGATCCAGAGCGTGCCGGGCAGGTAGCCGAACTGTGCTGCCAGCGTCGGCCCCACCAACGGACCCGGCCCGGCGATGGCGGCGAAGTGGTGTCCGAAGAGGATCCATTTATTCGTGGGCTCGTAGTCGTGTCCATCGCGCAATCGCTCGGCCGGCGTTGCTCGCCGATTGTCCAGCACCATCACCTTCGCGGCGATAAACTTGGCGTAGAATCGAAAGCCGATGGCGTAGGTGCAAACCGCCGCCAGCACAATCCAGAAACTGTTCACGGGCTCGCCTCGGTTGGTGGCGATGCCCGCCAGGCAAAACGCTCCCACGATGGCCGTTGCCGCCCATCCCAACTGGCCCAGGATCTTCTTCATGGAGCTAAATTGTAGCAGCCGTCAGATACTTCTCCCGGAGCGCCTTCCGATGGTGCAGTTCATGACCGGCAATGATGTAGGCAATAGCGCGTGCAGTGAGTTCGAAGTTATTCGCACGTCCCATGCGGTCCCAGGCGGCGTCATCGAAACTCTTCAGAAGCAGCACGCTGGCGCGCCGTACGCTTGCGAACTCCTCCGTGAGATCGGTGAACGAACGGCTATTGGCGTTCGAAAATGGAATATAATCATCCTGCTCGAAGCCGGGCAGATTGGTCTTGTCGTTGCGAGCGATGCGCAGCGCCCGATACGCCTGGATGCGCTCAGTATCGATCACATGCCCGACCACTTCCTTGATGCTCCACTTCCCCGGTGCGTATCGATGCGTCCCCTGTTCCTCCCGCAAGCTTGAAAAAAGCGTTGCCGCGCTGCGGCCTTCGTCCTCCACTGTCTTGATGATGTCGCTGCCTGGGACCAGAGCGATATAGCCCTGATAGAAAGGCGCGTATTCGGATGTTTCCGGACGCCGGTTCATGCTACTTTATCCCCCATAAGAATCTTTTCGAATCGTCGGTTTACTTCGCTCAGATATGCCGCATCCCCGCCGTCCAGTTCCACGGTTGCCGTCCCTTGATACCCGATATCGGCCAGAGCCTGGTAAATCGCCTTCCAATCGATGTCTCCCTCCCCCAAAGCTACCCACTTCGCTTCGCGTTGCCGGAAGGAAAAATCTTTAATATGCAGCTTCACGATCCTCTTGCCCAGCGTGCGAATCCAGTCCTGCGGATACCCGTACAACACAACATTTCCTACATCGAAATAGGCCCGTAGCCACGGACTGTGAAACTCATCCACGTACTTGGCGAACTCGATCGGACTCAGCAGAAACTTGTTCCACACCTCTTCCACTGCGATGATCACCTTCAGTTCTTCCGCCATTGGCAGCACCTTCATGATCTGCGTGTGCGACCGTTCGTACGCTTGCGCGTAACTGATGCTTGGATTCACCACTGCCGGAACCACAAGCACCGTATCGGCTCCCCACAGGTGAGCATTGTGCAAGCTGGTCTCAATGCCCTTCAGGCTTTTTGAAACCACTTCGGAGTCGGGCGATGAAAGCGGAAATTTCCAGTGATCCATATTCATCACGGAATGAATCCGCAGTCCGTATTTCTCCGAAGACGCCTTCATCTCGTCTGCATCTTTGGGGTCGGGCGTGGTAGGACACTCGATCTGCTCGAACCCCGCTTCTTTGGCGGTTCGAAATCGTTCCCCTATCGTCAAGTCTTTCGGAAGCATCGAGAATTCGACAGCTTTCCGAATCGGCAGGCGAGCAGCCGAGGCTGGTCGAACTGCTGCGGCTGCCGCAGTCAGTTGAAGAAATGTGCGTCGGTCCATGATTTACAATACGACGAAGGACCCAACCAATAGTGAACGTCAATCTTGCAGCATTCGCACAAAGCTCCATCGCCATCTTGACCCTGGTCGGTTTTAAGTTGCTCGGCGCGGTGATCATTTGGTTCGTCGGCCGATGGCTCATCCATCTCGCTCAAACCCTGGTCACCAAGGGACTCAATCGCCAGCACCTGGACCCCACCGTGATCAGCTATCTTCGCGCGAGCCTGGGCGTAATTCTGAATATCGCCCTCATCGTCGCGCTGCTCGGCTTTTTCGGAGTGGAAACTACCAGCTTCGCGGCCTTGCTCGCGGCGGCAGGCATTGCCATCGGAGCAGCGTGGAGCGGTCTGCTTTCGAACTTTGCGGCGGGCATCTTCCTCATGATTCTGAGACCGTTCAAGGTAGGCAACTTCGTGAGCGTCGCTGGCGTCACAGGGACCGTAACTGCAATCGGCCTCTTCGGAACTACAATCGACACGCCCGACAACGTGCTCACCATTGTCGGAAACTCCAAAGTTTTCTCCGAGACGATCCAGAATTTCTCCGCGAATGCCTATCGCCGCGTAGAGCTTACCGCGCAGCTCGAGCACAGCGTGAATCCCCTCGCCGCCATACAACTCTTGAAGGACCGGCTGAAGCAGATCCCGAACGTCCTGGAATCCCCTGCGCCGGACGTGGACATTCTCCAATTCACCCCCGCAGGCCCGCAATTGACCGTTCGCCCCTATTGCAACAACGCCCATTATTGGCAGGTCTATTTCGACACGAACAAACTAATCCACGATGCCTTCAGCGGCGCGGGCTACCCGGTTCCGGAACAACGTCACGCAGTGCGGGCTGTTGGCGCAGCCGCCGGATCGTGATGCTGGAGATCGGGCAGGAAGTAAGTGAGCAGCCCGATCACGGGCAGATACGCGCACACGTGATACACGAAAGCGAGGCTGGTCAGATCAGCCAGCTTTCCCAGCAGCGCCGCGCCGATGCCGGCCATCCCAAACGCGAGTCCGAAGAACAGGCCTGAGATCGTCCCCACCTTTCCGGGAACCAGTTCCTGCGCGTAGACCAGGATCGCCGAGAAAGCCGAAGCGAGAATCAGACCAATCGCCACGCTGAGAATGCCGGTCCAAAACAGATTGGCGTAGGGCAGGATCAGAGTGAATGGAAGCACTCCCAGGATCGAAGCCCAGATGACAGCCTTGCGGCCGATGCGATCCCCGATTGGTCCGCCGATAATGGTGCCTGCTGCCACCGCGCCTAGGAACGCAAACAGGTGCACCTGAGCGCTCTGCACCGACAAGTGAAACTTGCCGATCAGGAAGAAGGTGTAGAAATTCGTCAAGCTCACCAGGTAGAAATATTTCGAAAAGATCAGCATCATCAGAACGCCAAGAGCAACGGCGATTCTAGCTTTCGAGAGACCGCGATCCTCGATCTTCCCGGTTCGTACCCCCTTAACGACATGATGCCGTTTATACCAGGTACCCACCTTGGTCAGAATTGCAATGGCCAGCAAGGCAGCCAGCGAGAACCATGCGATGCTCGACTGTCCGCGCGGCAGCACAATGAATGCGGCCAGTAGAGGACCCGTCGCAGACCCGGCGTTTCCTCCCACCTGAAATAGCGATTGTGCCAAGCCATGCTGTCCGCCCGAAGCCAACCTTGCCACGCGTGAGGATTCGGGATGGAACACTGCGGATCCCATGCCCACCAGCGCCGAGGCGACCAGCAGGATTCCAAAAGTCGGCGCGATCGATAGGATCACCAGTCCGATCACGGTGAAACCCATCCCGATGGGCAAAGCAAACGGCATGGGTCGACGGTCCGTGTATACCCCCACCAGCGGCTGCAGCAGCGACGCGGTCAGTTGAAACGTGAGCGTGATCAGCCCCACTTGCGCAAAATTCAGGCGGAAGGACGTCTTCAAGATTGGATAGATAGCGGGGATCAGCGACTGCACCATGTCATTCAGGAAATGGCAGAAGCTGATGGCGGCTAAAATCGTGAAGAACGCTTGGCCGCCGGCGCGCTTGCGAGTCTCCGCCCCCGGCTCCATGTGGATTGTGCTTTCAGATTGCACCGACAGTGCTAACTCCTTTTATCCAGTTTACGAGGCCCTAAGCGATCTTCCTAGCCACGGCCACCAACCGCATCGCCTCCAGCCCGTACGGACTGCCTTTCAGATCCCCATAGAGCCGCACATCTTGGAATCCGCAAGCCGCTAGTCGATCGCTCAGTTCCCGCCCGGAGTAGATGAAGTGCTCGAAGCGAAAGGTCCGGTATTTCGAGTCTTTGAGCAGCATCCATTCGTTGCGGATCCTGCGCCAGTCATCCAGTACTTGGGGGCGTTGTAGAAAAATGGTGCCATCCGGGAAATCCGTACACTGCGCGTCTTTAAAAACTCTGGCCAGGCGTTCCTTCCCGAGCACGTCCATGATAAATACGCCGTCGTTCGTTAAATTCTCACGCACGCGGCGCAGAACCTGAAGGTCTTCGTCTTCTTCCTCGAAATAGCCGAAGGAAGTGAATAGACAGCACGCCAGATCGAAGGCGGCGGGTCGGCTGAAGTGTCGCATGTCGTCCTCCACCCATTCGACGTTGACGTTCGCTTCGGCTGCCCGTTCCCGCGCGCGCTCAAGCAGAAAGCGTGACCTGTCAACTCCTGTGACTTGGAACCCGCGGCTGGCAAATGCCGCGGAATGCCGACCCGGACCACAGCAAAGATCCAGCACCTTGCTGCCGCTGAATTTTGTCAGGGCGAGTATCTGGTCCACTTCCGCATCGGCAGCGGAGAGCCGTTCGGGCGCAAACATGTATGGATATAACTCGCGCCAGAACGCTTCGTCTTCAAACCAATTCATTGGATTAGAGTATCAATCACCAATCGGACCCCTTTCATTCAGGCCGCGGAGAGCGCATTGATCGTAACGTAATAACCGTCCGGATCTCGGAGCGAGAACTCCTTCGTTTGAGTGTTTGGATTCACGTGTGGCTCCTCTTCGATCCGAGTGACGAGAGAGCGTGCCCTTTGGAGCGCCAGTTCGAAATCATCGACACGGAAGAACAGCAGGAGCCCGTTGCCGGGTGTCCCGTGATCGGGGCTCATCAAGGAGGGATGCTCGTGAGCGCCCCACTCGTGGAGGCAGAGCAAGACAGTTCCATCTGAATCGAGGATTTGTCCAAAGTAATGATGGGCAGGGAGGGCAGTCGGCTGACCGAACAGCGCCTGGTACCATTTCAAGCTCCCCGGCACGTCGCGTACTCCAATGATCGTCCACGTGCGCTTCATCGCGTTCCTAATCGCGCTGCCTCAACGGCGGCGATGTCGATCTTCTTCATCGTCATCATCGCCTCGAAGACGCGCTTTGCCTCAGCCCCGCCAGCCGCAAGCGCATCGGTCAGCGCGCGCGGGGTGATCTGCCAGGAGAGGCCCCAGCGGTCCTTGCACCAACCGCACTCACTTTCCGTGCCGCCATTGTCGAGGATCGCGTTCCAGTAACGATCCGTCTCTTCCTGATTCTCCGTCGCGATCTGGAAGGAAAAGGCCTCTGTGTGCTTGCGCGCTGGGCCGCCATTGAGACCGAGACAGGGAATGCCCAGAACGTTGAACTCCACCGTCAGCACATCGCCCTTCTTGCCGCCCGGATAGTCACCGGGAGCATCGTGCACAGCGGTTACTTTACTATCCGGAAAAGTCGCGGCGTAGAAGCGCGCCGCCTCATGCGCGTCCTTGTCGAACCAGAGGCAGATCGTGTTCTTTGGCTTCATGTTCGTGCGTTGCTCCGTATCAGTATCATGCCAGTCTCCTGCCCCGGCTAATTATTTACAATCCGGAGGCGGGCCAAAGTGGGGCGGACGCCCTCGTCCGCGCGCGATCCCCTGATCGCGCCCTTGCGCCCATTGTCTAATTTTACGCGGGACAGGACCTTAGGATACTCGGCCACTCCGCAACCCGCCGAAGCCCCCGTACCAGATTACTCCCGACGCTATGATACGCTCTTTTCAAGGACGATCCTATGAGGCCGGGACGCGCTGCAATCCTTTTAACAATACTTCCCGTCCTTGCTGGCAATGGCGGACTCGACGAACGGTATTACTACCGCCTCACGAACTCTTATCTCGGCGATGCCTACTCGCTCGACTCGACTGCCAGCGGTAAGTTCGTGCCGATCATGGCAAAGTCCTCAAACAGTGCTGGCCAGTATTGGAAATTCGCGCTTTGGGGCAACAGCTGCTATCGAATAACCAACGTGCTCTTGGGGCCTGACCGCGCTCTTGACAATTATCCTGCCGACGGCCATCTGCCGTTTATGGGTCCTAGCGGTAATTCAAGCGGGCAATGCTGGCATTTCACTACTGAGCACGATGGTTACGTCCGGTTGACGAACGATTACCTTGGAAACTCGCACTCGCTTGACACGTATTCGGACGGCGAGCACGCGCCGTTCATGGCGGAGACCAGTACCGCTACCGGCCAATACTGGAAGCTCACGCGCCTGACGCGGCAATAACTCATCGCACCTCATCCCCGCAACCGCAACCAACGCCCCATCAACGGTACCCGCAATCGCCACCTCTCACCCGTAGCAACCACCAATTGCCGACGCAACAAAGAGCCTCGAATCGCTTCCTCTCCAGGCGCATCTTGCTCCTCCACCCGACGAAACGCCGAAAGATACTCCCATTCCCCTGCCACCGAACACTCTCCCCGCATCAACTGATGCAACACGTTTTGTCCTGAAACCACCGCCTCGTCCAGCGCCCGTTCCATCAACTCCGGGGTCACGCTCGCCACCCCTTCGCTATTCAGAAGATCCACCAGCGTCTCCGCGATCAACTGCAGCAAATGGGGCCAGCCGCCAGCCTCGGAGTGAATTCGCTCAATGCCGCCAGCACCCCACATCTCAGGCGCAAAACTGGGGCGTTCCCCGACCTTTTGGAACAGCTGAGAATGTTTGAGCGGATCGGTCATCAGCAGCCGAGTCTCATCCAGCGTGAAGGCCGGAATTTCAATGGTCCGCGCTGAAACCAGGTAGGAGGTCCAGTCGGCGTTGTTCAGTTCGACAATCTGGTGGCTGCCTGCAAACAGCCAGATAATATGCCGGTGCTGCTGAATCGACTCCCGAATTACCGCCAAAAGGTCCTTCGGAAATACGCTCTCGCCGATCTTCACGTCGATGTTCTCGTACTCGTCAAGAGCCAGCAACAGACGCTTGCCCTCCGCTTTCAATTGCTCGTTTTTTTTGCTGAGCCACTGCGACAAGCTGGGCAGATCGTTTGCGTCTCCGTCGGATATCCTCTCCGCGAAGTGGCCCAGCGAGGTGAACGCCATCGCATCCTGCATCGAAATCACGCGCGTGATTACGGTCGGGGGTAGGAATCCATCCAGATTCGCAAGCAGGGTGCTCTTCCCCATTCTCCGCCGCGCATACAGCACAATCCCCGGACATCCGCTTCCCAGCGTCACCTGCTGATCCAACCGGCCCACAACGGAGTCGCGATAGACGAATGCTTCGCCCTCCCGGTTCACGGGATCACCCGCTCGAAACACTTGGCCGACTGGCTTGCGCTTCAGCACGCTGCCTGCTTCGTCGAGTTGCCGCGTGGCGACCACTTCCCATTCGAGCGCGGCCGCTCGGAACTCGGTAGCTAGGGGTTCTTTAAACCCTGCGATACGGTGTCGGAAATTTTCAATCTCTTTGACCAGGTTGTCCGCGAGCGGTTGACGCAACATAGCCCTTTGCAGAGTGTTGAGCCTGGCCTGTATCAGCGCTATTTCACGTAGCCCTTTCGACACCTGTTCGGCTTGCTCCAGTAGCGTGCCTGAACCTTGGGGCATCTGATCGGCAACGTCCTCTAAGCCCGACAAATCGTCTATTCGCTTGGAGGCTCGAGCCACCAGTGTCAAGCGAGCGCGCAAGGCCTGTGTGCGTTGACTTGGATAGGAAGTTATGAGACGTTCTATCTCGACTTCGCCCCTTGCGGGCTGAATCTCGGCGAATGCAACCAACAACTGGCCCAGTCCTGGGAAGGGAACGCTACACAAGTCATCCCAAGCTGCCGGGTGGAACGGATATAGGCTGCCCCGGGCTTTAGGCCAGATAAAGAACAGATGGCCAATAACGTAATAGATCCTAAGAGCACAAATCCCACTGGCGAGCCCAACGGCGATCCCACCGGCGATCCCACCGGCGAGCCCAACGGCGATCCCACCGGTGAGCCCACCGGCGAGCCCGCCGGCGAGCCCAACGGCAATCCCACCGGCGAGCCCAACGGCGAGCCCAAAGGCGAGCCCCAAGGCGATCCCAAAGGCGATCCCAAAGGCGATCCCACTGTCGAGCCCCAAGGCGATCCCAAAACCGATCCCAAAAGCGATCCCAACACCGATCCCAAAGGCGATCCCAAAGGTGACCCCACCGGCCATCCCAACGGCGATCCCACCCGCGATCGCACCGGCAAACCAAAGGCCCGTGTCGCTGAAGAGTTGCTGGCCACTCCAAGCCGTGCCGGTTGACGTATGAATAGTCAGTTGTAGAGCAGTTGACAAAACGACAGCATAGGGCAACGAGTTGAGGTACAGAAACGCGGCTATCCTGAGGCCTTGACCACGTGATACTGCTTGCAATGATTGCTTTAGGAACTTCGGCCGCCGATAGAGTACCCCTAGCCACCAGAGCGCGGCTTTGTGGCTCTTCCAATCGAAGAGCCGAATCTTATCCAGCGGCAACGGCGGCGTCAAGGCGTCCGACCCCGCAACTCCACGGTCTTCATCTGAATTTGACTCAACGAATTCGAGGCAGGCAGTAGCGTCGCATAAGGTGCGCGAGACTCAAGCAATAGCGTGAGCTTTCGCTCGTCAACCAGAAACTTCAATGCTGAAAAAAAGTCATCCTTGTAAATGTTGGCCCGTGACTTCAACATGTCGCAATGCCGAAACGCCAAAAGCACCCGGGCCGGGGCAGCCACAATGCAGGTGTGCACATCCCGTAAATCGTTCGGGGGCTTTCGCGCCTCCCCGCTAGTTCCGAGTTCATGCAGAATTTCCGTGATCAGGCCCTGACGCCCTGCTGCAGCGCCGCTGTTGAGGTCGATGATCGCGAGTCGCCCCAGATCCTCACGAAGCTGGCTGAGCAAACCCCTGCGGTCCGGCGTTCCCTGAACGACCAAGTTCACTGATCGTCCATCGAGCATGGCGTCTCGGACTTGGCCTCGCGCCCTCAGCCACTCGGTCGCCACAACGCCCAGCTCGACACTGCACTTTGCGGCAATCAGATCCCATTGGTCGCCCTTCGAGTCATCGATAAGATTTACATAAAGAGCCACCGTGATCTCCGGCGGCAACGTGCACACCTCTTTCACGATAGGCAACACGCAGCCTTTGTCAAAAGACGGATCGGCCGCCAGCGCCCGCTCCATCTCATGCACACACGGAGCACTCGCCAAATAATCGGGCGACAACACCAGCAAGTGAATCTCGGCCTGATCCTGAGTCGCATCCATCTGCCCGTAAACGCTCAACCCGGCCTCAAATCGCTGAACGTCGATGAGGACGTCCGCACCACCGGCCTTCAAGACAGGGCACAGCCGGTTGCGTACCCACTCCCTCTGTTTCCACGAATAACTAACGAAGACTCGCTTGCCCATAACCAGTGCTGAGTCTCAGAGTACCTCACGCGGCAGGCGGAGCCGAGCGAACAAACGTATACGCATGCCGGAAAGTAAGCTGCGTACCAGCAGCTCCGGTTTCCCGCGTCATCTCAAGAATATTCCGCCCGATCCGAATCCTCATGCGCACCTCTACCGGAGCATCATTCTCAGTGCCCTTACCGGTCAACGTCAGCGTCCCTCGGCCTTGCCGAAGCTGAGCGAGTCCCTCAATGGTGTAGCCGTCGTCAATCTTACCCTTGAGACCAATCACCTCATAACGCGCGGCAGCTGGATCGATGTGAATGAGCGAAGTCTCAGTGACAGTCTTCGCCGGACCATCGTCGTACACATACCGGAAGCGCAGATCGGTTCCCGCCAGTTCAATGCCGAGCCAAGTCGGTAACTTGACCCGCTTCGTCGAAGTCGCAGGCTCGGAGTAATCGCGGTACTCCAAAGTGCCTACCCACGATCCCACCAGCGCCTGCTGCAGATCAGTAACCGCACCGCTCTGCGCTGGCAGGCGGCAGCCCAGCGCCAAGGTCGCAAGCAACGGGATAGCTCGAAAATGCCACATATGCCTCAGTATAAGCACCGGTCATCGCTGCCCAAATTCCCAACCGCCGAGACCAGTAGCAGGAATCTGAAAACAATCTCTCGCCCGCCCATCTCTAACCAGCCAACTCACTTAACCCGTTCCCAACCCAAGCTCCCCGGCGCGGTCGATGCGCTTTCTCACCCCTCCCCTGCCATACTAATCGCGACATGACATCTACCGCGCAAGCCACAGCCAATCAGAAAAACGCCCAGTTCAGCACCGGCCCTCGTACCGAACCAGGCAAAGCCGCCTCCAGCCATAACGGCACGCAACACGGACTCTCCTCCACCTTCACCGTCCTCTCCTACGAGAACCAAGCCGACTTCGACAGCCTCTCCCAGCGCCTGTCCGCCGACCTCGTTCCCACCGGCGAGCACGAGTCTTTTCTCGTGAATCAGATGATCCAATCCCGCTGGCGCATTGAGCGCATCACCCGCCTCGAATCCGCCGCCTTCGAGCACATGCTCTTCGGCTTGGCCGATTCCTCCCCCGAAGGCCGCATCGTCGCGCACATGTTCGAAAACGCAGGCGACCCGCTCCCAGCCCTCCAGCGCTACCTCGCCGCCGCCGAGCGCTCGTACCACAAGTGCTATCGCGAGCTCCTCAACGGACGCCTCGTGAATCAGAAAATGCAGATCAAAGCCGCCGACAGCTACATCAAGAACGTAGTCTTCGCTCCGCTGCCCGGCCAAGCCCCGCCAAATGGGTTCGCTTCGCAAAACCCACCAACACCCTCCGCCGTTCCCGCGCCACCCTACACGAACAGATCCTGAATTGTTTTAAGCTCTCCGCATCTGCTTGACAAAACAGACTCTCCAGGGGTGTTAAGATCGGTACTATATGGATTCCCGCATTCGGGTCTTGGTGGCCAAGCCTGGCTTGGACGGCCATGACCGGGGTGCGAAAATCATCGCGCGAGCCTTGCGCGATGCCGGAATGGAGGTCATCTATACCGGCCTCCGCCAAACTCCCGAGATGATCGTGAATGCCGCTTTGCAGGAAGACGTCCAGGTAATCGGACTCTCCATCCTGTCCGGCGCTCACAACGCGATCGTTCCGAGGGTGATGGATTTGCTCCATGCAAAGGAAATGGACGACGTGCTCGTGGTGGTCGGCGGCATCATCCCCGACGATGATGCGGCGGACCTGAAGAAGCGCGGCGTGGCGGCGGTTTTCCAGCCGGGCGCTTCGCTTGAGGAAATTGTGAAATTCATTCGGTCTTCTGTAAAGCAGACCGTGTAGACTCAGGCCCTCGGGCCTGTTTATTTGAAAAACGGGATTGAATGCAAGAAAAATTGAATATCGCCGTGTTTGTCGATTACGACAACATCGAAATCGGCGTGAAGGTGACCCTCCGGCGGGAGTTCGACGTATCGCTGCCCCTGGAGGCATTGAAGGAGCGCGGCGACATTGTGGCCAAGTTCGCTTACGCCAACTGGGGCCGCCAGGAAGGCGCCACCCGCCAGATGGCTGAGAACGCGGTCCAGATGGTGCAGCGCCTGCCCTCCCCGCGCGGAGATAAGAATGGCGCGGATATCAACCTCGCTCTGGATGCTCTCGAGATGGCCTTCACGCACACCCACGTGAATGCCTTTGCGATCGTCAGCGGCGACAGCGACTTTATTCCGCTGGTGAATAAACTCAAGGAATACGGCAAGACCGTGTTCGTCGTGGGCGGGAAAGCCTTCACGAGCACAATCCTGCAGCAGAATTGCCATGAGTTCATCAGCTACGAATCATTGCTGTCCGACGCTCCTGAGCCCAGAGTGCACGAACCGCGTCCGCAGCGCGATCCGCGCGACCAGCGGGATCCCCGCGATCAGCGCGAGCGGCAGCCTCGGCCCCAGCCGCAGGGTGGTCCTCGGGTCCGCCCCGATCCTTTGGATTTGGGCCATTCCATGCCGCTGGTGGAGCGCGCTCTCCAGGTGCTGGAACGACGCGCGGTTCAGCCGCAGCTAGGGCTGCTGAAGTCCACCATGCTGCAGCTCGATTCGGCCTTCAGTGAAAGAGCCTACGGGGCGAACAGCTTTTCCGATTTCGTCGAGAGATTGAAGAAAGCCGGTTTAGTCAACGTCAGCGGCCAGGGCGGCCGGTATATCATCGAGCGTAAAACTAGCAGCCAGCCCGATCGTCCCACGCCGAAGCCGGAAGAGGCGCTGCCGCCTTTGCGCGATGTACTTGAGACGCACCGCATGGAGCTGGAGAACGGCGTCACCGCCGACGAACTCTCCGGCTGGGTGCAAGCCGAAACCAATATTGACACGCAGGCTCTCGGGTTCCAGCAATTCTCCGAGTTCCTCATGTTCGCGCAAGACCGGTTAGTGGTCCGAGCGGAGGCCGATGAAGAAAAGGGCCTCATGGTCTTCATGGGAGCGGAGTTCTATCCGCCCGCGCTGCCTGAACCGCCCGCGCAAACGCCCGCTGAGGAAGAAGAGGAGAAGCAGCCTGTCGTGGAAGGCCAGCCTTCGCTTTTGGAGCCCAACCCGCCCCCGGTTAAGCCGAAGAAGGTTGCGCGGCCCCGCAAGTCGGCTTCGTCGGGCGGCAACACGGCGGATAAAAAACCGCCAGCCCGCCGTCCTCGGAAGAAACCGCAATGATCGAACGCATCACTCCCCCGGGAGTCCCTGAACCGCGCGGCCCCTACTCTCCGGCCGTGCGGGCCGGGGGCTTCATTTTCGTGGCCGGTCAGGGACCGATTGACCCCGTAACGAACGAGTTCTCGCTGGGCACCATTCAACATGAAACACGGATAGTGCTCGGCAACATCCAGAGAATCCTGGAAGGCTGCGGAGCCAGTCTCGCCGACGTGGTGAAATGTTCGGTGTTCCTCGCCGACGGCCGCGATTTCGCCGCGATGAACGAAGTGTACGCCGAATTTTTCGGAGCCGCTAAACCGGCCCGAACCACCGTGGAAGCGCAGTTCGCAAGTCCCCCGATGAAGGTTGAAATCGACTGCATAGCCTATCATGAGCAAAGAACCAATTGACCACGCGGTCAAGGCTTACTTTGAAGCCTTACGAGCAATGGACGTGGATGCCTGGGTGAAAACATTTGCCGCAGATGCAGTAAGTCACGATCCCGTCGGCAGTGCGCCTCTTGAAGGACACGGGGCTCTGCGAGCGTTTCTCACAGGCGTGCTCGGGCTATTCGAACGTGTCGGCCTTACAGAAGATCAGGTGTTTATCCTGGGCAATGAAGCCGCAGTAAAATGGACGGGCAAGGGCCGAGGCAAGAACGGCCGCGATGTCCACTTCGAAGGAATCGACATCATCACGGTGAACGAGGCTGGCAAAATTCAGACTGTACGCGCCTATTGGGATGCCGGCGCGGTCATCGCCCAAGTTACCTCTTAACCTTTGTGGGGCAGCCAATCTTGGCTGCAGCCGCCTTTCCTGGCGGCCCCTAAGCAGTCCGCCGCGCCACCACAAATGTAATATCGTCCGCCGGTGGCGCGGAACCCATCCATTCCGCGAGCTGCCGCTGTACGGCATCGCACACTTCCTTCGCCGTGCCGCACCCGTTCTCCGCCAAAATTCGAGCCAGCCGATCCTCGCCGAACTGATCGTCCGAATCCGGCCCGCAAGCCTCCGTCACGCCATCGCTAAACATCACCACGCCGTCGCCTACATTCAGATGACAGATCCTTTGCTCGTACAACGCCTTGGGAAGAATTCCCAGAATGATACCGGTGGACTCAAGCTCTTCAACCCTGCCTTCGCACCGGACCAGCAGCGGCGGATTGTGCCCGGCGTTGCAATACGTCATGTCTCCAGTCGCGGGATCGTAGATTCCCACAAATAGACTGATGAACCGGTTCTTGGGACAGTTGCTCGCGATAATCCGGTTGAGTCTTGTGATCAGCCCCGCCAGATTTGAGGGATCCTCGAATAGCACTTGCACTCGGGCTTGCAGATTAGACATCAGCATGGCGGCCGGCATGCCCTTCCCCGCTACATCCGCCACCAGGATTGCCACGCGGCCGTCTTCGTAAGTGATAAAGTCGTAATAATCGCCGCCCACCGTGCGGCATGGAGAATTGTAACCGGCCAAATCGATCCCTGCCAACGTTGGCGCTTCGGTAGGCAGCAGACCGCGCTGGATCACCGCCGCCTGCTCCAGCTCATTGGCCAGCAAGCGCTCGGTCTGCTCCACCTCCGCCAAACGAGCATGCTCAATCCGGATTGCCGCGACGTTGGCCATCACCGTCAGCAAGTTCAAATCGTGCTTGCTGAACTCATGTATCAAATGAGGCGAATCCAAATAAATCAGCCCGATGACGCGGCTCTCCGTCTGTAGCGGGACCGCCAGAATGCTGCGGACTTGCTGCTGCACGATGCTCATTCGTTCCGCGAACGCCTGGTCCAGCCGCGCGTCCCGAACCAGCAGCGATGTGCGGTCGTTCAGAACCTTGTCTCGAACGGCCGTACTGATCCGGAAGCCCTCGCCCTTGGCGGCCCGCGTCTCGAGTTCACCGTTTTCGATCGTCATTAGCACGCCTCTAGCCGCGCCGACTGCATCGATCGAGAGGTCCATGATTAGCTGGAACAACTCGCCCAGGGGACGATGGCCTGCTAGCTCGCGGCCCGCCCGGATCAGCGCGCTGATCTGCCGGCCGCCATCCAGCTCCGTGCCGTCGCTGAGCACGTCGGCCAAGTCGGTGACAATGGTAGTCGAGCCGGGCGGTATCGACGCTGTACCCTCGACAAACATCACCGTCTTGTCGAGCGCCGGCTGATTGCCGCGCTGCAACTCGATCGCGATGTGGCCAGCCGTTATGCGATCGGTCGGCGCCAGTGTATGGGGGCCATTGATCCGCGCCCCATTGACCATGGTGCCGTTCTTGCTTCCCAGATCCCGCAACACCCAGCCGTGTCCGATGCGTTCAAGGGAGAGATGCTGGCGGGATAAACCTGCGTCTTCCGGATAACAAAGCTCGTTCGCGCTCGATCTGCCCAGTGTTAGGCGGTCCTTGTCGAGGGCCATCGTTTGCGTTTTACCGTCGGGCGTGCGGATCAACAACTCTTGCATCACTACGGTCAGCTTACTAAACTCAATTACGGGTGCGAATTCACCTCTATTACATCGGCAAGCCCCGCGATCCTCAAGCCAATGAAATGGCGCGCGACTACATGAAGCGCTGCGAGCGCCACGGCAAGAACGAGATGCGGGAAATCCAGCCCAATCGTTTCGAGCTGTGGGAGCGGCATCCTTCGGCTGCTAAAATCTTCCTGGATCCCGCCGGACGCGTGCTTGACTCTTACCAATTCTCGGAGGTGATTGGAAAGGCCGAACGTGAAGCGCGCGATCTGGTATTCGTGGTGGGTGGACACGATGGATTGCCCGCAGGCTGGCGCGAGCGTGCCGACTGGCTTCTCTCGCTCTCGGCCATGACATACCCGCATGAACTCGCCCGCGTCATGCTGGCCGAACAGATTTACCGCGCGTTCACCATCCTGCGCGGACACCCCTACCCGAAATGAAGCGACGATCCTTTCTCGCTGCGTGCCTCGCTTTCCCGACGGCCCTCAAGGGGGCGAGGGAGTTGGCGCTCGACGTTGCCGTGATCGGCGGCGGAGTCGGAGGATGCGCGGCAGCTTTGGCGGCGGCTCGCAGTGGCGCGCGCGTGCTGCTCTCGGAGGAAACCGATTGGATCGGGGGCCAACTCACCTCCCAGGCCGTGCCGCCCGACGAGCATCCCTGGATCGAATCCTTCGGCTGCACCCGGCTCTACCGCGAGTACCGAAACAGCGTGCGCGAGTACTACCGGCGCAACTATCCCTTGACCGAAGCCGCCCGGAGCAATTCGATCCTGAACCCGGGCAACGGATCTGTGTCGAAACTAACCCATGAGCCGAAAGTCTCGCTGGCCGTGCTCGAGGACATGCTGGCCCCCTACGCGAGCAGCGGACGACTCATCATCCTGACGCGGCACAAGCCAATTGCCGCCGACGTATCCGGCGATTCGATTCGATCGGTAATGCTCAAGAGCCTGGACACGGGCCGCGAACACGCGATTCACGCTTCGTACTTTCTAGATGCTACCGAGACCGGCGAACTGCTTCCGCTTACCAAAACGGAGTATGTCACGGGCTTCGAGTCCCGAAAGCAGACGGGCGAACTGCACGCCCCTGAGAAAGCACAGCCAAGCAACATGCAGTCCATCACGGTCTGCTTCGCCATGGATTATCTTCCAGGTGAAGACCACACGATTGACAAGCCCGACGAGTACGCCTTCTGGCGCGACTATGTGCCGCAGATGCAGCCCCCGTATTCGGGCAAGCTGTTGTCTATGGACATGCCCGAACCGGCGACTTTGAAGAAAAGAGTGATCGACTTCGAGCCGGGCGTGAATGTGTGCAAGAACGGCAAGCCGTCCTTCTGGCGCTACCGCCGCGTGGTCGACCGAGCTAACTTCGCGCCGGGCACCTTTGACTCCGATATTTCGTTGGTGAACTGGCCGCAGAACGACTACTGGCTCGGCAACGTCTGCGAGGTCAGCGAGCAGGAGGCAGCGCGCAACGTGAAACGAGCGAAACAACAGAGTCTCTCGCTGTTGTACTGGCTTCAAACCGAGCACCCGCGACCCGATGGAGGGCTCGGCTGGCGCGGACTGCGGCTGCGTCCCGACGTGACCGGAACCGAGGATGGGCTAGCCAAGTATCCCTACATCCGCGAATCGCGCCGGATTCTGGCAGACTTCACCGTTGTCGAGCAGCATGTCGGCACCGACGCTCGCATGGCAGCTACTGGGAAAGCCCGCGGCGAGGTGAGCGCGGAGGTGTTCGCCGATTCCGTAGGAGTGGGAAGCTACCGCATTGATCTGCACCCCAGCACGGGCGGCGATAACTACATCGATATTAGTTCGCTTCCGTTTCAAATCCCGCTTGGCGCGCTGATTCCGAAGCGCATGGAGAACCTGATTCCGGCGTGCAAGAACCTGGGCGTGACGCATATAACCAACGGCTGTTACCGGCTCCATCCTGTGGAATGGAATATTGGGGAATCAGCCGGTTATCTGGCGGCTTTCGCTGTAAAGAACAAGCTGCGGCCAAGAGAGGTTCGGAACACGGCCCAGCATTTGGCGGCATTTCAGAACTGGATCGGATCACAGGGCGTTGAGATCGCCTGGCCCAAGATTACGCCGCGGTAATGCCAGAATTGAAGAGATGCGTACTCTGAGTCTGTTCTTGATTGCCTTGTCCATGACAGCCGCAGACCCCGCAGCCAAGCCCAATTTTTCTGGGACATGGGTTCTGAATCTGGACCGGAGCGAGTTCGGCACCCAGGCAACTCCGAAAAAGCTGGTTCAAAAGATCAGCCACAAAGGGGTCCGCTTGGACGTTGAATCGACAGAAGTCTCGCCTCTCGACCAGGAAGTGAAGCTGACTCTTAACTACCTCACCGATGGCAAAGAGACCAGCAACACTGTCGGCGGCACGGAAGTCAAATCCACTGCTAGCTGGAGCGGAAGCGAACTATCGGTTCACTCCCGATCCACCTTCGGGGGGCGCTCGGTGGATCTGAAAGACCGCTGGAAGCTGGCCGAGGCTGGCGAGACGTTGATCGTCTCGCGCCGCTTCGAAGGCTCGGGAGGAACCGTCGATCAGGTGCTCGTTTTCGACAAGAAATAAGTCAGCGCCGGACCTTGCGCAGCAACCCCAGCAGCATCAAGCCCGCCGTCAGCAAGCCGATTGTTCCCGGTTCTGGAGTAGTAAGGCCACTGGTGTCGGCGAACGGAATCGGATCGATGAGGAATGCATGGGTCTGGCCGTTGAAGGTGCCGCTGCCCACGATGTCTCCAGCGCTATTGATCCCGTATGCCTGCTGCAGCACCCAGCCGGAATTCGCTGGAATCAGCCCGTTCAAATCCGACATGTGGCCGTTGTAGTACAAGAAAGCATGCTGATCCGAGCTACCCGCCAGCCAGCTATACCCCACAATGGCGCCTGAGTTGTTGATGCCATACGCGTAGCTGCTTGCCCCGCCCAGCGTGCCCAGGTCCGTCAAGGCGCCTCCCGTTGTCAGGAACGCGTGCTCGTATCCGCTGGCAAGATTGGCATGCCCCACCACTTGTCCGCTGTCGTTGATCGCGGTAGCGTAGCTGCTATTCCCTCCCAAAGTGCCCACGGCCTGAATGCCCGATCCCGCACTCCAGATGAAACCGCGAAACGCGTTGCCCGGAACGCTTCCGTAACCAGCCACTACTCCGGAAGCGTTGATTGCATTGGCCGAACTCCAACCTCCGGCAAATAGAACGCCCAGATCAACCATCCTGCCGCTGGAATATACGAAGGCATGTCCGTTGCTGCCGACCACTTGGCCCGAGGCGTTAATATCCATTGCAGCCGTGCCCGCGCCCAGGTCAGTTACCTGGCCGTGATTCCAAACGGTCCCATGAGATTGCCCGGACTCATAAGAAACGCCGGCTACTGCGCCTGACGAGTTTACGCCATAGGCGAAGGACTCGGAGGCTTGCGAGTTCAAATCCAGCGCAGCAGAACCGCTCGAACTGAATGCGTGGCTGTCGTTAGCCGCCGTTTGCGCCCAACCGACCACCAAGCCGGCGTCGTTCACCCGATAACCAACGGAGTTTGTTCCGCCGAATCCGCCAAGGTCGATGACGGTGATCGGACCCGCATTCAGCAGGCCGATTGCGATAATCCCTAGAAAGAGTGCCCTCATTGTTTACACCGAGCGCCCGCACTGAACCAAGCTGGTGCGTGTGGCTGTTCGAGTATCACACGGCAACTCGCTTTATTAGCATAACCGATAGTTTCATTTTTGCGTCCAATTTATTTAAAGTACTGGGCTTTATTCCCTAAAGTAAACACGAGTACTCCCAACCACATTTAGGGCCTACTTAGTTGCTGCGAGCCAACTCGCACGCATGAACCCTGAATCTCGCATCGACCCGGTTCCGGCAATCCTTAACGACGATCATTCATTTCTGTAACGATTCCGGCCCAGGACTCACATCCATCTTGGATTCCTTTTGTATGTCCACCAACGCCGCTCTCATCGCCCCCGCCCGTCCATGTCCTCGAAACGTTACCTCCGGAGCACGGTTCGAGACCGTGTCCTTCGATCAGGATTACATCACCCGGCTTACTAACGGTGAACCCCAAACCGAGCAGCACTTTTGCGGGTACTTCGGAGATCTGCTCCAGATTAAGCTCCGCGCGCGGGTGCGTTCGCCGCAACTTATCGAAGACGTCAAGCAAGAGACCCTCCTGCGCGTTTTCAAGGATCTTCGCGCGGGCAAAATTAAACACCCCGAGGCCTTGGGGGCATACGTCAACTCGGTCTGCAACTACGTGCTGTTCGAAGCTTTCCGGGCTGATTCACGCTTCAGCGACATCGGCGAGGAAGGCCCGGCGATGATCGACCAAAAATCGCGCGCCGACGAATTCTTCATCACGCGCGAACGCAAGGATCACGTTGCGGCGGTGCTCAAGGATATGCCCGAGAAGGATCGCCAACTTCTCATTGCCGTTTTCCTCAACGAGGAGGACAAGGACGAAGTCTGCCGCAGGTTCAACATCGATCGCGGGTACTTGCGAGTTCTGCTGCACCGAGCCAGGTTGAAGTTCAAAGCCCTGTTCTTAGAAGCATATGCGGCTGCCCCCTGACGCGAAGCTTTGAAACCAATGCAGGTTGAGAGTCACTATCGGGCAGGCCAATGCGGATGGAACACGAATTAGCAATTAAGAGTCTAGCGGCTGAACGCTACCTGCTCAAAGAAATGACGCCCGAAGAGCGCGACGAATTTGAGGAGCACTATTTCAGTTGCTCCGAATGCGCCGACGCCGTGCGAACTGGAACCGCGTTGACGGTGAACGGTCGAGAGGCGGTGAAAGAGCAAGCCTTGCACCCTTCCCGCCCCGGACAGGTCGCGGTAATTAGAACTTGTCCGGGCAACTCCGCACCCAAAGGCTCCAGAAGCAACCGATTCAAAGCATGGACGGCGAGCATCCCGGCGGCTGTGGCAGCCGCGCTCCTACTAATGGCTGGAGGTCAAGAGCTAGTAATCGTTCGACACTTGAAGCAGCCAAGATCGGTCTCGCGTGCCACTCTGCATGCCCAAACGCGCGCGGCCAAGTCAGTTTTCAAAGTTACGGGACCTATGGACTCCGTGCTGGATCTGGAGATCGGCGATGAACGCGACCTCTCATCCTGTCGCATTGAATTGGTCGAAAACGGAGGCGTGATTAGCACGGTCTCGAACGCGCCCGTCCGGGACGGGATGACGGAACTGTACCTCCCCGGCACTTTCCCCAGCGGGGACTACGAGATTCTGGTGCGCGCACAATCCGATGGCGTCGAGGCAGGGCGCTTCCCGATTCGGATCGAGAGATAAGAATTTGCTGTCGTGTATGCGTTACACTGAAATGCTTACACGACATGCGAAGGAATCTGATCGCCCTCCTGGTGGCCGCTTGCCCCTGCTTCGGACAGGGAGGGACGGCGGAACTTTTTGGAACGGTTCGCGACCCTTCCGGGCTGCCGATTAACGGGGCAAAGATTGAGGCGCAAGAGCACTCCACTGCTGCACGGTTTAATACGGCATCGGACGGAGCGGGCGAGTACCACCTGCTAGGTCTTCCCCCCGGCCAGTACGACGTGAGCGTGGAACGGACGGCCTTCCGAACATACCGTCAATCCAGCCTCGCGCTGCGCATCGGGGATCGGGCTCGAGTTGACGTCGCTCTCCTGGTGGGTCAACCTGCGCAATCCATTGATGTGACCTCGTCCGCGCCCCTGGTACAAACTGCGGGCGGCGATGTGAACTTCCATGTCGATGAGACCAGGATTGTCAACTTGCCGCTCGATGGCCGTAATTTCATCCCTCTGATCGCTCTCTCCCCAGGTGTTGCGCTGCCCGGGGGCGGGTCCCTGCTGCCTCGCATCAATGGCAGCCGTCCTCGAACCAACGAGTACATATACGACGGAATTAGCGCACTCCAGCCCGAACCCGGCCAAGTGGCGTTTTACCCGATCCTGGACGCGATCGAGGAGTTTCGTATCAATCTCAATTCTTACTCGCCGGAGTACGGGCGTTCCAACGGCGGCACCGTCATCGTGAACATGAAGTCGGGCGGCAACGAACTGCATGGGACGGCCTTCGAGTTTATCCGCAATGAGGTTCTGAACGCGAGGAATTACTTCGCTCCAGCGGGGTCGAAGCCGGAATTTCGCCGCAATCAATACGGCGCAACCGTGGGCGGGCCAGTTTTGAGAAACAAGCTGTTCTTCTTTGTCGATTGGCAGGGTACGCGATTGCGGACCGGCGTTACGCGCATCAGCACCGTGCCCACTCTGGCACAAAGGCAGGGTGCCTTTTCCGGAGCCGTCTTTGACCCGGCGTCGTCCCCGCGAACCCAGTTCGCGAACAACACAATTCCGGCCAATCGATTCGACCCCATTGCGGCTCAAGTGCTTCAGCATTATCCCTCGCCAAACTTATCGGGATTCGCAAACAACTATCAGCGAACCGCAGTGGAACCCGACAATCAAGACCAGTTTGATTCAAGGCTGGACTATCACATTGGGCAGAACCATCGCGTGTTCGGCCGGTACTCATTTCTTCGCGATGAAGATCATCCCGTGACGCCTCTGCCCGACGGAAGCGGGACCATCGCTTCAGGCCTGATCAGCAATACGACCACTCGCGGCGATCAACTGGTGGCCGATTACGACTGGTCCGTTTCTCCCTCCGCTTTGAACGAGGCGCGGTTCGGCTACACCCGTCGCAATTCAAACGCAATGGGATTGCAGGACGGCAACATCAACGTGGCTGGGCTTCCCGCAAACTCGTTTGCGTCTGTGTTGCCGACGTTCTCCGTAACGGGTTATCAGCAGATCGGGCCGCAGTCAGGGGCAAACTCACGATTCACCACGTCGGTAACGGAGTATCTCGATACCTTTTCGCTGGTTCGCGGACGCCACACGATTAAGTTCGGCACGGACGTCCGCCGTGAGGCTCTCAACGTTCTTCAACCGCCCAATCCCACAGGAGTCTACAGCTTCACGATAACGGGCACTAACCAGTCGGGCATCGCGAACAGCGGCAACGCAGTGGCTTCGCTTTTGTTGGGACAGGTGAACGCATTCAACATCGATATTCAGGGCAGAACATTGCGGGAGCGGGCGCATATCGCGGAGTTCTTCATGGGCGACGACTGGAGAGTATCTAGTCGGCTCTCCTTGAACTTTGGCACGCGCTATACGCTCAACTTCCCGTCCACGGAAGTAGACGGGCAAGGTGCAGTGTTTAACCTGAACACTCAAGTGTTGGATTTTCCGCGCACGGCGCGCGAGATGGAGTGGCTCGATTTCGGTCCGCGCGTCGGGCTCGCGTACAGGTTGAGCGACAGTTTGGCGGTGCGGTCCGGCTACGGGATGATCTGGTTTGAGCAGACCGGCATCACCACTCCCTTTACCTTGCCGCAGTTCCCGTTTGTGCAAACGGTGGGAAAACAATCGCAGGATAATCTTAACGCGGCATTTCAACTGTCCAGCGGACCGGCGGTGCAGGTGGGCTCGCCAAATCCGAATTCAGGGCTGGGGCAAGGAGTGTTCGGCGCTCAGCGCAACAATGGATCGGGATACTCGCAACAGTGGAATATAACGCTGCAGAAGACGTTTGGCAGAGACCTGAATTTCGAAGTCGGTTACTTGGGATCGAAAAATACGCGGCTTGGATTGCCGGAGGCGAATCTCAATCAGGTGCCGGCGGCGGATCTGGCGATGGGCGCCGCGCTCCTGACTAAAGTGACGAATCCCTACTACGGGCAACTCCCCGCTTCTTCGTCACTCGAGACGGCGACCATCGCTCGGCAGCAACTCTTGCGTGCTTATCCGCGGTTTCAAACGGTGGCTCTGTTTCGGGATAACGTGGGGAACTCAAGCTACCACGCCCTGCAGGCCAAGCTGGAAAAGCGTTTCTCGGGGGGGCTTACGTTTACCTTCGCCTATACCTTCTCGAAGTTGATCGATGACGCGTCCAGCTACTTCTCGCAAACGATCTTTACCGGACCTGTCCTCAATAGCACGGGCGCGGCGGATGCGTTCAACCGTCACCTGGAGAAAGACGTTTCGAGCGGCGACATTCCGAGAGTGTTCTCCGCTGGCTGGGTGTATGAGATTCCTCGCTGGCGGAGGATTTCAGGTTGGGAGATCGGGGGCTTGGTGAGGGTGCAGGCGGGGGACGCCGTCGCGGTCACTCAGGCGACGAATCTCAATTCGAGTCTCGGCTATGCGGTGCAAAGGCCGAACCGGATCGCGAATCCCAATGTGTTTGCAAACCGAAGCGCGGCTGCTTGGTTTAATCCCGCGGCATTCACGCAAACGCCGCAGTTCGCCATCGGCAATAGCTCGCGAAATCCGGTGCGGGGTCCGGGATTGCAGAATGCGGATCTGATGCTGGCCAAGACGTTTCGCATCACGGAGCGGATCGGGCTCCAGTTTCGGGCGGAAGTTTTCAATGTGGCGAATACTCCGCCGCTGAATGATCCGAATGGGAGCTTTGGTTCGCCTGCCTTTGGAACGATCACCAGCGCGGGTAATCCGCGAGTGTGGGAGTTTGCGGGCAGAGTGCGGTTTTAGCTAGCCGTTTTCGACGCGCGCCTTCATATCCGAGTACGCCGTTTCGATGAGCCTGCTTAGCGCAGCGGCGTTCGGGGCCGTTCCCGGTCTCAGTTTCACATGGCGCATGAACTTGCCGATGCCTAGCAACAAGCGGGCCGGATCCGGCAGGGCTGCGCCGCGAAAAAAACCCACGTTGACGTGCGAGGTGAATACATTGACATAACCGAAGGGCGCATCTCCTAAACATGCAACCGGGCAGCCGTCATGCAAAAGCTCGCGGACTTCGTCCCCGCACGTTCGCATCACCTCAAACCACTGCTGCGCGATGGCTCCCAATTCACCGGCCTGCTCTTTTAGCCACGCATCAATGGCGGGATCACGCTCGACAGCGCCGTTGAATCGCAACAATTCCGTCGACTGCGCCGATCTCATGCCTATGGTTTCAGGAGCGCGTTGATCGCGGTTTGGCCGATCGCCTCGTCTACTTCGGAAGGCGCGCCGCTCACGCCTATAGCACCGAGAGTTTGGCCGTCCACTTGAATCGGCAGCCCGCCCTGATTGGGGAAAGCATTCGGCAAAACGAGCACCTGCAGATCACCTCCCTTGAGCTGGTCGGCGGCGGTCTTCGAGGGCTTCTTGAAGAACGCGGAGTGACGCGCTTTCCTCTGAGCGAACTGAATCGTATTGAGGCCCGCGCCATCGGCCTTTTGAAGGTAGAGCAAGTTTCCGCTCTCGTCGACTACGCAGATGGTTACCTGCACGTTTCGCTTCAGCGCTTCCGCCTCAGCGGCTGCGACCATGGTCTTAATTGAGGAAAGGTTCAAGTAGCGCTTGGTCGGAAGATCGGCGGCGGGCGTCAATGTCGTCATGAGAGTCAGTAACAGAGGAATGAGCTTGGACATGGGCATTATACTAACAGCCTTTGAACCCTCGTGGAGCATGGTCAAATTACCCGCTCCCGGTACCCTTTACTGCTTTGTCGTCCCGGAACAACGGCGAACCGCCGAAAAAAGGCAAAGGGCCACCACATTGCATTAGAGCTCGCAGGAGAACACGATGCATCGTTATCTGACATTGCTTACATTGAGCGGGGCGCTTTGTCTACCCTTGACCGTTGGCGCCCAAGACCGGGAGCGGGATCGGGAGCACAATCAGCAGAACAGACGGTACGAAGATAAGGCGCACAAAGATTTTCACGAATGGAATGATGGGGAGAATCAATATTATCGCCAATATCTTCTGGAACACCACAAGAAGACTCACGATTTTGAAAAAGCAAATAGGAGAGAACAAAACGACTACTGGAATTGGCGTCACAGGAACCATCCCGATGACCGTCGCTAGCGTGCAAGGATATAAGTTATGAAGCGAAATGCGTCGGCGGTCTGGCAGGGCGGCATCAAGGACGGCAAGGGTTCGATTACCACGGCCAGCGGCAGCCTGAAGGACACACAATATTCTTTCAGCACTCGGTTTGAAAATGGCGCGGGCACAAACCCGGAAGAGTTGCTTGCGGCGGCCCACGCGGGCTGTTTTGCCATGGCCCTTTCAGCTCAGCTTGGGACGGCCGGCATAACTGCCGAGAGGATCGATGTCACGGCCACCGTCACGCTCGACAAGGTCGAAGGCGGCTTTGCCATAACGGAGAGCCATCTCGAAGTGAAGGTGAAGATACCCGGCGCGGATCGGGCGGCGTTCGATAAAGCGGCTGCCGACGCCAAGACAGGATGCCCGGTGTCGAAGCTGTTTAACGCCAAAGTCACAATGAACGCCGTGTTAGAAAGCTAGGTTAGAAAGCCGCTTTGACGGAGAATTGTAATGATCTCGCAGGCAACTGGTTCGTGATGCCTGCGAGCGGTTGGCCAAATCCGGGACCCGCAGTCGCTCCGTTGCCGTACGTCCCGCTATAGCCCACAAAATTGGCGTGATTTAAAGCGTTGAACGCCTCGGCCCGCAGCACGATTCGCAGCCGTTCGCCAGCGAACGCAAAAGTGCGTTCCAGGAATGGAGACAGATCGTAGATTGCACTTCCCCGTCCGGAGTTGCGGCCCACCACGACCCCGTTGATCACGGGGCGGTCTGCAGTCGCCCCACTGTCGCCACTGTTTGTCGTTCCGGTTGTAAAGTTGTAAGGCAACCCGGATCCCGCCGTAAAAACTCCTCCGCCCAAAATCTTCCAGGGCCCAACGTAAAACCCGCTCAGGACGAAACGTTGACGCTGATCGAAGATCGCATTCCCTCTCTCGACCTTGCCGATGAAATTCGCATCGTTCGGATTCTGGCCGGGAATGTCAGGATCGACATTGTCGATTGCATGGGACCAGGTATAGCTCGCCAGCATGGACAAGCGGCGGCTAAAGCTGTGTGTGAGGTTCACATCCAGAGCATGGTAGCTGGCGACCCCATCGTTTACGTCGCTCTGAATCACGCTGAACGGCGGCTGCGGAGTGGTTGCCGCTGCCGTGTTGCACGTGGTGCCATGCTGGCTGTACCACGCGATCCAATATGGCCTCGTGCAGTTCGCTGCTTGAGGCGAACGCATTTGACCAGGAGCTGTTCGGACGAACGGCGATGGCGCATCTACATCGAGCGGCCGGTTGATCTTCAAGGTGTGCGATCCTACGTAGTCCACGCTGAGAACCCAGTCTCGTCTGGGCCGGTGCTGGACTCCGAAGGTCCATTGTTCCGAGTAAGGGTTGAGCAGTCGGTTGGGATAGCCGACCAGACTCGACGTGGGAAGGAATGCGTCTAGGCTCGAACTTTGTCCAGGTCGAATGTAGAGACTCCTGACCGGTACTGGCGCTCCAGCAGGAAGGGCTGGAAGAGGCGCGGCCGCTACACTCGAAGGGAATCCGATCTGGCCTGCTGAAGCGGTATAGTTGAATACGCCTGTTGGACCAGTCAACGCGTAGTTGGCCTGTGAGTTGTCGACAATTTGCGAATAGTAGATGCCAAACGCCCCTCGAATGACAGTTTTACCGGAGCCGCGCACGTTGTAAGCGAAACCGGCTCTCGGAGCGAGATTCTTCTTAGCGTCAGTGATGGTTTGCCGTTCGTACCGCAAACCTAGATTCAGTGTGACATCCGGCCTGAGTTTAAAATCGTCTTGCGCGAACAGCGCCCAAATGGTATCGTCCACGGTGTATCTCGCGTTGCCGTAGCTCTGCGTGTACGTTCTTACGTTTCGGATGTCATTCAAGTAAGCGGCACTCTCGCAGATAGCGAGAGCTTGCGTGCAAGTGTTATAAACAAATTGCCCGAGATAGATAGGACCGCCAAACTCCTTGCTGTTTCCGCCGCTATGCGCGACGACTACATCGCCCCCGAACTTCAGCTGATGGCGGCCTCTCACCCACGAAATCGTATCGCTGATCTGGTATTGCCGGTTTAACAAAAGAGCTGATTGCGATGTTCCGGAGGTGAACGTCCCGCCGGTGGAAACAGGCACCGAGTACTGTGTTCCGTACACAACAGGATCAAATTGAGTAATGGGCGAGCCGAGTTGAAATTGCAGCCTGACGTTGTTCAGCAGCGTAGGGCTCAACACCATTGTCTCGCCAAGCTCGGTGGAGTATGTTCGCCTTCGAAATACCCGATCCACCGTGGGCAAATTGTTTCCGCCTACTGCGCCATTCGGATTGGTGTCGTGAAACGCGTCAACATCGCTCCGGAAAAACATGTTGTTCCGGTCGTTCAGTTGACGATCCAGGCGAAGCAGCGCTAGCCATCCACGATAGTGTCCAACGAAGCTGCCAAACGCGATGGGGGAGATGATGGGCGAAGCCTTGTCTTGGCGGCTGAACTCTCCCGACAGGAAGAAGTGAGTCTTATTCGAAGCTTCGAGTGGTCCCGATAGCGATAGGGCGGATTGGCCTAATGTGTCGCTGGTCAGATCGTTGCCGCTGGCCGCATTCACTGAAGTAAAGCCCGAGAGCGCGGCTTCAGTTGCCGAGGGTCGCCACAGTTCCATCAATTCGCCGTGAAATTGGCTGCCGCCGCTGCTTGTTACGATGTTGATCACGGTCCCGGTGCTGCCTCCGTACTCGGCGGAGAAGGCGTTGGTCAAAATCGCCATTTCCTGCACGGCGGCGAGGGGAACAGTGCTGAAGATTGTCTGACGGCCCCAGGCGTCATTTCCAGTGCTGCCATCCACCACGAAGGAAACTTGCCGTCGTCCGGCCCCGTTGCTGGTAAACAGATTTTGATTGATAAAGACATCGCCTTGATTGAGAGCCGGGCGGTTGGCTGCATTCAACAACGGCAGGAAGGTGATTTTGCGATTGAGCAACGGAGTTTCCTGCATCTGAACGGCACCGAGGCGATCGCCTAGTTGAGGCTGATCCGTCCGCACTTCCCCCACTACTCCTGTGACTGAGACGAGGGTCTGGCCTCCGATGACATTAAGCCGCAGCGTCACGTCGGCAGTCGCTCCGCCTACCAGTGTGATGTCGCCCAAGGTGGAGTCCGCGAAGTTTAGCTTGGCTGCGGTAACTCTGTACAGCCCGGATACGGGCAAGCCAGCGAGAGAAAATCTTCCGGCTTCGTCGGTGTTGGTGCTCCTCTCGAGTCCGCTCTGAGCGTTGGTCGCGGTGATCCGCGCACCGGGAACACTTGCATGAGTCTGATCGACAACTTGACCGGAAACGGTCGCAGTGTCTGGCGTCTGAGCGGCGAGGTAGAAGGGAATAAGGATTAACGGAACGTGCGAGCGAGACATTGAGTCAATTGTAAGCCAGCTTTATTTGGGCAGAGTGAACTTAAATGTGGAACCTTGCCCTGCTTCCGACTCGACCCAAATGCGGCCGTCCTGACGTTCGACGATCCGTTTGCAGAGAGCCAGCCCGATGCCCGTGCCGGGATATTCGCGCCCATGCAGACGCTTGAAAATTCCGAAGATCTGCTCGTGATATCGGGGTTCGATTCCCAGGCCGTTATCGGCGAAAGAGAACACCCATTCGTCGCCTTTATCCTCGGCCGAGACATGGATTTTTGGAGCATCAGGTCCGTGATATTTGATAGAGTTGCTCACCAGGTTTTGGAAAACTTGTCCCAGCTGACCGAAATCGGATTGAACTTCTGGCAGACCTGAGTGAGTAATTTCGGTGCTCGTTTCCTTGATTGAACTGTCTAGATTCATCAGCACGCCTTGCAGCACGGCTTCCGTGTCCACCGTGGTCAGCACCTGTTCCCGAACATTCAACTGGTAGGAGTACGAAAGTAGATCGCTGAGCAGGTTATCCATGCGATGCACGGAGTCGGTGATGTAGCCCATAAACTCGCGCGCTTCGTCGTCCAATTTATCCGCATAGCGCCTGCCGAGTAGTTGGGTGTAACTTGCCACGGTCCGCAGGGGTTCTCGAAGATCGTGCGAAGCGGCGTATCCGAACTGGCGCAACTCCTCATTCGCGCGGACCAATTCGTCCGTCCGATCTTTCACTCGAAGCTCTAGCTCGCTGTTCAGCCTGCGGACCTCGTCCTCGGCGCGCTGGCGTTCTCGAATGCTCCGCTCTAATTCGGAGTTGCGCGTCTCAAGCATCGTGGCGTGCTTCTGAAGGAGATCGCTCTTGATGCTGAGATCGACGAAAATCGACACCTTGGAACGCAGCACTTCCGGGTTAATGGGCTTGTAGAGAAAATCGACTGCGCCAGCGTAATAGCCGCGGAAAAGATGTTCATCGTCCTTGTGCGCAGTGATGAAAAGGATCGGCGTGTGCCGCGAACGCTCGCGCTCGCGAATCAACGTTGCGGCCTCGAAGCCATCCATCTCCGGCATATTCACGTCGAGCAGAATAACTGCAAAATCCTCGTTCAGAATATGTCGGAGAGCCTCCTTTCCAGAGTTGGCTTTTACCAGTTCCTGACCCAGATCCTCAAGGATTGCCTCCAGGGCGAACAGATTCGCTGGACGATCATCCACCAGCAGGATCTTGGCTTTTTGCGGCTGGGCTTCGACGTTCAGGTCGCGAGCTTCGCTCGCTGCGCTTACAGGCATGGCATTCAGAGTCCCTTCCTTTGGAGTCATTGCTGTTCAGCGACTCGAGGCAGCCAAGCTCTGAGCAGCCAAATCAGATCGTCAAGGTTAACGGGCTTGGCGATATAGTCGGAAGTGCCCGCTTCCAGACACTTTTCGCGGTCTCCCTTCATCGCCTTGGCAGTGAGCGCAATGATCGGAAGTTTTCGAAACTGCGGGATCTGACGAATCGCGCGCGTGGTTTGATATCCATCCATCTCGGGCATCATGATGTCCATCAACACCAGTTCGATGCCGGGCATTTTATCGAGGATTTCGAGCGCCTCCCGGCCGCTTTCGGCGTATACGACTTTCAGCTTGTGCCGCTCCAGCACGCTGGTCAGGGCAAAGATGTTGCGGACGTCGTCATCGACGATCAGCACCCTGCCTCCAGCGATCCAGGAATCCTTCTTTTGCCGCGCTTGTTCCAGCACGCGGCGCTGATCTTCGGGGATGTTCGCTTCCACCCGGTGCAGAAACAACGCCGTTTCCTCAAGCATCCGTTCTGCGGAATGCACTCCTCGCACAAGCGCCGTTTTCGCAACCTCCTTCAGCTTGTCTTCCTCATCGGGGGCTAGGTCGTCACCCGTATAGACGATCACGGGAAGCTCAAGACCGCCTGGCCGGCGCTGAAGTTTCTCTATAAAGTCGAACACGTTCATGTCCGGCTGCTTCAAATCGATCACCACGCAATCGAACTTTCTTCCCGCAACCGCGGTCAACGCTTCCTCGCCCGTGTTCACGAACGTCGTTTGGACATCGGCGGCGGAGATGAGCTCCGCGAGGCGTTTGCGCTGAGTTTCATCATATTCGACGACGAGCAGGTTTCGCTCGTTTCTGTCGACCGAATTTCTTACTTTATCGAAGATGTCGATCAGCGCCTGCTTGTCGATCGATTTCTCCAGGTAGGACATCGCGCCGAGCGAAAGTCCTCGGCGACGGTCCACATCGATCGAAATCACGTGGACCGGAATGTGGCTGGTCGCAGGCTCGTGCTTGAGCCGGTCAAGGAGGGTCCAACCGGCCATGTCTGGGAGCCGGATGTCCAAAGTGATTGCGTTTGGATGCAGTTCACGAGCCAAGCTCAACCCCCGATCTCCTCTAAGAGCCACCACCACCTTTAAATCTCTATCATGGGCGAGGTCGCAAAGGATGCGGGCGAACGTCGGATCGTCTTCCACAATCAGGAGGACCTTATCGCCTGGTTTTAGATTGTCCCGATCATCCTGGACCTCCACGGGCTGGAAGGCGGACGCGGCGACCTTCTCCGGGGCGGCCATGGAAGACCTGGATTCCGGCTTGGCTTCGATCTTCCGTGGGGGCGGCGGGAGCTCTTTTCTCCGCTGCTCACGCGGCGGAGCGGGAGCAGCAACGTAGTTAGCCGGCAGATACAGGGTGAAGGTGCTGCCTTCTCCCACCTTGCTCTCCACCTTCAACTCCCCTCCCAGCAGCCGAGTCAACTCGCGGCTGATGGAGAGGCCCAGCCCCGTGCCTCCGTACTTGCGACTGGTGCCGCCGTCCGCCTGGCGGAAAGCCTCGAAGATAACGCCCTGTTGATCTTCGGAGATTCCGATGCCGGTGTCGGTCACCCCGAAGGCTATCACGCTTTCGGCTTGGCTTAAGATCGGGTGGGCGGGACTCCAGCCATCCTGGGCACGCTGCACGGTCATCAGAACCTTGCCTCGATCCGTGAATTTCAGTGCGTTCGAGAGAAGGTTTTTCAGAACCTGCTGCAACCGCTTCGGGTCGGTATAGATGGTTTTGGGCAGATTCTGATCGATGTCAATCTCGAACTGAAGGCTCTTTTCCTCGGCTACGTGCCGGAAAGTTCGTGCCGCGTAATCCTGCAGGTCCGCCAGGAAAACTTGATCGAGATCCACGGCCATCATCCCCGATTCGATCTTTGCAAGGTCGAGAATGTCGTTGATTAAGCTGAGCAGCTCAGTTCCAGATTGATAGATCGTTTGCGCGAATTGAACTTGCTTGGGTGTCAACTTGCCTTCCGCATTCTCGGCCAGCATTTGCGCCAGGATGAGAAGGCTGTTGAGGGGCGTCCTGAGCTCGTGCGACATGTTCGCGAGGAACTCGGACTTGTATTTGGAAGTGAGCGCCAGTTGCTCCGCCTTTTCCTCCAAAGCTTGCTTGGCGAGCTCAACCTCCCGATTCTTCGTTTCGACTTCCGACTTTTGGTCGGCCAGCAGTTGCGCCTTCTCCTGCAGCTCGGCGTTGGTGTGCTGCAACTGATCCTGTTGTTTGCGGAGCAACTCCTCCGAGGCCTGGAGCGTGCTGGCCTGCTGTTCCAAGCGACGGTTGCCTTCTGTAAGTTCCCTCTGCTGGCTTTGCAGTTCTTCGGCGAGAGCCTGGGATTTCGCGAGCAGCTGCTCAGTGCGCATGGTTGCGGCGATCGTGTTTAAAACAATCCCCATGCTTTGCGTGAGTTGATCCAAAAACGCCAAGTGAATTTCGCTAAAATGATGGAAGGAGGCAAGTTCCACCACAGCCTTCACTTCACCTTCGAAGAGCACAGGCAACACCACGATATCGAGCGGCGTGGCTTCGCCCAGGCCTGAACTGATCTTGATGTAGTCGGCCGGAACGCAAGTGAGCAGGATCCGTTCCTTCTCGAGGGCGCATTGCCCCACCAGTCCTTCGCCGGGACGGAACTGATTGGCAAGCGACTTGCGCTCCTTATATGCGTAGCTTGCCAGCAGCTTGAGCAGCTGCTGATTTTCGTCCGTGTCATTGATGTAGAAGACGCCCTGGTGCGCGTTCACTAGCGGAGCTAGTTCAGAGAGAATCATGCGTGCTACAGCGATGAGGTCGCGCTGGCCTTGCAGCATGTTGGTGAAGCGGGCGACGTTGGTCTTCAGCCAATCCTGGTCCGTATTCTTGCGGGTGGTCTCCTTGAGATTGAGAATCATCTCATTGATGTTGTCTTTGAGATTGGCGACTTCGCCCTGGGCTTCCACCGCAATGGCACGCGTGAGATCGCCCTTCGTCACGGCTGTCGCCACTTCGGCGATCGCTCGAACCTGGGTGGTCAAATTCGCGGCAAGCTGATTCACGTTATTGGTCAGATCGCGCCAGATGCCTGCTGCGCCCGGAACGCGGGCTTGTCCGCCCAGTTTGCCTTCGATCCCTACTTCACGGGCCACGGTGCTCACCTGATCGGCGAACACGGCCAGGGTGTCGATCATGCCGTTGATGGTCTCGGCCAACTCTGCAATTTCGCCCTTGGTTTCCAAGACTAGCTTACGCTTGAGATCTCCGTTGGCTGCCGCCGTTACCACCTTCGCGATTCCACGCACCTGAGTGGTCAGGTTCGCGGCCATGAAGTTAACATTGTCGGTGAGATCTTTCCACGGGCCCGCGACGCCTTTCACGTCGGCCTGCCCGCCCAATTTTCCTTCCGTGCCCACTTCGCGGGCGACGCGCGTGACTTCAGAGGCGAACGAGTTGAGCTGATCCACCATGGTGTTGATGGTATTTTTCAGCTCCAGAATTTCACCCCGCACATCCACCGTGATCTTGCGGGAGAGATCTCCATTCGCGACTGCCGTGGTGACCTGCGCGATGTTGCGGACTTGGCTGGTGAGGTTGCCGGCCATCGAGTTGACGCTATCGGTAAGATCCTTCCAAGTTCCTGCCACTCCGCGAACGTCCGCCTGGCCGCCTAGCTTGCCCTCCGTACCGACCTCGCGAGCCACGCGGGTCACTTCGGAGGCGAACGAGCTGAGCTGATCCACCATCACGTTGATGGTGTTCTTCAGCTCCAGGATTTCCCCGCGTACGTCCACTGTGATTTTGCGCGACAGATCGCCGCGCGCGACGGCAGTGGTAACTTCGGCGATGTTTCGAACCTGGCTGGTGAGATTTCCCGCCATCGAATTGACGCTGTCGGTGAGATCTTTCCACGTGCCAGCCACTCCGCGAACGTCGGCTTGACCGCCTAACTTGCCCTCCGTTCCCACCTCGCGAGCTACGCGCGTAACTTCAGACGCGAAGGAGCTGAGCTGATCCACCATGACGTTGATCGTGTTCTTCAGCTCGAGTATTTCGCCGCGCACATCGACCGTGATCTTTCGTGACAGGTCGCCTCGTGCGACGGCAGTGGTAACCTCAGCGATGTTGCGGACTTGGCCGGTCAAGTTGCTGGCCATCGAGTTGACGCTATCGGTGAGATCTTTCCAGACTCCGCCTACGCCGCGCACGTCGGCTTGGCCCCCCAGCTTTCCTTCAGTTCCCACTTCGCGGGCGACGCGCGTCACCTCCGATGCGAACCCGTTGAGCTGATCCACCATGACGTTGATGGTGTTCTTCAGCTCCAGGATCTCCCCGCGCACATCGACCGTAATTTTACGAGACAAATCTCCGCGCGCGACGGCCGTAGTAACTTCGGCGATGTTGCGCACTTGGCCAGTAAGATTGCCGGCCATGGAATTGACGCTGTCGGTAAGATCTTTCCACGTGCCTGCGACGCCTTTCACTTCCGCCTGACCGCCCAGCTTGCCTTCCGTCCCGACCTCTCGCGCAACGCGAGTTACTTCCGAAGCGAACCCGTTGAGCTGATCCACCATGGTGTTGATGGTGTTCTTCAACTCGAGAATTTCGCCGCGCACATCCACTGTAATCTTCCGCGATAGATCGCCGTTGGCAACCGCAGTCGTTACCCCGGCGATATTGCGAACCTGATTGGTCAGGTTGCCGGCCATGGAATTGACACTCTCGGTCAGATCTTTCCAGGTCCCTGCGACACCTTTCACTTCCGCTTGGCCGCCTAGCTTGCCTTCCGTTCCCACTTCGCGGGCGACGCGCGTTACCTCCGAAGCGAACCCGTTAAGCTGATCGACCATCGTATTGATCGTGTTCTTCAGCTCGAGAATTTCGCCGCGCACATCGACCGTGATCTTACGGGATAGATCGCCATTCGCAACAGCCGTGGTGACTTCAGCGATGTTGCGGACCTGACCCGTCAGGTTGCCCGCCATGGAGTTTACGCCGTCGGTAAGATCTTTCCAAGTCCCGGCCACACCTTTCACGTCGGCCTGACCGCCCAGCTTGCCTTCCGTTCCCACTTCCCGAGCGACGCGCGTCACCTCCGACGCGAAGCCGTTCAACTGGTCCACCATCGTATTGATAGTGTTTTTCAACTCCAGGATCTCGCCGCGGACGCTCACCGTGATCTTGCGCGACAAATCGCCATTTGCAACCGCGGTGGTCACTTCAGCGATGTTTCGGACCTGAGCGGTTAGGTTGCCGCCCATCGAGTTCACGCTGTCGGTGAGATCCGCCCAGACTCCGGCCACGCCTTTCACGTCGGCTTGGCCGCCCAGTTTTCCCTCGGTCCCGACTTCGCGGGCCACGCGGGTAACTTCGGATGCAAACGCATTGAGCTGATCGACCATCGTATTGATCGTATTTTTCAACTCCAGGATTTCGCCGCGCACATCCACCGTGATCTTGCGAGATAAGTCGCCGTTGGCAACAGCCGTCGTGACCTCGGCGATGTTGCGGACTTGAGCGGTGAGGTTGCCGCCCATCGAGTTCACACTATCGGTGAGATCTTTCCAAACACCGCCCACGCCTTTCACGTCGGCTTGACCGCCGAGTTTGCCCTCTGTCCCAACCTCGCGGGCCACTCGCGTAACTTCTGATGCAAACGCGTTTAGCTGATCAACCATGGTGTTGATGGTATTTTTCAGCTCAAGAATCTCGCCGCGAACGTCGACCGTGATTTTCTTCGAGAGATCGCCATTCGCGACTGCGGTGGTGACATTGGCGATGTTGCGAACTTGCGCCGTCAGGTTGCCAGCCATCGAGTTGACGCTGTCGGTCAGGTCTTTCCAGACGCCGCCCACGCCCTTGACGTCGGCTTGACCGCCTAGCTCGCCTTCCGTTCCCACTTCGCGCGCCACTCGGGTGACTTCCGAAGCGAAGGAACTGAGCTGATCGACCATGGTGTTGATCGTATTTTTCAGCTCGCTGATTTCGCCCCGCGCATCGACTGTGATTTTGGTAGTGAGATCGCCCCGTGCAACCGCGGTAGTGACATCGGCTATGTTGCGCACCTGATTCGTCAGATTGCTGGCCATCGAGTTGACGCTGTCGGTGAGATCTTTCCAGGTGCCCGCCACGCCGTTCACCTGCGCTTGGCCGCCGAGCTTGCCTTCGGTGCCGACTTCGCGAGCCACGCGGGTGACTTCGGACGCGAAAGAATTGAGCTGATCCACCATGGTGTTCACGACGCGGGCGGTTCGCAACACCTCGCCCTTGAGCGGGCGGCCTTCGACATCAAGGGCCATGGTTTGGGTAAGGTCGCCTTTCGCCACCGCGCCGATCACGCGCGCCACTTCGGTGGAAGGCTGAACCAGATCGCCGATCAGTCCGTTGACTGATTCGATGCAGTTAGCCCAATCGCCGGAACTGGTTCCAAGCGAAACCCGATGGGTGATTTTGCCTTCTTTCCCAACAGATTTGTTGATGCGCTCAAATTCCTTGGCCATGCGCTCGTTCATTTCGAGCACGTCGTTGAGCGTGTCTGCGATCTTGCCGGCCACGCCGATCTGATCGGGAGGCATGCGGACAGAGAAGTCGCCGCGTTTGAAGGCGGTCAACACTCGCAGCAATTCGCGGCTGTCTAAAGTATCGGTGCGGAGCGCTTCGGCGACAGCCCCGGATTCGCCGTTTTGGTCTCCATTTTGGCCTTTGCTAGTGCGTCTCAACCATTGGGGACGGAGATTGTGAAAAAATGTTTCACTAGAAATCGCAGGCCGATACGTAGGAGCCGCTGGTAGAGCCCCACTGCGGAAACGGGACAAGGAGTGCTCGATTTCTTCGGTGTTGCCGCGATAGGGTCTAAGCCGCCTTCCAGTTCAAGTTGCCGCCCTTGTAGCTTATGCAGCCGGAGTAATCGGATTGCCGGGCAGCCTCAAACTTCGCAGGCTTCCGAACATGTCGGCCCTCCTCTGGATGATGCTGGCAGCAACTATCTGGCCGACGCTCCATCGCTCCATTTTGAGCTTCGCGGGGCTGGTGCTAGAAACCAATACACGCTTGTCTTCCACAACCAAGCCGATCAAATTTTTGGTCTGCGGTGAATCTTCTTCTCTAAGAAACCTTAGACCGTCCCGACAGTCTACAAAGGGTAGAGTTCGTGTATGCGACACTGCTATGGTAAAGGTTTGTACACCTGAATCGCTAGAAAGGAAAAACAATGGAAGATAACAACAACATTTCTTATTTCTTTCTGGGCCTGGGCTTGGGAGTTGCAGTCGGACTCCTGTTTGCGCCTCAAACGGGCTCAGAAACTCGTGACTTGCTGATGAGCAAAGCTGATGACGGCAAAGACTATCTCCGTCGGCGTACCGAAGATCTCCGAGATTCGGCGGGGGATTTGGTCGACAAAGGCCGGACGGCTGCCAGCGACTTGGTTGACAAAGGCCGAAGCGTTGTCGCTAAACAGAAAGACCAGTTGAATGCGGCCGTGGAAGCGGGTAAACAGGCGTATCGCGAGACGGTCGGAACACCCGGCCAAAGCGCCGAACCCAACCCCTTGTCCTAAGACCGGGAGCCTTGAATCGCCATGGATCAAATGACGTTGCTATACATCATCGCGGCTTTCGTGCTGGTAGCCGCTATCGCTTTGTGTGTCCAGGCGGGCTTTCTCTTCGGAATGTATAAAGCTACCAAAGCTTTGGAGGAGAAAGTTATCCCGCTTCTCCCCAAAGTTGAAGGGCTCATCGAGACTGCTCGAAGCACCGTTGAGCACGGCAAAAAGCAGATGGTGGATATAACCGGCAAAGCCAACTCCATTCTGGACTCGACCAAGCTCCAATTGGCGAAGGTCGATGAAGTTGTGACCGATGCTACCAGCAGAGCTAAAGTTCAGATGGAACGCGTAGAGATGGTCCTGGACGATACTATGAGCCGGGCGCATGAGACCGTGGCGACGGTGCATAACGGGATCATGCGGCCGCTCCGCGAGATCAACGGCATCGCGGTGGGAGTCAAGACTGCGCTGAATCACATGACACGTGGCGGGCGTCCCAGTGTGGCTCAGGTGACCAGCGACGAAGAAATGTTCATTTGAAGTTACCTCAGCGAGTCATTCACGATTTGTTGCGCCTCGCGAACGATACTCTCAAGGTGAGAGTGGCTGATCAAACTCTCGCCGTAGATTTTATAGACATTCTCCGTGCCTGAAGGTCGAGCGGCAAACCACCCGCTTGCCGCAATGACCTTCAGTCCGCCTATCGGTTCATCGTTGGCGGGCGCTTTGGTGAGCTTTGCGGTAATCGGTTCGCCAGCCAGCTCGGTTGCCTTCACTGCCTGAGGGGAAAGCCTTGCCAGCGAGGTTTTCTGCTCTGGCGTGGCCGGGGCGTCGATGCGAGTGTAGTAAGGTATTCCGAATTCTCGAGTGAGATCCGCGAAGTGATCGCCGGGATCCCTGCCTGTCACAGCCGTCAATTCTGCCGACAGCAGGTCCATAATGAGACCGTCTTTGTCGGTGGTCCACACCGAACCGTCGCGCCGGAGAAAACTCGCTCCCGCGCTCTCCTCGCCTCCGAAACACATGGTGCCGTCAAACAAGCCGCCCGCAAAGTATTTGAAGCCCACGGGAACCTCCGCTAGCTTGCGGTGAAGCGAATCGACTACTTTGTCAATCAGGCTGCTGCTAACCAGGGTCTTGCCGACGGCTGAGTTGACCGGCCACTTGGAGCGATGAGTTAGCAAGTAGCGAATGGCAACCGCTAAGTAATGATTCGGATTCATCAGACCGGCCGCAGGCGTTACGATGCCATGCCGGTCCGCGTCGGGATCATTGCCAAACGCCAATTGAAAATCGGCCCGCAAGCCCACCAGCTTTGCCATCGCGTAGGGGCTTGAGCAATCCATCCGAATCTTGCCGTCATGATCCACTGTCATGAACGAGAACGTTGGGTCCACCGCGGTGTTCACGACGGTAAGATTGATGCCGTATTTTTCGCGAATCGGCTCCCAATAAGGGAGCGACGCGCCGCCCAAGGGATCGACGCCCAGCTTGAGTCCTGACGAACGGATAGCGTCCATGTCGATCACGCTGGCGAGGTCGTTCACATACGGCCAAATGAAATCATGCAGGTGCGTAGTGGAGGCCTTGAGCGCGGTCTCGAAGGGAACGCGCTTGACCTCGCGGTTCGCCGCGCGAAGAAGCTGGTTGGCGCGATCCTGGATCCAGCTCGTAACGTCGGATTCAGCCGGTCCCCCGTTTGGCGGGTTGTATTTGAACCCTCCATCCCGAGGCGGATTGTGCGAAGGAGTGATCACGATCCCATCCGCCCGCGAGTTCGGGTGAGCCTTGTTCCAAGTCAGAATGGAGTACGAAATGACGGGAGTGGGCGTGAAGCTATCGTGCTCGGCGATCATGGTCTCAACGCCGTTGGCGGCCAGAACCTCGAGCGCAGTCCTTTGCGCCGGCTCCGAGAGGGCGTGGGTGTCCTTTCCCAGGTAAAGGGGTCCGGCGATATTGTGCCCATGTCGGAATTCGCAAATGGCTTGGGTGATCGCTAGAATGTGCGCTTGATTGAAGCTTCCCTCGCTGGAAGTGCCGCGGTGGCCGCTGGTGCCGAAGCTGACGAGTTGGCGGGAATCGTCGAGATCGGGCTGGCGTTCGAGGTAGTCGCGCTCGAGCCTGGCGGGGTCGATGAGGAGGTCGGCCGGGGCGGGTTTGCCTGCGAGGGGAGAGATCGCCATGTCCTCTTATTATGTATGCGGCTAAGCCGAAAAGGCCCTGTCGAGCACTTTCCGAGACTCCACCCGCGCGGGAAGCGTTCCGAATGCTCGTCCGCCTTCCCCACCAAGCCGCGTCCTGCAAAATGCATCGGACACAAATGACGGACTATGCCTGATCAACAAGCTCGCCTGCAAAGCCAGCGCGAGATCTTCAGCCAGTCGCCGTGCTTCTACTTCCGACGCCTCCTGCTGCAAGCGCGATTCCAGCCCACCTGCAAAAGCGTCAAACCGTGCATCCTCGCCTTTGGCCAGACGAATCTCCGCAACCAAGCTGTCCACGGATTCAGGCTCCTTCCGCATGGCTCGCAGAATATCCAGGCAGATTACGTTGCCCGACCCTTCCCAAATCGAGTTTAGCGGCGATTCGCGAAAGAGCCTCGGCATGATGCACTCCTCCACAAAGCCGTTGCCGCCCAGGCATTCCAATGCTTCGCCCACCGACGCCGCAGCTCGTTTGCAGATCCAATACTTTGCCACCGCTGTCGCCAGCCTCGCGAAACTGCCACCTTGATCGAAGGCGCGCGCTAAACGCATAGTCAGCAAAGTGGCCGCTTCCGATTCCAGCGCCAGATCCGCCAGCACATTCTGCATCAGCGGCTGCTCAATCAGAAGTTTGCCGAACGCGCTTCTATGCCGACAATGGTGGATCGCCTGCGAGAGCGCCTGCCTGATCAGCGCGGCCGACCCGATCACGCAGTCGAGCCTGGTGTGCCGAACCATTTCGATGATGGCCGGCACTCCGCGCCCCTCCTCGCCGATGCGCCGCGCGTGCGCGCTGGCGAATTCCACCTCGCCCGAAGCATTTGATCGGTTGCCGAGTTTCGCCTTCAGCCGCTGGATGTGGAAGCCATTGCGTCTCCCGTCATGCCAGCGCGGAAGCAGGAAGCAAGTCATTCCACTGGGTGCTTGAGCTAAAACCAGAAAGGCGTCGGACATCGGAGCGGAGCAGAACCACTTATGGCCGGTGATCAGATACCCGTCGCCAGCGGGCTCGGCAACGCTTGTGTTCGCACGCACATCGGACCCGCCCTGCTTCTCGGTCATCGCCATGCCGATCAGCACTCCGGTTTTCTCGACTGGTGGCCGAAAGCGTTCGTCGTAGTTCGTCGACTCCAGCCCCGGCTTCCAGAGAGCCGCCATATCGGGCTGCTTATTCAGCGCCGGAACCGCCGAATAGGTCATGGAAATAGGACAGGTATGCCCCTGCTCGTTTTGCGACGCCAGCAGCATCAGAACGGCGCGGGCAGCGTGGGCTCCCGGCCTCGGCTCTACCCACGGCGAATTGTGCAACCCATGAGCGACCGACATCCGCATCAGGTGGTGCCACGCCGGATGGAATTCCACTTCGTCGATCCGCTCGCCAAAACGGTCGTGCGTTCGCAGAACCGGCGGATACTCGTTGGCCTGAAATCCCCAACGGATGACTTCTTCGCTTCCCGCCAGCCGTCCGAACTCGCTCACCCTGGGTTCCGCCCACTGGGCGCACTCCCGTTGCAACGCTTCCGACAGTACCGCATCCGATGTGAACAGGTTATAGTCCACGAGCGGAGGAGGCTGGTTCCCGGAGGCCATTAAATCAGCATAACCTTTATGAAAATGAGTAGTTTAGCTGTATCGTCGAGAGTAGGGGCGACCTCTAACAACTGGGTATGAGCACAACGTTCGTTTTCTATGATCCGACTGGCCGCCGCTGGATTCGTTTTCGGCGGGCATTCGGAATCACTGGCATCGTCTTTGCCATCTTGCTGGTTCTGTTTATCCTCAGCGTGATCAGTAATCCTCAGTTGCCCTCGCTGGGACTGCCTTCGGTCCAGCATCTCGCGAATTTCAGCGAAGTTTCCATCATCACGCGAGGCGAGAAGGCCACCAAGGCAATCCCCTACAAATTTCATAAGCCGGTCACCTACGTCAAGAACGGCGGCAATCCCGTGCTGCATCCCCGCAGCGCTATCAAGCCTCGCGAGGACCAGCCGCTCGTGTTCGGGTTCTATGTGAATTGGGACGAGGCCAGCAAAGTTTCGCTGCGCATGAACTTGGCCCATCTCACGCATCTGGTCCCTGAATGGCTGACTCTTAAGAACGGCAACGGCGACGTGGACGACCAGTCCGATGAACAAGTGGTACAGATCGCCAGGGATGCGAAGCTCCCGATTCTAGCCGAGATCAATAACTACCGCGATGGCTGGCAGGCGGGCGATTTGCACAAAGTTCTGAACAATCCGTCAGCACGCGAGAATCTGATCGACAATATTTTCGCCAACCTGCAGGAGCATAAATTCGCGGGCGTGAACATCGATTTCGAACAGTTGCCAGGCAAAGATCGCGCCAAGATGGTCGATTTCATGCAGCAGCTCGGCGCGAAGATGAAGCCCGCAGGTCTGATCCTGACCGAATCGGTCCCTACTGACGACGACGGCAGCTATGACATCAAGCGACTCGCCGAAATCAACGATTTCATCGTGCCGATGGTTTATGACCAGCACTATCAGTCTGGCGCACCGGGTCCGGTTGCGTCCGAAGAGTGGTTCCAGGAACAGCTCGCGGCGCTTCTGAAGCAGCTGCCGCCGGCTAAGACAGTGATCGGTTTCGGCAACTACGGATATGACTGGGTGATCGGTTCGCGCAAGGGCGGTGTGGAAGTTACATACGGCGACGTGATTGCTGCGGCGGTGGCCAACAAGGCGCGGATCGAATGGAATAAAGATACCCAAAACCCGTACCTGAAGTTCCAGAGCGGCGGGGATCGGCACGAGGTCTGGTTCCTGGATGCCGTCACGGCGCTCAACCATATTGAAGATGTGTCCAGCAACGGGTATCGAGGCGTAGCGCTGTGGCGGCTAGGCGCCGAAGACCCCGGCATGTGGACCGCGATTCCCCAACACGGATGGCCCGACCAGACCTTTAACGCAGGCGCACTGTTCCATCTAACCGCTCAAAAATCGGTTCAACATTACGGCGAAGGCGAAGTGCTACGCATTGTCGATCGCCCGCGCGACGGATCGCGCAACGTTTGGAAGGATAAGGAGGGCGACTTCGAGGAGACATACCAATCGCTGCCTTCGTACTACGTGCTCGAGCACACTGGCGGGTCGCTTCCGAAGAAGATGACGATCACCTTCGATGACGGTCCGTCGGACTATACCAGCGCCGTGCTCGACATTTTGAAGCAGAAACAAGTTGCGGCGACGTTTTTTGTGATCGGCGAAAACGCTGAGCAGTACCCGAGTGAGGTTCGGCGCGAGTACGCCGAAGGCCACGTAATCGGGAATCACACGTATACTCATCCCAATGTGGCCAAAGAATCCGAGGAAGCCACCAATCTGGAATTAAACACGACTCTGCGGCTGATCGAGCATGACACTGGGCACGGGTCGATTTTATTTCGGCCTCCCTATAACGCGGACAGCGAGCCCCAGACGCCGGAGGAACTGCTGCCCATTCAGCGCGCCCAGGATCGGGGTTACATCACGATAGGCGAGAAGATCGATCCCCGCGATTGGGAAATCGGCACGACGGCAGACAAAATTCTGGCCCAGGTGATGGAGCAAAAAGACGATGGACACATGATCCTGCTGCACGACGGAGGCGGAGATCGAAGCCCCACCCTGGCCGCTCTGCCTCGCATCATCGATACGCTGCGGGCGCAGGGATATCAATTTGTGCCGCTTGAAGAGTTGATGGGCCGCACGCGCGATCAGCTCATGCCGGTACCGAGCGCGAAGGAACAGCGCTGGGCCAGCATCGAAGGCGACGCTCTGATTACGAAAGGAAACTTCAAGAAGGCGATCGGCCTGCTGTTTCTGGTGGCGATCTATCTTACGCTGCTCCGTTCGCTTGTGTATGGCGTTCTGGCGATCTTCGAAAAACGGAAGGCGAGCAAGCGCGTATTCGATCCGAACTATCGGCCGGGAGTATCCGTAGTCGTCGCGGCCTACAACGAAGAAATGGTCATCCGACGGACGGTTCAGTCGATTCTCGATAACGGATATCCGGATGTGGACGTGGTGGTCGTGAATGACGGATCGAAAGACCGGACGCTCGAGGTGCTGCATGAAGCATTCGACAACGAGCCGCGCGTGCGGGTGCTGACGCAGGCAAATCAGGGGAAGTCCGCTGCGCTGAATCATGGGATTGGAGCGTCGAAGCACGAGATCCTGGTGGCGCTCGATGCCGACACCATTTTCCGCAAGGGGACCATCGGGATGCTCGTCCGGCATTTCTCCGATTCCAAAGTGGGCGCGGTTTCAGGGAATGCCCGGGTGGGCAATCGCCGCAGGCTGATTACGCGGTTCCAGTCCATTGAATACATCTGCGGCTTCAACCTGGACCGCCGCGCGCTCGATTTGTTGAACGCCATTACCGTGGTCCCGGGCGCGGTGGGGGCGTGGCGCAAGGACCTGATCCTGAGCGTGGGCGGCTTTGGAGATGATACGCTCGCCGAGGATACCGACCTTACTCTGGCGATTCGCAGGCTTGGGTACGAGATCCGTTATGAAGAGAACGCGATCGCGTACACCGAGGCTCCGGAGACTACCAGAGATCTTGCCAAGCAGCGGTTCCGCTGGGCGTTTGGGACCTTGCAAGCTGCGTGGAAGCATCGCGACGCGACATTCAATTGGAACTACGGGTATCTCGGCATGGTCGCGTTGCCGAGCATCTGGATTTTTCAGGTGCTGCTGGCGGCGCTCTCGCCATTCGCGGAAGTGTCGATGTTCGTGGCGCTGTTCGCGGGAAATTGGCGAATTGTGCTGCTGTACTATTTCGGATTGTTTGTGTTGGAGCTCATGACGGCGTCGCTGGCGTTCTCGCTTGAAAAAGCGAACCCCAAGGATTTGGCGCTGCTGTTCCTACAGCGGATTTATTATCGGCAGTTGATGTATTACGTGCTGGCGAAATCGATACTTTATGCGATGCGGGGGAGATTGGTTGGGTGGGGAAAATTAGAGCGCCGGGCGACGGTGGAAGCTTAACTATCAGTGGATGATTGAGGTTTGCTCTTCGAGTTTTGCCAATCGGTCTTCGATCTTATCCAGCCTTTTGTCGAGGGTGTCAAAATACGAGCATAGGCAGTGCAACCTGAATAAACGGCAAGTCGAAAAAAGCCTTCATTTGCATTGCGATCGGCCCGTTACCTTGCAGTATACTTCAAGCGATGAGCGCTCCCATTCTCGCCGCCATAGCATGTGCAGCCTTCCTTACCTCTTGCGGATCGGCTCCCGAACCACCTCCTGCAGCGACGACCGACTCCCCAAAGCCGCATGACGAATCGAGCAGCTTGCCAACTGCCAACCTGATCGGCACAAGAGTAGTCAACAAAGCACTCCTGGGAAAAGCCTTCATGCCGGGCGGAACCGTCGGGAGCTACAAAAATGGAAAGGCGGAATACGAGATGTTCATTGCTAAGCTGCCCAGCGCGATGGATGCCGCCATACTCCTCCCCGACTGGCGGAAGGCGCTCGCGAACGCCAAACTGATTCCTTCCTTCGGCGGATACTTCGGAACCGATGAAGGCCGGCCCGTGTTCGTCTTCACCAAGAATGCCTGGATTGCGGGCGTGGCTGGACTTTCCCAGAAAGATGCGGATGCGCAAGCCCGCATTTTGGCGGCACAGTTGAGATAGATGTGCCACCCTGAATAGAATGGCAATCGAATTCCAGAACGTGCATTTCGCTCCCTTGCACGATCTGAACGTCGCGGCTCCGAGCGGATCGATTATCGGCATTCTCGGCGAAAAGGGTGCGGGGACGACTGAGCTCCTGCAATTGGCGGCCGGCTTGGAGCAACCGTCGTCGGGAGAGGTAAAGGCAGAGGGGTCGCGCCGCTATCTGGCTGCGTCGGATAGCTTGAATTTCGCACCCGTCCATGTGCTGCTGATTGACCATTCGTTCGCGCAAGCGGATGCGTTGGTGCGGGCACGGGCCCTGGTTGGGCTGGATCGCTTGCGCGCCGCTGGAACAACCATCTTGCTGACTTCTCATGAGCCGCAGCTTCTGCGCTCGGTCTGCGACGAGGTCTGGTGGCTGGAAGCAGGCACGCTCTCCATGCGGGGAGATCCGCGGGAGGTGCTGGAGTGTTACCAGCAAAAGATAGCCCACAAGTTCCGAGCCTGGGGAGAGACGCTCTCGACATCGGTGACTCCCGCGCAGCGAAAGGGCGACGGGCGGGCCGAGATCGTGGGTCTGGAGACAGTAGGCGCGGCGGGCAAAGCCACGGCCGTCTTGCAAAGCGGGGAAGCCGCCGCAATTCGAGTGGAGGTGCGTTTCCTGGACGCAGTGCAGAACCCGGTGATCGGGATCATGATCCGGACGCGCATCGGACTCGAAGTCTACGGAACGAACACCGAACTGGAAAAGGTCCAATTGGGTCCGTGCGCGGCGGGCGAAACCGTGCGGATAGAATTCCGGTTCGCTTGCGATCTTTGTCCCAAGGAGTACACGCTTACGGCAGCCAGCCACGATCCCGATGGAACCGCGCACGATTGGCTGGAGGATGCGGTTTCTTTTAGAGTTTCGGATTCGCGGTATACGGCCGGTGTCGCGAACCTGCGGGCCAAGGTCTACCGCACGTAAACCTGAAAGGGACCCCAGTACCACGGCTTCTTGGAAGCGCCTTGCCCATGCACCATGGCTAGTTTAGCCGTGCGCAAAGCTTGGGCCGGGGAGTTGCCTGATTCCATCTCACGATAGAGCGTGTTCATCATCTGAGGCATCAGATCGTCGGTCGCTTCCCATAGGCCCGCGATCACGCGCCGCGCCCCCGCGTGCATGAAAGCCCAAACAAAGCCAACTAACCCTTCTCCGGCGTAAGAGCGAGCGCCCGCCCCGTGGCAGGCCGAGATCGTCACCAAATCGGCCGAGAGCGGAATGCGCATCACGTCTCGCGCGTACAGTTTAAAATTGTCTCCGCTGCGGGAAAGAGCGATAAAGGACTCGAGGGGACGCCGCTGGTTGGCGACGGCATGAGCACTGAAGTGAATAATCGAGAAACGCCCTGGGTCCGAGCTCCGATAGGATTCGGGAGTCGCGCCGCTGTCCGTAAGCGCGCGTTTCTCGCGCGCTGAAAAATGACCGAGCACATTGTGAATTTCGCCCGCCGAGTTCGCAAGTTTAGGAAACTGCGGGTCATAGGATTGAGCATCTCCTATCACCAGCATGGAACCCTCGTTCTTGGCCCGCGCCGGAGCACCCGATGCCAGCAGGTCCAGCGACGGAGCGTTTGAGACCACCACATCGTCGATCCAGTAGTGCTGGGGATCCGTCCCGTAGACCGGCAACGTTTCGAAATTGAGGAAGTGGAGAGCGCCGTCGGCCACGATAGTGACGGGAGATCCGAGGGGAATCATCGCTTGCGCCGGACCCACCAGCGTATCGAACAACCGGCGCCCGGCCATGCTCTCTTTCGCCATCGGATCCAATTTCTTGGTGACCAGTTCCTCCTGATATCGGCGCACCAGATCTTCGATTTGAGGTGCTGCAGGCAGACGGAACAGTTGAACCCGATCGCTCGCGATCACCCATAAGTAAGATTCAGCCGGAGCAAGCCAGTAGGAAAGCACGATTGACTTGGAAACCCGCGCGATTTTCTGGTAAGCCAATACGCTCGATGAAGATTTCTGTGCGCGCTCGAACTCAAGTCGGCTGGCTAGAATGTGAGCCCGGCTCGATTCCGCGACGCGCAGAGCCCGCGCGTTCTCGCCTTGCTCTACCAGGGAGTTGACATAGTCCTGATAGAAACTAATCAGGCGCGACAAATACGTCATGCGATGAATATCGTCGTCCGACACTTGGCTTACGGTTAACTCAATTTGGGAGAGAGCCTTCTCGAAATGCAGGTTGGCGGACTTCCGATCGCCGACCTTCTCATAGATGGCAGCCAGACCGGCATGGGCTTCCCACAAGTCCTCAGGAGCGGGAGTGCCTGCGCGAATGCACTCCAGAAACAGCCGAATCCCCTCGTCATATCTGCCACGGCCGCTTGCGATACTCGCTTGGTTCAGCTTTGCAACGACCGCCGACTCTGAAGTAAGCCGAGGCACTTCCGCATTCACCTTGTCCGCTTCTTCCCAATTTCTGTTCGCGATGAGAGCCGCTGTCAGATTGCGCGCCCAGAGAGACTTATCGTCGATGCCTCTGGCCAGCGATAGCGCCTGGCGATAGAGCGGGATCGCCTTCTCGGGGTTGTTCTGATGCATGTGGACATTCGCCAGTTCGCCCCACAAGCTCGACCATTTTCCGACTGTCTCGCTTTGGCTCAACCGCTGCCGGGCCTGTTCAAAATGGGCGCTGGCTTCGTCGAAATCCCCGAGAAAGGAGTAGCATAGCCCGAGATTAATCAAAGCCGCCTGGATAATCGGCTGAGCGCTGCCCTTAGCGGCTGCCGCCTGGGCATCCTGGAAGAATGGAATTGCTTCGTCAAAGCGGAAGCGGTTTATTCGAAACATGCCCAGAGTCAAAAGGGACGCCGCCTCGTGGTATTTGTCTCCGCTCGCGACCGCGATCTGCCGAGCTTCGCGCGTCTTTCGTTCCGCGCTTTCAGGATCTTTTCTAACCAGCAAGCGCCCCTGCAGAAGCCGAACGGCAGCCAACTCGGTTTGCAGTGAAAGGGACGAAGCCAATTGCTCGGCTTCCGTTAGTACGGCGTCCGTTGTCTTGACATCGCCCTGGGAGTGAAGCGCGTCATAAGCGACCAGCCTTCTGCGCACGACTCCGAGCGGCCCGGCGTCCTGATCCGCTCTCAACGGCAAAGCCAAGAGCAAGCGCGCCCGCTCCGGATCCCCATTGCCATCGCGATTCAGGAGCGCGTCGGCCTCGAGCTGCCGCCATTGAACGTCGCGATATCCATCGGGACTGCTCGACTTGGCATGAGCTTTCAAATTTCTTTCGGATAGCTCGATCACTTGAGAGAACTCGCCCCTTCTCAGCGCGGTCGACGCTTGCTCGTAGTCCTGGGAGGGCTTGCACGACCACACGCCCAAGATTGACAGCAGCACGCAACCGATCTTTGATGGCATCCGACCTACAGATTAGCTTTATTGGCCGCTCTTGGGCCAAACCCCGTTGGGTCCTACTGCTGCGGCCGACGTCTCGCCGTCGACGTCGCTTCCCATTTTGATCCGAATCATAGTGATGCGGCGGCTGTGAGCCTCGATCAGTGTCTCGCCAAAAACGATGGTGCCCAATCCTGCTTCTGTCAGGACATGCCCAGGGTACTCCTGACCGTTACGGATGATGGCGGATACGATGGACCCATGGTCGATTCCGTTGTTCACGGGTGTGCTTGGAAGACCCTTGATATTCGGGAGTCCGCTCGAGTGAATCTCGAAGGGGAAGAACTTCAACTGAATGGGAATGCTCTCAATCGCGGTGCCTCTGCGGATGAGAATACACATGCCATCGGCAGCAGCCTCTTGCAGAAGGAAATCGTTTTGACCGCTTCTCTGGTGAATCGATTTTACGGCGATGGCGATGCGGGATGCTTCGAACTCCACCGATGTCACGCCGTCGCGCTCTCCCGGAGCCGGACGATTGAGGACCCGGAAATCGGCAACCGACGCGCTCACGGTGGTCTCGGCCTGCTGAGCATCCCCGGTGCCGACGAGCTTGCCCTCGGCAGAAGTCTCGCACTTGCCATAGTGGATAAACTCGGCGAAGCGCGAAAGAGAGCCGTCCACGCTCGATCGAGACATCCCGCCGATGATAGGAAGAGCGCTCTGTCCATCCACGGGGCTCACGAGGTTGACTTGCCGTCCGCCGACGCTGTTAATACGAACCGCAGCGCCCGAGGCCTCGCCATGAAAATAAAACGTGTCTCGACTACGCGTCTGGGTAACTTGAAAATTGCTGTCGGTCGTTGGCACAAATCTCCTATCGAATTTCGAACGGATAAATAAGCTCTCGACCCGTTTCGCCCCGCAAGACTAATTCATGGCGGCCCGCCTGTAAGCGGCGAATGGGCAGGAGCAGCTTCAACGAGGTCGCACTTGCGGGCGGACGGGCCACATCGCTCATGAGCGGCTTCGAAGATCCAGCCGCGCGAAGCGTCCAGGAGTATTGCGGCGATACAGGGTCAAGAAGATCGAACTCCAACTGGACAAACTCGCCCGAGCTCGGCAGCTGAATAGGGTAGTACTCGCCCTTCGTCTGGGGCGGAATGGCATAGGCGACTACGGTCTGAGGAGCGGTCGCTTTTTGAAGCGCTGCGTATTCGAACGCCGTTCCGGCTGATAGAACCAGCATCGCGGCGAACGGCAGAGCCACTGCGGGACGCCACCAGTCGAAATGGACGCGTGGCGACTTGCGTTCGGCGGATGCGAGTGGGCGCGCAGCTTGAAACGAGTCCTGCTTCAGGGTTGTTTCCACTCCCCGAACAAGCAGATAGGCCGTTCTGATTCGGTCGGCGCAGGAGGCGCATTCAAAGAAGTGCTCTTCGTAGAGCCCTCGCTCCGGCTCCGGAAGCTCTCCCAACACGTATCGGTTTGTCCAGTCCTGCGCGATCGCTTCCTCGTGACTCAGCATCAATAATTAGTCCTCCAATTGAGTTGTGGTCTCACGACGGAGTTCATTTCATCTTACTTTTCGCCGAGAACGACCGTTCAACCTTGTTTCTCAAAACCTTTACCACCCGGTGAAGCCGGACGTTCAGCCCTCCAGGACTGACGCCGCGCTCCAACGCAATGTCATGCCGATCCCGTCGTTGAAGGTAGATCTCCTCAATCAGCTTTCGATCCTGTTCCGCCAGTTTGCTGAGTTCGCTTTTGAGAATTGTCCGCAGCTCTTCGTGGTTGAGCAGATCCTCGATCATGGGCCGCTCATCTTTAGGCTCGGGACTGTCCGTCGTGAAAGATTGGGCGCGCGAATTGTCCTTGCGATATTCCTGGGCGATCCTTGCACAGACTCCGCGAACGAACGCGCCGAAACGTTCAGGCTCGCGCACTTGGTCCCGATCCACCAGCTGGATTACGCGACAAAGCGTCTCGTTTCTGACGTCCTCCACCGCGGCGTGGTTCTTGAAGGTGTAGCGGAGCTTGGCTTCTAAGATCGGCGTGAAGAAAAACACGAAGCGTGTGCAAGTGGCCGGGTCGCGCTGCCTCAATCGGGTCAGGAACTCGGCGTCGAAAGTGATTTCGGATGCAATCAAGGCGTCTGCTCCCCGCTGTGTGCCAGAATAATCAATCTGGAAGTGCGGACTAAGCCGTATACTAGTTTGGCTTGTTAACAAGTGTCGTGAAAGGGGTGAAAGTTACATGGGATCGAAAGTTTATTTATAAGTCGACATGGAACCGTTTGCGCCCAAATCTCATCCATGGCATGGGCTTAAGGAGAAATCATTGAAGCAATTTGTTATTTTTGCCGGGTTGATCGCGATGGCCCAGGGCGGGTCGGCGGCTCCCTGCGGTCAGGGAACTCTTGCATCTTATATTTTGCTGGGTGCAGGCGGCTGTACCATTCAGGGCGCGGTTTTCTCGTCATTTCAGGCGCTGACCCCCATCACCGGCGCCACGCTGGCCGCTCCCGAGAACATTACCATCTCGCCGATCGACTCGCCCGGAAACCTAGGATTCACAATCCAAATGAGCGCGTTCGCCCTCGCGAACTCCATCCGCGAGGCGCGCTTCCGCTATCAAATATCCGCTGGCGGCATCACGCAATCTTCCATCACGCTTTCCAATACCGCCAGCTCCGGTGACGGGGCGATCTATCTAATCCAAGACTATTGCGTGAACGGCACCTTCGGCCAGGACGGCGTTTCGGGCTGCACCGGACTGCCTGGCCGCCAACTCAGTCTCAATTCGGGTCTAAGCCAAGCTACATTCGGGTCCGGTTCCCTCTTAAGCGTTACTAACGACTTTACGCTGGACGGAGGTCAGAACGGCTCTGCGTCCGGCGGCACAATTACTAATCAGTTTGTCGCGTCGGGGCAGGTTTGCAGCTATAGTGTGAGCCCCGGGAGTCAGACGGTGACCTCGGCATTATCCAATCAGGTTCAAACGGTTACTGCGGGCGCGGGATGTTCGTGGCTGGCTTTCAGCAACGCGTTCTGGATCGCCATCACGTCTCCTTCCTCAGGAACGGGGAACGGCACGGTGACATACCAGGTGTTGGCAAATCCGGGCACGACCTCGCGTACGGGCACGCTAACCATCGCAGGCCAAGTGATCACCATCACGCAAAACGGACCGATCTCTTCGACGAGTGCGTTCGTTACATCGCTATACCAGGACTTGCTCAATCGCGCGCCTGATCCGAACGGGTTGAACTTCTATATCAATCTCATCGATTCGGGGACGCTCAATCGAAGTCAAGTGGCGGCGCAGTTGTTCACCAGCCCCGAGTTTAGCTCCGGCGGTCTGTATGTGATCAAGCTCTATATTGCACTGTTGAAGCGCGATCCGGATTTCACCGGCTGGAAGTTTTGGTTCAACTCTCTGCAGACTGGCACTCCAGCGATCTCTGTCTTGACCAGCTTTTTGACCTCGCCTGAATTCCAGCAATTGTACGGTAACACTGACAACACGGCTTTTGTCACGCTCGTGTATTTCAACATCTTGGGACGTCAGCCTGATCCCGTCGGACTGGCCTATTATGTCAACCTGTTAAACACAGGGCAGCTTCCACGCGCGAATCTTGTGTACCAGTTCGTTCAAAGCCCTGAATACAATGCGTCAATTCGTGCACGGGCGTACGCAAATCTCCTGTATATGGGTTTTTTGCGAAGGGGGGGAGATCCGACTGGTTTAGCCTATTGGACTGGAGTGCTGGGTGATTCCAATGCGCTTCCGGGGGCGATCACCGGCTTTATCACCAGTCCTGAGTACTTGGGACGGTTCTAGTGGCTGTCCCGTTCGTTGCTTTCAATTTGCGTGATAGATCCGCAACCGAAGTGAAGATGCCGCGGTCAATCACATCGCGCTGAATCTTGGCAAACCAGATTTCCGCCTGATTGAGCAATGAGGAATGAGTGGGCGTGAAGTGAAATCGAGCTCGCGGATTCTGCTCGAGGAACTCGCCTATCTTCTTCGTCTTATGCGCGGAAAAGTTGTCCGGAATGATGTGGATCTCTTTGGATGTGCCAGAGAGGCAGCTGGCGGGTCTGTGCTTGAACTGCTGGAGCGGTTCAAGTGGCGGGAACGGCGTCATGAGGTGGACTTGCGTCGTCGAGCCCACATAAATAGAGCGCATATCCCGCTGCCAATTAATCCGCTCGAAGCAGGCTCAGGGATAGTCGTGCCGGGGGCTGGTCCATCCAGCCGGACATCATCGAAATTCACCTGGGGGGAATTACCCAGAAGCTGGATCTGCAGAGGTTGGCCAAGCCTCGGATCGCCGGCGGCTATGTTGATCACAAGAGTATCTGTCTGAAAAACCCCGCGTGCGGGATTAACAGCGTTCGTATGCGAGCCGACTGTATTAGCACCAGCAAGCAAACTGATTGTATAGTCGTTCAGAAACGGCATGTCCAAACGATTTCCGATACCGACCTCGAGTGTATAAGTTCCGATCCGCAGGAAATCGCCCACGCTTTGCGAAAGTAAACCGCCATTGCTATAGCCCACATTCGCGCCGTTGGGAATGCCTCCGGGAAAATTTGACGGTCCCGGGGACTGCACGCCGGCGCTCCCCCCGGTGATGGACCAGCCCGGAAGTGGACTTTGATCGATACAACCATTAGAAAGACCAAATTGGGTTTGTGCGTCGATAAAAAACCCATTTTTCAACGAGCCGCCTGTCAAGCACGGTGCTGTGTTTGCGTTGTTGGTTACGATTTCAAAGCTGGCATTTGAGATTGGAATGAGTGCTGCCTGGAGTTGGCCTACAGCGGTCAGCAGCAGCAGAGAAAAAGCTTGTCGAAAATTAAGATCCATGAGAAGGAGGCTCCGTCAACCACCTCAGTATAATGTTGGGGGAAGGAAATCGTACGACCAAGAGTTATACTCAGTACCGGTGCGGGCCTGGAGCTAACGGTACCCGGACTGCAATTGGAACAGCTCGGCGTAGCGACCCAGCAAACCCCATAGGCCTAACCGTACTCAGAGCTCCACGTTGGTGTTGTCGTATAAAGGACAAGACGAGAGAGCTACGGCTCGTAAACCGCGAGTTGCTTTTGGATCCGAAGTACGGGAGCCGAGCTAGTTAGCCGGGATCGTCGCTGGCCACGTAGCGGTCGAGGCGATGCGGCTGGAGCCGGGCCTGATACAGCGAGTGCTCCCCTCGGTCGGCAGCCGCGTGGTTTTCCGAAGCACTTTAGCCTGAGCCGCTGGAGTCACCGTGCGCGGTTTGCTGCGATGATGCCACTGCCCTCTTTTAAAAGCGCGCGACCGCAAAATTCCATACAAGGCGCCGGGATCAAAAGATCGCGGCGCCTCGAAAAACGTACTGGCTGTAATTTAGCGCGTCATCGTGTGAGCGTCTGTATCCCGCTGCGCCTTGGCCCATTCGTCGGCCTGCTTGTGGGCTTCGTCTTGAGTTATGCCGTAATGCTCCTGGATCTTTCCAACGAGCTGGTCTTTCTTCCCGGCTACCGTCTCCCAATCGCTGTCGGTTAGCTTGCCCCATTGCTCGCGCGCAGCACCCTTCACCTGTTTCCAGTTGCCTTCGATTCTGTCCCAATTCATGGTAAAACTCCTTTCGATCAGAGTGGATGCAAGATTAGGGCCACTCGTTAACTCGTGTTAATCCATCGCGCTGGGCCTTCTCAACTAGGAAAATTCAACATACCGTGATACCACTAGATTGTGTTGACGAGCGGTCCGTTGTTCGAAACCAGCATGCCCGAGTGTGAGCTGCACGCTCGCGGCAAGGTGCGCGACATGTATAGAGCGGGCGATCGCCTCGTCATCGTCGCTACTGACCGACTCTCCGCGTTCGACTTTATTCTGCCCACCCCGATTCCCGACAAGGGGCGTGTGCTCACGCGCACCACGCTTTTCTGGCTCGACCTGCTGCGCGACATCGTGCCCAACCATTTCATTACGGATAGAGTTGATGAATATCCAGAACCCTTTCACCGTTACCGCGACCAGTTGGAAGGCCGGTCGATGCTGGTGCGTCGCGCCAAGATGATCAATGTCGAGTGCGTTGCTAGAGGGTATGTGTCCGGCTCCGGGTGGAAGGATTATCAACGGACGCAAGCGATTTGCGGCATCCCGCTCCCGACTGGTCTCCGTGAGGGCGATCGGCTTCCTGAGCCTCTATTCACTCCCGCCAGCAAGGCTCAAAGCGGACACGACGAAAACATCCCGTTTGAAACCATGGTGGACCATATCGGGCACGAACTGGCCAACCGCTTGAGGACCCTGACGCTCGCCATCTATTCCCGAGCTTCCGAGTACGCCGAGTCGAGGGGCATCATCCTGGCCGATACGAAATTCGAATTCGGGTTCGTCGAGGGTGGGCTCGTGCTTGCCGACGAGGTGTTAACCCCGGACTCATCCCGATTCTGGCCTCGCGAGCAATACCGTCCTGGCGGACCGCAGCCCTCCTACGACAAACAGTTCGTCCGCGATTACCTGGAAACTATCCGCTGGAACAAGCAACCTCCAGCTCCGCCTCTGCCGGGGGATATTGTCTCGCAAACGACGGATAAATACCGCGAGGCATATCATGCGCTAGCGGGCAGGGAACTATGAACTGGGTCGACTGCCTTCTGGCCGCGATCATGCTGTTCTCGTTGATCTCCGGATTTTCGGCTGGCTTCGCCCGGGTAGGCATCGGCACCGCTGCCACCTTCATAGGCATCTTTGCGGGCTTCTGGTGCTACGGACTGGCTGGCGCGCATGTGCTTGACTATGTAAATTCGCGGCCAATCGCCAATCTGATCGGATTCTTTATCGTCTTTCTGTCTATCGTGCTGCTTGGGCACCTGCTCGGGCGAATCGTCGCGACGATCTTCAAATGGATCGGTCTTTCCTGGATGGATCGGCTTCTAGGCGCCGCGTTCGGAGTGGTGCGCGGCTTGCTCATTGCCGTGGCCTTCGTCACCGTTTTCCTTGCCTTCGCTCCTAGTCCGCCGCCCCGATCCGTCACCGAATCGAGGTTCATGCCGTACATCGTGGAAGCCTCGAATGTTTTGGTCCTGGCGACGCCGCATGAAATCAAGGACGCATTCCGGGAAACCAGGGAGAAGGTGAAGCGTATCTGGCAGGATCAATTGGACCGCGCAGCGCCGCGGCGGCAATAGGTCTGAACGCGTTATGATGCATCTGCTGATCTTCGATCTGGATGGCACGCTGATCGACTCCAAACTCGATTTGGCTCACTCCGTCAACGCCGCTCGCGCTTATATGGATTTGCCGCCCTTGGAGCACGAGTTGATCTACTCGTATGTCGGTAACGGCGCGCCCATGCTGATCCGCCGCGCTCTGGGAACGGAGGCAAATGAAGGCGACGTGGCGCGAGCGCTCGACTTCTTTATTCGGCACTACGCCCAACACTGCCTGGATTACACGGTGCTCTACCCGGGCGTTGAAGATGCGCTTTCCAGGCTGCGATCGGCTGGAATGAGCCTCGCCGTCTTAACGAACAAACCGGTGCGGATCAGCAATCAGATTGTAAGCGGATTGGGAGTTGGCGACCATTTTTTCCGGGTGTATGGAGGCAACAGTTTCGATCGCAAGAAGCCGGACCCGGTGGGAATTGAGGCTTTAATAGCGGAGTCTGGGCTGGGGCGGGAGCGCACGGTCATGATTGGCGACAGCTCGGTAGATATTTTGACTGCCAGGAATGCCGGCGTGCGGGCTTGCGGAGTTACTTATGGCTTTCAGCCGGAGACGCTTATAGACCCTCGACCGGACATTCTCGTGGACGATCTCGGCCAGTTTGCCGACTACATGCTCAGCCAATAGCGACCAGAGAAAAGCCTATTTAGGTTCAAAAATCAAAGGGGGAGCATGAAGAGAGTAGTTATTCTTTCCGTCGCGATTTAGCTGCTGATCGGCGCTGGCTTTGCATTCACGACTTTTCAGAAGCTGAAAGTGACGGTGCCGGCCTATCAGCCGCCTGGACAAGTTGTCTGGGCCAATCAAGGCTGGACCGAAGCTCAGCGCCTGCGCTTCCATCACACGCCGCAAGGCACCCGGCTCATTCCCTACGCCTGGTTCAAGGCGCTGGAACAACCTTGCATCTCGCTCTCCGCTTGTGAGCCTTTTAAGGAAAAGGTATACCTCGGGCGTTTTGGTTTCATTTCCAGCAAAGCCGATCCAGATCTCAATCCTGACGGCTTGCCCGTAGGCTTCGCGCTTCAAAAGGATTTTTACGATCCGATCGCGAAACGAACGTACCCTGTGGTTGGCCTCACCTGCGCCGCCTGCCATACGGCCGCCCTGAATTACGGGAAGTACACCGTCGAGATCGACGGCGCTCCCGCCATGATCGAGGTGACTCAGTTTCAGAAGGCCCTGGGTGTTTCGATGGTTCTCACTCAACTGCTCCCGCTTCGCTACGGCAGGTTTGAAAGGGCCGTGTTGGGCTCGGACGCGACCGAGGATAGGAAAAAGGAGCTAAAGCGAGAGTTCGACGCGTTCATGGAAAGCGCTAAGGCCGAAAAGACCGCGACCGAAGAACAGAAGATTTACGCCAACGAAGCGGGCTTTATCCGAACCGATGCTCTTACCCGAATCGGAAATCAAGTCTTTGCCGTCGACATGAAGAATGACAAGAACTTCGCCAAGTCGAATGCGCCCGTCCGCTTCCCGCAAATTTGGAACGCGTCTTGGTTGAATTGGGTCCAGTACAACTCCTCCATCTCGGACCCGCTCGTTCGCAATATCGGAGAGGCGCTCGGTGTGCGGGCAGTTGCGAAGCTCTATGGCGACGATGCGGGGGCATTTGAAAACAGCGTTCATGTGGAGGGCATCAAGACTCTCGAGGACCTTCTCGCGAGCCCCGCGCCATTCCAGGGATTGGCTTCGCCGAAATGGCCGGCTGTGTTTCCGGCGATTGATCGCGCGAAAGCCGCCGCAGGTGCGCAACTCTATAAAACATATTGTCAGGGCTGCCACCTTCCTCCGGTCGAGGAACTCCTGGCCGATCTAAAATCCGAACAGCCCCGTCATTGGTGGAAGAATCGCCAGGGGCAAAGCTTTGTAAAAGTCACGGATATTCCGGTGGAAGAGATCGGCACTGACCCGCATGAGGCGATGGATTTCATGGCGCGCAAAGCGGATTCTGGCGACCTTAAAAAAGGAGTCGTGCCAGCCGCTGTTGGTCTGGATCTTGTCACCAGGGGAGTGGCGAACAGCTTCTTCCAAAAAGCCGGATTCTCGCCTCAGCAGCGCATTGAATGGAGCGGCCATCGCGATCCTTCGGATCCTGCGGTAAGGGATTTGGCCGTCTATAAGGCTCGTCCCCTGAATGGGATTTGGGCTGTCGCTCCCTACCTGCATAACGGGTCTGTTCCCAATTTGTATGAGTTGCTTTCACCGCAGAGTGAGAGGTCCGATCATTTTTGGCTCGGAAGCAAGCAGTTCGATCCCGTGAAAGTTGGGTTCGATACTTCCGAACTAAAGGGCGGATATCTTTATGAGGTGAAGTCTACCGGCAATAGCAACACAGGACATGAATTTAGAGACGGGCCGAAAGGTCATGGTGTGATTGGTCCCACGCTCTCGACGGACGACCGTTGGGCTCTCATGGAATACTTGAAATCGCTGGAAGAGCCGGCGAGATAAACTCCAACCATAACCCATTCCTGCCTCCAGGCGATGGTGGTCCTTGACATTCGCCCAAGTGCGCCTTATCATTACGGAATCCTTTTCAGGGCGAAAATGGGCGGGTCCACGAGCGACTCCGAGCCTTTAGTTACCAAACGAAAGTGAGGCAAGCATGCAAGTGAGAGTTAGGCGTCATTCTGCAAGTTTTCTTTTCCCGGGGGTGTTCGCGGCCCTTGTTCTGGGACTATTCTTCAACCTCTGCGCAACGCAAAGTTGGGCGCAAGTTGCGGCAGGCACCGTCACGGGCGTGGTTACGGATCAACAGAGCGCCGTGATTGCGGGAGCCAATGTGCGGCTCGTCGATCCAACCACGAACAGCGTGTATACCGCTATCAGCAACTCGGTAGGACGGTACAGCATTGTTAACGTGGCGCCCGGAGCCTACGATCTTACCGTAACCAAGGAAGGCTTCACATCCTCGAAGGTCAGCTCGCAAAAAGTGGAGGTGGGCGAGGTCTTAACGCTGAACGTCGCGCTGCAGGTCGGCATGACCGCCACGACGGTAGAAGTGAAGGCGAGCGCCGGGGCTGAGTTGCAGACGTTGAATGCGACTATCGGCTCGACCATCACGAATGACTCGCTCCAGTTGCTTCCCAACCTAGGCCGGGACGCATCCACCCTTTCTATTTTGCAAGTTGGGGTCGCCCCTGGCGGAAATGTCGCGGGAGCCGCTACCGATCAGAATGGATTCCAGTTGGACGGCGGCAATAATAGCGACGACATGGCCGGAACGAACACGACCTACACGCCCGGGAACGGCTACAGCGGTTCTGGTTCAACCGGAGGCACCCCGACAGGCGTGATCCCGACGCCGATCGAGAGCATCGAAGAATTCAAGATCAACACCAGCAATCAGACTGCAGATTTCAACGGCGCCGCCGGCAGCCAAGTACAGATGGTGACGCGTCGCGGCACGAATGGATTCCACGGCGCCCTCTATGAGTTTTACTTTGGAAGCAACGTAGGCGCTGCGAATCTTTGGAAAAATAACCACACGCTCGTAAACGGGCACGCGACTCCCTTGCCGAGCACGCACAGGAACCGTTTCGGCGGGGCGGTAGGCGGTCCGCTCACTCCCAGGTTTTGGGGTGGAAAGACTTATTTCTTCACCAACTACGAAGGCAGCCGCTTTCCCAATACCGTCAGCTTTGAAAGAGGCGTGCCGACCGAACTGCTGCGGCTAGGAGTGCTCCAGCTTCCGAACAGCACGGGCGCGCTGACCGCGTACAATCTCAACCCGACCCCCGTAACCTACAAAGGTACGACTTACCAGCCCGCGATGTGCGCCGGAGTGCTTTGCGATCCGCGAGGTCTCGGCCTGAACCCGATTATTCAGAAGATCTGGGGCACGCTTCCGCTTCCGAACGATCCGCAGTACACGTCCGGCACGGTCGTGGACGGGATAAACGCTCAAGGTTATCTCACCAACCTGTCTCTTCCCCAATCTTCCGACTTCGGAGTGGTGCGCGTCGATCACGACTTCGGCGACAAGTGGAAATTCACCTCCAGCTACCGCTATTACAGGTTTTCCCAGTTGGTGAACACGCAAACGGATATTGGAGGCGTTCTGCCCGGGGCGGTGAAAGGCCAAGCAACTTCCTATGCAGCCCGCCCCCAGAAGCCGTCCTATCTGGTGGCCGGTCTCACTGGCACCATCACGCCGAACATCACGAATGACATCCACTTCAGCTATCTGCGCAACTTCTGGCAGTGGGGCACTGCCGCGGGCCCTCCGCAGTTGCCTGGTCTGGGCGGCGCAGTAGAAATCGGCGGCGAGTCAAGGAACGCCCTGATTCCCTACAACGTGAATTCACAGGACGTTCGCCAGCGCTTCTGGGACGGGCACGATTACACGTTGAACGACAGTGCGAGCTGGCTCAAGGGGAACCATTTGATCCAGTTCGGCGGGACGTATCAGCGCAACTTCGATTTCCACGGCCGGAACGACAACGGAGTTGGAATCGACACGTCTCCGACGTATCAGGTGTTTGGCGGGTCGGGCATCAGCAACACGAATTATCCCGTTCCTTCGGGGCTTCCTTCGAACCAGCTTACGAACTACACCAATTTGTACAACGAGATTCTAGGCATCGTTATTCAACCCCAAGTGATGTATTCGCGCACCGGGAAGGCGCTCACGCTGAATCCGGTGGGAACCCCGGGCTTTGATCAGAGCGTGATTCCTTCATACAACTTGTACGCCTCGGATACTTGGCATTTGAGGTCCGATTTGACTGTGTCTTACGGTCTTAGCTGGGGCCTTGCGATGCCGCCCTATGAAATTAACGGCAAGCAGGTGCAACTGGTGGATGAAGCCAACAAGCCGGTCTCGGTCGAGCAGTTCCTGAAGACCAAGGCTACGGCCGCATTGGCTGGACAAAACTATAACCCCACCGTGGGCTTTTCAACGATCCAAAACGTGAACGGCGACCACAAGTATCCTTTCTCGCCGTTCTACGCCGGTTTCAGTCCGCGGCTCTCCGCAGCCTGGAGCCCAAGCTTCCACGACGGAATCCTCGGGAGCGTTTTGGGCGGCGGCAAAACCGTGATTCGGGGCGGCTACGGGCGCATTTATGGCCGGCTCAACGGCGTGGATCTGGTTCTGGTTCCACTGCTTGGAACGGGTCTGCTGCAGGCGGTTTCCTGCATCGGGGCAAGCTCGTCGGGCAAATGCCTCGGACCCGGCGGCGTGACTCCCACGAACGCATTCCGCATCGGTGCGGACGGGCTAACGGCACCCCTCCCGATTGTGTCCCCAACTCTGTCGCAGCCCTTCTTCCCCGGTGTCAGCGGAAACGCGGCAGCGGCGGATGGATCTGTTTTGGATCCTAAGTTGAGACCCAACCACTCGGACGAATACAATTTCACCGTACAGCGGGCATTCTCTAATAAGCTGACGATGGAAGTCGGCTACATTGGACGCAAGATCTCCAATGAGTTCCAGGTAATTAATCTCGATGCGGTGCCTTACATGTATACCTTGGGCGGCCAGAGCTTTGCAAGCGCTTATGCAGCGCTGTACCAGCAAGTTTCCGGCGGCCAATCGGTTACCACTCAACCATTCTTCGAGGCGGCTTTGGGTGGCGCGAGTTCTCCCTATTGCGCGAAGTTCGCAAGCTGCACCGCGGCTGTCGCCTCGAATGAAAAGGCCAACATCACGACTACTCAAGTTTACAGTTTGTGGCTCAATTTGAACAAAGCTCCGGGCTGGACGCAAGGCCGCACCCTGCTTGCCGTACCGGCGATCAATGGCGGCAATGTGGCCACACAGCTTTCCTCCGTCCAGTTCATCAATTCGCTGGGGCATGGAAACTACAACGCCGCGTTCATGTCGTTCACGGCCAAGGATTGGAAGGGGCTGACGGCACGTTCCAACTTTACTTGGGGACGGGCGTTGGGCACGGGAAGCGTGGTCCAGGCCAGCAGTTCCATCACGGTGCCAGATCCGTACAACTTTAAAACGTTTGGAACGTACGGAGTGCAGCCGTTCGACTATAAGTTTGTCTATAGCCTGCTGATGCTGTATCAGCCTCCTTTCTTCAAGAACCAGCACGGCTTGGTCGGGCATGTGCTGGGTGGATGGAGCATGGCACCCCTGTTCACTTGGCGCAGCGGTGCCCCGGAAAGGGTCAACGTTGGCATCAATGCCCAAGCCTTTGGAGAGATCTATGGGGGGAGCAACTCGGCCAATTTCGAAGAGGCGGCCGGGGCTTCCCACTACACGGGTGGAAGCTCTGCGAACTATAACGTCACATCGAGCAGTTCAGTGGGATCGGCGGGAAATCCAGCGTAGGGCGGGTCGGGTATAAACATCTTCTCCGATCCGGCTGCCGTTTACGCGGAGTTCCGGCGTCCGATTCTGGGTATAGATACGAACTCCGGAGGGGCCGGGGTGATCCGGGGCTTTGGCTTCTGGAATCTGGATGCAACGATCTCGAAAGACTTCAGGGCGACCGAGCATATCGGCGGCACGCTTCTCTTTCAGATCACCAACGTGTTGAATCACTTCCAGCCGGACGATCCGTTTAACACCAGCTCGAGCAATTTGAATTTGGATAATCCAAGCACGTTTGGGGTAGTCACGAGCCAGTTCACAACGCCAAACGGCGCTCAATCGAGATCGATGGAGTTTGGCCTAAGGCTGCGCTTCTAGACCGTCAAACACTGCGGGGCAGCCAATCCAGGGCTGCCCTGCCAGTTATCGTTCGCCGTTGGCGATGTGCAAGCCCTTGTGGATGGCGTAAAGCGCGAGCTCCAGCCGATCCGAAACACCCAGTTTGTCGAAGATATTATGAAGATGGTTCTTTACCGTCTGCTCGCTGATAAACATCTTCTCGGCCATTTCTTTGTTCTTAAAGCCTTGGGAGACCAATTGAACGATCTCGCGCTCGCGCTGACTTAAAGGCGATCGTTCGCGGGTCTTCCCGCCCTGCGATATGCTTCCCGCTTCGCCTGGGGCGGCAAACTGGCGCATCACGGCAGCCGTGGTATGGGAATCCAGCCAGATTTCCCCGCCATACACCTTGCGGATGCTCTTAACAATTAGATCTGGAGCGGTCTGCTTCAAAACGATCCCAGAACAGCCCAGCTTCATGGCTTGAACAAATTCGTTCTTATCCTCAGACGCGGTGAGAACGATTACCTTGGTTTTATTGTTCGATTGCTGCAGCACCTGCAGCGCCGCCAAGCCGTCCAGATTGGGCATGCGGAGATCGAGCAAGAGGATATCCGGTTCGAGTTCCTGAAGCCGGTCGAGAACCTCGCGACCGTCGGATGCTTCTCCGATTACCTCAAAATCCTCTTCCAAGGTCAAAAGCTTTCTCAGTCCGTCACGGACAATTGGATGATCATCTGCGATGACAATTCGGATCATAGGCTTCCTGCTTTCCGGGAAATTCGACCGAATCGGCGTTTCCTGAACTGTGCTTAAACCTTCGTTCATACTTTCTTATCGTCCGCCTGAAACATTCGTCCTACAGAGTACTGGTACGAGAAGGCCTTGAAGTAACACTTAGTTTTGCCTCCGAAAACGCCTTAACCCTACAGGCTCAAAGCCATACAACTACATGAATATTCGGAGCGGGACCACCCATCGGTACTAGAGCACTAAGCCGGTAAGTACTTGTTACATAACAGCTTTCTCGAATCGTATTTGATTTAGGGTATCACGGGATTAGCCGTACGGTCGATAGTTTTTTGTAAAGAGGATTAATATCCAGGGCCTACTTTATAAGATTGCCCCAAGTTGCTTCGCGGTTACCAGGGCAATGCCGCCCATTGTGAGCCAAAGCCACAATATCTCGGCCTGAACCGCCCAGAGGAGAAAACGTCCGCGCCAGCCCGCAGCGGCAACAATCACGATTGCCAAAGTGTTAAGGGCAAGTAGTGTTCCTAGAACTTTCAGCATGTGCGTGGCGTGGGACCCTCTATGGGCCTAGTGAATCGGCGAGGCGATTTGTTTCACCTTTACTCGGCGTCGTGAAAAATGATGCCGAGCGTGTACCTGTTTCCCCAATGCACGCGGCTAACTCCATGTCTCACGTTTGAGCGATAGTATCCGCGAGCTCCCTTTACCGGCTTATGCCTCGTGGTAAACACGAGGGCCTCGCCCGCTTCGCATTGAATCGCCTCTCCGATGGACTGGGCTCGCAGACGCTGTTCTACGAGCAGGAATTCTCCGCCTCGATAGTCACGTCCGGGCTGGCTAAGAAAACAGACAATCTGAAAAGGGAAGGCTAAATCGCCGTACAGGTCCTGATGCAGACAGTTGTAACCGCCCGCCTCATAATGGAGCAGCAGCGGCGTTGGCTTGCTCTGCCCCCCGGCCCCGCAGTCCGAGAGTAATTGAGCCAGAGTTTCGGGATAGCGCACCTCAGTGCCGAGCGATCCCATCCACCGGTTGGCGATCTCCGACAAAGGCGGATAAGCTTCCGAGCGAATCGTCTGCACCAATTCCGGAAGAGGATAGGAAAAATACTGGTAATCGCCCAAGCCGAATCTGTAGCGAGCCATTTCTATTCGCGAGCGGAAGAGTTCTTCGCGCGGGTACAGTTCAATCAATCCGCGGCACTCTCCCGCCTCCAGCAGCGCGCCAAGTCGCGCGTACCCGGATTCTCGCAGCGAATCCTCCGCTTTCGCCCAGTTCGCATTCTTTAACCGTTCAGCTAAGTTCACGATTCCAGCATAGTGGCGGCCAAGCGGGCAGGCTATCCGGTTCTTGCGGTCCAGTTGCATATATAATGCCTTCCATGGCAATGCAACGCCGCACGTTTCTGACTGGACTCGCCGCTCCTCTGATTTTAGGAGCCTCGAACAAATCGGGCTCCAACCTCCCGGTACTGGGCGAGGGGGATCACAAGTACGAAGTGACTCACGATTGGGGCGAGCTTCCGGCCCGCATTCAATACGGGAACACACATGGCGTCTGCGAGGATTCGCACGGGCGCATTTACGTCCACCACACCGTGAATGCAGCCAGCGAGAGCCATGACACGATGGTGGTTTTCGATCATAAAGGCAAGTTCATCAAATCCTGGGGCAAGGATTTCAAGGGCGGCGCGCACGGCCTGCATATCCATAAGGAGGGCAAACAGGAATTTCTCTATCTGTGCGATACGAAACGAGCGCTGGTGGTGAAAACTACGCTCGATGGCGAGGAATTGTGGACCGTCGGTTATCCGAAAGACTCAGAGGTCTATGCCAAGGGCATGCCGGATGGAAAGCCGCTTAAATACAGCCCCACCAACCTCGCGATCGCGCCCAATGGCGACGTGTATGTCGGGGACGGCTACGGGTCCAGCTACGTCAACCAGTACAACGCGAAAGGCGAGTACATACGAACTTTCGGCGGTCCGGGAAAAGAAGCGGGCCAACTGCTTTGCCCGCACGGAATTATCTGCGACACGCGCGGGGCGGAACCCAACCTGACCATCGCCGATCGCACAAATAAGCGCCTGCAGCGGTTTACGTTGGAGGGCAAGCACATCGATTTCGTCAATGGCGTGACCGCCCCTTGTCATTTCAGCATTTACAGGAACGGCGATGTGGTGATTCCCGATTTGTTCGCACGCGTGACGCTGCTGGATCGAGGCAACAACGTGCTTGTGCATCTGGGAGACGACTCGCACAGCGAGTATATGAAGACGCGCAAAGAACCGCGCGATCATTTCACGCCCGGCAAATTCGTCTGTCCGCACGGGGCGTGTTTCGATCACGCCGGCAACATCTATGTCGTCGAGTGGGTAGAAGTCGGCCGTGTTAGCCGATTACGCAAAGTAGCTTAGGAGAAAAATATGTCATCGAATCGTGGGGTCGCCTACATGGGGACCGGCAAGGTGGAAATACAGTCCATCGACTTTCCAAAGCTCGCGCTTGGATCTCGAAAGTGCGAGCACGGAGTGATTCTCAAGATTGTCACGACGAACATTTGCGGCAGCGACCAGCACATGGTGCGCGGCCGGACTACAGCGCCGAAGGGTCTGATTCTGGGCCACGAGATTACCGGCGAGGTGCTGGAAGCCGGGCGTGACGTAGAGTTCATCAAGAAAGGCGACCTGTGCTCGGTTCCGTTCAACATTGCGTGCGGCCGCTGCAGGAATTGCAAGGAGGGGCGCACCGGGATCTGCCTGAACGTGAATCCTTCCAGGCCGGGTGCCGCTTACGGATACGTTGACATGGGCGGCTGGGTAGGCGGGCAGGCTGAATACGTGCTTGTGCCATACGCCGACTTCAATCTTTTGAAGTTCCCGGACAGGGATCAAGCGATGGCGAAGATCAAGGATCTAACTTTGCTGTCCGACATCTTCCCCACCGGATATCACGGCGCGGTGACGGCGGGCGTAGGTCCGGGGTCGATTGTGTACGTGGCAGGCGGCGGTCCCGTTGGCTTGGCTTGCGCGGCGGCTTGTCAGTTGCTTGGGGCGGCCTGCGTGATCGTAGGCGACCTGATCGAGGAGCGGTTGGCCCAGGCCCGCAGTTTTGGATGCGAAACTGTGAATCTGAAGAGCGATGCATCGCTGTTCGATCAGATCGCGCACATCGTGGGTGAGCCGGAGGTGGATTGCGCGGTCGATTGCGTGGGATTCGAGGCGAGAGGGCATGGCCATCATGCTAGCGAGGAAGCGCCCGCCACGGTGCTCAACGCTTTGATGGAAGTGACGCGCGCGGGCGGCGGTATCGGCATTCCTGGGCTGTATGTAACCGACGATCCGGGCGGCGTGGACGAGAACGCGAAGATCGGCAGGCTTGGCATCCGGATCGGCTTGGGATGGGCGAAATCGCATTCCTTTATGACGGGCCAGTGTCCGGTCATGAAGTATCATCGGCAATTGATGCAGGCGATCTTGTACGACAAGATTCAGGTGGCCAAAGCGGTGAACGTCCAGATGATTTCGCTGGATGAGGCGCCTGCCGGGTATCGCGATTTCGACCATGGCGCCGCGAAGAAGTTTGTGATCGATCCGCATAAGATGGTGGCGTGACAGTCTCTTTTCATGGAGATTTTACTCCACCCTTGTAGGGGCCGCACCGTTTTCGTGACCTTGGTTCCGATGGATTACTGCCGCAAGTTCCCGGAGAGGAATTGGAACGGCGGCTAACGAAAGAAGTGCCGCCCACTCAAATGGTTCCCGTATGGCAACCAGCGCTCGTCCACAGCAACCCCGCCCGGGGGTGACGTGTCACCCTCCAACCAGGCGCGCCAGTGCCTCCGCTTCCGGTGGTTATGGCTTACTGAAACAGTCCGAACGAAAGCAAAGACCTTCAGCACTTCCATTGAGTGGCTTTAGGTGAATCCGCATCATAGGGTTGGGTTGTTCAACATGCTAAGCGACGGCTCATTGCAGCGCGGGTCTTTTCCGCCAATTAGAGCGGTGCGGCACACATCCCTTTAGGCCCAAAGTTACACGACACTGCAGAAACCAACCGTGGAGTTCCGGCCTCATCATCGCTATAACCGAGTTTCGTCTCTAAACGACCGTAGCGGGCATGCCAACTATCGTGCTCCATCGGTCTTAACTTGGTGGTCGTCTTCACCTGTTCCAGCTTTTTCCTTAACAGCCCCTGCTTCCAGACAAAACCTGCTGGCAGCCTGGGAGGTGGGGCATCGGGCCAGCGGGAAATTAGGGAGATCGTGCCATCGATTGATTTACCGTCAACGGAAAGATCTTGACACTTTTGACCAAGCCATATGCCTTCGTCCGTCCAACTAAGTTCGCCAACCACGATCATGTCCTTGCCAGCATAGATTCTTCGATCTCGAACGGCTTCGCAAACAGTAACAATCGGTATCTCTGCCGGCAGGACTAAGTGTGCACAGAGAAACAGCAAGGCCATCAAGCGCCGCACTGCACGCTCGCAGCCGGGCGAAGAAACTAATGCTTGAAGCATGTGTCGTCGACGAGCTTGGTAAACCCGTTCCACCAGGTGTAGCCGACATGGACTACATCGGCGTCCGTGAAATTAACCGAGATGTCGCTGTCGGTGTGGGCGGGCCCGTAGTATTTCAGAACGAGCCTGATGTCGTTTCGTCGCATCTCATGCTCGGCGGCAAAAACCTTGGCCGGCAGCGCACCTGCGGGAGCCGCCGGAAATGTCCAACTCCATCCTTCGACAAGCGTATCCACCAAAGACGCTTCTGAACGTTCTCGTGCGCGGCAATGGCAGCTCCAGCGGCATGCAGCCACCAGTTGCCGCCGTGTGATCGGTGTGCCAGTGGGTATTCACCAGGTGCTTGATCGGATCGCCATTGATGGACGCCAGTGCGCTTGTAATTGCGAGTCTGGAGACGGAGAACCCGGCATCAACCAGAAGTTGCCGTCCCGCCCGCTCAAGACGGCGAGATTACCTCCAGAGCCTTCCACAACTGAGATGTTACGCCGGATGGCACGTACGCTGATCTTTGCCTTCGCCGCTGCATTGACCATCGTCGGCACGATTCCGTCGTCATTTGCGAAAAGTGGACGGCGGACGAGCACTGTGGCTCCGGTGGAAACGCCCGCCAGCGCGAGAAGGCGGCGTCGTGAAATCTTGGTCGATTCTATTTGAGTCATATTTCGTCTCCTTGTAAATTGGCCTTGCTTACTTGCCCGACCGTGCGGCTTTACGGAGTGTCTCGTTCTCGCGTTCAAGTTCTTCCTGCCGTCGCTCGAAGGGCGCGAGTGCGTCTCGAATCTGCTCCTCCGTGAAGCGGGGGGTGATGTGTTGGGGACAGTTCCAGTCGAACGCCTCCACCTGAATCACATATACCCTTTCGATTGCGGATTTGTCTCCGGGCATGCGTAGACGTTTCGCCCACTCGTCGGAGCCCTCGAAAATCTCAGCGCGGCCGAGAATCTTGAGGCGCGCCTGGCCGGGATAGTCGACCATGATCAACGCCACACGATTGTCACTGCCAAGGTTGCCGGTAGTGATGAATTGCTTGTTTCCCCGAAAATCGGCGAAGGCAATTGTGTGATCGTCGATAACCTTGAGGAATTCTTTTGCGCCGCCTCGGTGCTGAACGTACGGCCAGCCTGTTGCCCCCACTGTCGCGATGTAGAAGCTGTCCCGTTCAGCGATGAACGCGGATTCATCCGGGCCCAGACGGTCTGGGGCGGTCTGACCCGCCCCCATCCGCGCGTAGGGCCGGCGGCTGCCATATTTCTCCTGGAGAGCTTTGACCAGGGGAGTGAAGACCAGCGATCCAAAATTGTGCGCCATGCCAGTTCCGCTGCAATCCGTCTCCGATTCTACCGCTTCAGATTCTTCAACAGAAACTCTTGAATCCGAGTGGCGATTTCTTCGGCGTGCGTCTCGAGCGCGAAATGACCCGTATCCAGGATGTGCGTTTCGACATTCTTCAGATCGCGCTGATACGGCGAGGCACCATCCGCGAGGAAGATGAAATCGTTCTTGCCCCAAACGATCAGTGTCGGGAATCCTTTCCCCCGGCTGTTAATCTCAAGCAGGACGGTGGCGGAAAGGATAGTTCCTCGAAGCAAATACCTCGCCCACGAGTGCCTTGACGCGGAGGATTCATGATGGGAGCCCAGATGTCGAATGCGGCCGTCAGTTTTGCCGGAATGGCCCAAGGCGCAGAGCAAACCCGGCCCGGGTTGTCGTCTGCTCTTCTTGCCATTGCACCGGGACCGACGAAAGTTCTCAGCTCGAGCTTATCTACTTCGTGGCAGGGCATTCTTCTCGAAAGGCATTTGTGTTCTCCCGGAGTACGCGCATGTGCTTCCATCGACCGGTTGCATGCACCGTCCGAATTCATCCATCGCGCTCTTGAAGAATCGATCACTCGCGATGTGGTTGAAGACTTGGGTCGCGCGATACCGCGACCGGTCTTCAGATCGGGAATTCAAGAGAACTCGATCCAGCGCATACTCGGTTTGCTGATCGAAGAACTCGAAGCGAGCAGGCCTTTGGGCAGGCTTTACGTCGATTCCCTCGCGCACGCACTAATAACCCGATACGTGTCATTCGAGCACGTCCACGGCGCCCGAAAAGAACCGAGGGTGCAGGGCTAGTGCCGCGCATGCTCAGTCGTGTCCGAGAAAAGATCGAAGCTAACCTCGACGCCGATTTGAGTCTTGAGACTTTGGCGGAAGAGAGTGGTTACAGGCGGGCTCACTTCCTCCGCATGTTCCGGATGTCAACGGGCGTAACGCCTCATCAATATGTAATGGACCTACGCCTGCGCCGAGCTCAAGACCAGCTACGGCAAAGGGTCTCAAGCATAATCGACGTTGCGGTTTCATGCGGTTTTTCGAGCCAATCGAACATGACTAGCCTGTTTCGAGAGCGGCTTGAGATGACGCCTGGAGAATTTCGGCGCAATGCTTAACATCGATCGTGAAAGATGGAAGGCCAGACGAGAAGCCGCAATGGTTGAAATGCCGGTTGGTCGCTATTCCGAATATGCTTCCAGGAGATGCACCTGATGGGACGGCTTGTATCCGTCAATGTGGGGCTGCCTCGTGACGTGGCATGGCGAGGGGAGAAGGTGCACACCGCGATCTGGAAGCAGCCCGTACAGGGCAGGCTAGCCGTCCGGCGGCTGAATGTAGAAGGCGATGGACAAGGAGATCTTGCTGGGCACGGAGGGGAGCATCGCGCGGTGATGGTGTATCAAATGGAGTCCTATCGCCATTGGGAGGCTCACCTTGGCCGCAACGATTTTGGATTCGGACAGTTTGGCGAGAACTTTACAGTAGTCGGCTTGCCTGATGATGAGGTCTGCATAGGCGATCAATACCGGATCGGGGGTGCGCTCTTTGAGGTCACTCAGCCACGCGTCACGTGCTATCGCGTGGGTATCAGGATGGCTGAGCCCGCAATGCCTGCTCTCCTCGTGTCACACCACCGGCCTGGCTTTTACTTTCGCGTGCTGGAGGCAGGTGACGTTGGCGCTGGTGATGAAGTCACGAAGGTTGCGGACGGCCCCGAACGCATCACGATTGCCAATATCGATGCCCTTCTGTATTTGCCACACCCGTTGCGCAAGGAACTTGAAGCTTCATTGCGCGTGCCGGCGCTCAGCCAAGGCTGGAAAATATCTTTGAAGGCGCTTGTAGAGCAGGGCGCTTCGGAGGGGGGAAATCCCGGACTGACTGTTTCAGCCGGACCGCCACCGGCCTGGCCGGGGTTTCGGCCATTGCGAGTCACACGAGTGGATAGAGAGAGTGCCGATGTGGTCTCGTTGTCCTTCGAACAACCGGACGGATCGTCTCTGCCTGCGGCTCTTCCTGGACAGTTTCTGGTGTTACGGTTGCGCACCGGTCTCGATGGACCAAATCTGCTCCGGAACTATTCGATGTCGGGCATGCCGGGCGCCCACTCTTATCGGATCAGCGTCAAACGCGAAGTGAACGGGGCTGTTAGTTCATTCCTGCACGATTCTGTACATCCCGGCGGCGTCTTGGACGTGAGCGCGCCTCGCGGAGGTTTCACTCTGAGAGCCGGGGACGTACCCGTCGTCTTGCTGAGTGCCGGCATTGGGGCCACGCCCGTACTCGCCATGTTGCACTCGCTGTCCTCAGCCGAATCGCGTCGGGAGGTCTGGTGGCTGTACGGAGCGCGAAACCGGGCGGAGCATCCCTTTGCAAAAGAGTCGCGCGGACTTTTGCAAACGCTAGAGCGTGGCCGAAGCCATATCGTCTACAGCAAGCCCGACTCTTCGGATGAACGGGGCGTGGATTTCGACTCCATAGGGCACCTGAACACGCCGCTGCTCAATAGGCTCGGTGTAGCTCGCAATGCGGATTACTACCTGTGTGGGCCACCCTCATTCCTTCACAGCCTAACCGAAGGCTTGAAAACATGGGGCGTCGACTCCACGCGAATCCACGCGGAAGTGTTTGGTCCGGAAGAGCCGATGACGCCGGGAATTGCGCGATCCTCGCGCCCTCCAGTCCATCCTCCCTCCGGAGACCCCGGACTGGGCCCTCAGATTTCATTTACACGAAGCGGGCTTACGGTTTCGTGGGATTCACGGTTCTCCAGCTTGTTGGAACTCGCAGAAGCTTGCGACGTTCCCGTACAGTGGTCTTGCCGCACCGGCGTCTGCCACACCTGCGAATGCGCATTGATCGGGGGAACTGTCGACTATCAGCCCGATCCACTGGACCCGCCCGCCGATGGTAATTTGCTGATCTGCTGTTCCAGACCATCTGGCGATGTTGAGATTGATCTATGACTGCTCGGCCGCCATGGGACATCATTTCGCGACTGGAGTGATCTAAACCTGGTGATTTTCTCCGCCCGAAAGAAACCGCTCTACCGCGAAGGGTGGAGGAATTCTGCTACGCGGTCCTTGTACCCTGCCGACTTTGCTCGGCTTTGTCGGCCTACGTTACTGGCGCCGCAAACGCGGCCAGTTGCGCCGAACCGTCCGGGCTGGTTACACCCGTTGTAGGGAACCCCCTACAACCGACCGGAGTGGTCAAGCGTGACCAGCATCTTGAGTACGCGACTGCGCTCGTTGCATTGGCGGAGGCGATAGCGGTACTCGTAACATGAGTGTTCGCCTGCTTACGCGACTATTCCGAACAAAGCTCCGACACCGGCTGTCAGCCCCATGGCGAGTGCACCCCAGAACGTGACGCGCATTGCGCCTTGCGCTATCCGTGCGCCGCCAGCATGGGCGGCCAGTCCGCCTAGAAGCGCGAGGAACACCAGTGAGGTTCCAGAGACAAGCGGCATCAGTCCTGCCTCTGGGGTTATTGCAGTAACCAAGAGCGGCATCGCGCCTCCCACGGCGAAGCTTCCCGCTGACGCGAACGCAGCCTGAAGCGGTCGGGCGCTCAGCGTCTCGGAGATGCCGAGTTCGTCCCGCGCATGTGCACCTAGCGCGTCGCGAGCCATCAACTGCTCGGCGACCTGCTTTGCCAGCGAAGGTTCGAGCCCACGTTTGACGTAGATCTCCGCGAGTTCCTTGTGCTCGCTCGCGTCGTCCGAGTTAAGTTCCCTGCTCTCAATTTCGAGATCGGCCTGTTCGGTGTCTGCCTGCGAATGGACAGACACATACTCTCCTGCCGCCATCGACATCGCCCCGGCGACAAGCCCAGCCACCCCTGCCACAAACACATCGCTGTGAGTCCGGTGTGCAGATGCCACGCCCAGCACCAGACTCGCTGTTGAAAGAATACCGTCGTTTGCGCCCAATACTGCTGCGCGCAGCCAGCCTATGCGTCCTGTCTTGTGTTGTTCTTTCACTGGCATTTCTTCAGGCCCCGGTTGATCTTGGAAACTCTCAGCTGCGGGAAACCGAAGTTACTCGACTCACTCATCGCGGTCAGGCGGACGGAGATCGTCCACTCACGCGCGTCGTCACACCACAACGCTAGTATAGGTTGTAAGAAGAGCGTATCGTCAGCTGAAACGACCGAAGGAAAGTATGTCAACTCCTGATGCGGATACGGCCTTGGAGGGCAAGGCCGGGGTACCAGGACCCAACGTCGCTCGGCCACCGCTCGGCCCGGTTGAATCTTCGATTCCAACAAATGCGAAGACCACGAAGATTCAAGTTTCCCCTGCGGTACTCGATGCCTCGCAAAAGGCCAACGAAGAACTTCTTCGCGACTTGCGCACTACTCCGAGCGGTCTGACGCAAGCCGAAGCCGAAGACCGGGCGCGCACGACGGGTACAAATGAGGTTGCGCAGGAGAAGCCGCAAGGCTGGCCTGTCCGCCTTCTGAAGATCATTCGTAACCCTCTGGTCATTCTGCTCACAACTCTCTCGGCGGTCTCCTTTGCTACCGGTGACTCGCGTGCCGGCACAGTGATGGCGATGATGGTAGCACTGAGTGTGGGACTTCGCTTCTGGCAGGAGGCACGCGCGGACGCGGCAGCAGCGAAGCTCAAGGCCATGATCCACGTGACCGCTACTGTCATCCGCGACGGCAAGGGGAGGGAGATTCGGCTCCGTGACCTGGTGCCCGGGGACATTGTCCAGCTTTCCGCGGGTGACATGATTCCCGGCGACGTCCGAGTGCTGTCTTCCAAAGACCTCTTCGTGAGCCAAGGAAGCCTCACCGGTGAGTCGCTTCCGGTTGAGAAACTCCCAGATCCCGAAACGAAGGCGGCAAGCTCACCCACTGAGCTGAAAAACATATGCTTCATGGGGACCAACGTCCAAAGCGGCACCGCGACTGCGGTCGTGGTCACGACTGGCGTCCGTACATATTTCGGCAGTATGGCCAGCTCGATCACCGGGGAGCGGGTAGAGACTAGCTTCGACCAGGGCCTGAACCGGTTCACCTGGTTAATGATCCGGCTGATGGCGGTGATGGTGCCACTTGTTCTCCTCATCAACGGCTTCACGAAGCACGACTGGAAAGGCGCATTTTTCTTTGCCATGGCCGTTGCCGTAGGTCTCACGCCTGAAATGCTTCCGATGATCGTTTCAGTGTGCCTCTCCAAGGGCGCGCTTGCCATGAGTCGTCGGAAAGTGATCGTCAAGCGACTGAATGCAATCCAGAATTTCGGAGGGATGGACGTCTTGTGCACGGATAAGACAGGCACGCTCACCGAGGATCGCGTCGTCCTCATGAGACATTGCAACGTCTCTGGTCGCGAAAGCGATGACGTGCTTTTGGACGGCTATCTGATCAGCTATTTCCAGACGGGCCTCAAGAATCTGCTGGACCGGGCGATTCTGGATAGTCCCGAATTCCACGCAAAGGCCGATATCGAGAAATACAAGAAGTTGGATGAAATCCCGTTCGATTTCACCCGGCGAATGATGTCCGTGCTGGTGGAGAGCCCAGAAGGCAAGAGCATGCTCCTCACCAAGGGAGCGCCGGAGGAGGTCTTTCTTCACTCGTCGCACTTTGAACTAGACGGGAAGTTGTCCCCGATGGACCCGAATCTGATGGTCGGGCTGAAAGAACAGTACGAGAACCTCAGCAACGACGGCTTTCGCGTGCTGGCCGTGGCGACCAAGGACCTTCCTGGGAAACAAATCTGCGCCAAAGATGACGAGCGCGAACTCGTGCTCAGAGGGTACGTCGCGTTCCTCGACCCACCCAAGAGCAGCGCGGCGCGTGCACTTGAGGCCCTTCACCAGCACGGTGTCGCGGTGAAAATCCTAACAGGAGATAACCACCTCATCAGCCGAAAGGTGTGTAAAGACGTAGGCCTTGTGGCCGACCCCATGCTCCTTGGCGGAGACGTAGAGAAAATGTCGGACACCGAACTTGTCGTGGCCGCGGAGAAGACGACGCTCTTCGCACGCCTCTCCCCGGCCCACAAAGAACGCGTCATCCGTGCGCTCCGGACTAAGGGGCACGTCGTCGGTTTCATGGGCGACGGCATCAACGATGCGCCCGCCTTGCGGGCCGCCGACGTTGGCATCTCCGTAGACACGGCGACGGACATCGCCAAGGAATCCGCAGACTTGATCTTGCTTGAGAAGGACCTCATGGTCCTAGAAGGGGGAGTTACCGAAGGCCGGAAGGTATTCGCAAATATCCTCAAATATATCCGGATGGGGGCAAGCTCCAACTTCGGGAACATGTTCAGTGTGCTGGGGGCGAGCGCCTTCCTCCCGTTCCTTCCAATGGCTCCCATCCAGGTGCTGACAAACAACCTCCTGTACGACTTCTCGCAGGTGCCGATCCCAACGGACGCGGTGGATGACGAGCAAGTGGCCCGGCCACGACCCTGGGACATTGGCGAGATCAGGCGGTTCATCCTCTTCATTGGCCCCATTAGTTCGATCTTCGACTACACGACGTTCTTCGTTATGCTCTATGTCTTCAAGTGTTGGGACCCGTCCAGGGCGTCGGTATTTCAAACAGGTTGGTTCGTCGAGTCCCTGATGACGCAGACGATTATCATCCATGTCATTCGTACAAACAAAATCCCATTCATTCAAAGCCGCGCAAGCCGCGCCCTAACGCTCACGACGTTGTCCATTATGGTGTTCGGTATGTGGCTGCCGTATTCCCCGTTGGCGCCATCGCTGGGCTTTTCGCAACTTCCATTGATGTATTGGCCGATCCTGATGCTGACACTGCTCGCATACGTGGGCCTCACGCAAATGACCAAAGTCTGGTTGCTGCGCAAGAAATGGATTTAAGCCACTTCCGTAGCCGTCTCTCAGAGCATCGTCGGATTCGCCTCAGAAAGGGGGCCGCCACGACCAAAACGCCGCACAGGCGGCCTCGTCCTTCATCGCTCTGCTAAGTGAGGTTCCCCTCTACGCGCTCATGTACCGAGCAAGTAGCGGGGAACAAAGACTCTTGGATTCTGACGGAGAAGAAGACTGCTCGGCTAAGGGAGCAGTGCCAACAATTGTGCCAGCAGCTTAAACAGCCTTCCTCAATCCTACCGCGAACATACCGCGAACTTAGACGCTCAAGACGGCACATTCTCAAACTGAACTGCGCCCAGGTGCTCAACGCATATCCCATCGTCTCCTCGCTCCAAAAACGGGATTTGTATTAGGCGACTGGGGTTAAGGATTGTGAATAAATAAGCTTAACAGCTATCGTTAATTGTTCGGATGAATCGTGTAGTTCGATTCGCCATGGAAGTTGTCTGGCGTTAGATTGACATGGGCAAACTCTTCGTCCGTGATCTTGCGCCCGACTGGATACTTGCTGGCGTTGATGCAATGACACAGCATTGTGCTCTGGCCGGCTGCGGTGGCTGTCATACTCCTGAAATCAGCAGCGTGGGAAATTGAGCGTCTCTTCGTTATAAGTGAAACTCTAGTCCCCGCCCGAACGACCATTCTGTTTCAATGAATGTCGATATCGATGTGATTGGGGAGGTATCGCTCAAAGACGACCACGAAATATGGAACGGCTTAGAGAAGCTCCGTCATAAGAAAAATGAGATCTTCGAGGGCTGCATAACAGATAAAACCAGGAGCTTAATAGAATAATGCCAGCTATTGCTGAGCCACCAAAACGTGTTCACGAGACTCATGATAGACTAACCGGTCCGCCGGGAATATATCGGATTCTGCCGCAAGGTGTCGGGTTTGAGCCTTATATAAAACTCCAGAAGGATCTAAAGCGTAGCCTATCCATTAGCACGTACCTTTCGGACGCCGATCGGCATCAGAGCATCGGATGGTATGCGACGATTTTAAATCTCCGAAGTCCATGGGTAGTCAAGTTCCGATGTCGTGGACAGACGAGCCCGAGGGAGCCACGGCCCGGAACCGAGTTGAACACCGTCCCGTGCTAACACTACTGGATGCTACAGGATAACCCTATCGTTTGCGGGTTCGAGCCCCTTCGTCCCTGCCACGCTTCTGTCCTTCCGATCACTTGAGAGTTTTGTCGGCCACCATTGGCTTTAGCCAGAAAGCCAGGCGTTACATCTTGACGGCGAAGAACCTGCAACAGTATCATTTGCCCTATGGGACAAGCAAAGAAACTCCACACAGATTGGCAGACCTTTAAGGCGGGCAAAGGCGCCACCATGATCAAGGACGCTGGACTGAAACTAAATGCTGGCCTTGGCCCAAAATTGGACACCCTGGATGCTAAGTGGGGTACCAAAGACGGCCAGAAGGCAGCCGACGACGTTAAGAAAATCGTGCCGAAATACAAGACGCTGTTCAGTACTGCTACGCCGTCAGCAAAGTCGAAGAAGGGGCCTGATGGCAACACGCGCGATGGCGCCAACGTGTCGACGAACCCGTATCAGGACCACAAGAAAGCAGCGGACGATCTCCTGACCTCAATTCTGAATGTTGCAAACCAGCACAAACTTGCAGCGAAGTGAACACAACGCTAAAGCGGCAACATTTCCAAGGCGGCCTGCAGCTCGGAAAGAGCTTTCTGATCGCCAATCCGAGTTGCCGTTTCGATCCCTTGCTCATACATTTGGCGAGCGTCTTCGGGTCGGTTTAGCTTCTCCAAAGTCTGGCCTCCATGAAAGTAGGCGTAGGTGTAGGAGGGGTTGTTTAGCAGAACGGTCCGGAATTCAGTCACGGCGTGCTCCAGGTCGCCGGCCTTTACGTGTTCCATCGCCAGGCCATAGCGAGCGAAAGCGTCGGTGGGGCTTTGCGCCACCAAACTCCGCAGGATCTCTAAACGGTTCGTTGCCATCTACGTGCTACTATACCCGCTGTGGCGTGCCCGTTTTTCTATCCTGCCGAAAAAATGGAAGACCACGGGTTCACGGTGGCTCCACGGCTGCCGCTGGGTGAGGCCTGCACAGGAGAATGCCGGAGCGGATCCTTGCCCTATTGGCCCGACTCCGCGCTTTTGAATAAGGCTTGCAACGTGGGCCATGGTCGGCACTACTGCGGGCGTTTTCCGCAAAGCGCCAAGGCCGACGCCGTGCGATTCCATGTGCGGGAGAGTAAGGAAAACTTTATTAGTGTTCAGTGCATTCTAGAGAACGAATGCCACCCGGCTGGACACTGTGCGATCGAGTATTCGAAGAGAGACCGGATATTTCTTCGAGAGCACGAGGATGCAGTGATCCAGCGTCAGGCGGCAGTGTTTCTGCGCAGTTATCTTGAACGTGCTACTGAGTCAGCGTGAAGTTAACATCCACTACAGTTGCCACCTCGACCGGATTTCCGTTCAGTAGAGTAGGCTGATACATCCATTGCCGAACCGCCGATACTGCCGCGTTGGTGAGTTCGGGATCGCCTGATTCCACTTGCACGTCACTCACTGAGCCATCGGCGGCGATGATCACGTTCAAGCGAACACTGCCTTGGATGCGCGCCTGTTTGGCGGCCGAAGGATAGGCTGGCGTGACTTTCTTGATCAGATGCGCACTCTGCACGTTGCCACCGACGCGAATGCGCGTGGGCGAAGACTCTTGGGACGCGGCGCCAGACTTTTTCTCGTCACGGAAGTTTACTTCCACAGTGGCTTCTGAGGGTGTGTTCTTGGTGAACTTCCATTTGCGGATCGAGTTGAGCGCCTCGTCGCGAAATTCATTCGGCCCCGTGACAGCGTAGGCGTTAACCACGTCGCCTTCTTTGTCGATTTCGATTCGAACGGTGACTGTACACTCCACCCCCGAGTCCTTCATGGCCGCAGGATATTCCACGGGGGCTTTATAAACAAGAGTCGGCTTTTGCTTGGCCGATTCTTGAGGGGCGTCCTGGGGAGCGGCTTGGAGCGGGAAGGCGCGCATGGTCACCCAGCCGGCCGCCGCGGTTAGCGCGAGAAATCCCGCGAGAGAAAAATTTAAACGTAATCGAGACATTCGTACCTCGTTAATCAAGGAAGCGACCCTTTGTCGCAAGTGGCGCTTCCGCAGGAAGAGTGGGGCCGGGGCGAGGTCCAATCCAGACCGGGCCGCGGCGATTGCAAGCAGCGTTTCTAGATACTGCTCGCGAGATTGAGTAAGTTCGATGACTTCGCGGTCGACCGCTTCTTCGCGGGCAAGCTGAATCTGGGCGATCGCATACCAAACCAACGGGTGAAACCAGAACAGTGCGCGGATGAACTCCTCGGAAACCATGAAGAGCCAATCGCGCCGGCGAACGTGGAGAAGTTCGTGGAATAGCACCGACTCGCTTTCAATCCAGCGAGCCGGGAGCAGCACTACCGGACGCAAAAAGCCGAATGTGACCGGTCCAGGGACCTCTTCCGACGTGCCGATCTCAACGCGAATGCCGAGGCGGCGCTCGAGGTCCAAAGCGAGTGCGGGCTCAGGGCTCGCGCGACGCCTGTAGGCTCGAAGGCGGGCGAAGCCCAGCGCGAAGATTCCCAGACGAAGCGAGGTGCCGGCAATCAGCACAATCGCGACAGCCTGGTAAACGCGAGTCCAATTGACGGTTTGGTTGGGGCGCGGGCGTTGGACCGGGCGGACTCTCGTCGTAAACTCGACGGAGACGCCTCCGAGGGACGGCTGCCAAGGCTGGAGCATCGGTAGAAGCAGGCATGCAGCGAGAACGAGTTGCCAGCAGAGCAGTCGCCATTGCGGCGTATGCAAGCGGAGCAGCGCCAGTGCGAGTCCGGCGGCGGCCAGCAGACCCGCGATTTGGACGCTGTACGCAAACAGATTCGCCAACCAAGAGAAGGGCATCTTACCGCTCCTTCCGAATCATGCGGGCGAGCTCATCCAGATCCTTGCCGGTCAGGCTTTCGTCTTCGATCAGGTGAGCCAGCAAGGGCTCGGCCGATCCATTGAAAACACGGTCTACGAACTCGCGCACCATGCTGCGGATCACCTGGCTCTTGGGCTTTGAAGGCCGGTACACGAAGGCTCGGTCGTCCTGAGTTTTCTTGAGATACTTCTTCTGCTCGAGGATCTTCATCATGGTCATCACCGTGGTGTAGGCGATCTTGCGGTGTTCAAGAAGGGCCTCGTATACATCGCGCACGGTGGCGTGATCGCGGTCCCAGATCACCTTCATGATTTCGAGTTCCTGGCTGGTAAGGGTAGTGCTCGGATGCCGCATACTAATTATTTAGTACTAAATAGCTTTCCATGTCAAGGAAAAAATCGCAACAGCTTTTATAACCATGGTAATCTGACCATAGTATGAAACAAATAGCAGCCGGTGAATTCAAAGCTAAATGCCTTGCCCTGCTCGACGAAGTCGCCGACCGTCGGATTGAGTTAGTGGTGACCAAGCGCGGCAAACCTGTCGCGAAGCTCGTTCCAATCGAAACGGGGAAGCCGCTACTGATGGGCCGGATGGCCGGAAGCATTCAGATCACGGGCGATATCGTCAGCTCGACCGGCGAGATTTGGGATGCCGAAAAATAGTCGGCCCTTGCTCCTGGATACGCACTGCTGGTTGTGGATCCAGAGCGGCAGCGATGGCGAGCTTTCGGCTGGCGTGATCGAGGAAATCGAACGGGCAGGGGAGCGGGGCAGCCTGCTGGTCGCGGCCATCTCTGTTTGGGAGGTATCGATGCTCGCAAGCAAGGGCAGGCTCACTTTACGGATGCCGCTGCTCGAATGGGTTTACGAGGCTCTAAAGACGCCGGGCTTGTCGCTGGTACCGCTATCGCCTGAAATCGCCGTAGAGAGCACCCAGCTTCCAGGTCAATTTCATGGCGATCCGGCGGATCGGTTGATCGTGGCCAGCGCGCGCTGCACTGGGGCCACGCTGCTCACGCGCGATCGCGGAATTCTCAACTACAGCAAGCAGGCCCACGTGCGTGCGAGCGCCGCTTGATTCTTCCCTTGTTATGATGATCGAGATCGGAGGGACACATGCTAACACGCAGGGATTTAGCCAGAAACTTCAGTCTTATCGCCGCCGGAATCGCGCTGGGCGGCGAGGCGGCTTATGCGCAACGCCGCAAGATCAAGGGACACGCCCCCGACCTAGTGCTGTTGAATGCCAACGAGAACCCGGACGGACCGCCGGCCTCTGCCATCGAGGCCATGAGCAGAATTCTGGCGAAGACGGGGCGCTACCACGACGAGGATAACGATCAATTCAACGAGGTGCTGGCGAAGTCCGAGGGCCTGCAAACCGAACAGGTGCTGGTTGGGTGCGGATCGAGCGAAATCCTGCACTGCGCAGTGGACGCCTTCACCTCGCCGTCTTTGCCTCTGATCACAAGTGCTCCCGCCTATGAACTTCCGGTCGACATGGCGATGGCCCAGGGCCATCCAGTGATCAAACTAGCGATGACGCCCCAGTATGGGGCTGATGTCCACCGCATGGTCGCGGCCGCCGATAAGGCTAAGGGTGGATTGATCTACGTAGTGAACCCAAACAATCCCACGTCTTCGATTACTCCTAAGGCGGACATAACGTGGTTGATCGAAAATTTGCCCGCGAACACCATAGCTCTCATCGACGAAGCGTACATTCATTTCGCGAAGTCGCCGCAAATGGCGAGCGCGGTCCCGTACATCAAGCAGGGTAAAAACGTGGTGGTGGCGCGGACCTTTTCCAAAATCTACGGCATGGCTGGATTGCGCGTCGGCTACGGGATGGGCAAGGCCGACCTGATCGGCAAAATGGGCGTGTTCCGCAATAACGTCATTTCCCTCACCGGTGTCTACGCCGCTAAGGCCGCCCTAGCCGAGCCCTCGCTGGTTCCCGAGCGCCGCGAGAAGTTCGACAGGGTACGGGCGGACTTATGCGGCTGGCTCGACTCGCAGAAGATTGGCTTTATCCAGCCGCATGCGAACTTCATGATGATCGACGTGAAGCGAGACGTGCGAACCGTCATTCCCGCGATGATGGAACGCGGCGTCGCTGTGGGGCGTCCCTTCCCGCCCATGGATCAATTCCTGCGCGTCACAATCGGAAGCGAAGCCGACATGTCTCGCTTCAAGCAAGAGTTCGCGAAGGTGATGAAGGTCTGACTAGACTTCTTAGCTCAACGCCAACGGCTCTTAAAGCGGTCGCGACGCTCGCTGCGATTTGCACCGACCCTGGAGTGTCGCTGTGAATGCAGATGGTTTGCGCTTTGTCGGTGGCAACAATATTGACGGCCTGCGCAGCGGCGATTTCGGGATCCTCAATCAAGGCCCCTTCGAGTTTTCTCGATCTGAGCGTTCCATCGGGTTCGTAGCGGCGATCGGCGAAAGCTTCCGCAGCGACGGCAAATCCGGCCGACTGAAATACCTGCAGCATCGGTGAGCCCGACAGACCCACTAGCACCACGTCGCGTCGGCAGCGTGCCACACCGTCCGCAATAGCGCCCGCGATCGCGCCGCTCCTCACGGCCTGGTTATAGAGAGCTCCATGCGCCTTCACATGCGACAGCATGGCTCCGCACTTCGCCGCGATACGAGCAAACGCGTCGACTTGCCAGTATACAAAGTCGGCAATGTCCGAGGGATTCATCTCCAACTCGACTCGCCCGAAGTTGGCAGGATCCGGATAGCCCGGGTGAGCGCCGACCGCGAGCCCGTGCCGCAGGGCCTGGAGGATGGTAGCCTCCATCGTGTTCTCGTCGCCCGCATGTCCACCGCAAGCGATGTTCACGGACGTGATCGATGCCATGAGTGCCTCCTGCGTACCGTCGCTCACGGACTCCGGCAACTCGCCCATATCGCAGTTCAGATCGATGCTTTTCATGCCAGTGCTTCTCCTTTCGTCTCGGGCAGAAACAGAATCAGCACCGCTCCTAGCATGAAGAACGCCGAGGTGAATGCAAGCGCTCCGCCAATCCCGGCCACTTCCGAAATCAACCCGATCAGAAAGGGTGCCAGCGCGCTGACTGCCCGGCCTGAGTTATAACAGATGCCGCTCGCGGTGGCGCGAATCGATGACGGGAACAGTTCGGCGAGCATGGCTCCAAAGACGCTGAAATAGCCGTGACCGAAAAAGCCGATGAAGGGCCCGAGCAGCAGCAACAAGCCAGGATTCTTCCCCGCCATGCCGTATAGCGGAACCGATGCGGCTGCCCCGAGCACGAATACCAGGAGGATGGGACGTCGGCCGAATCGGTCCGAAAGAACACCGAAGAGAGTGTATCCGAGAAACGCACCGATCTGGACGGGGATAATCCAGGCGGTGGATTTTACGAGACCCAGGCCCGCGCCTCCTTTCGAAACCGGGCTGGCCAGATAGGTGGGTATCCATGTAAAAAGACCCCAATAGGCGAATAGGAGGCTCGTGGCCAGCAGGGTGGCGAATACCGTGCGGCTCAACAGGGGCTGCTGGAAAATGAGGCGGAGCGAGGGCTTGGGTTCCCTGGCTCTTTGCCAGATCGCTGGTTCCGGGACTTCGCGGCGGATCCACACCGTGAACAGTGCCGGGAGCGCGCCTGCCAGGAAGAGGGGTCGCCAGCCATAAGAGGGCAAGATCAGGGCTGCGAGCAGCGCCGCTAAGATGTAGCCGATGGCCCAACCGGATTGCATGATCCCAATCGCTTTACCCCGGTGTTCGGCGGGCCACGTTTCCGCGACCAGCACGGAGCCGGCCGACCATTCAGCGCCCAGGCCAAACCCGACTAGCGCGCGCCAAAATGCGAGTTCCGCGAAGGTATGCGCGCTGGCGGTCATGCCCGTAAAAAGGGAGTAAGTGAGGATCGAGTAGATTAGAACCCGCGCTCGCCCGTGGCGGTCGGCAAGATAGCCGGCGAGCGCGCCCCCGAATGCCGACGTGAACAGCGTGAGCGATGCGATGGATCCCGCTACGGCTGGTGTTAAGTGAAATTCGCCCTGAATGGACGTGAGAGCGAACGCGTACAGCATCACGTCCATGCCGTCCAACATCCAGCCTGCCTGGGCGGCGAGCAACGTTTTCCACTGGGCGCCGTTTATCGACGCGTACCATTTGGGGGCTGGCGACAAAGCCAAGAAGCGATGCTATTCGTCGTGAACGGCGGCTTTCACTTTTGCCATGAGCTCCGGCGAGATCTCTTCCAGGCCATGGTCTTTCTTGGCGTGCTCGGCGGTCTTGGTTAACACTTCTTGCTGAGTCTCACCCCGAGCCTCGAAGTCACAATCCATGCCCACTTCCCTGCATTTCATTACTTTTGACACGATGAAATCTCCTTTCCGACCTGGGAATTAAAAATTGATTTGATTTGGTGGACGGCGTGGGACTTGAACCCACGACCCCCGCATTGCGAACGCGGTGCTCTCCCAACTGAGCTAGCCGCCCACTTGATGAATCCTTTTCAGGATAGCACCTGCTTCACTTCAAGGTCACATTATGGTTGGGAAGCGTGGTTCCGGAGGCTTGCTCGAGGCGTGCCACAGCCTTGTTGAAATCCAGATGCGCCAGCACGGCGCGGCGGCGGGCGTCCAGGTACTCGTTCTGCCGCGTCAAAACAAAAAAGTTGGTCGATTCTCCGGTCTGAAATAGACGCGTTTCGCTCTCCAACTTCTCCTTGGCGGCTCGCTCGCCGGTCTCGGCGGCAGTAATGCGCTGTCGAGCAGTCTGGATCGCCTGCAACGCGTTTCGGACCTGCGCTTGGATGGCCTGTTCCGTCTGGGCCTGAACATATCCGAGCCGCTTGGCTTCAATCAAGGACGTGCCGTAGTTCGCCTGTGCCGTGCGATTGCGCGCCGTAAAGTCGAGCGCGATGCCGACCTGCACGGATTGGTAGTTGCCTCCGAATAGTCCAGCCAACGTGCTGCCGTATCCGCCAATTAGCGAAGGGGGCAGGGAACCCAAGCTTCCGCTAGTGACCGGGGAGAGTCCAGCCGCCGCCGAGAGCGCATTCAAGCGATCATAGAGCGGACCGAAAGACGAACTGAACGGATTGCCGACTAGATTGACCGCTCCGCCCAGGCCGGCATTCGCGTAAGAAGTGACGAAGTTCACTTGGGGTTTGATCGAGTCGGAGTTCAGCCGCTGGTCCACTTGGTTCGACTCCTTGCGGCTCTGCACCTGGCGCATTTCCGGCCGCTTCTTGAGCGCATCGAACACCGCTTGCTTCAAGTCATCGGTTTCAAGAGGTTCGGCGGTCCGGGTGTCCACGGGAATAATCTGGTCGCCCCACAGTTCGGATTGCCGATCTGGCAGCAGCAGGGTTTTCAGGTTGTTCTCGACTTCCGTCAGCGTGCCTACGCTGGCGTAGTAGCTGTCCTTGCGGCGCTCGAGCTCGGCCTGAGACGCGGACAATTCGATGGGAGCGAGCGTGCCGGAATTGATCATGCGCTGATTTTGTCCCAACTGCTGGGCGGCTAGCTCCACCGCATCGCCCTGCACTTGCACGTCTTCGCGCGCGGCAACCAAATCCCAGTACGCCTGCTGCACTCGCGACACGATGTCGATCACTTGCACCTCGAAATCCTCACCGCTCAAATCGCGCTGTTTGCGGCGGACCTCGAGGGCCGCGCGTTCGTTATCAATCTGCCGTCCGCGCAGCAGCGGCAGCGTGAAGCTCACCAACAGGCGCGAATTGTAATAAGGATTTAGCGACGAGAAAAGGTTCGAAGTGGAAGTGCGGCCATTTTCAAAATCCAAGCCAAGCCCCGAGCCGAACCAGGGCGTCTTCTGGCGATAGTAGAAGTTCTCGGTGGAGGTGTTCTCGTTGAGCTTCCCACCCACGCCTTGGAGCACGGAGCCGGTAGGTGTGTTGTTGCTGACGTAGCCGGGATTGAAGCGGAATGAAGGGTCGAATGCGCCTCTGGCGGCACGGATTGCCTGGTCGGCTTTATCGCGATTGGTGCGCTGAATTTCGATATCCAGATTGCCGGCAAGCGCCAGTTCGACGGCTTCGGCGAGCGTGAGTTTCTTTTCGGTGATGCTGACTCCTACTCGTGCGACAGGCGGCAGGTCCGCGGCTGAGAGGGAGATTGCTAGGAGAGGGCAGCCGCCAAAAAACGAGCGGCCGCGCTACATGGGCTAAAAATCAGCTTCATACTAGTCTCCAGTGGCGACGGCCTCTGTGGTCCGCGGCACTCGCGACCAGAGGCGCAGGTGGGCTAAGTCGTCGAACAGCGAATAGGCGACTGGCGTCACCAGCAGCGTGAGGATAAGGCACATCGTCTGTCCTCCGATGACGACAATGGCGACCGTGCGTCGCGAGCCCGAGCCTGCGCCTCCCCCCAGAGCCAGCGGGATCATGCCCGCCACCAAGGCTGCCGTTGTCATCAGAATGGGGCGCAGTCGATCCTCGCATCCACGCATGATCGCTTCCAGCCTCGGAACACCCTCGCGGCGCAGCGACTTGATATGGTCAATTTGAAGAATCGAATTTTTCTTCACGATTCCGAAGAGGACCAGAATTCCGAGCGACGTGTAGATGATCGAGAAATTCTCGTGCGTTAGGGCCAGCGATAGCAACGCGAACGGCACGGAGAGCGGCAGGCTGATTAGAATCGTGATCGGATCGATAAAGCTCTCAAACTGGGCGGCCAGAATCATGTACATGAACACGAATGAGAGCATGAAGGCGAAGATGAACAGGCCAACAGCCCGACCGAACTCCTTGCTGCGGCCGAGCAGGCCCGTTCGATACTCGGGCGACAGATTCATGTCCCTCACTTGCTGCTCCACGATCGGGATCACATTGCTGAGCGCCTGGCCATTTACGAGATTGGCGGAGATCATGATCTGGCGTTGACGGTTGTAGCGTTCGATCTGAGTGGGCCCAGTGGCCTCCTCCAAATTGGCGACGTTCGAAACTGCTACGTTCCCGAGGGTGACGGAGGGCACGAACAGCCGGTTCAGAGCAGATGGCGTGGTGCGAAACGCCTTGTCAACGCGAAGCTGGACGTCATAGCGGTCGTCCCCCTCGCGATAAGTTGTCACTTGCGTGTCGCCTCCCACCAACGTTCGAAGCGCGGTGGCTACTGACGAAACGTTGACATTCAGATCGGAAGCTTTATCGCGATTGATGCGGACGCGCAGTTCCGGCTTGCCAGCTTCGTACGAGCTGTCGATGTCGGTAACCCCCGGAATTGAGCCCAAGCTCTTCTTGACCGACGCGGCGTACTTGTCCAACTGGTTGAGGTCGGGGCCTTGCAGGAAAAATTGGAAGTCGGCCTGAGGACCGGCCCCCTGAAAAAGAGCGGGCAGCTGGACCGCAATCACCATATCGTGAAATTTTTTCAACTTCGCTCGGGCAGCGCCCATCAATTCGACTTGCGTCTCCTTGCGTTTGTCGAATGGCACGAGTTCGAGCAGGATTGAGCCGCGATCGACTTGCTTGCGCGCATCGGCGCCGAGCGTGGTGAGCATGTTCCTTACGCCTGGCAAGGTCTTCAGTTCCGCTTCGAGCGACTTCATCGCGCTATTGCTGCCTTCGAGAGACGAGCCTGGAGGCAGGCGCACGGTGACCTCGAATTCATTCTGATCGTCCACCGGAAGAAAGTCCTTTCCGATAATCATGAACAACGGAATCGTAGAGAGGAACACGAGGCACGCCACGCCGACGATCACCCAGCGGTGATTCATTGACCAACGCAGCAGGCTCTTGTAAGGCACGTCGAAGATGCGGAAAATGATCGTGTCCTTGGTGTCGTGCTTCTTCTTCGACGGTTTGAGAAAGCGCGAGCACAACATGGGAGTCAAGGTGAAGCTGACCAGCAGCGAAACCATGATCGCGAACGCGGCCGTATACCCGAAGCTGGACATGAAGCGCCCTACGATGCCGCTCATCAGCGCGATCGGAAGAAAAATGATCGCGAGGCTGAGCGTGGTGGCGAGTACGGCAAGGCCGATATCTTTCGTGCCCGCAAGCGCCGCTTCATAGGGCGACATATTCTTCTCTTCCATGAAGCGGAAAATATTCTCGAGCACCACGATGGCATCGTCGATCACGATACCGACCATCAGCACCAAGGCCAGCATGGTGATCTGGTTTAGCGTGAAGCCCATCAGGTTCATCAGCGTGTACGTGGAGATGATGGAGGTGGGGATCGCGACGGCCGTGATCAGCGTGGAGCGCCAGCTTCGGATGAATAGAAACACGATGACGGAGGCCAGAATGCCGCCCAGAATCAGGTGCTCTTGCACGGCCTGGAACGCGTCGGAAATGAACCCGGATTGATCGCGCGTGTAGGTGATTTTTACGTCCGGCGGCAAAACGGTCTTCAACTGGTCGATGCGGCTCTTCACCGCTTGAATCACCGCCAGCGTGTTGGAGCCTTCCTGCTTGCGGACTTCGAGCACCACTGCGGGCAGCCCGTCCAGGCGCGCCATGGACCGGGGTTCTTCGTAGCCGTCGACCACGCTCCCAACATCAGTCACGCGGACGGGCTTGCCGGCCACGTTGGCGACAATGATGCGCTCAAAATCCTGGGGGCGTTCCACGCGGCCGAGCGTTCTTAAGGAAAGTTCGCGGGACCCTTGATCCACGCGCCCGCCGGGGATCTCGACGTTTTGAGACGCAAGCGCATTGCGGATCTGATCGATGTTCAAGTTATAGGAGTAGAGCTTTTCGCCGTCAAGCCAGACCTGGATTTGACGCTGCCGGTCACCGACGAACGTCACTTGGCCCACCCCGTTGAGGGACTCGATATTCTTCTTGATGCGGTCGTCCACCATCTTGGTGGTCTCGCGCAGATCGCGGGGCGAGGAGACAACCACGTCGAGAACTGGCGTGGCATCGGTGGCGAGTTTCTGAACGATAGGCGGATCGGTGTCCTTCGGCATCTGGCCGAGGATGGCGGAGACGCGATCCCGAACTTCCTGCGCCGCGACGTCGCCATTCTTCTCGAGCACGAACGTGATGAAGACTTGAGAAACGCCTTCTGCGGAAGTGGAGCGCAATTCATCGATTCCGCTAATCGTATTCACCGCTTCCTCAATTCGCTTGGTGACCTGAGTCTCTACTTCTTCGGGCGCCGCGCCTCGAAGAGTGGTTGTGATGGTGACGGTGGGGAAATCGATTTTCGGAAAATAATCGACACCCAGATTGCGATATGCGGCGAAGCCCAGCACCACCAGGCACATGATCAGCATGGTGGCGAAAACGGGTCGGCGAATACAGACGGCTGCCAGTGTTTGCATTTCTTATAACCCCGCTCTCGCCGAGGCGTTGACCTCGGTTCCATTGATCAGAACGGAGAGGCCTGTAACCGCCACCATTTCTCCAGCATGGATCTGGTCGGCTGGAACTTCCGTCCAGCCCTCGTAGGTCTGGCCCGGCGGAACACGCAGCTCGACGGCGTGCCCGTTCCGAATCACGAACGCCTTGGTCAGGCCCGCCACCGTGTAGAGCGCCTGCGTGGGAATCACCGTGATCTCGGCGTTGCGTGACGTGACCAGCAGAACCTGAACGAACATGCCTGGCCGGAGCCGCGCATCCGATTCGGTCAAGCGGGCTTCCGCCGTGAGTACGCGCGATTTGGAATCGAGTGCCGGATTCAACTGACGAACCACGGCGTGAAACTGCTTGTCTGGAATCGCGTCGGTAGTGAACGTGAGCGAGGTGCCGATCCGAATCCCTCCAGCTGCCGATTCGGGAATGTCGGCGATGAGGCGCAGGGGGGTGGACTTCACGAGCGTGAGAACGGTAGTGTTCTCCTTGATGTACTGGCCGACGGAGACCAGCTTCTGCGCGATGGCTCCATCGAAGGGCGCACGAACCACCGTGTCATTCAGCCGCTTTTGGGCGAGTTTCATGTCGGCCCGGATCGAATCGAGCGAAGCGAGTTGGCCACGCATGTCGTCGCGCGTCATTTCGAATGCCGCCTGTCTAGCTCGGTAGGCCTTCTCGAGTTCGGTGAAACGCTCCTGCGAGATATCGCCGGACTTGACGAGCTTCGCGGCGCTGTCGAATTTGGAACGCGAATCGTCCAGTTGAGCCTGCGCCTGGCGCATGGAGGCCGTAGAATCCGACGTGTCTTGTCCGGGTGACAAACCGAGGCGCGCGTAAGCCTGAGCCAGGGCGGCCTTGCTGCGATCAAAGGCGAACTGATACTCCTGCTTGTCGAGCTCGGCTAGAATGTCTCCCTTGTGAACTGTCTGGCCGAAATCGGTCTTCATGGCGGAGACTCGTCCGGCGACTTCGAAACTGACATTCACCGATTCATCGGGGCTGAGCGATCCGGTGATTGAGATCGCTTTGTCGATGCGACGCGTGGCGGCCGCGACCGTTTTCACCGCCACTGGCTCGGGTTTTGAAGCGGCGAGCGCGCTGGTTTTCGCAGGCTGTTTTGCGCAGGCGGCGAATAGGATCGGGAGCAGGGCAGCCGGCAAAAGGCGACCGGCCGCGCTACGGCTTATCATTTTGAATCCCTCTCAAGAAGATGCTGACCATGCCTTCGACCACTGCATTGCGATCGAGGGACGGTTCGTGGCAGGGATGAAGCATGCGCCCCATCCCGTAATGGGCGACCATGCCCATAAAACTGTTTGCGATAAAGGCCGGGTTCATGGAGCGAAAAGCGTGCTGCTCGATACGGCGTTCGATGTAACGGACAACTGCTTGCTCAAAGCCGCAGGCTTGCCGCTCGTGAAAGAGGTCGGAGAGCTCGTGGCGCTCCAGACTGCTAAAGAGCAGCAGGCGCAAGTAGGCCGGATCTTCTTCGTGGAAGCGGAGAATGAGGCTCGCCAAATGGGTGAAAAATCCGTAGTCGTCACCCGTTTCGAGGAAGCTTTCGACTTGAGCCAGGACCTTTCCAACACCGTTCGATTTTCTATCGATGATGGCTGCGTAAAGTTCGCTCTTGGTGGCGAAATGCTGGTAAAGGACAGGTTCGCTGACACCGGCCGCAGCCGCAAGTTCCCGCGTGGTAGTGCCCCTGAAACCCTTTTCGGAGAATACCTTGAGAGCGCTTTCAACGATCGCGGCACGGCGTTCGAGGGCGGTAAGTTTGGGGGCGGCGCTCATGTTAGTGATTACTAAGTTAGTAAACACTAATCTGAAAGATTTGTCAACAGCCCGGCCGGTTCAGTCTTCGCTTTGCGTCGGATTTTGGCGGGTAAGTTCCCGGTATTGCGCTTTGAAAGTCAGAGGAGAGAAACTGTATGACTTTCAATCAATGCGCGATCGCAGACACACAAGAGGCCCGTGAGATGGTGTACCGTCTTCGCTATGAATGTTACCGGAGGAAGGGATCGATCGATCCCCGGCCTGACGAGCAATTCTCGGACAGCTTCGATGCAAAGCCGAACAGCTTCAGCTTCCTTGTTCGCAATGCCGAGGAAGCTCTGGCGACCGTTCGAATCAGCGTCGTGCGGCCAGCGGAGGGCTGGGACGATTCGCCCGTTCGGCATGTATTCGGCGATCATCCGGTGTTTCAGGGAATCGCGCGGGAGTCATTCGTGGAGGCGAGCCGGCTGTGCTTCGGACAGTCCGCGCGCCGCGACGCGTTTGTGGGATTGCTCGGGAACATGGCCGCTTTGGCAGAGTTATACAGCGTGGAATGGCTGATCGCTTGCCCGCGCGTGGAACACGCTCCGATCTATCAGCGCATGTTCGGATTCAAGCCGCTGGCCGCGCCGCGCCAGTACTTCGGGGTGAAGTTTGAAACTCAGTTGCTGGGCGTGAGGAGATCGGACTTGCAGGAATATGTCAGCGAAATGAGACCGATGCGCAACGCCTGGAAAGCGGCCTTCGAGCAGCTCGCCCGCGCTGCGAATTGTGGAGAACTCACCGCCCTCCGCCAAGCGGCATGAATGCCAGCTAATGCTTTACGCCGCGCACCGCAGCTAGCCAATTCTTCTTCAAGTCTTCGGGAGCCTTGGCGGTCGCGCTCGCAAGCTCCGCGTTGAAATCCTGACAGTGAGCCAGAGCGTTGACCTTGTCGACCCCGGCCAGCGACACGAGATACTTTACCAGCGATTGCGCCAATACGTAAAAGGGCGCTCCCACGGCGTGCCGTTCCTCCACGATGTCGGGCGGTTCGCCTCCTTCTAGAACGAAAGGCAGAACGGACTGCCCATTGGGAGAAGCCAGCCAGCGTGCCGCGTCCGCATCCACTCCGCGATTCCCGTGTCTGGCGAACACTGCCGCATCATACCCGCCCACGTTTTCGCTGATGTAGCTTTGCATCCAGGACGCATACCCTTCGCTGAACCACATAGGACACGCATTGCACTGTGCCAGGATATGCGTCGTCTCATGCAGATAAGGAGCGGCCTTCTTCTGAACCCGCCAAGCGGGGAGGAATACGGAACGTCCGCGGGATCGTCCTATGTCGATCTTGGCACCGACGAAATAGAAGATCCTGCCGGTCTGCGCTCGTCGGCGATCAAGTGGGAGCTTGAGGATGTCTTCTATATCTTTGATCCCTTGATTGACCAGATCAGAGAACGCATCCATCTCTTCTGTGGAGAGAGCGTCTTTCTCGAAGTAGAGACTGGCACTGTCGCGGTCGCAACGAACACCCTCCGCGCGAAGCTCTTGCATTATTTCCCGGTCATTCATCCAGGTCCCTTGCGGGGCTCCTTTAGAGGGTAAAAGGAGAAGGACGACCAAGCACGCGAACAACGCCCGTCCTGATACCAAGTGCAGCCTCATGGATAATTGTATCCTTTGAGCGGGAGCCGCTAGAATGCCGTGCGAGGCCTGGATTCGGTACCGACCCAAGCAGCCTTCGAAACCGATTCGGTCGGCGGCAGGTTTAACAGATGGGGTTTGAGCACGATTAGAGTCTCTCCTCGATTGCGATTCCCCTTATTATTTCGCAGCACCGGAACCACCGATAGTCCTGCTATTCCTGAAATCGTCTTCGATTCCGATTCAGTCATCAGTCCCGAAAGAATGGCCCACTCGCCGTTGCGGACCCGGACCTTCGATTGGAATTTTCGATTCGAAATTACCGGAATCCCGTCGACGGTCTGGCTTCCTAAGAGCTTGAATTCGGATTCAACTTCCAGGGTCATCTCATCCATCCCGTGCACGCGAGGCGTTATCTTGAGCAACAGGCCCAAATCCTCGAAGGTGAAACTCGGGGGAGGGCTGTATGTGGGTCCAGTGCCAGTAGTCGTGCCCAGGTAAAGGTTCGTCACGATCGGGTATTTGTCGCCCACGTGCAGTGAAGCCGCCTGCTGATCGGAGGTGATAATCTCGGACCGCAGCACCGTCTGGGAGTTGGATTTGCTGACGTTCAGGAACAGACTCGCATTAGTCACCCCCAGCCCGATCACGCTTTTTCCACCGCCGAACCCGAGGAAATTCGCGAATCCAGCGGGGTAGACTGCGGACAGGATCGAGCTATGGCCAAACCACACTAACGCGAGGGAGTCTGGGAGGGAGAGTCCATAGGAAAGCGACGAAGTCTCATCGGTCGTCATAAGCTCCACTTCAATCGCCACCATTGGCCGAGGCTGCATGAGGTCCCGCAACAGCTTCTCCGCCATGCGGACCTTCGACACATGGTCGCGAATCATAATGAGGCGGCGCTGGTAATCCACTGTTATGCGCTGGATGTCGAGCGTGCCTCGAATGCCGGTGGCGATCTCCTGCAGCTCCTGAATCGCAAAGGGCTCCGGAGCGGGAATCACGATCGCGATAGTTCTGTCGAGTTCGGTTCGTTTTTGAACGGTATCGTTGGCGATCAACATCTGCCGAGGGCTCACCGGAATAGCAAACGAATCGCTCGCCGCCTCAACGGCCCGCATCGCTTCGCGAAAGTTCGCGTCGGTAAGTTGGAGCCGCAGAGTTGTCTTGGGCTCGTAGCCCGCATCGAAAATGACCTCGAGACCGAAAGCTTTGGCCACTTGTTCGAAAAGTTGTTTGGAATCGCCCTTCAGATCGAAATCCTTGGTCCCGGGATTCCCTTTGAGCTCGGGCGGCGGCAGGAGCCTTCTGGTTTCGGCGATTTCGAGTTCGCTAATAGAACCGGTCACCGAGGGGTCGAGTTCTGACGACGCTTCCTTGGCCGAAGATGGATTGATCGCAACATTCGGGCTGGCGACAGCCGGACGCATGGACTGCGCCTTGCCCCACAATTGGGGATTGGCCGGATCCTTCAGTGCCGCTTCCGAGTAGAGAATGTAGGCTTTGGTGATTTCCCCAGCCTTCTCGGCTTTTTGCGCTTCTTTGTAGAGCTGCGCGGCGGTTTTCTCTCCCGCGGGCAACAGGGTTGCCCAAGCCAGCAATACAGCGATGAAGCAAACTCTCACGCGATGTTTGACGCGATCAAGTTGCGGCGCGTGCATCCCCTGCGCGAAATTAGCGGAATTTACGGCGACTCAGGCGACTGGTTGGGCGGCCTTTTTTCGGGTTGCTCGCCGTTTCTCGGCAGGGGGCTGGCGATCGCTTTTCTTCAGATTCGGCAGAACAATCGACAGCACAAACTTCTTTTCTCCATGATCGTCGAACTTAATCACGACATGTTCTTCGTTGCATGAAACAACGGACCCTAATCCGTATTTGGTGTGCTCGATCTGCGCGCTCGGTGCGAATGCTGGTTTGATGGCCATTTGCGAAGTTGTTTACGCCTCTTGAGTATGGTAACATTTTTGCCCGAAATTGTCGAATGGGGTATTATCCGCGACCTCAATCTCGAAGAACATCTAGAATGAGTGCATGACAACTGAACGTGTTGCGGTACCGGGCAGCGAGCGCCCGCCCGTGCCGACGCTATCGGCTCTCAGCGCTCCTAATCCAACCGATTTGGTTTCCGTGACGGTTATGGTTCGACACCGTACCGCCAAATTTCCTTCGCCGGGCTCCGAAGTAATCAGCCGCGAGCACTACGCCGAACGCTATGGCGCCGATCCAGCCGATGTGGAAAAGATAGTCGAATTCGCCGCCGACTTCGATCTCACCGTCGCTGATGTGAGTCTGGTGCGGCGCAGCATCGTCCTGATTGGAACCGTCGCGAATATGAATCTGGCATTCGGGACTCAGCTTCAGATGATTCCGTCCGATACCGGCGTCTTCCGCGGTCGAGTGGGGCTGTTGTACGTCCCGGCTGACTTGGGAGACGCCATAACGGGAGTCTTTGGTCTGGATGAACGGCCTCAGGCGAGAACCCATTTTCGACAGAGGGAAGACGGCGAACTGGGAGTGCTTGCGGTTGGAGACACTTCGTATACCCCCGCGCAAGTCGCCAAGTTGTACGGGTTTCCCGCCAAGGGGATTGGAAAGGGGCAAACCGTCGCCATCATTGAACTTGGAGGAGGATTTAAAAAAGCCGATTTGACCGCTTATTTTGGCAAACTTGGAATCAGCCCGGTCCCCAGTGTCACGGCGGTGTCGATCGATGGCGCGCCAAATCTTCCCGTCGGTGATCCAAACAGCGCCGATGGCGAGGTGCTGCTCGACATTGAGGTGATTGGTGCGATTGCTCCGGGCGCCAAGATAATCGTCTATTTCGCGCCGAACACCGATCAGGGATTTCTGGACGCGATCACTACGGCCATTCACGATAGTCTTCGCAAGCCGTCAGTGATTTCCATCAGTTGGGGCGGCCCCGAGTCGTCTTGGACCGATCAGTCGCTCACCAATTACGACCAAGCATTTCAGGAAGCGGGTTTGGTAGGCGTGACAGTTTGCTGCGCTTCGGGCGACGATGGATCTGCGGACGGAGAGACGGACGGCAAGGCTCATGTGGACTTCCCCTCCTCCAGCCCCAACGTTCTAGCCTGCGGCGGCACTCGCCTGGAATCGGCGGGCGGAAAGATTACGAGCGAAGTGGTGTGGAACCATGGTCCGGGGAAAGGCGCGGGAGGCGGCGGAGTGAGCGAGAAATTCCCTGTGCCAGCGTACCAAGCTAAGGCTAACGTGCCGGCGTCGGTAAACCCGCCGAATTTCAAGGGCCGCGGAGTTCCCGACATTTGCGGCGATGCGGACCCCAACACCGGCTATCAAATTCATGTGGATGGCAAGGACGGCGTCTTTGGCGGCACGAGCGCGGTCGCTCCGCTCTGGGCTGCTTTAACGGCATTGCTGAATGAACAGAAAAAGAAACATCTCGGTTTCCTGAATCCGAAGCTGTACGCGGCAGCACCTGGGAAAAACGCTCTTCACGACATCGTTGCGGGCGATATTGGAGCATATAAGGCGGGTCCTGGATGGGATGCCTGCTCGGGATTAGGCAGTCCGAACGGGAGCGGACTACCCGGCGTGCTCTAAGCGGGGTTAGTACGGAAAAGAGAAAACTTTGAGTACTTCTGCCGTAGGCCAAAAGCCTAATTTGACCTAGTGATATCGCCGGGAATGGCCCGTACGATAAAGTTTGCAGGCTCGTCAGCAAGCTTTATCCATGGCCGTTACCATTCCCACTCGCGGTTCCGTCGCATCCCGAAGCACTCTCGTTTACGAGTTCTTCGATGCGAGGGTGCTTGGCCATTTGTGGTTCATCGCACTGACTGACGGTTCGTCGGTTCAGTTGCTGGTTCCGACGTTTCGCTCGGAGCAGGCGGCGAAGGTCTTTGAGCGCTGCGTGCTGGAACACCCAACATCGGCGCTTCTCACCTTGGACGGCCAACTGGAATTGGGGCGAAGAATCGAGAGCCACCTGGCTGCGGGCGGCAGCGTCAGGGAATCTGAAGTCAGCCTGCTTTGTGAAGGCCTACCCTTTGAAAGAGATCAGGAAAACCCGCTGCAGTGAGGGAGGATGGGACCAGCGGGGCATGTCTATACTTGAAATGAATGGATAACAACACGACTCGCGCCGGCCTCCAGCCGTGAATTCCAATGCGGCTGAGATCGAATATAGCGAGGCTCGCCGCCGCTACTGGGAGCAGTTTGCTATCGACTTGCGAAGATGGGAACGCGTTCGAGGCGGCTATCAGCAATGCCTTTGGAGAATCTATCGCTTCCTGATCCCTCCAGGGATGCGGGTTTTGGAGATTGGCTGCGGACAGGGCGATCTGCTGGCGGCAGTTGAGCCCTCTTACGGGGTGGGCGTCGATTTCAGTCCTCCCATGCTGGAAGCAGCTCGCCAACGCCATCCAAATCTGCGGTTTGTGGAGCAGGATGTTAACCGGCTCGACTTGCGCGAGAGCTTCGATTTCATTATTTGCGCCGATCTGGTAAACGATTTGTGGGACGTGCAACAGACGTTCGAGGCGGTCGCCCGCCATGCGCATCCAGGCACGCGCGTCATCCTGAATGCGTACAGCCGCTTGTGGGAAATCCCTCGCCGCCTGGCCGAGGCCATCGGCTTGGCGCGTCCCCAGCCGACTCAGAACTGGCTCACCGCAGAGGACATCGCCAACCTGCTTTATCTTGCCAATTTCGAGGTGATTCGAAAAAGCGCGGAGATCCTTTTTCCTTTTCGAATGCCCCTGATTGGAGAGTTTCTGAACAGGTATCTGGCCAGAATATGGCCGTTCAAGCTGTTCGATTTAACGAACGTGATTGTTGCCCGCCCGCAGCCGATGCCCCGCGTGGAGCCGGAGCCGGAGCCGGTGGTTACGGTAGTAGTCGCCGCCCGAAATGAAGAGGGCAACGTTCCCCAGATCTTCGATCGCGTTCCCCAAATGGGGGGCGGGACCGAACTGATTTTCGTCGAGGGAAATTCAAGGGACGACACCTTCGGCGCGATTGAACGCGAGATGAAGCTGCGGCGAAACCTGAACGTAAAGCTCTTTAAGCAGCCCGGCAAGGGCAAAGGAGACGCGGTTCGCACTGGTTTCGCCAATGCCACAGGCGAAGTTCTCATGATTCTGGATGCCGACCTCACCGTCCCGCCCGAAGACTTGCCGCGTTTCTACGAAGCATGGCGATCCGGCAAAGCGGAGTTTGTGAACGGTGTGCGGCTGATCTACCCTATGCAGGAGCGCGCGATGCGCTTCTTCAATATCGTGGGCAACAAGTTTTTTAGCTTGGCGTTTACCTGGCTGCTCAGCCAGCCGATCAAGGATACGCTGTGCGGGACCAAGGTTCTCAGCAAACGGAATTATGAGACGATTGCCGCAAATCGAGCCTACTTCGGTCAAATCGACCCGTTCGGCGATTTTGATCTGATCTTCGGCGCGGCGAAATACAACCTGAAGATCGTCGATCTGCCGGTGCGGTACGGCGAGCGCACATATGGAGAAACGAATATCCAGCGCTGGAGTCATGGCTGGCTCCTGCTCAGGATGGTGGTGCTGGCCATGCGGCGAATCAAATTCTTCTAGCCTCATGCGGCATCGCTGCATTCTGGTCTGTTTCTTCATCTCCCGCGCTCTGTACTATGTGGTGGAGTGCGCTTTCACACCGAATACATCGCTTCCAACTTTCAGTTCCTGAATCTCGCGCTGCTTAGAAGCAGGCTATGGGAAACGCTGTACTACTCCCATGTCCAGCCTCCCTTGCTAATGCCCAAACGGGCCTGTTTTTTTGGAAGCTGTGCGGCGAAGGCTTACGGAACGGCATTTCACGTCTTCCATATTGTTCTTGGCGCAGCCAGCAGCCTGCTCCTGTATCGAATCATGCTGGAGCTCGCCGTCACGCCGCGTATCGCGTTCGCGCTGACTCCCGCCTTCATCGCGAGTCCAGGGTGCATCTTGTGGGAGAACTATCCGCTCTAGGAGTAGGAGATGATGTTTCTGCTGCTGCTTTCAAGCGTCCTCATTTTTCGGTTGTTCCGGCAGTCCGGTTCTCGGGACCACTCCTGGTGATTTTTCAATTGCTGCTAGGCTGGGGTTATTCGCCGCCTGGAAGGGATGGCGAACCGGAAGGCCCCAGATCGCGCTGATGCTAATGCGTCCTGATCCATATTCTATTGGTCATTGGCACCGCCACGCTGATGTTGAATTTCGAGATAACCGGTATCGGTTTCCTACCGATCCGATGTATGTTGTTCTGTTTGCGACGCTGGTAATCGCAGAACCGGACAAACTAGCTGAGCGCGGCGGAAGAGCTAATTCTTGATCTGGGTGGCTTGCGACGCTACTACCTGCCAGTGGCCTGCGCGATTTGCCCAGACGTCGGTGAAACGATATTGACCGCTGATGTCTTCACCTTTGTACTTGCCGCCCTTTATGGTGGTTTTACCCGTGACTACGGCGACCGTTCCATATACCCGCACGCTCATATCTTCCAGATCTATGGCTTGAGCGGAGAAGACCTTGGTCTTCAATTCAGAGATATCTTTCGCCTTATCGCCGGTTACGCCCGCAGGGTCGGTGAATGAGTAGTCATTTGCTTCGAAGCGCTCCAAGACCGACGCGTCACCCGTGACGGTGGCCTGGGCCCATTCTTTCTCGAACTGCTTGATCTTTTCCATCGTCGAAGAATCGGCGGCCGGCAGAACCGTTGACACACATGCGAAAACGGCAACGCAAAATAGTGTTTTCATAATTCGCTCCCTGACTGAACTGCTCTCAAGAAGTTAATCACTATTCCAAAATCCTGTCAACGGAATGTACAAAAGACAGCCTGACACTTGGGTTGCAAATTCGGGCAAGTGCGTTTTAGTTTAATGCTCATCGGGCTGTTGAACGCCGCTAGGATAGGAATTGAGAGTTTGTTACCGTTTAGGATGAAGTGGTATGAACTACTTCGAACAGCACCAGCAGGAGTACCTGGAAGGGCTCAAGAACTTTCTTCGGATTCCGAGCATCAGCACGCTTTCCGAGCATAAGCCGGACATCCGGAAGGCTGCCGAGTTTGTGCGAGGCGAACTGGAACGGGCCGGACTAGACCATGCCGAACTCATCGAAGGCGAAGGCAATCCGCTGGTTTATGCCGAGTGGCTCGGGGCGCCCGGCAAGCCGACTCTGCTGCTCTACGGCCATTACGACGTCCAGCCGCCTGACCCGCTCGACGAATGGGTATCGCCTCCTTTCGAGCCTGAAGTTCGCAACAACAATATCTATGCGCGGGGGTCGGCTGACGATAAGGGCCAAACTTACATTTTGGTGAAAGCAGTCGAGGGCTTGCTGAAGCAGCACGGAAAATTGCCGATTAACATCAAGTTCCTCGTCGAGGGTGAAGAGGAAGTCGGGGGCGAGCATATCGAAGCTTACGTGGCCAGCAAGCCGGAGCGGATCAAGGCAGATGCCGCGGTGATTTGCGATACGGAAATGTTCGGTCCGGAGCTGCCAACGATCTGCGTAGGCCTGCGGGGGATGGTCTACGGAGAGCTGCACGTACAGGGTGCTAATCATGACCTGCACTCGGGAGTGTATGGCGGTGCCGCGCCCAACCCACTCATGGCGATGGCGGAAATTCTATGCGCGCTCAAAGGAGCCGACGGGCACATTCGAATTCCGGGCTTTTACGATCGCGTGCAACCCCCTTCAGAGAAGGAGCGTGAAGCCTGGGCGCGCCTGCCATTCGATGAGCAAGAGTACAAAGAGAAGGAAGTCGGCGTGACGGATCTGGTTGGCGAATCTGACGTGCCGCTATTCGAGCGCCTGTGGGCGCGGCCGACGCTTGAGGTGCATGGGATCCGCGGCGGGTTTATCGGCGAGGGCGCAAAGACAGTAATTCCAGCACGCGCCGTGGCAAAGATTAGTACAAGGCTAGTCGCCGATCAGGGGCCCGCCGAGGCAACCGAACAGATCCGGGCAGCTGTCAAGGCAGCGTGTCCCAAAGGCGTGACCGCCGAGTTCAAGCCCATCCATTCGGCCCCCCCGTCCCTGGTCAATCCCAACAATCGCTATATCGAGGCAGCGGCGGAAGCGATGAAGCAGGTGTTCGGGAAAGAAACGGTATATATCCGATCAGGCGGATCCATTCCGATAGTCGGGCTTTTTGACGAGCACTTAGGAATTCCGAGCGTCATGATGGGATTCGGCTTGCCGGACGATAATCTGCACGCGCCCAATGAGAAGCTTCACTTGCCAAATTTCTATCGTGGTATCGAGGCTATCGCGAAATACCTGGAGATTCTCGGCGAACCCGTCTAATCCCAGATGACTTTCAGGCGCTTGTAGGAAGGGAACCGACTGTCGCTGCTCACGATGGGCAACTCCTCGGCCAAGGCTTGTGCAACCAGCATGCGATCAAATGGATCCTTGTGATCGTCAAGGTAAGGGAGACGGAAAAGTTCGTTTAGATGCCTAAAGCGAATGGGCAGGAGAGCGGCCCCCATTTCGCTGATGGCCGCGTCGAAATCCTGGGGCGACAAGCCCAGCTTCGGTTTTAGGATAATCTCCCACCCGGTCACGATGCTGATAACGCACTCGGTATCGGGCTTTGCCAGCATCCGCTCTACAGCCTTAGGGAGCGGTTTGCCGGCAATCCACCGAATCACCACGCTGGTATCGAGCAAAGGCTTCAATGGGTCCCGCTCTGAGGAAGTCCCTCGAACATCTCCTCGATTCGCTTGTCTTCCTCAAGGGAATCCCAGCCAGGATAGAGATTGATCTTCCCCGCCCAGGAACCTCGGCCCCGGCCGGCGATTGCGACCTTGGGTGCGGGGACAATCTGGGCCACTCGCTCACCACGATTTGTCAGGAAGACCTCCTCGCCTTGCAGCACTGCTTCAACGAGCTTAGATAAGTTGTTTTTCGCGTCGCGAATACCAAGTTCCATACTCATGTTGCTATGTTAGCACGGAAGCTACATTGTGTAGCCACATTACTTAAAAATATCCTTCAGTTTGCCGAAGATTCCTTTCTTCTTCTGAGGGTCGGTTTGAGCGTTAGGCGACTGCACGGCGGAGGGAGATTGAGGAGCGTTCGGGTGGGCGGGCGGCAAGTTGGCCTGTAGAACGGGTTTGCCGCCATCTTCCCCTGGCTCCTGCTGCATCGGCTCCCATCCTGCTACGCGCGCGCCGCCTCCGCCATGCAGGGAGCAAGTTTCAACGGGCTGGGTCCCTTCGATGAAATATTCAGTGCGAACAGTCGGGCAGGCGGTGGTAGCTAACTGTCCAGTGGTGGGGTCTATCTGGGCGCTCCCAATACCCGCAGGTGCGGTAAAGTCCGTCACGTTTCGATATTTGCGATGCTCGTGGGCGCGCCGCATGAACTCGGCCCACACTGGCAAAGCCGATTTAGCCCCTTCCAAATTCAGCTCGCGGTTGTCATCGAACCCAACCCACACCACGCAAATTAAGCGCGATGTAAATCCCGCGAACCACCCGTCGCGCGACGTGCCAGTTTTCCCTGCAGCGGGAAAATTGATTCCGCGCGCGTGTACTCCAGCACCCGTCCCGCTCCGAAGCACTTCCTCGAGCAAACTGTCCATCAGGAAGGCGACCCTGGGGTCCAGCGCCTGCTTGTGTTCAGACTTTCCCTCGAAAATCGATTCGCCGTTCTTGCCGCGAATGCTTGAAATAAAATAGGGCTCTGTAAACATGCCCCGATTCGCGAACACGGTGTAGGCGCCCGCAATCTCGAGGGGTGTCACTTCGTAAGCACCCAATGCGACGGCCGGAGTGGGATGAATGTTCAAATTCATTCCGGCGCGCCGAGCCGTTTCGACGACAGCGCGATACCCGGTTTGCTCGGCCAGTTTCACAGTGGGAATATTTAGCGAATGGGCAATGGCTTGGCGCATGGATACCAGGCCCAACAACTCTCCGTGAAAATTGCCAGGAGTATACGGTTTGCCGTCAAACCAGAATGTAGTCGGCTCGTCGTTAATTATCGTGGCAGCCGTCAGAATAGTTGATCCGCCCAGCAGTCCGGTATTGAGCGCGGTCGCATACACAAACGGCTTGAACGACGAGCCGGGCTGGCGCTTGGCCTGTGCGCGGTCGAGCTGGCTCGCGCCGTAGTTGCGGCCGCCGATCAGCGCCAGCACTTCGCCAGTCTGCGGATCGAGTGCGATCAGAGCGCATTGAGCCTCGGGACCGGGCGGCTGATTCTTTTTTCGGTGCGCTTTCAGCGCCTTATCCACCTCTTCCATCCCGATCCGAACCGCCTCGGAAGCATCATGCTGCAGCTGCAAGTCGATCGTCGTGTAGATTCGGTACGTGCTGGATTGAAAATCGTGTTGGCTGAACTTATCGACAAGGGTATCGTTCACGAGGTCAACGAAGTAAGGGGCGTCAGTGGATTCAGTGCCGTGCCTTGACACAGACATAGGCGATGCGGCGGCAGTCTCGTACTGTTCGTCCGTGATGTACTTGTTGTCGCGCATGGCTCGAAGCACGATGTTGCGGCGCTGCTTGGCACGGTCCGGCCAGCGGAAAGGATTTGTGAAGCTTGGAAGCTGAATCAGCCCGGCAATCGTCGCCGCCTCCGGCAGAGTCAGGCGGCTAAGATCCTTGCCAAAAAACACCTGCGCCGCCTCGCCGAACCCCCGAATACCGAAACTGCCCCGCTGGCCCAGCGGAACCTGGTTTGCGTAGTATTCGAAAATTTTCTCCTTGGATAATTTCTGTTCCAGATGCAGGGTGATCAACAGTTCGGGAATTTTGCGCCGCCACGTTTTATCGTTGTCGAGCCAAAACTGGCGCGCAAGCTGCTGGCTGAGAGTGGATGCGCCCTGGGCATAACGATGCTCGCGCATGTCCACATAGACAGCCTTCAAAATCCGTCTAGGATCGAATCCTCTGTGTTCGAAGAAGCGCTTATCCTCCACCGCCACCACCGCATGGACAAGCAGCGGTGGAATGTCCTCGTAGCGCACAATGCGGCGTTTCTCGCGGTGTTTGTCAAACAGGTTCGAGATGAGCTCAGGCTCTAGCGTGTACTCGGTTCTGTCGGTGTTGTCGCCCAGCGAAATAATTTTCGAGACTTTCGTCCCGGCAAATTTAATGACGCCGGCGTCGGGTTGAAAGCGCGAATCGGGCCCCGGGTAGATGGCCACCTCTTCCGGCTTGGACGTAAAATGGCCGATTCTGTTGTTCTGAGATTCCGTGTAGCCAGCTCTTCGCAAATCGCTGACGATGTCTTGAAAATTCGCTACATCTCCCAGCGTCACGACACGAGGCGACGCAAACAGCATGGATGTATTGGCAAACGGACCGGCGGCCAGCTTCTCTTCGATGAGGCGCGAATACTTGAAGTAGTAGAACGCGAATACGGCAAGACAGGCCGTGATCGTAAAAACAAGAACGGCCAGAATCGTCTTCCCGACCGGATGCATCACGAGACTGATGAACCCGTTGAATCGGGGAGCTTGGACTTTGACTGGCACTATGCCCCATTTTCGCATGCTTGTTTTTCGGGGAAAGCCCCCAGCTTCCCAATCTGCGATACGCTAACTCAGAATGGAAGACAATCCAGCGATACATCCCAATCTCGAGGGCCGCGTGGCCGTTGTGACGGGAGCGAGCCGGGGCATTGGCAAGGCTCTCGCCCTCCGACTCGCCCAGGAAGGAGCGGATGTCGTGATCGCCGCCAAGAGCGAACAATCGACCGACCGCCTGCCAGGGTCCATCCACGCTACCGCCGCCGAAGTCCGCGCCATCGGCCGCCGGGCACTGGCCGTTGCCACCGACGTCCGGAACGAAGACGGCGTGCGCGACTTGATCCAGGCCACCATCTCCGAATTCGGCCGCCTGGACATCCTGGTGAACAACGCCGGCGCAATCTGGACCAAGCCGATACTCGAAACACCTCCGAAGCGGTTCGATCTAATGATTGGGGTGAACGTGCGGGCTGCTTACATCGCTTGTTACTACGCGCTTCCGCACATGGTTAAACAGAAATGGGGACATATCCTGAACATGTGTCCGCGCTTGTCGGTAGCCCCTTCGCCCGGCAAGATCGGCTATATGATTTCGAAGCTTGGCATGGCAAGGATCGCGATCGGGATCGCCGAGGAGCACCGCAAAGACAACATAGCCGCGAATACCTTGTGGCCGCGCACGATCATCGAGAGCCAAGCCTCCATCAATCTGGGAATGCAGGACAAGAGCCAGTGGCGCACGCCGGAGATCATCTGCGACGCGTCAATGGCAATCTTTGCGCGCGAACCTTCTACCTACTCCGGGCATCAGTTGATCGATGAGCAGGTCTTGTCCGTCCTCGCGGGAATCACGAATTTCGACGGCTATTGGTGCCTTAGCCAACCGCCGGCGGATCCGATTTATATTGATAGTTGGTAGGCCCAGTCTGTTACTTTCACAATTCCAAGACGGTTTGGCTAAATCAGGCGCAATGCGACTTATCCTAGCTGCGCTTTTTTCGATAGCGCCGTGCATGGCCGCGATTGACGACTCGCAGTTTAACGGTCGCTGGGACATCGCTGTGAACGGGGATACTCCTCGGACCCGAGCTTGGTGGCTTGAAGTCACCGGAGCCGGAACCGAGGCGCTGAAAGGCAAGTTCGTCGGCGCTCCGGGAGGCCAGCTAGAAGATATTACGAAGCTTTCCATTGCCGACGGCGAGCTTCGATTCGTGTTTGAGCGCCGCTATCGAAGGGAGCCTAAAGGTCTACAAAAAGGGTTATATTGGGCTCGGCTGGACAACGGCAAGTTGAAGGGAACGTTCGAGATCGAGGGCGACCCGGCTACCTACCTGGAATGGACGGGATCGCGCGCTCCCGTTCTCCCGGAGAAGGATGAGGGTAACTGGAAACGAGGCGAGCCGATTCTACTTTTCAACGGGCGCGATGTTTCCGGGTGGCAGTCAATTACTCCCGGAAAGCCGATGGCCTGGACGGTTCGAGATGGTCTCTTGACGAATTCCCCAAGCGCCGGCGATCTGATCTCGGACAAGAAGTTTTGGAATTTCGATTTGCATGTGGAATTCCTGGTGGCCGAGCGAAGCAACAGCGGAGTGGGGCTGCGGGGCCGCTATGAGATTCAGATTTTTGAGGATTACGGCGATCCGCCGAACAAGCACGGAAACGGGGCGCTCTACGGACGCATCCCGCCCAAGACAAACGCGAGCAAGCCAGCCGGGGAGTGGCAGACGTTCGATATTCGCTTGGTCGGGCGACAGCTTTCAGTCACCTTGAATGGGGTTAAAGTGATCGACAAGGGGACGGTGGAGGGGCTGACCGCCATCGCTCAGGACCCGAACGAAGGGGACCCCGGTCCGATCATTCTGCAGGGTGATCACGGATTCGTCCAATTTCGCAAGGTGACACTGTATCCTTTAATCCTCGCTCCCGCAGTTGCCCCAGTCCCCACCCTTAAGCCGCATTGAGCCAACCGAAATTGGCCCGAAAATATATTGTTCGCGGGCGGGTCCAGGGTGTCGGCTTTCGTTACTTTGTTGAGAATGCGGCCAACGCGCTCGGCATACGCGGCACCGTCAGAAATTTGGATGACGGCAGCGTGGAAGTATACGGGATTGGAAGCCGCGATCAACTATCCCAGTTCGCCGGAATGTTGTGGAAAGGACCGCGGTTTGCGGATGTGCGCGGAGTGGAGGAAAGCGAAGCGGCCATCGAGCATCGTTCCGATTTTCGGATGGAACACTAAGACGCCTGGCCTGGCGCAAAAAAGAGGCCGGCGAGAGCCAATCCCGCCAGCCAGAGGAAAGAGTATGGACAGAAAATCCAATATAGGCAAAGTCGACAACCTAGATCTCCTTGGTCGTACTCCGATTGTCTTAGTTCAATAGCTTGCGCGTCGTGATCGAATTGTAAAAGAGGTGTGAAATTTGCTCTCGCTCGCCTGATCCACCTTTGGCGAAAAACTCGAACCCAAACCCACCTGTCCACGCCACTGCCTGGCTCGTTGCTCATGGACCGCTAGCCAATTCTCACTACGTCGCCCAACCTGATCGAACGTAGGGCGGCAATCGCGGCCGGAACGAGAAATTTTAGGTCGCGAAGGCGGTTTGTCTGCCCGTGGAGGATTAGTATTGCAATGCTTCGCCCTGCCAGGTTCTGTTGATGCGGAATGCTTTGATCGACGGTGATCAAAACGTGGAATCCAGCTGCTTCGGCAGCTTCCAACAGGCGGCCATTCTTCAATCCCGCTAGATTGGCGAAGCGAGCGGTTTCGCAGTCATGGCTGGGAAAAAAAAGCCGCAAGTTCTCGTCGACGCACTCGTCAATGAGCAGACGCATCAATGTGGGCGAGCACGAGTTGCCTAGCTTGCGCCAGGACTTCGATGACCAACGCGCGGGAAACTGTTGGGAATCCTTCCAGGAAATCTTCGAGCGTGTCGCCACCTTCCAGATACTCGAATAAGGTCTGGACTAGCACTCGGGTTCCTCTGAACACGGGTTCGCCGTGCATCGTATCCGGATCTCTGATGATTGCCCGTGACACTCCTTTATTGTCGCTCAAGGTTGCAGAGCGTTTCACGAGAGCCCTTAATCCAGTGATCTTGCCGGTCGTGATCGAATTGTAAAAGAGTTGTGAAATTCGCCTCCTAACCGAACAAGCGCGTCTCAATCGTGGCAGCATAGGCTAAAATCGGCTTGCGATGCAGACTATCTTAGTAATCGATGACGATGAGAGTCTGCGCGACACCATCGCCATGCTTCTGGAGCATGAAGGCTTCCGGACCGTCCAGGCGGCCGACGGCAAGCAAGGGCTCGACCAGGCGCTGATTGCCAAGCCTGACCTGATTCTCGTCGATCTTCGGCTCCCGTTGATCAGCGGTGTCGATCTCTGTAAGCGGCTGCGCAACTCCGGAGTCGCCACGCCCATCATCGTCCTGAGCGCCGTGTGCGACGAACTCGATAAAGTACTGCTGCTCGAAATCGGCGCGGACGATTACGTGGTGAAGCCCTTCGGCACCCGGGAGCTGCTGGCTCGCATCCGGGCCGTGCTGCGCCGATCAGGAGTGGAAAGCCACAAGCTCACCGCCTTCGCCGGAGTCGAAGTGGATCTGGAGCGACGCGTCATTTCCAGGAACGGCGAGGCTGTGAAGTTCACGCCAGCGGAGTACAACTTGCTGACCTATTTTTTGCAAAACCCCGACCGCGTGCTATCGCGAGACATGATTCTAAATTCAGTGTGGGGATACGAATCGTTCCCGAACACGCGCACGGTTGACGCTCACGTGGTCCGTCTTCGACAGAAGCTCGAACCCGACCCCAACTGTCCACGCCATTTCCTCACAGTCCATCGGGTTGGCTACCGGTTTCTGCCATGACCCGCATGGTGCTGATTGTGGAAGATAGCGAGACCTGTGCGGTCACGCTGCAAATCGCGCTGGAGTCTCTGCCCGACGTTGAGGTGCATGTGGCATCCTCAGGTCGCGCCGCGCTCGGCCTTCTGAACCGCTGGTCCCATCCAGTGGGCGTAGTAATCACCGATCTTCAGCTGCCTGGAATGAGCGGGCTCGATTTGCTTGCCGACCTACGGTCGCGGGAACGTTTTTCTAGCACGCCGGTACTCATCATCAGCGGCGACAGCAATCCGCGCCTGCCCCAAATCGCCCAAGCTGCCGGGGCCGCCGCGTTCTTCATAAAGCCTTACTCGCCGTCAGCGGTACGTAAAACCGTGGAGCGACTCCTCACATGCTAAAGCGGAGAATTCCTTGCATCTTGACGCTCATCTTGATTCCCCTGTTTGGCCGCGCGCAGTCCGAACCAGACCTGCACAAGATCCTTGAGCGGCTCGATCGGCTAGAGCAAGATAACCAGAAGCTGCGGCAGGAGCTGCGTGAAGTCCGCCAAGCGCTTGCCGATACCAGCGCCCCGACACCCTCAACGGAGCCGATCAATGAGCGTCTCGACATTCAAGAAAAGCGTACTGAAGAATTGGCTCAGACAAAGGTTGAAACGTCTCAGCGCATGCCGGTTTCGCTCACGGGCATGCTGCTCTTTAACGCCTTCCACAACGGCCCTTTCAGCGGAACATCTCAAGACTCCGTCGTTGCCGGACTGAATCGGTCGACGGTATCCGCGGGAGCTTCGTTGAGGCAGACCGTGCTCGGCCTGAAATTTTCCGGTCCCGATCTGCCAGGAGGAGGGAAAGCCAGCGGGTCGTTATATATGGATTTTTTCGCCGGATCGCGGGAGCCGGATAACCATCTCTTGCGCATACGCACCGCGACTCTGGATCTCGTCTGGAAGGACACGACCCTCACGTTCGGCCAGGACAAGCCGATCTTCGCGCCGCGCGAACCCGACTCACTGGCGCAGGTCGGCATCTCACCTCTCACCGGTGCCGGGAACTTATGGGACTGGCAGCCCCAGGTTCGAATCGAGCAGCGTTTTCACTTTGGCGAACAATCCGGTCTCCGCGCACAGGCCGGGGTCTATCAAACCAGCGAAGGCGACGCCAACACGCCCGCCGCCCTGGCGAAGACTCTCGAACATGCCCGTCCGGGATACGAGGGGCGCTTTCAGTTCTGGAGCGGCGGAGCGGACCGCCGGATCGAGATTGCCCCCGGCTTCCATGTCAGCGACACGCATGTGTCCGGTAGATCCGTGCCTTCCCGCCTCATTTCGCTCGACTGGCTAGTGCGTCCAATTACATCAATCGAGGTTACAGGCGCTTGGTTCCGCGGGCAGAACGTGGCGAACCTGGGCGCTCTTCGACAGGGCTTTACAGTGCTCGGACCCGCCAGCGTGATCCCGATTCACAGCGTAGGAGGGTGGGCGCAAGTGGCATACTACATTACCCCCAAGTTGACGTTCCATATGTATGGTGGCCAGGAACGCGACAGCGTCTCCGACCTTAATGGCTCAGGAGTAAGCCGCAACTTCATCTACGCCGGAAATTTCATGTACCGCCTGGGACCCAACGTGCTTGCGAGTTTCGAAGCATCGCAGTCGCGCACGCTATACGTGGTAAATGGGCTTCGTTTGAACAATCACTATGATCTTGCGCTGGCTTATCTTTTTTAGCCTGCTGCTGATGGCAGCCTCGGGTGCGGAGGTCTCCGGGCAGGTTTCGCTGCGTGATTCCCGGGAGGCATCCGTCCGCAAGGATCGGGACTTCTCCGGAGTGGTGATCTCGCTTGAGCCCACCGACAGCCGCGAGCCCCAGGGGCCGCCAGCGCGCCACGCCAGAATGCTGCAGAAGAACAAAACGTTCACGCCCCACATCTTGCCTGTGCAAGTTGGGACCCTGGTCGATTTTCCGAATGCCGATCCCATTTTTCACAATGCCTTCTCCAGCTATAGCGGCCAAATTTTCGACATAGGCTTGTATCCGCCGGGCACATCTCGCTCCGTGAGATTTTCCCGGCCTGGGGTGGTCCGAGTATTCTGCAATATTCATCCCTTGATGAGCGCGGTCATCGTCGCGTTGAACACGCCGTATTTCACGCAGACCTCGCGTGACGGCAAGTTTTCGTTAGACGTGCCGCCCGGCAAGTACACTCTACGCGTGTTCCATGAGCGCGCCACTGAGCAAAGTCTAGCCAGCTTGGCGCGAGCCGTCCAGGTGGGAAGCGAACTGGTAACCGTGCCGCCGATTGAAATCTCCGAAGCCGGGTATTTGCTGGCTCCGCACAAGAATAAATACGGTCGATCCTATTCAACCGAGGGGGATGACCGATCAATTTATCCCGGCGTGAGGAAGTGAAGATGCGGTTCCGCAATCCATCGCTGCTGTGGAAAATCCTCCTCTCTACTTCGATTTTCATCACCGCGCTGCTGGCGCTCGCCGGTTGGCTGGTGCAAGATCAGGTGCTGCGCTCGATGTCGGAGAACCTGCAAAGCGAGATGCAGGGAAGTTTCCGCGCTTACGAGTCCTTATGGCAGGCCAGGGCCGAAATGCTCCGATCCGTGAGCCTGGTTCTGAGCACCATGTCGGACGTCCGCGCCGCTTTTCGCACCAACGATAAGGCCACTATTCGAGATACCGCGGCTGAGATCTGGACCAAGATCTCGCAAACAAACGGCCTGTTTCTGGTTACTGACCCGCAAGGCAGCTTGATCGCCTCCCTAGGCGGCGATCACGACCTCGGCAATGAATTACCTGCTGTTCGGCAAGCGGCCCGAAACTTTCCCCGGCAGACCGCTGGGTTCGTTTTGCAAAATGGCAAGCTCTATCAGATGGTGGTGACGCCGGTTTACGTCGAAACGGACCGTGGACCGGGCTTGTTAAACGTGCTGGTGGCCGGCTATCTTGTGGACAGCAATGTCGCCTCCGATCTCAAAATTCGGACTGGCGGCAGCGATTTCGTGTTCCTGGCAAGCGGATCGCCGGTGGCCTCTACGCTGGACGGCGGCGTTAGCGTCCGGCTGGCTTCCATGAAGCCGCAGCCTAACCGCCTGGAACGCATTGACTTGGACCATGGCCAGTACGCGGTGATCGGAAGCCCGCTGCTGGATATGCAAGGTACCACCGTAGGCGGGATCTTCATCGTACGATCGTTCGAGGCAGTTCGCCAACGCATCGCGATGCTGGAACGCAATTTCGTCCTCACTTGGCTGGCGGCGATTCTGGCTGGGCTGGGAGGCAGCTATCTGCTCGCCCGGCGTATCCTCGATCCCGTGAAACAACTGGATCGGGCGGCGGCGAGGATCGCTCTTCAGGAGTATCAGACTCGCGTGCCTAAGGCGGGCGACGACGAGTTAGGAAGGCTTGCCGACACCTTCAATGCCATGTGCCGCTCGATTCAAGAAGCCCGGGAAGAACTCATCCGGCAGGAACGCATCTCTACCATCGGACGACTTTCCAGCTCTATCGTGCACGATCTGCGCAATCCTCTCGCTGCGATCTACGGCGGAGCCGAGATGCTGATGGACGGCGAGTTGAGCGAATCGCAGGTGAAGCGCCTGGCGGCCAATATCTACCGCTCCTCTCGCGCTGTTAAGGATCTGCTGCAGGAACTGGTGGATGTCTCGCGCCAGCATGCGCAACCCGCCGAGGTCTGCCGCATTCGCGATGTCATCGAAGCCGCCGCGGAAGTGCAGGCGGTGAACGCGGAGTCGCAAGGCGTGGCGATATCCGTGGACGTAAGTTGTGATCTCGAAGTTCCGCTGGAGCGGGCGCGCATTGAGCGCGTGTTCCTGAACTTGATCGGCAATGCTCTGGAAGCGATGCCCGAAGGCGGCCAAATCCGCATCTCGGCCCAGCGCGCCCAAGACGATGTCCTCGTTAAAGTGGAAGATACGGGCACTGGCATTCCCGAGGATATTCGCTCGCGCTTGTTTGAACCCTTTGTCAGTTCCGGGAAAAAGAACGGATTGGGACTTGGGCTCGCGCTCTCACGGCAGACTCTTCTCGACCATGGCGGAGACCTGTGGGTAGATCAACAGGTCCGCCAAGGCGCCACCTTCTGGGTTCGGTTGCCCGTCGAAGTTACCTCCGCAGTAGCTTAAATCCGTGATTAACACCCTGCTTCTGATTGACCGCGAGATCGATCCATAGCATGGCCATCGGCTCCAGCATGCGCGCGCTTGTTAGCGGTCCCACATCGACGGGATCCAAACCTGCATCTTCAATCAGACCGCGCACGATCTTCTTTGCCGCCGAATCGTCGCCGCAATAGTAGCCATCCGCCTTCTGGTCGCCAAATTGCGCGTTGCCCAGAAGGGGTGCTCCGATTGTGTTGAATGCCTTGACAACCTTGGCACCCTTGGCCCACTGTGCCACCTGCTCCGCCGCCGATGTCGTAGTGCCGACCAAAAGACTTTTCAAATCGGGCGAGACCGGATTGACGCAGTCGATGAGCACCTTCCCGTTCAGATCGCCCGAAGATTTGATCGCCTCTTCGACCGCTTGCCAAGGTACGCACAACGCCATCACCGTCGCTCCTGCGACTGCTTCGGCGTTGGCGCCCCGCTTGCCGAATTTGACGTCGTGACCCTTGGCAGTCCAGAGTCGCCCTAGCGCTCCGCCGACGTTTCCGGAGCCGATCACTGCGATTTTCAGAATTTGTCCCATGCCCAAATGCTAACAGTTGCACCCTGTCGGGCGAAGCTGCACTTTCGGGCAGTTCCTGGGCTACAAATTCCGAGAAAGCCGGCTTAGTCCGTCGAGTGCTTTACCTTGTCGCCAGCCTCTTTGAGCTTATCGCCCACCGTGTGCGCAGCATCTTTGGTTTTATCCGCTACCTTGTCAGCAGCGTCCTTTGCCTTATCCGCGCCCTTGTCGATGTTGTCTTTAACGTCGTCTTTAATAGAACTCATGTGTCTCTCCTTTATGCTTCAACTACCAAGGATTAGACTGAGCGCGGCGGTTAGCGTTACAGCCTGACGTTTTGCTTCTTGAGAAAATCGATGAGGGCCTGTTTTTCGTCAGGATCAAGTTTGCCGTTCTTGTTCTTGTCGAAAAAGTTAAACGTGGCTTTTATCTGCGCGGCCTTTTTCGGGTCTAAGCCTTCGTCATCGGAGCCGCCGTCGATCATGTCGGCGATGAAATGGGCGCTCATGTCGCGCTGAAATTCCGGAACGTCGGCCGGGTCGTCCAGCGAAACCGACATGAAGGTGAACGCCATTTCGTTGGCTGTCTGCTCGCCAAACTTGACGCGGGCCGGCGGATTGGTCGGATTGCGTGGATTGTTGGCGGAATTATCGAAGGTGTACTCCATGTCGATGCGCGTGCCTTTGGGCAGCTTGAGCGGGGTCTCATAGCGATAGGCACCCTGCCAATTAAAGTCCCAATCCTTAATCCAAATCATTGGTTTGACCGTGCCGTCAGGCAGGTGCGCGTCCACCTTCATGTCCTTGCAGAGATAGTGCGCGTGCGGGAAGATGCTCAGCGTCTCGGCGTCCATGGGAAGTTCGGCCGAGGCCTTCACCACGAAGTGGTCGTCACCGGGAGCGATATCGATCCTTCTGTTGCCAGCCATGACCAACGCCAAGCCCTTCTTGGGCGCTTCCTGGGTGAAGCTGAGCCCGATCGAAGACTGGTCCGTCTCAGGCTTGCCCGAGAGGTGGTAATGCATCTGAACCACCAAGTCCGACGACTTGCCGACGGTGATTGCCAGTCCTTCGGAAAGAACCGTGGGCGTTGCGCCGGGCGCCCAGCCACCCAAACCGCCGGAGATTGCCAGGCCGGGTCCGCCAACGCAATCGTAGCCTTGGCCAGGGACCTTCTCTCGCCTCCGCGCCTCGCCTGTTGCATCGAGAAAGATAATCGCATGGTGCACAACTTTGCGGTTGCCGGGGTGGAACTCGACTTTATTCACCCACTGCGCGGTTTCATTGCCCATGGGAATTACGAAGCAGCGAAACTGGTCGGGACCATCGGCAGGCAAAGAAACGGGATCAGTCATGGAGACGACGCGATCGGGCTGTCCTGCCTGCCATCCGTCCACGAATTTGGGCGGGATCGGCTTGAGTGCAGCATCGCCTTCGGGAGTGCCGTTCTTAGCCCAACTGCCAATCGTGGCAATTTCGTTATCTGTAAGGCGGCGCTCGTCTTTGAAATGTCCGAATCCGGGTTCGGCTTTCCATGGCGGCATGTAGCGCGACTGCGTGACTGTGGCGATCTGGCTCGCGTGCTTGAGCGCGTCTTTATAGGTAAGCAGCGCGAAGGGAGCCACTTGCCCAGGACGATGGCAACTGGAGCAGTTCTTGTAGAGAATGGGAGCTATGTCGCGATTGAAAGACGGGGCAGCGGGGGCGGATTCAGTGGCCGCTCCTGCTCCGAGAAGAGAGGGAATGAACGCCGCAAGAAGGAGTCTGGCCGTCAGGGTAATGGGAGCCATGTTCTTAGCATGACAGAACCGGGAGGATCGGTGTAAACCAGCTATTGCTTCTGTCCAGCCTTCTCGATCTTGGCCCAAGTATCCCGCAATGGCACCGTTCGATTGAAGACCAACTTCCCCGATCCAGAATCTTTATCAACGCAGAAGTACCCGACCCGTTCGAATTGATAGCGCATGCCTGGCGCGGCACCGCCGACACTCGGTTCTATCTTTGCCGAAGCCTGCACCAGAGAGTTCAGATTGAGAGAAGCCGTAAAATCCTGCGCCTCGGTTTCTTCCGCGGCGTTGTCGTTCAGAAACAAACTCTCGTAGAGGCGAACCTCGCAATCCAGGGCGTGGGACGCGGACACCCAATGAATGGTCGATTTCACCTTGCGCTTGTCGGGCGCGTTCCCGCCTCGCGTTGCAGGATCGTACGTGCAGTGGATCTCGATGATCTCTCCGCTTGTCTCGTCTTTCACCACCCTCGTGCAGGTTACAAAATAACCGTATCTCAAGCGCACTTCGCGCCCGGGGGCAAGCCGGAAATACTGCTTCGGCGGATCCTCCCGAAAATCCTCGCGCTCAATATACAGCACCTTTGAAAAGGGCACCTTTCGACTTCCCTCGGCCGCGTCCTCCGGGTTGTTCACGGCGTCCATCTCTTCAACAAGTTCATCCGGGTAGTTGTCGATCACCACGCGCAGCGGATCGAGCACCGCCATTACGCGCGCGGCCCGCTTGTTCAGATCCTCGCGCAAATGATGCTCCAGCAACGAGAATTCGATGATGCCGTTCGTCTTCGATACGCCGATGCTGTTGCAAAAATTGCGAATCGCTTCCGGAGTGTAACCGCGCCGCCGCAATCCGGACAGAGTAGGCATGCGCGGATCATCCCACCCGGAGACGTAGCCCTTCTGAACCAGCGTCAGCAGTTTCCGCTTGCTCAGCATGGTGTTGGTCAGGTTTAGCCGGTCAAACTCAATTTGCTGCGGATGGTGGATGCCGAGATTGTCGATGTACCAGTCGTACAGCGGCCGATGATCCTCAAATTCAAGCGTGCAAATGGAATGCGTGATTCCTTCGATCGAATCGCTCTCGCCGTGCGTGAAGTCGTACATCGGATAGATGCACCACTTAGCGCCCGTGCGATGGTGTTCCGCATGCAAGATCCGATACATCACTGGATCGCGCATGTTGAAGTTCGCCGAAGCCATGTCGATTTTGGATCTCAGCGTTCGCGAGCCGTCTGGAAAGTCACCTGCCCGCATGCGTTCAAACAGCTCCAGGTTTTCCTCAACACTGCGGGTGCGATAGGGACTGTCACGACCGGGCTCAGTCGTTGTTCCCCGATATTCTCGTATCTCTTCTGCCGTCAAGTCGCAGACAAAAGCCTTGCCCTGCTTGATCAGTTGTACCGCCCAACTGTAGAGCTGATCGAAGTAGTCGGACGCGTAGAATAACCGATCCTCGAAATCGAAGCCCAGCCAGCGGACGTCTTCAATGATGGAGTCGACGTACTCAGTCTCTTCTTTCGAGGGGTTCGTATCGTCGAATCTCAGGTTGCATTTTCCGCCGAATTCGAGCGCCAGTCCGAAGTTTAGACAAATGGATTTGGCATGGCCGATGTGCAGGTAACCGTTCGGCTCAGGAGGAAACCGGGTGTGTACCTTGCCCTCGTACTTCCCGCTCTGAAGATCGTGAATGATGATGTCGCGTAAGAAGTTGGAAGGCCGGGCAGCCTCGTTGTCGGCCGGAATGTCGGTCTCTCTCAGAACTTCGCTGGGCATAAGCCCAGTATATCGGCAGCTCTACGTCGGCTTGGATCGGGCTCGTGCGAGGATTTCCTCAATGATGACGGTCTTAGCGTCGGCGTACTCGTGGACATCCTTCCACTCTTCCTGGGCCAAGGCCAGCTTGGTGCGAACGTACAGTTCGCGATCGGCAGGATTGCTTCGCAGCCAATCCCGGAACATCAGCATGCGCTCGATCTCCGGACAGCCGGAAGAAAACACGTGCAGGTTGATGTCGCTACGCGGCCCGTTGAAGAAGCGATGCTCGTACCAGAGGGGCTCTCGGATCCGGAGTATGTACTAGCACCAGATGATGATCCGCTTCGCGGCGAGGCCGGGCACGGACGTCGAGCCGGCATGCTCAAGACGCAGCGTCCGGCTCCCAAGCAAGGACCGTATTACGTCAGCCTCGCGCCCAAACAGCTCCGGCCAACGCGGATCGTAGTCCACAATCAGGATGCGGGCGGACAGTGGCTCAGGCTGTCCTATGGCCGGGATTCCTTCAGGGCCGCCAACAAGCGCGTCTTATCCGCTTCCGATATACCTGAATTTGCGCGTATATCATTACGGCTCTTCAGCTTCCTGCGATAGCGGCCGAAGTACTCGGGGATGTCGCCTCCATACTGAAAGCTATACATGATATCTTCGAAGCGGGCAGTATGAGCAAGGCCGAGCGCGTGACCAATTTCATGCAGGCAAGTAAGATACACGATGGTTTCGCGCAGCAAGGCATCCTGTTCGCGAGGTGCCGGGCGAACATATACTTCCGCGCCTCGCACTTCTCCGTAGACGCCCTCGCGCGCGCCCACCCAACGCACCCGGATCCGAGCCTCGTCCGGGTTCTGAACCCTTCTTGCTCGCAGCAAACCCGCTGACGCATTCTGCCAAGCCTGCATCGCCCAATCGGCCAGTTCGGCATCCGCGCTCTCGCAGCCCTTTGCGGGATCGGCGCAGGGGTCGGCCCAATACTGGACATCCCTACCAGGCAGGAAGAAAAGCAGGAGCGCGAAGATCAAACTGCTTGGCGCTCCTCGGCCAACACCTTGATCTGATTTTCAAGATGATCGATGCGGCGTGCGAGGTCCTCGATCAACTGGCCTTCGGGATCCGGCAGGCGACCGTGCTCGAGATTGTCATTCACGTCAGTGCGGGCGCGGACGATACGTCCAGGGATTCCAACCACGGTCGAATAGTCCGGCACGGAGCGAATCACCACTGATCCGGCCCCCACCTTGACATAGTTGCCCACGTGAATGTTTCCCAGCACTTTGGCTCCGGTGCCGATTACCACGTGATTGCCGAGAGTCGGGTGACGCTTGCCCTGCTCCTTGCCGGTCCCGCCCAGAGTTACGTTTTGATAGAGCAGCACGTCGTCGCCGATCTCGGCCGTCTCTCCAATCACTACTCCCATGCCATGGTCGATGAAGAAACGCCGACCGATGGTTGCCCCCGGATGAATCTCGATTCCAGTGAAAAAGCGTCCAATCTGAGAAGTAACGCGGGCGAGCAAAATGAAGTTCCTGCGGTAGAGCAAATGCGCGGCCCGGTGCAGTAGCACTGCGTGAAATCCCGGATAACAGAGCACGATCTCGAGAACGCTGGTAGCAGCAGGGTCCTCTCGGAAAATCGTGTCTATTTGTTCCCGAATCGTTCGAAACATAACATGCCTTTATTATCTCGTAGATTCAAACGGGATCCGGAACGATGCTACCTAATTAGCGGACCAGTGCGAGGCGGATATCCATAACGTTCGTTTTCGTAGGCCCCGTCTTGATTAAGCCGCCGATCGCTTCAAAAAAGTGGTAGGAGTCGTTGTTTGCCAGATACTCGCTGGCGTTCAGGCCCAGCTTGCGTGCTCGCTCCACGGTCCCTCCATCCGCAATCGCACCGGCGGCATCTGTGGGCCCATCGGTTCCATCTGTGCCGCCACTCAGCATGGCCACATTTTTCAATCCCTCGATTTCGATCGCAGCCGCGAGAGCGAATTCCTGGTTGCGTCCACCCAAACCTGTGCCGCGAATCGTGACGGTAGTCTCGCCGCCCGAGATGATGCAGGCAGGCCGCCTGACAGGCTGCCCGCTGGCCAACGCTTCCTTCACGATGGCCGCATGCATTCCGGCGACATCCCTCGTCTCGCCTTGGATGAAAGTAGACAGCAGCAGCGGGCGGTAGCCAAGCTTGCGGGCATGTACGGATGCGGCGTCCACGGCCAACCGATTGCTGCCCACAATCAGGTTCTGAACACGGCCGAACACCGGGTCGGCGGGCTTCGGCGTCTCGGCTCGGGCCGCTCGTAGATGCTCCACCGCGGCGCGCGGCGCCTTGTCCCACAAGCCGTACTTTGTCAGAATCTTTCCGGCATCCTGAAAGGTGGAGCGGTCCGGCACCGTGGGTCCGGAACCGATCGTGTCCAGGTCATCACCGATCACATCCGAAAGAATCAAAGTGAGTACTCGAGCGGGCCAGGCCAGTCGCGCCAATTGGCCGCCCTTCACGAGCGAGAGATGCTTGCGCAAGCAGTTCATCTCGTGAATATTCGCCCCGCAATCGAGCAGCAGTTGAGTGAGCTTCTGCTTGGCTACCAATCCGACCGAAGGAACCGGAAGGGGCATCAGCGCTGACGCTCCGCCAGAGATGAGGCAGATGACGAGGTCGTTCGCTCCGGCGCTCTCCGCGATGCTCGCGATCCGCTCGGCACCTCGCAAGCCGTTCTCGTCCGGCAGGGGATGTCCGCACTCATTCAGTTCAACGCGTTTGAGCCGGGCCGTGTGGCCGTATTTAACACTGACGACCCCGCCGGCGATCCGCTTGCCTAGAAGTTGCTCAATCGCTTGAGCCATGGCGGCGCTAGCCTTGCCGGCACCGATCACGTGAACTTTGCGGATCGAGTCCAGGCGATATCGCTTGCTTCCGGCGACGAGGACTGAGCCATCGATTCGGACGTGCCTGAAGACGGCTTGCACCGGATCGGATGCGAGCAGAGCCTTTCGAAAAATACTAAGCGCGTCCCTCGTCATGGTGTAGGGCAGGTTAATAACCTGCCCTACGGCGGTCCGAATGCAATCACGAAATATCGCGCATTCGTATCACCCACATTCCGCCAGCCGTGTTCCTCATTCGACGCAACGAACGCCACCGACCCTGGCCCAGGCTTTTGCGCGTTGCCCGAAATCGTGACCTCCATCATGCCAACCTGGATCATAATCATCTCCTCATGCACATGGTGATGGGGCGGATGCGGCGCGCCTCCAGGCGGCAGTTCAGTGATATGCGTCTCCACGCGGAACCCAGTATGAGTATCGCCATCCAGAACGGCGCGAGTCTTGTTTCCTCCATTCGCCTTTACGGGCAACTCGTCAAATTGATAGACCTTGGATTTCAATGGCGTGCCCTCAGCCAAGGCAGTGGTGCCCGCGAGGGCTGGCAAAAGCAATGTCAAGTCTCTTCGTGAATATTTCATAGTTTTAAAAAAGTGGCAACTGCAAAATGCCAGCGACGACCGCATTGGGATCGTCCCCCGATACCTCGATCCGAAAATCGGCGCGCGCGTAGGCTGGTTTGCGCAGATCGTACAACAGCTCAAGTTTCTCAGAATCGCGAGCCAGCGGGCGATTCGCATTCTGCGCCACGCGCGCGCGAACAACATCGAGCGGGCAATCGAGCCAGATGGTGACGCCGTTGTTCGCCAGCAGTTCGTAATTGGTCTGCTCCGCAAAAGCGCCGCCCCCCAGGGCCACCACGGTTGGCTTGCCTCGCTCGATCGCCTTCACATGTGCCCGAATCACGCCCGATTCGATCCTTCGGAACTCGCCCTCTCCCCGGTGATCGAAAATGTGGGGGATGGTCGCCTGTTGCTCAGCCTCGATCGCTTCGTCGATATCGGCGAATGTCCAGCCGAGTTCCCATGCAAGACTGCGCCCGACCGTGGTCTTTCCGCTGGCCATAAAGCCGACAAGGTAGATGCCGGGCGTGCGCTTGAGTTTGAGAATCATCTCGCTTTCGAGTACATCCGCTCCAACTGCCAATCCAGCACGGACGGGAACGTCCTGGCTGCGGCGATCAGCAGTCGCCCGCTGACGGGGGTCACAACCGTGCGCGCGTTCCGTTCGATGCCCCGGACGATCGCGCGAGCGCAGCGCTCCGCCGTGATCCCCAGAGGTCGGCTGCGCTGCATCGCGAGCGGGGGCCGGCCGGCAATTGAATGGCTTTGAAAAGCGGTATCGACATAGCCAGGGCACACGGTGATCGCATGAATACCGTCCTGCTTCAACTCCATTCGCAAGCCGTCAGTTAAGGCGCAGACAGCGTGTTTCGAAGCGGAGTAGAGCGTGAGCCAAGGGAGCGTCAGCTTTCCGGCAATCGAGCTAACGTTCACGATAGTACCGCTCTTCTGCTTCCGCATTACGGCCGCAGTCAACCCCGACAACTCCAGCATGGCGAAAAAATTCAGTTCGAACAATTGTCGCGCCTGCTCCATCGGCGCGAGATGAGCTTGCACGTATAAACCGACGCCCGCGTTGTTGATCAGCACGTCGATGGTGCCGTAATGCGCAACAGTGCGCTCCACTAGACGCCGCCTCGTCTCGGGCTTGGTCAGGTCTCCCGAGATCGCCAATCCGTCGCTTCCCGCCACCTGTTTCAACTTGATCTCGTTTCGCGCCGCCAGCGCCAGCCTTGCTCCCCGCCTTCGGCACGCTTCGGCGCAGGCAGCGCCAATCCCTTCCGAAGCCCTGGTAATGAGCACCACTTTCCCAGCGAGTTTCAACTCACGATGTTACATCGTTTAAACCGGAAGGCATAATAGGAGTACACATGGGACAGACTCTGCTGCCTCTCTTTCCCCTACCCCTGGTGCTCTTTCCAAGGACGACATTGCCGCTGCATATCTTTGAAGAACGCTACAAAGAGCTGATTGGCGACGTTCTGCAGAGCAAGTCCGAGTTTGGCATCGTACTCGCAGGAGAGAAAGGCATCGTGAACACGGGGTGCTCGGCGATCGTAGAAAAGGTGCTTGAGCGTTATCCCGACGGACGAATGGATTTGGTGGCCATTGGCCGGCGCCGGTTTGAAATCGAGGCGCTGGACGATGAGAAGGCGTATCTGCGCGGCTCCGTGGAATTCTTCGATGACGAGGAGTTCGAGCCTGTTCCAGCCGAAGTGAATCGCCGTGTTCTGGAGGGCTATGAGGCGCTGCGCGTGGTGGAAGAGGAGACCTTCGAGCCCGAACTGGCGGACCCTCAATTGAGCTTTCAACTGGCCCAAATCGTGCCGGATCTCAATTTCAGGCAGGCGCTGCTCTCGGCCAGATCCGAATCCAATCGCATGAAGCAGCTGGCTGAGTTCTTTCCCGCTTACACCTCGCGCCAACGTCAGGTGCAGCACATCAAGTCGGTGGCCCCGAAGAACGGCCACGGAAAGTGGCCTCCAAGCGTGTGAGTACACGCCTGAATTTGATCATCGACGCGGACGATACCCTTTGGGAGAACAACATCTACTTCGAAAGGGCCTTCGAGGAGTTCTGCGACTATCTCGCCCATTCGCGCATGAGTCCTCCGGAAGTGCGCGCCGTGCTCGACGAAATCGAGCTGGCCAACAGCAAGATCCACGGCTACGGATCGGCTAACTTCGGTAGAAATCTGAAGACGTGCTATCGGCACCTGGCCGAGCGCGATATCGGCGCGGATGACCTGATTACGGTGATGTCTTTCGCCGAGCGTATTCTGGACCATCCCATGGAAGTGATCCCGGGCGTGGAGGAGACGTTGCGACATTTGTCAGGACGTCACTCTCTGACGCTCTTTACGAAAGGGGATCATGACGAGCAGAAGTTGAAGCTCGACCGATCTCAACTCGCAACCTACTTCGAACACACGGCCATCGTTAAGGAGAAGGACGCCGCGGCTTATGCATCGCTTGTCGCCGAGCGGGGTTTGATTGCGGAGCGCAGTTGGATGATTGGGAATTCTCCGAAGTCCGACATCAATCCGGCCCTGCGCGCAGGTCTGAACGCGGTCTTCATCCCGCATGCGCATACCTGGACTTTGGAGCACGAGGAAGTGGATTCTTCGCACGGCGGGCGGCTGGTGATTTTGGAACGGTTTGAAGAATTGAAAAACCGCTTTTGAGGGACCCGCGCAGCCCAGTGTATACTTCGATAAATTGGAGGATGGGCATGCGCTTTATTGTTAAGATCACGATGCCGGTCGAGGCTGGCAATGCGGCAGCCAAGAAAGACTTTAAAGTGATACCGGAGATTCTGGAGCAGATCAAGCCGGAAGCCGCGTATTTCTACACCGAGAATGGACAAAGGACGGGTCTTCTGATCGTGAATATGTCGGATGCATCCGAAATTCCCGGCTTGGCGGAACCGTTCTTTTTGGCTCTCAATGCGAGTGTTGAGATTTACCCCGCTATGACGCCGGCGGACTTGCAGAAGGCTGGCCCGGCGATCGCCAAAGCGGTTGCGTCATATGGGTAGTCTTTCGAACGTGTCTTGAAAACATGGACGAATCCAAATTCAGCGAGCCTCGGCTTGCCCTGAACCGCATCTACACCAGACGCGGAGATAGCGGAGACACCAGCCTCGCGGGGGGCCAGCGTCTCCCGAAAGACAACCTTCGCATCGAGTGTTATGGAACCGTCGACGAGCTGAACTCCTTTGTCGGGATGGCCTGCCTTACCGCTGCCGACAGCCTGCCGGAGTTGGCGGCCATCCTCAAGCGCGTGCAGCATGAGCTGTTCAACCTGGGATCGATCCTAGCTACTTTACCCGAAGACGTTCACCCGAAGCAGGCCCGCGTCACTCATATCGAGATCGAGCAACTCGAGAAAGAAATCGACGCCATGAACGACGGCCTTCCGGAGCTGCGCAGCTTCGTGCTGCCAGGCGGAACGCGGCTCAATACCGAACTGCATGTGTGCCGAACCGTTTGCCGCCGAGCGGAACGGCTAGCGGTGTCACTGTCGCGGGAGGAACAGACTCCCGAAGACGCCGTCCGCTACCTAAACCGCTTAAGCGACGCGCTGTTCGTATGGAGCCGCTGGGTGAATCACCAGTTGGGTGTCGAAGAGGTGCTTTGGGAGCCGAATCGGTCGGCGTCGGGACAATCGTGACGGTTCTCTGCATCGCGAGCTACGAGAAAGGCCACGATTTTCTTCGAGAGTGCAAGCGGCAAGGCGCGCGCGTGTTTCTTCTAACGTCGCTGAGCTTGCGGGATACGGCGCAGTGGCCGATGGAGAGCCTCGAAGACATCTTCTTCATGCCGGACACCGACAAGACATGGAACCGCTCTGACACTATTCTGGCAATCAGCCATCTCGCCAGAACGCGGGACATCGACCGCATCGTGCCTCTGGACGACTTCGACTTGGAAATGGCCGCGTCGATTCGCGAACATCTGCGCTGCCCGGGCATGGGCGAAACCAGCACGCGCTTCTTTCGCGACAAGCTCGCGATGCGAGTGAAGGCGCTGGAGGCAGGCCTGCAGGTGCCCGAGTTCGTGCACCTTTTGAACGATGAAAGAGTGCGCGAGTTTACCGAGCGCGTGCCTCCGCCGTGGGTGCTGAAGCCCCGCCTGATGGCTGGAGCGATCGGAATCAAGAAAGTGAATTCGACAGATGAACTGCACCGGTTCGATGAAGCGCTGGGCGATCAGCGGTCATTCTATCTGGTTGAGCGATTCGTGCCGGGGGATGTCTGTCACGTTGACTCGATCGTGTACGACAACAAAATCGTTTTCGCAGTGGCGAGCCGCTATGGTTATCCGCCAATCGACGTTTCCCAGAGCGGGGGCATTTTCACGAGCCACTTGCTCCAGCGCGAGTCTGAAGATTCGCAAGCCCTGCTGGCAACGAATCGGCGGGTGCTGGCTGGCATGGGCCTGCAGCGGGGCGTGTCCCATACCGAGTTTATCGAAGGCGATGACGGCAAGCTCTACTTTTTGGAGACTTCGGCGCGCGTGGGCGGCGCGCACATTGCAGACCTGGTCGAGGCGGCGACGGGCATCAATCTTTGGGCGGAGTGGGCGAAAGTCGAGATCGCGGGAGAGAGTGGGCGCTATGAGTTACCCGTCACTCGGAACGACTATGCGGCGCTGCTCGTTTCGCTGGCCAAACAGGAGCACCCGGACACATCCAGCTATACCGATCCCGAGATCGTATGGAGGCTGCATAAAGAGCACCACATCGGACTCATCGTTCGTTCTCCCCGGATTGAGCGTGTCCAGGAGTTGCTGGACTCCTATGTAGTTCGAGTGAGGCGAGATTTTTACAGTTCCGAGCCGGCTCGCGAAAAGCCGTCCGACTAGAACTGGGGCAGGCGCTGAGAGATCAAGGATAGAAACTCGTCGCGAGTCTCTTTTAGATCGCGAAAGCTGCCAAGCATAGCGCTCGTGATGGTGCCGGAGTGCTGCTTCTCCACGCCTCGCATCATCATGCAGAAGTGACGCGCCTCGCAAATGACGGCCACTCCATACGGGTCCAATACCTCTTGCAAGGTATCGGCCACCTGTTGAGTCAGCCGCTCCTGCAACTGCAAACGGCGCGCAAACATATCGACAATGCGCGGAATCTTGCTGAGACCGATCACTTTCTTCTTAGGCAAATAAGCGATGTGCGCCTTGCCAAAAAAGGGCAGCAGATGGTGTTCGCACGTGCTGAAGAACTCGATATCGCGAACAATTACCATCTGATCGCACTTATGAGTGAACAGTGCGCCGTTTACGATCTTCCCGAGATCCATCTCGTACCCGCTGGTGAGAAATCGCAGCGCTTTCTCGGCTCGTTCCGGGGTACGCAGCAATCCCTCCCGACTCGGGTCTTCGCCCAGCTCCGTGAGGATCTGTTTCATGTGCGAGGCGATGGTGGGATTCTCGCCATCCCGAGGTGTCATTACCTCCACAACAGCTTTATGAGTCTTCATGGTTTTAAGTCAAATCGATTGCGTCCGGTCTCGTGCAGACGCACATTGTCGAGCGAAAGGCCTTCGGCGCCGAAGCATGCAGGCCAGCTATCATTCAAGCGACGGCCGATTACGAGCGCCAGATTTTCGGACGTCGGCATCAGGGCTTCAAACTCGGGAACCTCTGAATTCAGATCGCGGTGGTCCAACTTGTTTAATATGCTGGTCTCCACCAGGCGATCCAAATGTGAAACATTCACCAGCTTGCCCGTTCTGGCTTCCAGCGGGCCGGCCACCGTGATCTCCAATAAATAATCGTGACCATGTCCGTGCGGGTTATTGCACTTGCCGTACAGCTCGCGATTCTCGCTCTCGGAGAGCGCCGATGAATGCAGGCGGTGAGCTGCGCAAAATCGATAGCGCCGAGTTAAGCGAAGCATTTCAGGACCCCGAGTAATCGACATAGAGGTCCTCGGTTTCGTACACGCGAACGTTATGCAAGCGAGCGCGCCCACTTTCAAACTTCGGCTGCAGGCGCTTCCAAACCTCCAGGGCGAGGTTCTCGGTAGTCGGCACGACATGATCGAACGGGGGCACTTCGTAGTTCAAAAATCTGTGATCCATAGGTTCGACCACCGTTTCATTCAGTACGTCTTTGAGACGCTTCAGGTCAAACACCATGCCGGTAGCCGGATCGGGATCGCCGCTCAGCGTGACTTCCAGGATGTAATTGTGGCCATGGCCCCGCGGATTCGCGGCCGGTCCGTAAATCGCGCGATTTTCAGCCTCCGTGTAAGCGGGGATGGCGCAGACGTGCGACGCGGAAAATTCGACCCGACGCGTGATATACATTGCCTACTGTAAGATGCTTCCGCTCGGGTTACAGATACTCTAAAATCAAATCAGGTCCTCAGATGAACCGCTCCAAGATCGACACGGCTATCAAACTTTCCATCGCCGCCCTTTTCTGTGCGCTCGGATGGATCATTTTCGCTTCCATGCGGGAGCGCATCGTGGATGTTGGCGATACCGCGCCGTCATTTGCCGTCACCACCGATCGAGGTCTGAAGCTGACGCCCGCCAGTTTCGGTGGACGGGTGCTGGTGCTGAACTTCTGGGCCACCTGGTGCGAACCATGCGTGGCGGAGATCCCATCGCTAGAACAGTTTCAGCGGGCGACGGCCAGTTCAGGCGTGGTCGTGCTCGGGATTAGCATTGATAGGAATCCGAATCTCTACCAGAAGTTTCTCAAGCGTTTTCAGGTGTCGTTCCAAACCGCTCGCGATCCCGAGGCCGATATCAGCGCCAGTTACGGAACGTTCAAGGTTCCCGAAACCTACATCATCGATAAGAGCGGCAAGGTGGTGCAAAAAATTATAGGAGACCGCAACTGGAACGATCCCGAGATCATCGGCTACGTGAAGAGCTTGCTTTAGAACTCATACCTCACTCATAGCGCAGAGCGATTACGGGATCCTTAGCGGCTGCCCGCCGTGCCGGTGCGAAACAGGCCAGCAGAGCCACTGCCCCCAACAACGCGGAGATGACCAGGAAAGTAGCCGGATCCGACGCGGTAACGCCATAAAGCAGGCTGGAGAGAGTGCGGGTGAGGGCCAGCGCTCCTGCCACTCCAACCGCAACGCCGGTTACGATCAGCCGCCCGCCTTCGCGCAAAATCATCCACAGCACTGTGCGCGGACGAGCGCCGAGCGCCAGGCGAATGCCGAGTTCATTCGTACGCCGATCGACCATGTACGACTGCACGCCATAGATTCCGACCGACGCAAGCACGAGAGCGAGGGCGGCGAACAGCGCCAGCAATGCCGCCTGGAAGCGCTGCCGCTCAATCGACTGGGCAACGAGTTGGTCCATCGGATGAAATGTCACCGGAACGTCCCGGCTCAAGGCGGCGACTACGGAGCGTATCCGGGCGGCCGTGCTTTCAGGCCCCTTCACTACTAGCGTGAAATACGCGCGCGGATGTTGACCGATGTCCGCGAACACCTCAGGTTCGGGAGCAAGTCCTAGCCCGAGCGATCGCACGTCCGGAACCAAGCCGACAATCTCCATGTACTGTGGCTTGCGATCAAAGCCCAAGAACCGAATCCGCTGGCCGAGCGCATCTCGACCGGGAAAAAAATGCTTCGCGAACGCCTCGTTGACGACAGCCACCTGAGGCCCCCGATCATCGTTCTCTTGGAACAGCCGTCCCCGTTCAAGCGGAATGCGGAGCGCCTGGAAATAGTCGGTGCTTACCAGGCGGTACCAAGCCCACGGGTAATCATGAACGTTGGAGGGGAGCGGCCGACCCTCGATTTGGAATCCGCCATCCGGTCCTTGGCTTTGGACTGGCAACACGCTTGTTGTTGCGGCGAATTCAACACCGGGAATCGCTCGCACATCGCTCAGAAGCTGCCGCGACAAGACGGGGACGCGATCTTCCTGCGCGCTTGGCCAGGAAATCTCGGCTGTAAGCAGTCCTGAAAAAACGAAGCCAGGATTGACGTGCGCGAGTTTCCAAAAACTCTCTACCAGGAGCGCCGCGCCGATCAGAAGAACCATCGCGATCCCGATTTCCCCGATCACCAGAACCTGGCCCAGGAGTCGTTGCCGAGGTCCGAAGGTGGATTTGGCGGTACCCTCCTTCAGCGTGTCGTTCACGTCGGCGCGGGAGGCAGTCAAGGCCGGGAAAATGCCGAAGAGCAACCCCGCCAGCAGCGAGACTCCGGCGGTAAAAGCCAGCACCCATTCATCCACGCGAATATTCTCCACACGCGGGATGCTGGCCGGGATGGATGCCCGCAATACGGCTGTGCCCCACCAAGCGAGGGCCAAGCCGGTCAACCCGCCCAGAGTGGAAAGAACGACATTCTCGATAATCAGTTGGCGGAAAAGACGCCCTCGGCCAGCTCCCAGCGCCGTCCGCATGGCCATCTCTCTGCCTCGGCCCGATGCCCGTGCGATCTGAAGGTTGGCCACGTTTACACAAGCAATTAACAAAACGAAGCCAACTGCGCCGAGCAGGATCATCAACGCCGGTTTCACCGGACCCGCAATTTGGTCATGCAGGGAGACCACGCGGATGCCGCGATCGCGGTCATCCGCATATTCGCGAGCCAAGCGCGCCCCCACGGTATTCATGTCCGCCTGGGCGGTGTTCAGAGTAGCACCGGGATTCATGCGTCCGATCACTTTGTAGTTGTGCGCGGAACGGGTGGAGGTGTCCGGAGTGATTTCCGATGGAAGCCAAACTTGGCTGCGTTGCGGGAAGTCGAATCCAAGGGGCATCACGCCCACAATCGTGGCGGCGTTCCCGCTGATCCGGACAGTTTTGCCGAGAACCTGCTCGCTGCTTGCGAAAAGGCTATGCCACAGGTCGTACCCCAAGATGATCGTGGGAGCCGCACCGGGCTTTTGCTCATCTGGAAGGAATGTGTGCCCGCGGATCGGAGCCACCCCCATGGCCGTAAAAAAGTCTTTCGAGACAACTCCGATTCGCACCCGCTGGGGCTGGAAGTCGCCGGACAGCGGTTCGATATCTGTGCCAAAGCTCGACAGATACCTCAGCGAGCGATTCTGGTCGCGCCAATCGCGAAAATTGAGACCAGAGACCGAGGCCAGACCGCCATCCTTGCGCGTTTCCCAAACTTGGACGAGCTGGCCCGGGTCAGGATACGGCAGGCTGGCGAGCAGCACGGCCTTGACGACGCTAAACATCGCGGTGTTCGCGCCGATTCCCAACGCCAAGGCAAGCACGGCGGCGGCAGTCAGCACGGGAGTCTTGCGCAGCATCCGAAGGGCGAATCCAAAATCCTGAAAGCTCTGCTCGATGGTGGTCCAGCCCCAGGCTTCGCGGCTCGTTTCCACATGGAGCATAGGATTGCCGAATTGCCGATGGGCATTGGCGCGCGCGTCCGCTGGGGATTGGCCGGCGTCGAGATTGCGCTGGATGTTTTCTTCGAGGTGCTCCCGCATTTCGGCGGCGAGTTCGCGATCCAGGCGACGACGTTGAAATAGCCGTGACAGCGGGTTCATGATTCGATCGGCCTCATCACGCGGGCGATGCCCTCGAGAAGTCTTTCAAAACTGGTTACTTCATCCTTCAGCTGCTTGCGGCCCGATGGAGTGAGTCGATAGGTTCGCACGCGCCGATTCCGGGCGGAAATACCCCACTCGGCGGAGACCCATTCCTCCCGCAAGAGGCGCTGGAGGGCGGGATAGAGCGAGCCTTCTTCGATCTGAAGCAGATCGCCGGATGCCTGCTGGATATCCTGGGCGATGGCATATCCATGCAGCGCCCCGCGTCGCAGGGTTTGCAGGATCAGCATCTCAAGCGTGCCAGGCAGGAGATCGCGTCGATTCTCGTTTTTGCTCATGCTCACCTAGACTGTCTTTGCCTAGTGTGTCTCTGTGAGCGCCGGTTGTCAAGAGCGAAGTTGTTTATCTAGGGCAGATTCATGAGCCGCGGTAACGAACGGGTTGAAGTCGGTTTCATAATCGAAAGTGTCCACTCCTTCCCTGCGTTTCAGAAAGTTCACAACCGCGTACGTCACTGGAGTCATCACCACTTCGTAAATGACTTTGGCGATGTAGCCCGAGAAGATCAGAGTGACGATCGTCTTCGCCGGAAGGGTTCCGCCGAACGCCAGCACCATCACCAGCGCCGTATCGACAGCTTGACCCACCACGGTGGATCCAACCGTCCGAGTCCAAAGATGCCGGCCCTTCGTAAACAGTTTCATCTTCGCCATCACATAGGAGTTGGCGAATTCACCGCACCAGAAGGCGATCAGGCTGGCTGCTACGATGCGCGGAACGAAGTTAAAGACGGTGGCGAAGGCAGCCTGGTTGGGCCAATCCGGGGCAGCGGGCAGCGCTACGATAATGACGCCGAGCAGCGCCATCAAGCCTGAAGCGAAGAACCCGATCCAAATGGCGCGTCTGGATGCGGCGTATCCATAAACCTCGGTAAAGATGTCCCCGAAAATGTACGTCAAGGGGAAGAGCAACTGCGCCCCGCTCACGCGCAGATCTCCAAAAGCGCAGATTTTTTGCGCGACCAAATTCGAAATCAGGAGGACTACGATGAAGACGCTCACCAACGGATCGAGGTAGCGAAATTCGCGTTTAGGCGTCATGTTGGCGGGTGCCGACGATGCCAATCGGTCGCTTTCTGAAATTCGCGACCCAGCGAAAGCAGCGTGTTTTCGGAGAACGGCCGCCCTACCAGCGAGATTGCGACCGGCAGGCCGTCGGCAAAGCCGCAGGGCAGCGACAACGCCGGTAGTCCAGCAAGATTGCCAGCCGGAATGAGCTGCGTTAATCCACGATCCTTCGGCTGTGGACGATCGTAAAGCGCCGTCCCTACCGGCTGCGAAATCAGGGGCGCCGGACCCGGGCGAGTCGGCGTGATCAAGACGTCCACGTCAGCTAACAGCTCATGAAAAGCTTGCTGCAGCATGCTTCGGATGCGCATGGCCTTGATGTAGTCCTTCGCAGGAATCTCCAGTCCGGCTTTCAACCCTGCGATCTGCTTGGGGTCGGCGAGCTGGTCCACCTCACCGCTCTCGATCAGTTTCTGAAATGCGGAAGCCCCTTCAGCCGTGATGATAGTATTCGTCAGTACGCCATACGGAAAGTCGGGCAACTTCGCCGCCGTCACCTGAACGCCCAGGCTGCGGATCACATCGAGAGCTTGATTGAAGGCAGGGCGAGCCGATGGATCGGCCCACTCGTCCACGTCCACCGTGGCCAGTCCAACTCGAATCTCCTTGATGCCGCGCGTGTACTGAGGCGCGAAGTAGAAGCCCTTCCCCGCCGACCCAGGATCCTCGCCGTCTGAGCCCGCGATGGCCTGCAGCACGATTCCGCAATCTTCAGCCGACCGGCACATGGGTCCAATCTTGTCCATGCTCCACGACAGGGCCATCGCGCCACGCCTGCTCACCAATCCGTAAGTTGGACGCAGACCCGTAACGCCGCAGAACGCGCTGGGAGTCAAGATGGACCCGGACGTTTCAGACCCCAGCGCGAACGTTACCAGCCCAGCCGCTACAGCGATGCCCGATCCGCTCGATGACCCGCCGGACCAGCGCGTCTTGTCCCAAGGATTCAAGCCTGGTCCGGAGATGGAGGCACCCGCCATACGATAGCCGCCACCACCCGCTAATTCCACCATGGCCAACTTCCCGATCAGCACCGCGCCGGGTTTCGCCAGTTTAGTAATCGCGGTGGCCGTGTAATCGAATACCTGAGTCGCGTAAGGCTTTGCGCCCCACGCGGTTGGCTGACCGGCGTAGGATAGCAGATCCTTGGCGCCGAACGGAATGCCTTGCAGCGGCCCGCGATAACGCTCCACCTTGAGATCGTCGTCCACATCTTTCGCGAACTTCAAAGCCTGCTTCTCCAGCGATAACGCCAGCGCATTGTAGCCCGGACCCAAGCGTTGCAGACGCTCTGAAAACGCCTTCGCGAGATCGTGAGTTTTGAACTCGCGATTCTTCAAACGCTGATTGAGCTCTGTGATGCTAGAAAAGAAGACGTCCTCGGGAACGGAAGCGGCCATCTCCCCTATGCCTTGAAGTGGACAGCCGGTTCGGACGTCACGGGAATGGCGAACTTGGCCAGCGTCTCGCCATTCTGGCGAACCTGATCGCGTGCAGCCTTGAGTTCCTCGTCGGGGTTCTGCGGCACCACCGCCTGACCCAACAACGCCGCCGGAACCGCCAGCGCAACTGCCAATTCACGTCTCGTCACTCGAGTGGACATGTGTTCAGGATACCGCCAGCGCTTCTAGCGCAGCCTTTTCCATCACAGGCCGTGGTGCGGTTTCGCCGGTCCATATCTCAAACTGCTGGGCCGCTTGGTCCAGAAACATCTGAATTCCCGGAATCACGGTCCGGCCTTGAGCCGCCGCGCGCTTGGCGAGCAGGGTCTGCATGGGGTTATAGACCATGTCGAACACCAGTTCCGCCGGGATCGTTCCATCGAAGTAGCATTCATCCACATGCGGCGACATGCCCATCGGCGTTGCATGCACCAGTGCGTCAAACATGCGAGCCTCGGCCTGCTCCTTCAGCAGGGGCTCCGCGCCACAGGCTTTGGCCAGCGCACGGACACGGTCGGGATTGCGTCCCACAATGGATACCTTCGCGCCGCTGTCGATCAATGCATAGGCAGCCCCGCGGGCCGCTCCGCCGTTACCCACCAGCAGCACAGTCGATTTCGCCAGGCGAATTCTCTTCGACAGCGGACCCGTAACAGCTTCGGCATCCGTATTGGTGCCGCGCCATTTCCCCGCTTTCTTCCACACGGTATTCACCGCGCCAATGCGCCTCGCCAGGGGATCCACGATCTCCAGGTACCGCAGGATCTTTTGCTTATGCGGAATGGTCACGCTGAATCCCGAGATTGGCAGCGCGTCCGCTAGCCCAAAGAAGTCTTTCAACTGCGGGGGATGCACCAGAAAGGGCAGGTAGACCGCATCCATCCGTCGGGCCTGAAACGCTCGGTTGTGCACGTTGGGCGAGATGGAGTGGCGAACCGGATCCGCAACTACGCCGTAAACTTTCGCGGCCTTCGTGAACTTCTCCACGCGATAAAGGTGGCGCAACTGCTTGGCGCTGACTTGGCCCGACGCCGTCCCTTCGGCTGATGTCGGCGCGGCGTAGGTGTACAGCCCGCCCCATGCGGTCGAGAGCACCCGAGTTGGAAAACCGACCTCGCCCATCGCGAGGACGATGATCGGCACTCGCGGGTGAGACTTCGATAGCCCCAGCACGCGCATGTTGTCCGAGGGCTTGCGCGCTGTCGTGACTATTTTGTATCCGTCCGCTGAAACCTTCTGCATCCTGCGGAGGATGGTTTCCACGGAGGGCGTGCCCTCGAAATTATGGTAGGAGATAATCAGCTTCGCCTTCCCGCGCAGCGATTCCAGACGCGCGGCAACGCTTTCGGCGCTCTCGATCTCAAGGTCCACGGCCTTTGCACCAGCCTCGATCGCCGCAGACAGGATCGCGATTTGCTCCTCAATGCTTCCGTTGTAGCGTCCTTGGTTCTGATGACGCCGACAAGTGGCCAGGATAGTGCATTCGGGATGCGCGGCCAGGAAGATCCGAATGGCCTCCACCCCCGCTTCGGGTGAAGCCAGGTAATCGAGCCTGAACTCAAAAAATGTTTCGCCCGCATCCAACTCGCGACGGGCGTGCTCTAGAAGCTTCTCTGCGTCAGGAAATCCCAGTGCAATGCAGATACGGGGCAAGGTGGTTGGCTGAGCCATGTCGTTCGAGATGCGGGATCAGGATACCACAGGGCTCTTTTCCACAACCGCCCGCCATGACGCGAGGATCGACGCGGAATGCTCTGACTGGAGACGCTCGCAACCCGCTCCGCGAAACTCCTGAGCTTGCTCCAAGCTGTCGATCCCGCCCCATGCCTTCAGCTTCAGCCGCTTCTTCGAGTATTCTTTCAATAGAGGCATGTCTTCACGGGCAGCGCTCGCAATGTAATCGACTCCCGCCCGTCTGCAAATCCGGCAGGCGAGGATCTTGAGCTCTTCAACCAAATATTGGTTCTCTAGAATCACCTTGAGAATCGCTCCGGACTGATGGCAGGCGTCGGCCATTTGAACGAGTTCGACTTCGAGGTACTGAAACTGCCGTGAAATCAGTTTGCCGGTGTTCATCACGGTGTCGATCTCTTTCACTCCGCGGCGCAGCATGTCGCGAACCGCATAGGTCTTCACGGAAGTGGTCTCGGTGCCATAGGGCCAATCGACCACAGTGCCGAGAGCCACGCTCGAGCCCGCCATCCACCGAGCTGCTAAATCCACATCGGATGGGCGTACGATCACAGCAGCCACCCCGAGGCGTTTGGCGAGCTCTACGCCTTGTGCCACGTCGGTTTCCGAAAGATCGGGACGCAGCAAGACATGCTCCATCAGGCTCGCCAGATCTTCGTAAGCCGGTGCCGGTACCGCTGCAGGCTGGGTCTCTACTTCATGATCCATAAGGTGCCAAAATGCCTCAATTGCGTGCGGACGTCCTTCGCCCCGGCCAACCAATCTTCATGATGGAAGTTCCCAAAGTTACCTGCGCCGCCGTCCTTCTCATCCAAATCCCCGAGAGCGATGTTCAGACCCATGGCGCGGTTGCCCATCGCCGGTGAATAGAACTTTCCTGGAGATACCTCGAGACAAGGGTCAAAGTTCACGGCCCACTCGATCACGTATCCCTTGCCGCCTGGCTTGGCTTTTGCGACCGCCTCCTGCGCCCCGCTCATGATCCATTTGTTATACGTGTCCCAGGCCGACTCGCTCGTTCGCGGCTCGCCTTCCAGCAAACCGCCGGTGCCGACACCCCCCTTTCGTGATTTGGTAAGGTTGCAAACCATCTGCCAGGATGAGCCATTGCCTGCAGCCGACTCTGTGCCGGTCCAGTGGTTGGAGGCGTTAATGAGCAGTTCCATTTCATCCCCAAACCAAGGCCATCCTTCGCGCGTGAGTTCGTGAGCCTTCGGATTTTTTTCGGGCAACCAACGGGGTGTATCTATGCCGTACAGGACATCGTCAGTCACGTCGAACGCGAAATACAGCCGCTTGCTGTCGTGTTTGACATAGCCGCGGACGGAAAGATCCTTAGGATCGGTGGTCGGGCTGAACTGCGGAATCCAATCGGAGACGCCGTTAAACTTAGTGGCATCGTCCCATTCGCCGGGCGAGAGAACGCCATCTAGAACTGGTGGTTTGCCGGAGAAGGCGCGTAGAGTGCGGGGGAATTCGCCAGCGCGCAGGAGAACTGCAAGCGCGCAAAGGGAGGTGAGAACAGGGCGGAGTTTCAACGTCTTTTTCGAGTCTTCGGTTTCGAGGAGGCGGAGGAGCTAGGGGCCAGCCCCAGCTCCTTCAAAAGTGTTTTCGCTTTCGCGGCAGCATCGCTGTCGGGATAGCGCGCGATGATCTCCTTATATTCCCTGCTGGCCGCATCCCGCTTGCCTTGCGCCTGCAGACTCCGCCCCTTCATCAAGTGAGCATCGCCAGTCTTTGTATTGTCTGAAAAGTGCTCAAGAACCGCGTCGAAAGCCTGGATCGCATTGTCGTAATCCTTGCGCCGATAAAAAATATCTCCGATATAATACTGCGCGTTCGGGGCGAACTGAGTGGTCGGGAAATATTTTAGGTAATCGCTGAACTCCTGCATGGCCAGATCGTAGGTTCCCGCGATGTAGTCCCGGTATGCATTCGTGTAGGTGGATTCCGCCTGCATTCCAGGCGGCGGAGTTGCGGCGCGGGCAGGCGCCGAACTGAGGGGCGGGGTGGACGTCGGCATGGAAGATACAGGCCCGGCGGTGCCGGAAGGATCCTGACCGGGACTAAGCGCCTGAGGAGGAGGAGGCATCGCTTTCACCGTTTGAATCACGCTTTGCAGGTCGGTGATTTTTGCATCCAGCTTGCCCATGCGCGAATTGAGGTCGAGCACATTTTCACGAACGCCACGGAAATCGTCCGACATCTGATCCAGCTTCTGGCCGACCGCGGTTACAGGTCCCACCACGCCCTCACGCTGCTGTTTGATGGAGTTGTCGAGCCGGTCCTGCATGGTGCCCATGGAGATGTTCGTCTGCCTCGTGGAGTCGAGAGAACTCTGCAGCAGAGCGGTGAGCGTAGTCAATTTGTCGCTGATTTGGCGCACCTGATCTTGCAGCGTCATGACATCGCGCTGCAGTTCAATCATTTCCTTGTTGGCGCCTGAAACAAGGGGCACAATCCCGGCAAATACAATTAGGGTGCGAAACATTCTCATACGTAAACTCCTGTCGAATTGGACAGGGCCCGCAAATTACGAGCCCTGCCCCATAGCTGAACTCACTACTGGCCGACGGTGAGATGAGCGCGCCGGTTCTTCTGGTAACAATCTTCAGTGGCTTCGGTACATTGCGGACGCTCTTTGCCGTAGCTGAGCGTCTTCAGCCGGTCGCCGGGCACGCCCAACTGGACGAGAAACTCTTTGGCGGCGGTCGCGCGCCGATCACCCAAACCAAGGTTGTATTCGGCCGAGCCCCGCTCGTCGGAATGGCCTTCGATGATAACGATCAAGCTGGGATCTCTGGTGAAGACTCGCTTCAACAGGTCCGCGTCTGCGGTCAACGCTTGGCTGGCATCGGCGCGAATGTCATTCTTGTCGTAATCGAAGAACGCATCCTGGCCTTCGCGAACCAGCATTTCCTGCCCATTGAGCGTAGGCTGAACGGTTGGCGGCGTGGGCGGTGGCGGCGGAGCGCTGCTCACTTCCACGGTGACGGAACGAGTATCGGACCCTCCGGGCCCGTTGGCGATCAGACTATAGGTTGTGGTGGAGCTCGGATATACTTGGCGGGTTCCCTGGCTCTGAACTGCCCCGATGCTTTGGTCAATCGTCATGTCCGTAGCATTGCTGATGGACCAGCGCAGCGTCGCCGCTTGTCCCTTCTCTATCCGCGTGGGCTCGGCTGAAAAGCTGTTAATCGCTGGCTTCGTTACAGTTGGCGCGGGCGCCGGGCGATCAATCGGCGGTGGCGGCGGTGGCGGCGCTGGAGGCGGCACCTTCTTCTTGCATCCTGCTGCCGATATCAGCAACATCAACGTCAATAAGACACTGCTTACTCTCGCAAGCTGTGATCCTCGAAATTGGCTCATCCTCTAATAATCTCCTCTGGCTAATTTAATCAATGACTGCTTGCCCTGCCCCAAACAGGCTTCTCGTTATTTCCCTGCGTGGTTAAATTCTTCTGACTCGTTCCATCGGCCAGCATCGTCCAGATCTGGGTTGATCGGCCACGTTTAGAAGAGTACACCAAATGAAGGCCATCCGGCGCCCAGCTCGGGTTTTCGTTGCGTCCCTCGGCGTGGGTCAATTGAATTACTTCCCGGCTGGCGACATCCATCACGAAAATATTGTAATTGCCAGGATCGTACCCGCGCGTCCAGGCAAACGCGATATGCTGACCGTCCGGGTTCCAGGAGGGATTCACGGCCTCCCCCTCTCCGTTAGTCAGACGCACGACGTCCGACCCGTCACTACTCATTCTATATATTTGCGGCAGCCCTCCACGATCCGAAACGAACACGAGACCCGCGCCGGTCTTGGGATTAACCTTCGGTTCTACGTCAATCGCTCGAGAGTTAGAGATGCGGCGCATATTGCTGCCATCGGCTCGCGTTTCGAATATTTGCGTGGAGTTGCCGCCTGCCGTTGAATAGATGAATAGCTTCTGGCTATCGGGGCTGAAATCGGAAGCTGCGTTCACCGATGCGTTCTGGTTGTAAAAGGGCAGCTTGCGCCCGGTCTCGAGCGAGTGCACAAATATCTGGGGCGTTCCACGGGCAAAGGTAGTGAACGCGATCTTGCTTCCGTCCGGGGATACGCAGGGAAAAAGGGAGAGGGAACGATACGACGTGATTGCTTTTGCGTTTGATCCGTCATAATCCATCGACCATACTTCCTTGTGGCCATTACCTGTTCGGTCGGACACGAAGTAGATCTTCGTACCCATCAGGCTGGTGCCGCCGAACTGCTTGAGAATGTCGGCCGCGAACTCCTCCGCCACCTTTCGAGCGCCGGATTCGTCAAGCGAACCGGTGTAGATCTTGCCGATGATCTGAGCGCCTTGGGTGGAAGGCAGCTGCACATTGAACAGCCAGCCGAACAAAACAAGATTGTTGCCTTGTACTGCGGTATACCCGAAGGCGAGATAGTTCGCGCTTGCAGGGGGCTGGGACCAGTCTGTAAGCCAGGGGCCTTGGCTCTGCCCATTCACCGGCGGACGAAAATCAGTAGGCTGCTGCGGCACCTTCAGCGGGTAGACTGTCTTCGGCACCATCTTAAGCGCGGTGGAATCCTGCAGTTGGCTGAACAGCGTCTGGTTGAAGGTTCCCATGAAGGACTGCGCCGGTCCCGACCCTCGGAAGTCCGGCACGGCAATGGTCGGCTTGGCTGCATTCTTATTGATGATGATCTGCGCCTGCGGCCAGAGGGTCGCGCCAACGGCTACCAGCAAACCGAGACTGAGAATAAGTTTTTTCATCGTTGTAATTGAAATTTGAATTCCACGTTGACCATGTCGCGCTCATAATCGGGGGGCAGCGGAGGAAATGGAGCGGCCTCGGTAACCGCGCGCAGGGCCGACGTATCGAGCTGATAATTGCCGCTGGTCTGCACCAGCTTGGGATTGCGGATAGATCCGTTGCGCAGAATATCCACGGCGATGATCGCAAACGGGGCGCGCACGCCTTCCAGTCCATTGGTGTGCCACCGATCCGCCACGCGCTGCATGAGAAGCGCCGCATAACCCGCGAAGCGACTTCCCAGCACGCTGTTCTGATCGAGCCCGATCGTACCTGCGCCGGTCTTGGCGAACATCGGGCTGACGGCGGCGGGCGCGGTTGGACTGTAGATCTGGTTGGGCCTGTAAGTTTCTTTGGGCCGATAGCGCAAGTTGGATGCGTCGATCGGCGACGGCTTGGGTTCGGCCTTGCTTTTGAGAGGAATTGCGTCGGGCGCTGGCGCCTTGATCTTTCGCTGCGGAACGGGTTTGGGCGGAGCAGCAGGAACAACCGACTCGGTGTCGCTGGCGACCGGATTCCGAGGACCCTGACGCGCTGGCAGCGGGATTGTCTTCACCGGACTGATGGCCACGGACCCGCCTCCGCTCGGAATCGCGGTGCCCCAATTCTCGCGCGTCTGCTGAAACTCCCAGCCCAGAAAGATGAACGCCCCCAACAATCCCGCATGAAACAGGATGGAGCCAAAGAATGGGTTTCGCAGCGAATCGGTTTGGTCGAGGATATCGATGCGGGGATCCATAATTACCGCCGCTTGCCGGATTCGTCGATTGGCTGGGTAACCATATTTACGCCGAGCTTGGCTTCGCCCAACGCAGCCACCACCTGGGCGATATCGTTCCAAGTAGCCGTCTTATCGGCTCGCAGATAAACCGATTTCTGCTTTCCGAATCGCTGGATAATGGTTTCGCCGAGCACGTTGATGTTCACCGGCTTATCGTTCAGAAACGAATCTCCCGCCTTGTTTATCGTTACAACCGGCAACTCCTGAGCTGTGTCCTTGGCGACCTTGGTCTGAGGAACTTCCACTTCCATGCCGAATTCCATCACGTGCGCCGTGAGCATGAAGATGATGAGCAGCACGAGCACCACGTCGACTAGCGGCACCACGTTGATTTCGGAAAGCGTGCCCGTGCCTCGAAAGCGGCTGCGACCGAATCCCCCGCTTGCTCCGCCGTTCGTCGAAAACGCCATTTAGTCCTCAAAATTCCGTTCGGCCAAATTCATGAACTCGAGCGAAAAATCTTCCATGCGAGCGCCGAATTCTCTGATGGAACTGCCGAACCAGTTGAAAAAGATGGACGCCGGGATGGCCGCCGCCAAGCCAAGCGCAGTAGTGATCAAAGCTTCGGAAATGCCCGGGGCTACAGCTCGCAGGCTGGCCGAGCCTGCCGATCCGAGTCCTTGAAAGGCGTCGATAATGCCCCAGACCGTTCCGAACAAGCCGATGAACGGCGAGACCGTCGCCGTGGTTGCCAGCAAGCTCATGTTTCGCTCCAGCTTGGCCACCTCCTCGCTCATCCCCAATTGCAGCATGCGCTCCAGCGCGACCTTGTTGGTCACCGACCCGCGCGCCTTCAGTTGACGGTCCACTTCGCTATAACCGTAGTCGAAAACCGCGACCAATGGCGAGGCTCGAAATTGCTCGCTGGCCAGCGCCACGGCCTCCAGTCCAGCGGCCTTCCGGAACGCCCGCAAAAATTGCCGGTTTGCCGAACGCGCCTGCCGGAACAGGTTCCACTTGGAGAAAATCACCGCCCAGGAGAACAGCGAAAAAATCAAGAGCAGCAGCATGATGCCCTTGGGAAGAGGGCCGGAGCTTTTCACCAGTTCCCACATGCTCAATTGCAGAAAGATGCCGCCCGTTTGCGGAAGGATCAACCAGTCTCCTTTTCAGAGCGCCTTGATTCGCGCCTCCATCCCATGATAAACCTAAAAACAAATTATAGGTTGACTGTTTTGATGTCAAGACGCAAAAAGGGTCGCATCGGACGAACTGGTTGACCGGGGTTGGGGAAAGCCGGTAGGGTGAATTTATGGAAGTGACGTTGCAGATACCCGACGCGATCGCTCGCCATCTGACCGAAGGCGGCGGCGACCTCTCGCGCGTGGCCCTGGAAAGCGTGGCCCTCGAAGCGCTAAGGGCTGGCCGCATCACTGAAGTACAACTTCGTAAGATGCTCGGCTTGGCCTGCATCGAATTGGATGGCTTCTTGAAATCCCATGGCATTTACCAGGAGTACACGCTGGAAGATTTCGAGCAAGAACGGCAGGCTCTCAAAGAGCTCGGGCTTTAACACGTGCGATTGGTCATCGCCGATACAGGCCCGGTCAATTACCTGATTCAGATCGGCCATATCGAACTCCTTCCTCGCATGTTTGAGAAAGTGGCACCGCCGGTCGCCGTTCAGGCCGAACTTTCCAATCCTCTCGCGCCGCCTGCAGTCCGACGCTGGATCGCCACCCCTCCCACATGGCTTGAGATTCACAATACTACCGGCCTGCCTGAAATTTCGGGCCTGGACGAAGGAGAAACCGCCGCTATCGCGCTGGCTGAGTCGCTTCAGCCTGACATGTTGCTGATTGACGAACGGAATGGGTTTCGTGTGGCTTAAAGAATAGGCCTTCGCGTTACCGGTACTCTAGGCTTGCTCGATCTCGCGGCGGAACGCGGCTTAGTTGAATTCGCCGAAGCCATCCACGAACTGCGGCATACGAGTTTTCGACGACCGGAAACGCTCCTCGAAGCTCTGTTGAAGAAACACGAGGAGCGCATGGGCTGAACGAGATGCACCCCTTATGGCCGGCAGGCAAGTTTGCCCAATTGCGGGGATGCCGCCCCACTCTATTGCAGCGTGATGAACAGGGTTTGCTTCGTACTCACGCCGCCTGCATCGACACTCAGCGCCACATCACCAGTTCCGGCTGCGGGCACCTTGACGTTGAACTGATACAATCCGACAGCCCCAGGCGCGAGCCCTGCATAGCATGCCGAACAACTCAGATCCCCGGCCGTTTGCCCGAACAAGAAGTTAGGACTTGCCGTCAATCTGGAGGTTGCTGGCGCCACCGTTCCAGCCGGGACATTCGGAGTGACTGGACCGAACCCGATTCCATAAATTGTGATGATGTCGCCTGCTTTGGCGGGACTAAACGGGAGTCCTGCAATCAGCCCCGTCTTGCCAACATATGTGCCTGGCGAGCTTGCGAACTGAGCCACTACGTACTGTTTGCCGCCTACATTCCAGGCCGAAGGCGCGAGCACAGCCGGCGCGACGGCGACTTTCTGCACGGAAACCGGGTCGCTGCTCCCAGCCCCGTTGGTGACCACAAGTTGCACAGGCCCAGTGGCCGTGTCTTCAGGCACCTGCACGTTCACTTGGCCCGGGCTAATGTAATCGACGAAGGCCTGTTTGCCATTGATGGTTACAAAGACTCCATCCAGAGAATTTGGCGCGTTCGATCCTTTGAAGTCGGCTCCTCCCCATCCTCGCGTCGTGGTGGAAATATCGCTGCCAAAGATCTCGAGCCACGTTCCGGACGCCACGCCAGCACTCGGGTTAAAGGCGCTCGCGCTCACGATGCCAGCTTGGGTAACGGCGGGCTTGCTGCCGACCACTGCGGCGGAAATTTTGAAGTTCGCGGTGTAAATGTGATCGCCAGTATCACGGGTGTCACCGTTCGCGCCATTGCCTGCCACGTAGAACAGCACATCGCCCACGTTCGTCGAAGGAGCGGTCCAAGTGACGTTCCATTTGCCGGTGGTGCTGGGAGTGCTATGTTCGATAAACTGCACGCTCGCATTGGCCGAGCAACCCCTCGCGAGCTTAAGCGAATTGTCATCGCACAGCACGATCTGGCCCGAGCCAGCCGAGAAATCGCCGGCTTGGCCGCTAGCAGGATTGGAAGCCAAGCGCGCGGTCAGTTGAAACCCATACCTCTTCGCCACCGGATCGGAGACCGTAACTGTCAATGTTTGAGGCTGGCCTGGAACATACGCATTTCCATTCGGAAAAGTGACCGAGACACTCCCCCCGCCGCCGTTTAACTTGGTGCCGAGATGGCAGCTTGTGCAGGCTTGTTGATCGTCGCCGGGACCCCCTGTTTCCCTTCGATCGGGACCTGCGGAATACCCATAAATCAGCGCCGAAGCGCCCAACAGAGCGGCACAACCCAACCCCGCTACTCTCTGAGACCTTGTCATTTTGAGAATCACCCTTAATTTTTTAAACACGCCAAAGCTTTTTTAGCTGTGGTGCTTAATGGAACTTCATTCAATTTTTCCCGCGCCACCCAACAAAACGCAGGTTCGGCTATCTCTATGGACGCTTCGACAAGTTCGAAGCGGTACGTGGTGTTGACGATGGTGTGCCGGAACTCTCCCACCACCCGGTCCACGAATGCGCCCGGAAGCTGGTCGGCTTGGGGCAATTCCCAAAATCCAGCCATGCGCCGACTGTCCTGCGGACGCTGCCAGAGAAGCAGCGATCCACCCCTTTCAATAAGCAGCAACCGATGCTCCACGTGATTGTTCGAAGGCTTCTTCGTTTTGATCGGAAACTCCGACTGTCTGCCAATCCGTCGAGCCTCGCATCGGCCCTCAACCGGACATAATAAACACTGAGGATGCAACGGCAAACAGATAGTGGCACCCAGTTCCATCATGGCTTGGTTGAAGTCTCCGGGCCTGTGATCATCAATGAGCTTATCGGCAAGAATCCGGAATCTTGCACGAACCTCCAAGGAAGCGATATCGCCCGGCTCGGCACTCAGCCGGCTGAGTACCCGCATCACATTGCCGTCCACCGCTGCGACCGGTATTCCGAAAGCGATGCTGGCAACCGCAGCCGACGTATACTCGCCGATCCCAGGCAGTGCGCGAATGCCTACTCGATCGCCGGGGAAACCGCCCAGCTCCACGATTCGGCGCGCGGCTTTTTGCGCATTGCGCGCCCTGGAATAATAACCGAGACCCGCCCACGCATTCAGCAACTCTTGTTCCGGCGCATTTGCTAAGGACTCCACCGACGGGAAGCGGGCCAGAAAGCGCTCGTAGTAGGGCAGCACAGCGGCCACCCGCGTCTGCTGCAGCATGATCTCTGAAATCCAAATGCGGTACGGATCGGTGCTTCCGCGCCAAGGCAAGTCGCGCTTGTGCAGGTGGTACCAGCGCAGCAGCCCCTCGCGGAATGCGATGGGATCAATTCCGAACGGGCTCAAACATCCAGTCTAAATGATATGATTCGCTACAGTGAAGCCGCTCCGTACCCTTTTCTTGATTGTGGTTCTGGCGGTTGCGGGAGCTGCGGCGTACGCTTACTACGCGCCATTTCGCGACCTGACGCTCGTATTGGCGGGAAAGAGTCCCGAGTGCCCGCTCGGCGAAGCCGTGAAAAGCGAGCAGAACCTGGCGCGCCAAGTCGAATACAAGGACCGCATTCTGAATGCGAGCACGAAGCTGCACGAGGATCCCAAAGGCTATCATTTGTGGAATACGCCCAAGGGACAATTCTGGATTCCGCAAGGCAGCGACTATGTGCTGCCCTACAACTTGGCGGAACAGGAGCGCAAGATCTACGGGGTTGGCGCGAATGGTCCGCGGTCGGGCGACATCGTGCTCGATTGCGGTGCCAACGTCGGCGTCACCATTCGGGAAGCTTTGAACGCCGGTGCCGAGAAGATAATTGGAATAGAGCCTGGCCCGGAAAATCTGGAGTGTCTTCGCCGCAATTTCCCCGCTGAAATCGCGAGCCGGCGCGTGGTTATTTACGCTAAGGGCGTGTGGGACAAGGAAGAAGTGCTGACCTTTCGAGTGGACCCGACGAACTCCGCGGCTGACAGCTTCGTGCTCCAGCGAGAAGGCGCGGTGAACGTGGAAAAGGTGCCAGTGACCACCATCGACAAGCTGGTGAAGGAACTCAACCTGCCACGCGTGGATTACATCAAGATGGATATAGAAGGGGCTGAAATACGCGCCCTCGAAGGTGCGCGCGAGACGCTGGCTAAGTTCAAGCCCAGAATTTCGGTGGCTTCGTATCATGAGCCGGATCATCCTAAGAAGATTCCCGAAATTGTTCGCTCGGCCCGGCCGGATTATCAGATGCAGTGCGGTCCCTGCGCGGAAACGAGCACCGGCATTCGCCCCGATGTTCTGTACTTTCGTTAGGACCGCCGCGATCTGCTCGGCTCTCCTGCTGAGTTCCTGCACAAAGCACTATCGGGCCGAGGGCATCGTGCTCCGCGTAGACCCAAGCGGCCAGACTCTGCTCGTTTCTCACCGAGCCATTCGAGGCTACATGGAAGGCATGGCGATGCCGTTCCGCGTTGCCGACTCCAAAGAGCTGGAAGGCTTGACGCCCGGCGCTCGCATTGACTTTCGGCTCAACGTGAGCAGGAAGCAATCGTACATAAGCCGTGTGCGGCGGCGGAAGATTCCGCTCGAGGATGTGCAGTTGCCGAAAGAATCGCATCAGGTCCGAGTGGGCGATGAGGTGCCAGACTTCGGCTTGATCGATCAGTCTGGCAAAACGGTGCGATTGTCGGGTTTCCGCGGCGGACTGGTTGCGATCGATTTTATTTACACTCGGTGTCCGATGCCCGACGTCTGTCCGCGTCTATCCGCGAATTTTGCTTTGCTTCAGCGGCGATTCGGCAGCCGCCTTACGCTGCTGTCGGTCACTATCGATCCTCAATTCGATACGCCTGAGGTGCTGGCCGAATATGCGCGTCGATGGGGCGCGGGGGCTTCGTGGCATTTTCTTACTGGTCCGCCCCAGGAGATCCAGGAGGCTGCCGGTTCGTTCGGGCTTGTTTATTGGCCCGAGGACGGGGTGATCACGCATACTTCCGCGACCGCGCTGATTGGGCCGGACGGCCGGTTGCGGGCGCTGCTGGAAGGGTCTGCGTTTACTGTTGGACAGTTGGTGGATCTGGTGCAGGCGGAGCTCGGCGCGTGATGCGAGCCCATTTGGGTTCGTTTTGAAATTGGCGATCCGTTCAGCCTATTTGGGTTTCAGCCCACGTCTGGAGAACTCATCGTTGTAGGCCTTGACCACGCGTTCAACCCGATCGAACAGCCCGCAGAAGACCACTTGCGGACGAGCCTCCCGAAGGTCCTTATCGGAGAGCATCTCTAGATGATTTCTCCAGTCTGCGTCCAAGTCCTGATTAAAGATGTCGCGTTCCAAAACGCTGGCAGCTCGCAAGCTTTGGTCGCCTGGCACGATGAGATGCCAGCGGCGCGTGTGTTCAGGAAGACTCTGCGCGGCAGGTCTCTCCCGCTCCGAAGTATCCAAATAGCAGGGAATGCCAGCCGACTCCAAGGCATCTCGAGCATGGTCCGCATCCGCAGCGCCTGTGCTCCCGGGAAAAATATCTGTGGAGTACACTTCAGCGCCCTCTTCGAGCCAGACGGGGGCGTTCTGTTCGCGGTGCGGTTTTCGATCGCTTTCAAAGTTCTCGTCATCATCAGCGCCTGCTGAATGGAGTTTGCGCCGCTCAACCTCTTTGTCGTAGAGGGCATGCGCCGTTTCGACCAGATCGGCACGGTCAATCTCCAGCAGCGCTTCATCGGAAAGCGAGGCATAGTGCTGCCGCAAATATTCGGGATCCACCTGCATTGCATCCGTCATTCTATCGCGAGCCGAATCGTATAATGACAAGTTGACTTCACTCTCAATCGTGATTCCCGCCTACAACGAGGAGAAGCGATTGCCAGCCACTTTGGACCGGGTTATCCAATGGCTCGATGCGCGGCACTTGCAATTTAGCGAGACGATTGTGGTGGACGACGGCTCGTCCGACGGAACGGCCGCGGTCGTTGAGAACTATGCGAATGTCCGCTTAGTCCGCAATCCGGGGAATCGCGGAAAGGGCTACGCGGTCCGCAACGGCATGCTCTCGGCGCGAGGCGAGTGGATCCTCTATACCGACGCCGATCTTTCCACTCCCATCGAGGAAGCCGACAAGCTGTATTGCGGGGCTCGCGCGAAGCAGGCTGTCATCGCAATCGGGTCGCGCGCCGTGGATCGATCTTTGGTGGAAGTGCATCAGTCGATATTTCGCGAGTATTCCGGGCGTTCATTTAACCTGATTATGCGACTTCTGACGGGTTTGCCTTTCGAAGATACCCAGTGCGGCTTTAAGCTGTTTGAAGCGGGGGCGGCGTCGGCGGTCTTCTCGCGCCAACTTCTGGACGGGTTCAGTTTTGACGTCGAGGATCTGTTCATCGCAAAGGCATGCGGGCTGAAGGCGATCGAGGTTCCCGTCCGCTGGGCGAATGTGGAAGGAAGCAAGGTGCGGCTCTCGCAGGGGATACGGTCGTTTAGAGATCTGTTGACCATCCGACGGAATGGGGCCGCAGGCAAATACAACTGAAATTGGATTACGCGAAATGGTTCCGCCATGGGCGCGTCCAACATAGCGGGAGAAACTGCGTGTCAAAATATGCGTTTGTTGTAATGGCCGCTCTTGCCGTATCTTTGGCTGCCAAGGACCAAGGATTTGCCGGGAAGTGGGTGTTGGATAAGAAAACGTCCCATGGATCGGAGCCCATGACGGAACTGCGGCAGGACATCAAGCAGAGCGGATCGGATTACATGGTTCAGTCCCGGTTTGCCGAACCGCCGACCGGGATCGCTCCGCTGGTCTACCTGGGCATTATGACCTCGGCGCTTAATTTGAAGACGGACGGCCAAGAGATGAAGAATCAAATCGGGCCATACATGTTCGTGTCCAAGACCACTGTCGAGGGAAATAAGATGATTACGGATTGGGCGTCTACAATCAATGGCGATCCGGTGCAGGGCAAGTGGGTGCGCACTCTTTCCGACGATGGCAAGCATCTGGTGCTCGAGATCACGCAGAGTTCCACTAAAGGACAGAAAGGCGACGCCACGCTGAACTTCAACCGAAAATAAACTACATGAGATTACGAGAGCGCGTGGCCCTGGTAACCGGGGCAGGGACGGGGATTGGGAGGGCCATTGCCGAGTCGCTAGCTCGCGAAGGGGCCAGCGTGGCGGTGAATTACAGCCGCTCGCGCGATGCTGCCGAAGAAGTTGTGCACGAAATTCAGACAAGCGGGGGCAAGGCGATTACGGTTCAGGCCAACGTTGCCGATGATGGCGAAGTGAAGGCCATGATCGCCGCGGTTGACAAGCAGTACGGCAGACTCGACATCCTGGTCAACAATGCCGGCTGGAGCACTCGGATTCCGCACGATCAGATGGACGATCTTACCGACGAAATATGGGATCGCACGCTGAATACGAATCTGCGCGGTGCTTTCTATTGCGTCCGTGCGGCAAAGCCCTTCCTGCTGAAACAGAGCGGATCTTCGGTGGTGAATATTGCGTCGGTGGCGGGATTCTCGGGAATGGGAAGCTCGATGGTTTATGCGGCGTCAAAGGGCGCCATGATCACGATGACGAAGTCGCTGGCGCGCGCCCTGGCACCCGCGATTCGCGTGAATGCCGTGGCGCCTGGCTTCGTTCGGACGCGATTCGCAAACTGGCCGTCATCCGCCTTCGATGAAGGCGAGGCGCAGACCCCGCTTGGGCAGTTGGCCACGGCTGAGGATATTGCGTCAACGGTATTGTTCCTGGCAGCGGACGCGGTGACTACTACCGGCGAAACGATCATTGTGGATGGCGGCACTACTCAGTTGGGTCCGCGTTTTCGCAAGCACGTTTGAGCAGCCGCCTAGAATCGAAGGGCCGCGCTACTTCTCGCAACGGCTCCAGTGACGCTTATCTTTTTCCAGCAACTCGTCCGCTTCCTTGGGACCCCACGTGCCCGCAGCGTAGTTCGGAAACTTGCGCGGAGGCAGCGCCTCCCAAACATCTTGAATCGGAGCCACGACGTTCCACGCCGACTCCACCATGTCAGACCGCTGGAACAGCGTGGCGTCGCCCAGCATGCAGTCATAGAGAAGGCGCTCGTAGCCGGTGCTGGGCGTAGTTCCGAAGTAGTCGGCGTAGTGGAAACTCATGTCCACTGAACCCAGCCGCACGATCGGTCCCGGCACCTTCGCGCCAAACGTCAGCGAGATTCCTTCGTCGGGTTGCAGGTGCAGCACAAGGCGGTTCGGCGTCAGCTTCTCCACCGCCGTCTGCCGGAACAGCACGAACGGCGCGCGCTTGAACTGAATCGCGATTTCGGTTATCCGCTTTGGCAGTCGCTTGCCCGTTCTGAGATAGAAAGGGACATCGGCCCAGCGCCAGTTGTCGATATAGAGCTTCATGGCGACGAACGTCTCCGTGCGCGATGTGGGGGAGACATTCGGCTCAGAACGGTATGCGGCCAACTTTTCCGTGCCGCTCACTCCAGGACCGTACTGACCACGCACCGTCCGGGTCAGCACCTCTTCTGGGGTCATAGGCTGAATCGCCTTCAGGATTTTGGCTTGCTCATCGCGAACGACGTCGGCGTCGAACGAGACAGGCGGTTCCATCGCCGTAAGACAGATGAGCTGGAAGATATGATTCGGCACCATATCTCGCAGCGTTCCGGCTCCTTCGTAGTAGCCGCCGCGCTGTTCCACTCCGACTGTCTCCGCCACGGTGATTTGCACATGATCGATGTAGCGACGGTTCCAGATAGGCTCGAATATTCCGTTCGAGAAACGAAATACCAAGATGTTCTGAACGGTTTCCTTGCCCAAATAATGATCGATGCGATAAATCTGTTGCTCGGTCAGGACTTGCTTAATGTCGTGGTTTAATTTGCGCGCGGACTCATAGTCCCTACCGAAAGGCTTTTCAATAATCACCCGACGCCAACCATTCTCTTCCTTCACCAACTCGGCCGCGCCTAACTGCTGAATGATAGTAGCGAAGAAGTCCGGCGAGGTCGCGAGGTAGTAGAAGTAATTGCCGCGCGTGCCGTGCTGGGTGTCGAGATTGGCGAGCGTTGTTTTCAACTCTTGATACTTAGCCGCGTCGCTGAAATCGCCGGAGAGATAGTAGATCCTGCGCACAAACCAGTGCCAGAGTTCCGGATCGAAATCGGTGGTTGCGTACTGCTTCATCTCTTCGGTGATCTTGTCCCGGAACTCTTCCTCCGTGTAACTATTCTTGGCGAATCCGACTAGGGCAAACTCTTGGGAGAGAAGCCGGTCTTTGGCGAGATTATAGAGGGCGGGGATCAGCTTGCGCTTTGTCAAATCGCCGGAAGCGCCAAAGATCACCATGACGCAGGGATCTCCGGGACGGTTTGGCGCGGACTGATCCGCGGCTGATGTTTCGGTTTCGATTTGATCCATTGTTGGCTACTTAGCCTCCGGCGGGGCGTTCCACGTGTCCGCCGAACTTGTTCCTCATTCCAGAGAGCATCTTTTCCGCGAAGGTGTGGTCCTGGCGCGATCGGAAGCGAGTATAGAGAGAAGCGGATAACACATCCACCGGCACTGCTTCTTCCAGCGCCGCGACAATGGTCCACCGGCCTTCGCCGGAATCTTGGACCGTGCCCGTGTAGCGCGAAAGCTCCGGATCCTCGGTAAGCGCCATCGCCGTGAGATCCAGCAGCCAGGAGCCGACCACGCTTCCGCGCCGCCATACTTCGGCGATATCGGTGAGGTCAAACTGGAAGCGGTGATCCTCGGCCAGTTCCTTGGAGTTGGCGTTGCGCAAGATATCAAAGCCTTCGGCATACGCCTGCATGAGGCCGTACTCGATGCCGTTGTGGATCATTTTGACGAAATGTCCAGCCCCGGATGCGCCGCAGTACAGATAGCCCTGCTCTGCCGAACCGCTTCTACCGTCGCGCCCTGGCGTGCGGGAGATCTCCCCGACTCCGGGTGCCAGCGTATGAAAGATCGGGTCCAGCCTTTGGACGGTTTCGGCTTGCCCCCCGAGCATCATGCAGTAACCGCGTTCCAGGCCCCAAACTCCGCCGCTGGTGCCTACGTCGCAATAAACGATCCCGCGCTCGGCCAGCATCTTGGACCGGCGAATGTCGTCCTTGTAGTATGAGTTGCCCCCGTCGATAATCGTGTCGCCAGGCTCCATAAGGGAGGCGAGTTTCAGGACGGTTTGTTCGGTTGCGTCGCCGGAGGGCACCATCACCCAAGCTGCCCGGGGATGAGTCAGTTTCGAGACGAAGTCCTCCATGGAGGCAGCGCCTGTGGCACCCTCGTCGGCGATATGCTTTACGTTTTCGGGACTCAGATCGAAGACCACGCATTGGTGTCCGCCTCGCATCAGCCGGCGCACCATGTTGCCGCCCATTCGACCTAGTCCAATCATTCCAAGTTGCATGTGTTCAGTGTAACTACTCCTCGCGGAGAGCCGCCGTCGGCTCCATGCGAGCGGCGCGACTGGCCGGGAGCAAACTCGCCGGGAGTGCGACCGCAGCCAGGAGAATCACCGCGAGCGCAATGGTGACGGGATCGTGCGGCTGCAGTCCGTAGAGCATGGAAGACGCAGCCCTGGCCGCCGCGACGGCGAGCACGAGTCCGATCACCAGACCGATGGCTACCAACCGGCCAGCTTCGCCGAGGATCATGGCGAGCACGCTCCGGCGATCCGCGCCCAAAGCGATGCGGATGCCAATCTCTTTTCGGCGCTGAGCCACCATGTACGAGATCACTCCATATAGTCCGATGGTGGCCAGGGTTGCGGCCAGCAATCCGAAAAAGCCGGAGAGCATGGCCATCAATCGCTCGCGCAAAAGCGAGTCTCGAACCTGGCTGGGAAATGTTTGGAACTGGATGGATATTCCGGGATTGATCCCGAGAATGGTCTGCTTGAGGGATGACAAGAGGGGCGCTAAGTTTTCGCGAGAGCGCACGATAAACGAGGTCCCCGTGTCGGTTTCCTTCTGGCTGGACGCAGTGAAAACCGTCGGACTAAATTCGTCTCTCAGGCTTTGATACTTGGCATCTTTGGTGAGCCCCACCACTTGGTAGATCTGCTCTGGTTCGCCCGGCCCGGTGACAGTCTGAATCACTTTACCCATCGGGCTCGCGCCCTTGAGGAATTTGCGGGTAAATGCCTGGTTCACGATGGCTACCCTTGGCGAGGAGGGAGTGTCATGATCGTTGAAGTCGCGCCCTACCAGCAAGGGGCTGCCCAGGGTGCGGAAATATTCTGTGCTCACCGCACTGAAATTGGGCACCATCACGCCTGCAGCCTTCTCTCCCGGAAACTGGATCCGGTCGTTCCAGCGATTCCCGCTGATCGGGATGATTCCAGCTTGAGCCGCGGACTCGATCCCTGGAATGGATCGGATCTGGTCCAGTAGTTGACGGTAAAGCGTGGCCCTGCGCGCAGCAGAATAGTCGAGGCGAGCTATATCGATCGAGGTGATGAGCAACCCTTCGGCACGAAAACCAGGATCGAGAGTGAGCAGGTTCAGGAGACTGCGGACAAAAAGAAGAGATCCCACCAGCAACACGAGCGAAAGTGCGACCTGAGATACAACGAGAGCGCGTCGCAATCCGAAGCGCTCACGACCCGCTGTCATAGATCGCGAGGAGGCCTTCATGACGGCTCCGGGTTCGGTTCTGGTCGCACGGAGGGCGGGCACCAGTCCGAAGAGAACGCATGTCAGAATGGCCAGTCCCGCGGTGAATCCTAGCAGCCTCCAATCGGTGCTTAAATCCACAAAGACCGGGTTGTCGCTGGTGGTGAGGAAGGAGACCAAATAGGTAGAGATGAATTGGGCCAGGACCGCGCCAACAACTGCGCCCGAACACGCCAACAGCAGACTCTCAGCGAGCAGTTGCCGGATCAACCTTCCGCGCGAGGCTCCAAGGGCGAGGCGGACGGCGATCTCGCGCTCGCGCACACTGGCGCGGGCTAGCATCAGATTCGCGAGGTTGGCGCAAGCGATGAGGAGGACGAGTCCGGCGATGGCCAGCAGCATCAGCAGCGGATCCTGATAGCGTCGGCGCAAGTCTGAAACTCCGGATCCGCTGGGCAGCGCCGTCAGCTTGTACCCGATATAATATTTCGCGTTTTCCGTCGTGTAATTCGGCGGGACGGTGTTTTCGAAGATAGTTGGGGAGACTGCGGCGAGCTGCGCGGCGGCGCGGGTGGCGGTCCAGCCAGGCTTCAGGCGTCCCATGATGGAGAGCCACCAGTGGTTGCGTTTCGCAATGTGGCTGTTCTCGCCCGCAGCCCAGGGTTCGGAGCAAACTGGTGCCATTACATCAAAACCCCGGCCCACTTCAACTCCGAAGAAACTGGCTGGCGTGACACCGAGCACTTCAAACGCGTGCCCGTCCAAGGCGAGCTTTCTCCCGATGGCGCTTGCATCGCCGCCGAACTCTCGATGCCAAAACGCGTAACTGAGCACCACGCCGGGCGATCCGCAACCGGGGCGGTCATCTTCTTTCGAGAGCAGGCGTCCCATCAACGGAGCGACTCCGAGCGTATTGAAGAAATCGCCGCTGACCCAGTAGCCTTGCGCGAAGCGGACTTCGCCTCCCGAGGTCAGGGTGAAGCGGTAATCTCCAAAGGCGAAGATCCCCGAGAACGCTTGCTGTCGCTGGCGAATCTGGTCCCACTGCGCATATGTGAAGTTGGAATTGCGGGCGCTGAAATTGCCGTTGCAGCAATGCTCGTTTTCAGCGATTCGCACCTGGGCTAGCTCTTGGGCGGCTCGCACGGGCAGATTGCGCAAGCGCACTGCATCGAGGAGTTGGAAAATTGCTGTGTTCGCGCCTACGCCGAGAGCGAGGGAGAGGGTCGCGACGGCGAAGAAGCCGGGATTCAGACGGAGCAGGCGGACTCCGTAGCGCAGGTCCTGCAACAGGGTTTCTAGAAAGCCGATTGTGTTCACGTCGACTTCAGTTTAACCGCTGTTGGGGCATTGCGTCGACATTGAAACGCTTGAAGTCGAAGCTTTCAATCCTGCTGTTCTCATGCAGTCTCTTTGTAATAACGCGCATGTTCATGTGCTGCTCGTTGGCCGTCTGCATCCACAGTCCCTCGCCAATTGGCGACTGGTCAATCTTGATGATCGTACCCTTCTGGATGCTGGCCAGCAGCCCTCCGGCGATGCGGAAGTCTTCATAGAACTCGATCTCAAACCGCGCCACTTGCCTATCAACTTCGTCGATCCACACCGTCCCCGCAAGCTTTTTAGCGGCATTCGCTTCCAGCCCGTGGGCTTCCGCCTTGGGGTTGCCCTTGAAATCGAAGACTATCGTCGAACGTTGATTTAGTTCGGTCCGCCGCGGATTCAAAACCTCCGATACTGCAAGTATCGTACTGATTAAATCGACACCCCCGCCCTTTCCAAACGATGGAGCCTTTTTCGAGAACTCCATCGTGAGTCTCCGAACCCGCTCCTGCTCCTTTGTGTCCTCTGCCTCGCCGAGCGCATCGCCGTCCCTCTTAACGAGCCGCCTGATTTGGTGTCCATTGACGAAAAACACTTCGTGTTCTCGAAGGGTAATTTTCTTGAGTGTGCCCTTTCCGTCCAGCTCTTCCACTCGCCGTATCCGGTGAAAGGTGTAGTTCTCCCGGATCTTACCCATCTGTTGCTGATGTGCCTGGACTTCCTTCATCAATGCCGACGGGTCTGGCACGGGTGGTTCGGCGCACAACAGCCAACCCAGGGTCGCGAGAGTCAAATGAATCAAAGCGGTCCTCCCATCCACGTAAGGATGCCATCCGCCAACCCTGTCCGTCTAGAGTCGATCAATTTCAGATCTTAACAGCGGGAAAACAGTTCACAACCGTGCCAGCCAGCCACATATCTAAGAGACACGCCCGGTCATCTTCCTTCGAGAGCAGGCGTCCCATCAATGGAGCGACTCAGCGTGTTTCGCTACGCTTCGGGATACGCTGGATGGCCTTGCCAACTTGCTGTCGCGCCAAGTCGAGCTCGTAGGCGCTCTGAAGGTTCATCCAGAAATCCGCCGACATGCCAAAGTACTGGGCGAAGCGCAAAGCCGTGTCCGCTGTAACGTTCCGTTTCCCTGCTAAAAGTTGATAAAGGCGGTTCGACGGTACTTCGATAACATCAGCCAGCTTCTAGGCCGAAAGACCAATCTCCTCCAATTCATCGGCGAGGATTTCGCCGGGGTGAATGGGTGTGCGAGCCATGGTATTCTCCCTTCGTTCTTCGGCCACTCGCAACAGATGCGCCATTGGTCATTGATCCGGATGGAATGTTGACTCTTCCGGTCGCGCTGCAAAGGTTCCAGCCGGTTGGAATTCAACGCGGCCAAATCGCCCAATGCCGCAAACCGCTCGGTATCGCTGTCCCGGTAACTCCTGATCATCCGCTCTTATAGACGACTATATATGAGTGACGTCAAACGTACAAACAGATTGCCGTTACCGGCAAGGACTGCGGCCTGCCGGAAGCGATTTTGGCCTCCATCAGGCTTGATCAGAATATCCATATCGTTCGTGGCACGTGCTGCGCGTTTGGACACAGCGTAAGCTCCCACAACAAGGGATTTAACTCGGATGAAAAACGAACGAAGACCCCTCCATTGAGAGCAGCAAAGGAGGTGTCTACAATTGAGGTTGCGCCAACGGAAACACGGCGTGGGGCAGGCAATCCTGCCTGCAGCCGGCTTTCAGCCGGCACTTGCATAAAGAGTACGTTCGCCATTTTCGGTCGCAACTATCTCAACTTCTATCTCCCTCCTTTCCGACAACTTGCAAAATCCACCCCTGGATTTCCCCAGTTCCCCTGCTACCGTCAAATCAGGGGACAGCCCCTAAGGAGACATCATGCAATTTGCATCCGGCCCGCGTCAAACCCCCAATGAAGCCAACGCCCAGCACAGCACTGGACCCAAAACGCCAGAAGGCAAAGCCCGCGCCGCAGCTAACTCGCGCACTCACGGCCTCTGCGCCAAAGACGTCATCATCGCCTCTCCCGAAGAACAGACCGAGTTCGACGAATTGCTCTCTCTTCACCTGACCCAGATCAAGCCCAACGGCAGCGTCGAGCAAGTCATCTTCGATCAGATGATCGCCGACACATGGAATCTTCGCCGCATCCGCCGCCTCGAAACCGCGCTGAATCACGGCATCGACCCGCTTGCCGCGCTCGATGACGAAGCGCTCCAAACCAAACTCGAGCGCATCGCGCGCCACCGGACCCGCATCGAACGCTCCTATTTCAAATGCCTAAAGGAACTCTCGCGCATCCAGACCGAACGCGTCCTCACCCGTTGCACAGAGCAATCTTCGGATTACGCCGACGTGTCGCCCCTGCTCAACACCGCCGAATTCCGCCGCAAGGCAAGCAAATCGCAAAATTTCAAAACGAACCCAATTTCGCCCAACCAGGCTCGACCGTTCGCCGCCGCCAGTGCCGCGCAGCGTCGCTGAGCATCGCTTGTAAGATCAAATAGTATGCGCAGATTAGTTGCGGTGGTTGGGCTAGCGCTCTGGCTCCCGCTGGTTTCGTTCGCAGTGGACTTCGAGACTGAGGTTCGTCCAATCCTGGCCAAGTCCTGTTTCGGCTGCCACTCCGCAACTCTTGCGAGTGCCGGACTGCGCCTCGATTCCCGCGCCGAGGCGCTGAGAGCGATCACGCCGGGCAAGAGCGATGGCAGCAAGCTGATCCAACGAATCATTGGAGCCGGAAGCGAAAAACGCATGCCGCTCGGCAACAAGCCGCTAAGCGATGACCAGATCGCGACTCTGCGGAAGTGGGTGGACGAGGGCGCTCCTTGGCCCGCCGATATGTCGGCAAAGAAGCACTGGGCCTACGTGAAGCCGACGCGGCCAGCGCTGCCATCCGTCCACAATGGAACCTGGGCACGCAATCCCCTCGATCGATTTATCCTGGTGCATCTCGAGAAAGAGGGCCTGCATCCGTCGGTCGAAGCTTCGAAAGAAACTCTGATCCGGCGCGCCAGCATCGACCTCATCGGCCTTCCTCCCACCCTGAAAGAGATCGATGGTTTTATAGCCGACGCACGCCCGGATGCTTACGAACGCGTGGTGGATCGCCTGCTCGCGTCGCCCCACTTCGGGGAACGCTGGGCTCGCCCTTGGCTCGATCTCGCTCGCTACGCCGATACGAACGGGCTTGAGAAAGACCGCCGCCGCTCCATCTGGAAATACCGCGACTGGGTGATTGGCGCTCTCAATAAAGATATGCCCTTCGACCAGTTCACGATAGAGCAGATTGCGGGCGACATGCTTCCCAATCCAACCAACGATCAATTGATCGCCACCGGCTTCAATCGCAACACGATGTTCAATGAGGAGGGCGGGGTCGACAAAGACGAGGCATTTTGGGAGAACCTGGTTGACCGCGTGGGAACTACTTCTACGGTCTGGCTGGGCAGCACGATCGGCTGCGCGCAGTGCCACAACCACAAGTTCGATCCGTTCTCTCAGAAAGAGTTCTACCAGATGATGGCGTTCTTCAATAACGGCGAGAAGCTGGTGGAAGATTACGGGGATACATCGCAGAAATATCTTGAACCGCAATTAGATTTGCCAACTTCCGAACAGGAGCTTGAGCGGAGCAAACTGCAAGCTGAGATTAAGCGCATTGAGCAGGGGATCAAAACCGCTGACCTCTCCCGCGAGCAAGTGCAATGGGAGCGCTCCATTCAGGCTGCCAGGGCTTCCTGGAAGACTTTGATCCCAGTGTCGGCTTCGGCCAAGAATGGCGCGGTTCTCACGGTAAACAAGGATGGTTCCATACTGGCCAGCGGACCCAACGCCAACGCCGAGACTTACGTAATTGAAGCGAAGCTGACCGTGCCAGGAATCACGGGCTTTCGCTTAGAGGCGCTGCCGGATGCGAGTTTGCCCCGAGGCGGTCCAGGCCGCGACGTTTACGGGAACTTCTTCATCAAGAGCTTTCAGGTGGAAGGGATGCGGATTCGCGATGCAGTTTCCGACGACGGGCCGGTGCGATTTGCAAAGCCCGCCGATCAACTCTGGGGCGTGGATGCTTCGCGTGATGATGCGCGGTTGCCTCGACAGCTTGTCTTTCTATCGCGGGAGCCGTTCGACGTCTTGGATGATCGCTCAGTGCGGATCGAAATCCGGCAGGAATCTGAATTTGGCGGACAGTCACTTGGGCGCTTTCGCCTGTCCTTTACAACCGACTCGGATCCTGCCGCGGTGGCAGCCATCAGCGCGAAACTGCGGCCCCTGCTTGAAAAGCCGCAGCGAACAGCCGCCGAATCGAAGCAACTGGCGGACTACTATAGGGGCCGAGCGACATCGCTCAAAGCCGATCGAGACCATCTGAAAGACCTCCGCAAAGAGGTGGAAGAATTGGGGATCGCCAGCACGCTAATCCTGCGCGAGCGGACCTCGTTCGAGCGCCCCTCCACCGAACTTCGCATTCGCGGGCAGTTCCTCAGCAAAGGCGAGACGGTGTTTGCGGCTGTGCCCGCCGTGTTCAATCCGCTCCCTGAAAGCGAGCTGCCGAATCGCCTTGGCTTAGCTCGCTGGATGGTGAACAAAGACAATCCGCTAAGCGCTCGCGTGGCCGTGAACCGCATCTGGGAGCAATACTTCGGACACGGCCTGGTCGACACCAGCGAAGACTTCGGAACGCAAGGCGAGCGCCCGAGCCATCCCGAACTCCTTGACTGGCTGGCCGTGGAATTTATGGACAAAGGCTGGAGCATGAAAGCCATTCATCGGCTGATCGCGACTTCGGCCACCTACCGCCAAGCTTCCCAAACGACGCCTGAACTTCTCGACAAGGATCCGTACAATCGGCTGCTCGCGCACGGCCCAAGGTTCCGCATGGAAGGGGAAATGATTCGCGATGTCGCCCTGGCATCGAGCGGTCTGTTGAGCCTCAAGATGTTTGGACCCAGCGTGTTCCCCCCGCAGCCCGAGGGTGTTTGGGACATGCCATACAGCGACGACAAGTGGACCCCGAGCCAAGGCGAGGATAAGTATCGCCGGGCGCTTTATACTTTTATTCGCCGCACTTCGCCGTACCCGAGCATGCTGACTTTCGACGGCACCAGCCGGGAATCCTGCACCGTCCGCCGCATTCGAACCGATACTCCGCTGCAGGCCCTCACCACCCTAAATGATCCGGCTTTCTTCGAGGCGGCCCAGGCGCTGGCGCGACGTGTCGTAGCTGAGGCGGGACCGGACCAAAGGGCGAGGGCGATCGACGCATTTCGGCTAACGACTGGACGCGTGCCGAAGGCGAGCGAGATCGATCGACTTTTGAGCGGCCTGGAAAAAGAGCGCGGCTATTTCGAGGCCCATCCAACCGAAGCCAAGCGCGTCGGCATCGATGCGAATATGGCCGCTTGGACCATGCTGGCGAATGCTCTGCTGAACCTCGACGAGACAATTACAAAGGAATAGTCCCATGGCGAACGACAACTTGAAACGACTCACGCGCAGGCACTTCTTTCAACAAAGCGGAGCATTCGGCCTCGGTGCGGCGGCGCTTGCTTCGGTTCTGAATCAGAACGTGTTCGGGGCTGATGGGCTGCACCATCCAGCCAAGGCGAAGAGCGTAATTTTCTTGTTCCAAGCTGGCGGGCCGTCGCAGCTTGATCTCTTTGATTTCAAGCCGAAGCTGAACGAGTTCGATGGCCAGGCGATCTCGGACGACATTGTCAAAGGGGAGCGCTTCGCGTTTATCAAGGGAACGCCGAAGCTGCTGGGCACTCCGCACCACTTTCGAAAATTCGGTCAATCGGGCGCGGAGTTGTCCAATCTGCTCCCGCATCTTTCGACCATCGTAGACGACGTTACTTTTCTCAAGTCCGTCAGCACCACGCAGTTCAACCACGCTCCGGCGCAGATTTTTATGAACACGGGCCATCAGATTCCCGGAAGGCCGAGCATGGGGTCGTGGCTCAGTTACGGGATCGGCTCGGAGAATAAGGATCTGCCTGCATTCGTGGTGCTGCTATCCGGCAAGAACCAGCCCGATGGAGGGAAATCGTGCTGGTCCAGCGGCTTTCTCCCGACTACCCATCAAGGCGTGGAGTTTCGACGGCAGGGGGATCCGGTGCTGTTCCTTTCGAACCCGGAGGGCGTCGCTGCGGAGACGCGCCGACGTTCGCTCGATTTGATGGGTGATTTGAACCGGACGCACCTGAGCGAGATGGGCGACCCTGAAATCGCTACCCGCATCGCATCCTACGAGCTTGCATACCGCATGCAGACGAGCGTCCCGGAGCTGGCCGATTTGTCTAAGGAACCGGCGCACATTCACGAGATGTATGGGACCGAGCCGGGGAAATCTTCATTTGCCAATAACTGTCTGCTGGCCCGGCGGCTGGTGGAGCGTGGGGTGCGATTCGTGCAGTTGTTCCATCGCGGATGGGACACGCACGGCAACGCTGGCACCGAGGACATCGTGAACAAGCTTTCCATGTTGTGCCATGACACGGATCGCGCAGCAGCGGCTCTTGTGAAGGATCTGAAGCAGCGGGGATTGCTGGACGATACCATCGTGGTTTGGGGCGGGGAATTCGGCCGCACTCCGATGAACGAAGCGCGCAGCGGATCGAAATTCCTGGGGCGAGATCATCATCCGCGCGCCTTCACCATGTGGATGGCAGGCGGCGGGTTTAAGCCTGGCACTACGGTGGGCGCCACGGACGAGCTGGGATACAACGTCGCGCTTGATCCGGTGTCGGTGTACGACTTGCATGCCACGATGCTGCATCAGATGGGCATCGACCATACGCGTTTGACGTATCGGTCGCAAGGCCGCGACTTCCGCTTGACGGATGTTCACGGCGAGGTGATTCATAAGCTGCTGGCGTAATCCGAAGGGGCAAGATCGCCCAATGCCACTTAGTTTGGGCACATTGTGTGGGGCGGCTCCCCTGAGCCGCTCCGGGCGCCCTCGCCCGGCTCCTGCGGCAAGCCGACGAGGGCGTCGGCTGCGGGCAAGATTGCCCACCCCACAATTGCAGCGCCATCGCCCAGGTTGCAAACCGGCCTACGCTATCATTGACTTTCATGACGCAAGAGCGGAGCCTGCCAGCCGTAGTTATCGTCGGCAGGCCCAATGTGGGCAAATCCACCTTATTTAACGCGATTATTGGTCAACGCAAGTCTATCGTCGGAGACGAGCCGGGCATCACGCGCGACCGCATCTATGGTGAAGGGACCTACTTCGATCGTCCGTTCGCGCTGATCGATACCGGCGGAATTATTCCCAATGACGAGGAGATGATCCCAACCGAAATTTTCAAGCAGGCCCGTGTGGCGCTCGAAGAGGCCGCTCACATCATCTTCGTCATCGACGGACGCACCGAAATCACGGGCATCGATCGCGACCTTGCCCGCCTGTTGAAGCAACTCGGCAAACCGGTCTCGCTCGCCGTCAACAAGATCGACACGCTGGCGACGGAGACCCTCACGAACGAGTTCTACGGACTGGGCTTCTCGGACGTATTTTCCGTTTCGGCCGAGCATCGCATGGGTTTTGACGACCTGCTCGATCACGTGACGGGGACTTTCCCGACCCAGGGGGAAGAAAAGCCGCCAAGCGAGAAGCCCACCATTCGAGTTGCGATTATTGGACGGCCCAACGTGGGCAAGTCGACCCTGCTGAACGCGCTGGTGGGTTCTGAGCGAGCCATTGTTTCGCCGGTTGCGGGAACCACGCGCGACTCCGTCGATGAAACCGTCGAGACGGAAGGGGCCACGCTCGTCTTCGTAGATACAGCGGGCATTCGCCGCAAAGGCAAGACCAAGCTCATGGCCGAGAAAATGAGCGTGGTGATGGCCCGTCGAAACATCCGCATGGCGCACGTCGTGGTGGTCCTGCTGGACGCCACGGAAGGAGTGTTGAGCTCAGATGCGACGATTGCCGGTTACGCCCACGAAGAAGGACGGGCGCTGATCCTGTGCGTGAACAAGTGGGATACCGCCGCGGATAAGAGTCAGAAGGATTTCACGCAAACCATCAGCGACGAATTGAAGTTTCTCGATTATGCTCCGGTGGCCTATCTTTCCGCGAAGACCGGTTACGGCGTGCAGAGGCTGTTCGCGCTGATTCAGCAATGCTACGAGGCCGCGTCGAAGCGCGTGACCACCGGAGAACTGAACCGCTTCATGGAAATGGTGCGGTTCGAGGGCGATGTTAAGCTGTTCTACATCACGCAGGGTTCGATTCGACCGCCTGCCTTCACGGTGTTCACCGACAAGGGCGAGAAGCTGCATTTTTCATCCGAGCGATTCCTGGTGAACCAATTGCGCAAGCGATTCGGTTTTCAAGGAACGCCGATAGTGATCAAATCCAGACGGCGATGAGCGGCCCGGCAGGGCAATCGGTCGTGTTCTGTTATGCGGTCGAGGATTCGGCGCTGGCGCACGAAATCGGCGACTTCCTGGAAGCGAATCTGCCGATCACGGCTTTCTACGACGAGGGCTTAATCAGCGCGGATTCCGATCTGGTGGACGCAGTAGCGCGCGGCCTTTCTGCCGACATTGCGGTCGTGTTATTTTCGCCCGACTCGATTCCAAAGCGCTGGGATCGCGCACGGTGGGAGCCGGCTTTTCTGCAACAGCCGCGCGAGTTTGATTCTCAAATTGTTTTCGTAATGGCTCGGCAGTGCCGTGTTCCCGAACTGCTGAAGCGACAGGCTTTCTGCGATGCTTCGAAGAGCGTGCTGGACGGCAAGCGTGAGGTCAAACGCCATCTTGTCCGTCAACACGCGGTCGATTTACCTCAACCCGTTCCAGATGTTCAGGCTCACTCGATAGAAGAGTTGCGAATCGCGCTCGCTGATCGTCCAGGACTGGCGGAGGGTGTGGATCGCGACCTTGCGCTCGGTTTCGCGACGGCTTGCCAAGACGATTTTGAAGGGTCCTTCTGGATCGATTGCGCCGGACGCAGCCAAGCGGGGATTCTTGGCGACGTCTCACACGCGCTCGGGTTGCGCTTGTCGGGCGGTTTGGGGCAGAACCGGCGCGCCTTGTTTGAATTCTGCAAGGGCCGCCGCTGCCTTTTCGTCTTTGAGCACCTAAGCCCAGACAACTTCGACTTGGTTCGGTTCGGAGGCAGATCGTCGGCGCTCATGACAACCGCAAGTCCAACCCGCGAGTTGCTAACGGTCGACGCTACAGCACAATTGTTTGGGAAGTGGGTGCAGCATCCCGAGAAGTGCCTTCAGCATTTGCGCGACGCTCAGGCGCACTTGCAAGGTTGCGAGAATCTCAGCACGGCGACGGTCGCTTTACTGAAGCATTATGATCGGCTCGCGGAGGCCGAGGAAATTCTGAGCAACCTGATCGACCAAGCAACCGCGCGCGACGATCAGGATGCAATGCATCGGCTCACTTGGGATCGAAGCTGGATGCTCGGGCATTGGGGCGAGCCGTACGACTCGCAAAGAGCGATACCTCAGATCCCTCGCAAAACAACACAGCTCGGATTTGATTTCAGTTGAAAAGGCGCACGAAGGCGAATAACGCTAGCAGCAGGCCTGCGAGTTGCACGCCGTATTGCAAGGCTTGCGACGCTTCTTCCACGTCCGGTTTGTTCAGCGGGTTCACCCACTGGAGCACCAGAAAGTTATTCGGGAACTCGCTCCGCAATCGAGCCGAAAGCTTGTTTAGGAGCCCGGCGGCCTGACTTCGGTTGAACATCGCCCAAAGCCCGGCGTAGGCGAGCGGGCTGAAGAAGCACAGCTTTACAAGCTCACGCATACCTTCATCCTAGCACCGGCATGCAGTAGACTGTACACCAGTGCATCTATTCAAGAGAGTTGTAGTCTCGCTGCTGGTTGCGTACGTTGTTTTCCTGGGCGCAATCTTCTACATGATGCGCCAACCTCCGGAGCGCTTTGCCGCAGTGATCGCGAAAATGCCAGGACCTTTGTTTATGGTCCTGCCGTTCGAGACGTTGTGGTTCCGGGCGCGAGCGGGATCGGTCGCAGTTGGCGACACGGCACCGGATTTTCGGCTTGTCACCCTGGACAAGAAGTCCGAGGTTAGCCTCGCATCCTTTCGAGGCTCGAAGCCAGTGGTTCTGATTTTCGGGAGCTATACTTGACCGCCATTTCGCCGGGAGGTTCCCGCGCTCAACAAGCTGTACGCGCAGTACAAAGCTAGAGCGGCATTCTACATCGTCTATATTCAGGAAGCGCATGCCAGCGATGTGTGGCAGATGGCGTCTAACGTCCGCCAGAACGTGGTTTTCACGTCGCCCAAGAGCCTTGACGAGCGAACAAGCGTGGCGGAAAGCTGCGTGCGCAATTTGCATATCGACATCCCGGCTTTGCTCGACAATTTCCAAAATACAACGGAAGCCAATTACACGGGATGGCCGGATCGGCTTTACGTGATCGATCGCGCCGGCCTGGTGGCATTCAAAAGCAAACCTGGTCCGTTCGGATTCGATCCGAGCGTGATGGAGGGCACACTGAAGCGGGTTGTGTCTCAATAAGGTGCGAACGTTAGGATCAACGCCAGTTCATGGAGCGGTTGGGTTGGAGGATATGGGGTAGGCTTCGGGCAGTAGCTAAGTGGAAGGTTCTGTGGATGGAACTAGGCGTCGATCCTGATTGAATGCACAATGTGTAGTGGTATTCGATGCCAGATTGTTACAGCGCGCGAGACATTCGGTATCCTGAATCTGCATGGCCATCGTCGCTTCTTTTGGTGAGATTATGCTCCGTCTGGCTCCGCCCGGCTTTGAGCGCTTTTTGCAATCCCCGCAATTCCTGGCCACTTGGGGCGGAGGCGAGGCAAACGTCGCCGTAGCGCTGGCCCAGTTCGGAAATCCGGCACGATATATTACAGCGCTTCCCCCGAATAATCCCATCGTCGATGCTTTCATTGGGGAACTGCGCCGGTTTGGCGTGGACCCCTCGTTCATCGTGCGCCAGAAAGGCCGGCTTGGAATCTATTTCGTTGAGCCGGGCGCGAACCAGCGTCCGTCCAAGGTCGTTTACGATCGCGATGGCAGCTCCATTTCGCTTGCAAAACCAGGCGATCTCGATTGGAAGAAGGCGCTCGATGGCGCGAACTGGTTCCACATCACCGGGATCACGCCCGCCCTCAGCCAGAGTGCGGCCGACCTTTCGCTGGAGTCCGTCCAAGCCGCCCGTGCTGCCGGGCTCACTGTCTCTTGCGATCTTAATTACCGCAAGAACCTGTGGAAATATGGGAAGACTCCTAAGGAAGTGCTGGGCGAACTGTTTCGCCTGGCTGACATCGGCATCGCGAACGAAGAGGATTGCCAGGCGGCGCTTGGGATCACCTCAGACGTGGATGTGCATTCGGGCAAACTGGAGACGGAGCAGTACCGCTCGCTCACTGAGCGGGTGCTGGAAGCGTATCCCAATCTGAAAAAAATTGCGATCACGCTGCGCGAATCGAGGAGCGCATCGCATAACGGCTGGTCGGCTTGCATGCATAATCGCAAGGAGTTTCTCGTTAGTCGACATTACGAGATTACTAACATCGTTGACCGCGTGGGTGGGGGCGACAGTTTCGCAGCCGGTCTGATCTTCGGCTTGTTAAATCTAGCAGGTGACCGCGAAGCACTCGAATATGCGGTGGCGGCGTCCTGTCTCAAGCACTCCATCCCGGGCGATTTTAACCGGTTTACGCGGGAGGAAGTGGAGCAATTAATTCAGGGCGGCGGCTCCGGACGCGTGCAGCGCTAACGCGCAGTCATTATTGCCTGCCCCACCAGCCAAGATGTTTTTAGACTTTTTCGGGAATCGCGATGCGGCTGAAACGCTGGAGCAGTTGGTGCGTTCAGGCCGCATCCCGCAAACCATTCTCCTCGCCGGACCGGAGGGCACGGGCAAGGCTACTCTAGCGCGTCGTTTCGCCTCTGACTTGCTCGGAAGCCCCGCCAAAGTGGAGCAGGACGATCTCAGCCTAGCCTCAAACCAGTCGATCTGCGCGGATCGGGAAAAGTGGCCCGCCGATAAACGGAACGACGATCCGCTGCTCTTCTCTTCCCATCCGGACTTCGTCACGTTTCCGCCGGACGGCCCCCTAAGGCAGATCACCATTCAGCAGATGCGCCTCCTAAAGGAGCGGGCGCAGTTCAAGCCGCTGCATGGCGCGCGCCGGGTTTTTCTGGTGGACCACATCGATCGGGCAAATGAACAGGCGGCAAACTCGCTGCTCAAGACGCTGGAAGAGCCGCCCGATCACCTTGTCATCGTGATGACCGCCCAGAACCCGTACGACCTGCTGCCCACAATTCGATCGCGCGCGATTACATTGCAGCTAGCCCCCCTCTCACCGGACGATATGGCGTCTTTTCTGAAAACGCGCGGTCTCCAGGATGTGGAGAAGAGGCTGGCGCTCTCGGCGGGCAGCCCGGGGCTGGCTGTTTCCCTCGATCTGGAAACTTACGATCACAGGCGGGCCGCCATGTTGAAACTGCTGCAGGTGGGTTGCGGACGCGCTCCGTTTGCCGAATGGGCTAAGCATTCGGAAGCCATCTCGGCGAAGAAGTCGGAAAAGCTGGATGCTCTGCTGGGAGTGCTCTATGTGTTGCTTGAGGACGTACTGCTGCTTTCAAATGGGATCGCGGCCATTCGCAACGCCGACATCCGCAAAGAGCTGGAACCGCTGGCCCAGACGGTGAGCTTCCGGTGGATTCGAACGGCGGTCTCCAAGGTGGACGAGCTCCTGGAGCTGGTGCGCCGGAACATTCAGAAGTCCATTGCTTTGGACGCACTCGCCGTCGAGCTGCGGAGGTGTGGTTCAATATCTACTAGCTGAACCGATTGCCCTTCTGACGGCCCCGCCAGATTCTCACGTTTCGGGCCCGCTTGGAACATCTCGAAATTGGAGTCTCGCCGTGGATTCTGGAAACCGTAAACTGATAAGGCCGTCCTTGACTGAAATGAAGGACTCAATGACCCCGCGCCGGACTAACATCAATCCCAAGAAAGCCACACCTCCCGATCAGACGAACGCCGAAAATTTCTACTACATGAAGCAGATGCAGTCGAAAACCCCCATGGTGATCGTGCTCAAGGATGGCGAGACTCTGGAAGGCATCATTGAGTGGTACGACAAGACGTGCCTGAAAGTAAACCGGGAAGGCGCGCCGAACTTGCTCATCTTCAAGCCCAATATTAAGTACATGTACAAGGCGTAAAGCCGCAACGTCTATTTAGGGTGCCCTAACCCCGGAGGGCGGACCCCCTGGTCCGCTGCCGACCCCCTGGTCGGCTCTCGCAAGTGAGAGTTTTCGGTCGTCTGCGCACTACCAGGGGGTGACCCATTACCGTCGACGGTTACCTCACGTCTACGAGACCGATCAACCCGTATTTATAACCTGGCGTCTGCACGGTAGCCTGCCGCCGAATCGAGTCTTCCCGCCTGCTTCCCTCACCTCCGGAGCGGCGTTCGCAGCAATGGACCGCTTATTGGATCAAGCCGATACCGGTCCATTTTACCTTCGGCAACCAGAAATCGCTGAGATTGTTATTGGAGCAATCCATTACAATGCCGTGACGCTTGGGCACTATGCCTGGCACGCTTACGTCGTGATGCCGAATCACGTTCATCTACTGATTACTCCCGCTGTTCCGATACCCAGGCTGATGAAGTCGCTGAAAGGCATCACGGCCAAGCGAGCGAATGTGATTTTGGGCCTGACGGGTAGTCGGTTTTGGCAGGAAGAGAGCTACGACCATCTGATCCGCAATGAACAAGAGTTTCGAACAACTCGGAGCTACATTGAGGAGAATCCCGTGCGGGCAGGGTTGGCTCTAAACGCTGCAGAGCTCCCTTTGTCTGGCGCGAATGCGCGACCTGGGGGTCGCCTGCGGACCATGGGGTCCGCCCTACACTCAGGGCTTTTCTGAGTGTTACACTTATCTGCATCGGTAGTTCTTCAAGGGAAAGGGTCCACATATGAGAGGTTTTTACCACCGAGCGGCGCTACTGGCGCTAGCTCTTTCGATTCCCGTTGCGTTCGCCCAAACCAGGGCAGCCCGGCTGGAAGGTACTGTTCAAGATCAATCGGGCGCCGTGATTCCCGGCGCGAAAGTCTCCACTCTCAATAAGCAAACGCAGTCTCGCAACGACGTCACTACGGGTGCCCAAGGCGAGTTCGTGATTCCGACGCTGCAGCCTGGCATTTACACTTTGAGCGTGGAAGCGCAGGGTTTCCGCAAAGCCGTGGTCAATGACATCGAACTCAACGTTGGCGACAGCACGTCGCAGGTGGTGAAGCTCGAAGTAGGTCAAACCACCGAAAGCGTTATGGTCGAGGCCAATGCCGCAGTGGTTCAAACAACAGACTCGGATATCTCAAGCGCTGTGACCATGCGCAACATCGACACGCTGCCGCAACTAAATCGCAGCCCGATCACGCTGGCGATCTTTCAGCCCGGCGTTCAGATCGACGTCAGGGCAGGTCAGGACGCCAGCTTTTCTCACGTCAATGGACTGCGGCAAGGAAGTAACGATTCGACGCTCGATGGCATCGACGTGAACGATTCGCTGGTTCCACGCCTTGGTCTCACTTTGACATCGAACAACTCGGACTCAGTTGAGGAGTTCCGCGTTGTCACCGAGGGCGGAAAGGCCGAATTTGGCCGCAGCGCAGGCGCCCAGGTTCAGTTGATCACTCGCTCCGGAACGAATCAATACCACGGCAGCGCTTACGACTACCTGCGCAACACCGACCTGAATGCGAACGATTTCTTTAACAATCAGAGCGGGGGCGCGGTGCCGAAGTTCATTCGCAATATTTATGGCGGCTCCTTCGGGGGACCGATCATTCACAACAAGACGTTTATCTTTGGAAATTTTCAAGGGACGCGCACGCGTCAGGAAACGGTCCGAAACCGAACGATACCAACTGCGCTTGCAAAGGCCGGCATCTTCCAATACAAGGATGCAAGCGGCGCAATTCAGCAGTACAACTTCGGTAAGGCAGACCCGCGTGGCATTGGCCCGGATCCTGCGGTCGCAAAGATCTTCGCGCTCTATCCCGCGCCGAATAACAACGACCTCGGGGATGGGTTGAACAGCGCCGGATACCGCTTCAACAATGCGACGCCGTCGCTGGAGGATCAGTTCACCATCAAGGGCGATCACCACCTGACAGATAATCACGTGCTGTTCCTGCGTTGGAGCTGGCAGCGCAACTCGTCCGTCGATAATCTCAACAATGCAGACGCAACGTTCCCCGGCCAGATTCAGGGCACCCAGGGTGGCAGACGGTGGGGCTTTTCCACCGGCTCCGATTGGACCATTAATCCGACACTCGTAAACGAGTTCCGCGTTGGTCACCAAAGCGCTAGCGTCGCTTTCCTGCGTCCGAACCGTCTGAACGGCCCCACTTACCAGACGAATCTCTTCACCGACGTGTTTTTTACGGGCTTCACGCAGGGACGCAACTCTCCCGTGAACGATTTCACGGAAAATCTAACCAAAGTCTGGGGAAAACACACCTTCAAGGGCGGAGCCAATGTTCGGTTCACCAAACAATACGGTTACAACTATAATGGCGTATATCCGACCCTTACAAGCACGACAGGCAACGGGAATAGCGTACCTACCTCAATCGGCCCGGCCGGACTGACTACGAGCCAGCGCTCTACTTTCGAGAACCTGTACAACGACGTTCTTGGCCGCATCGACCAGGTAACTGAGACCTTTTACAGCAACCTGCAGACGTTCCAAAGTGCCGGGAGTCCGCGCGTGCGCAACTTCACCCTGCACGAGAGCGGATATTTTTTCCAGGATGATTGGCGCGTCAGCCGACGGCTGACTCTCAACCTTGGATTGCGCTACGAGTTTTACGGAATTCCTACGGAAGATAACAGTTTTCAGGGGGTTGTCGATAAGGCCAAACTGCTTGACGGCGTTAGTCAGGTCACCGACCTCACGCTCGCGAAAGGCAGCAACTGGTTCAATCGGGACTGGAACAATTTCGCGCCTCGGTTCGGATTCGCCTACGACGTGTTCGGCGACGGCAAGACTGCGGTGCGCGGAAATTTCGGCATCTTCTACGATCGTTCCGTCGGTGCCCTCATCAACACGATTGACGGCAATACCCCTGGATTTACTCAAGCAGTTCCGGTGTTCCCCAATTCCAATGGAGGCGACATTCGCTTCAACGACACGTATCCTCTGCCCTCCACGCCTGCCGCTCCGGTGTTGACGCTTCCTCAAACGCGCTCTACGTCACTGGTCGTGGCCAATCCGAACCTGAGAACGGGCTACGTTCAGTCTTACAGCCTGAACCTCCAGCGCCAGCTCGACAGTAAGACCCTGATATCGGGCGGCTATGTCGGCAATCGCGGCGTGAAGCTGTTCATGGACGTAGATGTGAATCAGCCCAAGATTTACGGTGACTTCCTGAATTCTTTTAAGGAAATCCAATCTTACGTCGCCAATACTGCTACGCCGGTCTCTTCCAGCAACGTCTTTGTGAAGCTATATGGCTCCGCTGCGGCTGCGGTGAGCGCATTGAATGCCACTAACTTCCGCAATGGCTTAGTGGGAACGGTGGCCAACACGGTGGATCGCAATCAGTATACGCGCTATGCAGCCGCTGGCCTTCCGTCTACCTACCTCCGCAACTATCCTCAATTCAATCAGGTGGTCGTAGGAACCAACAACGGACGGTCGTACTATGACTCGTTCCAGGTTAGCGTTCGCCGCACGGCTGGCGCGCTGCAGTTTAGTGCCAACTACACCTGGAGCAAGAGCATGGACAACATTTCCGCGGAAGGCAACGGGTTCACTACCCCGATCGATAGCTACAACCTCGGACTAAACCGGGCGCGCAGCGACTTCGATCGTCCCCATTCGTTCAACTTGACGTCGATCTACGCTTTGCCGATCGGGCGCGGCAAGTTCGCAGGGCGAAACATGCCGGTACTGGCGGATAAGATCCTCGGCGGATGGCAAGTAGGGAACTTGATGATTTTGCAGTCGGGCCAGCCGTTCTCAATCTCCTCTCAGAGAGCGACAACGGCCGTGAGTAACGTGGGGAACAGTTACGCGAATTTTAGCGGCACTGATCGAACCATCGGTGGCGTCCAAAAAACCGGCAGTGGCGTCTTCTACTTCACTCCATCCGAAGTTAGCCAGTTTACTTTCCCAGGCGCGGGCGAAATTGGCAATTCGGGTCGGAACGTATTCCGCAATCCCTCATTTTTCGAGATCGATACGTCGCTGGTGAAGAAGTTCCTGATCACCGAACGGCACGCGGTCTCATTCCGCGCTGAAGCCTACAATCTGACCAATCACCCGAACTTTGGGCTGGCGGCCGCTAACTTGAATATCAATAATCCGAGCACGTTTGGAAAGTTTAGCCAAACGCTCGGAACGCAGGTTGGCGGCAGTTCTGCCCGCACTCTGCAGATGGTTCTCCGCTACGATTTTTAGCTTCTAATAATAGGGCGGACGCGCTGGCGTTCGCCCTATTCCTTCCTCTCGAATTCGTGTAATATAAAACTTGCCAAAAGAGTCGGAAATGTTTCGCGATCGCGCCAGCCGCGAGGAACTGCTGCACCTATTGGACGATCTTCTGGCCGAGCGGGAAGAGACTGCCCGCCGTTTGAGTCGGCTTACTGAGAGCTTGCAGACTCTCGATGCCAGGCTGCTGACGGTGGAGAACAGCCGCATCTTTCGTTCCGTCCAAACCATCGCGAACCTTCTCCGAACTTGGGGCGTCAAAAGTAAGCGCTACGTGAGTCCGTCTCATGCCGAGGCCGTTCGGCGGCGAGCCTATCACCTTTGGCTGGATAGACAGCGGATGAGCGCTCCATCCAACGCAGCGATGCGCGAGACAGTCGCCAGCTTCGCTTACTCTCCGGTGTTTAGTTTCCTAATGCATGTCTGCCATGCGCGCAGAGATCGCCTAGAGGCTTCCGTGGATTCGGTCTTGCGGCAATCCTATTCCCGCTGGGAATTATGTGTTTGCGACGATGCCAGTCCGGGCTCTTGGAGTGCTAGCTATTTTCAATCCCTGGCCGCAGCCGATTCGCGAATCCAGTATGTTCGTTCCGAGCAGGTGATGGGTGCGGCCTCCTCCTTAAACCGGGCTGGCATGCTAGGGGGCGGCGATTATTTTGCCCCGTTCGGTGAAGGCGGAATTCTGTCGCAGCACGCCTTGTTCTATCTCGCCTCAGCATTGCAGGAAAAGCGCTTCGATCTGCTCTACTGCGATGAAGACTGCCTCACCCCAACCGGCCTGCATGAGCGCCCGTCTTTCAAACCTGCCTGGTCGCCCGAACTGCTGACGACGTCCATGTACCTGGGCCGATTCTTCGCAATTTCGCGAACTGCAATGGACTGCACGGGCTGGTTTCGTCAGGAGTTCGAGGGAGCCCATCTGTACGATGTCGCGCTTAGGATCGCCGAAAGATCCAGTTCGATCCACCGCGTGGCGCAAGTTCTTTATGGCGAGGAAGAAGCCGCGCCACGGCGGGAAACGGAGAAGCGAGCTTTGCAAGCCGCTATCCAGCGTCGGGGGTGGCAGGCTAGCGTTGAGGACGCACAGGACGCGCGCTTCACCATACGTCGCAAGCTGGAGGGAACGCCGTTGGCAAGCATCGTGATCTGTTCGCGGAACGCCGGCTTGCTTCGCAATTGCTTGCGCTCCATCGACAATCTTACTGCCTACCCGGTTCGTGAGACTGTCGTGGTTCAACATAAGACCGGCGACGATGGTGCGATGGAAAGGCTGCTGGCGCGATCGCACTGCATCCGCGTGACCCATTCGGGGCCGTTCGACTTCGCTTCCATGAATAATCGCGGGGCTCAGGCTGCCAACGGCGAGGTTCTTGTGTTTCTGAATGACGATGTGGAGCCGCTTTCAGCCGATTGGCTGAAGGAGTTGCTGGCCCAGTTGCAGCGGCCCGAGGTGGGAGTGGTTGGGGGCAAACTGCTGTACCCTTCAGGGGCCATTCAGCACGCCGGTATCGCGTTAGGTTTGATGGACGGCGCGGGACACCCGGATCGCGGCGGATTCGGGCAGGGCTTCTGGAAGTGGAGCTCCGCAACGCGCAACGTATCGGCGGTTACGGGCGCCTGTCTCGCGATTCGACGGCGCGTATTCGACGAGCTGCGCGGCTTCGACACTTGCTTCCCAGTGAACTACAACGACGTGGATTTGTGCTTGCGGGCGCGGCAGGCGGGTTATCAAGTCGTGTGCGAAAATGCGGCGCTGCTGCGTCACCAGGAGTCGAAGACGCGCGTGCAGGGGGTGTCGTGGCAAGAGCGCGAGTTGTTCCATGACCGTTGGGGTAAGCTGATCGAACTGGGGGATCCGTATTACAGCCCTCACTTAACGCGAATGAAAGAGGATTGCTCTTTGGCTTGATGTGGGGCGGGACCCCTGTCCCGCAGCCGACGCCCTTGTCGGCTTACCGCTTGACGCCGCCTAAAAGGCGGCTGCGGGCAGGATTGCCCGCCCCACAAAGCAGCATAGTCGTAACTCGGCACAAGCAATCAGCATGTTCTAGTACAGTGTTTAGACAATCGATCTAGCTCCGCGTCGCTTAGCCCGAGCACCTGGTTCAGAACCTCTCGCGTATGCTCGCCGAGTTTCGGCGCGCCGCCGCGCACACTCCCCGGAGTTTCCGACAGCTTCACCGGCGGGCCAGTCACCTGGCCATCAAGCATGCCCCGAGCGGCGATCTGCGGACTCGCCGCCACTTCATCAATCGTCCTCACCACCGAGCAAGGAACGCCGAACGCGCTCAAGCGCCTCACCCATTCATCCGCCGTCGCCGTGCGAAACAGGTCGATCAGCAGCGGCTCGAGCACTTGGCGGTTCTTCACGCGGAGCGCGTTCGAAGCATACTCCGGGTACTCCGCCGCGTCGCCCCAACCAATGGCTCGGCAAAAGACTACCCAGAGTTTCTCGCTGCCAATCGCCAGCGCAATTTCGCGATCCGCCGTAGAAAACGTGCGGTACGGAACGATCGATGCGAAAGCGGTTCCCATTGGCCGGGGCACGTTCCTCGAACCGCAATAGTTCGCGAACGAAGATGCCATCGTTGAGACCAAACCGTCGAGCATGGAAACATCCACGAATTGACCATGGCCGGTGCTCTCTCGAACACGTAGCGCCATCTGGATTCCAATTAGAGCAAACAGACCAGCCGTCGTGTCCGCCACCGAATGTCCGCAACGAACCTGTTCGCCAGCGGCCGTCCCAGTGATGCTGATAAGACCGCTGGCCGCCTGGACGATTAGATCCATCGCGGGCTCCTCGCGCGCCGGACCGTCTTGGCCATAACCCGAAATGGAGCAGTAGATCAGCCGCGGATTGCGCCTCCGGGTTTCTTCGTAACCGAGCCCCAGCCGATCCAGCGTGCCAGGGCGGAAGTTCTCGATCAGCACGTCCATTTTTTCGATGAGTTTCAGACAAAGTTCCAATCCTTCCGGCTGCTTCAGGTCGATTGAGATGCCTTGTTTGCCGGGGTTTAGTCCCAGAAAAAAGGAAGCTTCCCCTCCTGTGAACGGCGGTCCCCAAACTCGGCCGATGTCTCCTCCGCCCGGCGATTCGAGCTTGAAGACTTCAGCGCCGTACTGCGCCATTAACATCGTGCAATAGGGGCCTGCCAGCGCGTGCGTGAAGTCGAGCACGCGGATACCTTCGAACGGAGTTTGCATGGAACGCTCTCATAGTATCGCGTGGAGGATAATAGAGAGTTGGACCTCGAGAAAACACTACTGCGCAAGGTTGGCGAGGCGGTCGGACGCTTCAAGATGATCCGCGATGGTGATCGGGTCGCTGTTGCGCTGTCGGGGGGCAAGGACTCGGTCACTCTGCTCGAAGCGATGCTGCTGCTCGCAAAACGCGCTCCCATTCAATTTACGGTGTGCGCCTTCACGGTTGAACAGGGCAAGTTTCTCCGACCTATCGAGCCGCTTGGCGAATGGCTGAAGGATCGCAACATCGATTGGACATACTATCGCGACAAGCCTTCTTTTCGCCTGCTCGACGAAAAGCCCGATCATGGGTGCGACCTATGCAGCCGGTATCGAAGGCGCGCCGTTTACGAGATTTGCCGAGGGTTGGGTGCCAATGTAATCGCTTTCGGGCACACGGCGGACGACTTCTGCGAATCCTTTCTCCGCAATGCAATGTTCACCGGACGAATCAGCGCGTTGCCTGCGATCACCTGGTCACGCGATAAGGAATTTCGGCTGATCCGGCCGCTGGTGTATGTCACCGAAGAGATCACTACTCGTTTCGCGGCAAGCCTGGGCGCGCCGATCATTCCATGCGGCTGCTCGCTTCGAACGGGTACGGTCCGAAAATCGATTCGCAGCATGTTCGGCAATATCGAGCAGGAGTATCCTCACTTGAAGGAAACACTGCTGTCGGCCATGGGCAATATTGAGACCCAGCGCCTGCTTGACACACGCTACCTCAATCTGGACGGCACGGCCGAAGAACCCGAACGCGAACTGCTTCACATCTTGGAGTAATGTGTCCATGCGCCAACTGGCTTTATGTAAATATGCGGCTATCGCACTTCTGTTCTCTTCGTCAATGTTCCCTCAGGAGGCGCTGCCGTCGGCGGAACAGATCGTCAACAAGTACATCGATGCGCGGGGAGGCCTGGAGAAGATCAAGGCTATTCAGTCGCTAAAAATGACCGGCATTGCCGTACTCGGCGGAGGCCAGATGGAGGCTCCCTTCACGCTGCTGACGAAACGCCCGAACGAAATGCGGATGGAAATTTCAATGCAGGGCAAGAGCCTGATCCAGGCCTTTGATGGCACCACAGCTTGGATGGTGAACCCGTTTACCGGCGGAGACGACGCTCGGAAAACTCCTGAAGACGAGACAAAGGCCATGACCGAAGTTGCGGACTTTGATGGAGCATTGGTGGGCTATAAGTCAAAGGGCAACGGGGTGGAGGTGCTCGGCAAAGAGGACATTGAGGGCTCTTCAACCTTTAAGCTGAAAGCAACTCAAAAGGGCCATGTCAGCTACTACTACATCGATTCCAAAACCTACATCCCGATCAAGGTTACGACTACGCGCAGGCAGATGGGTCAGGAAATGGTGGTCGACACTTATCCCGGCAATTTCAAACCTGTCAACGGGGTGATGACGCCCTTCTCGATGGAGCAGAAGGTTGCAGGCAATAGCATGATGCACATGACGGTCGAGAAGGTGGAGCCGAATGTCGCGATCGATGAGGCGATGTTTAAAATGCCTGGGAAGACCGAAGCGAAGGATTGAGAACCGGCGTTTCCTCAAGAGGCTTCATATCGACTCCGACCTTCAAGATGTGGTCCCGTCCTCCTAATATTAATCCCCGGAACGGGCTCACGTCGACGTAGTCCCGGCCCCAGGCCAGCGTAACGTGACCTTCGGATGGAACCACGTTGTTAGTGGGATCCAGATCGAGCCAACCCGAATCGGGACAATAAGCTGACACCCAGGCATGAGATGCGTCCGCACCGACAAGCCGCGCCTTTCCTGGAGGCGGATAAGTCCGCAGATAACCGCTGACATAGCGAGCCGCAAGATTGAGAGATCGAAGGCAGGCGATTTGCAGATGCGCGAAATCCTGGCAAACGCCGCGCCGCTTCCGGAAGACTTCTTCCGTGGGAGTGCGAACATTGGTCGCTTTCGAATCAAACTTGAAGTCTTTATAAATGCGGCCGGTCAGGTCGAGCAGCGCATCGGCGAACGGCCTGCCCGGCATGAACGACTGCCGCGCATAATCGGCGAACTCTTCGCTGGCGCGGATGCGCGGCGATTCGAAAACAAACTGATACGCTTCCAGCCCTGCCGCGCTGTGGTCATGCGGAAGGAACTTTACCACTTGTTCCCAGGGCCGCGACTGTCCCGGCCAGCGCTTGGCATTCTCTTCAATTGTCACGAAGCTGCGGGCTTCGATGACCAGTTTTCGATGCGGTTCTTGAATGGTGAAAAAAGTGAGCTGGTTGCCGAAATAATCCAGGCGGTCGGTCCGAGTTGCCGGTTTTGGCGTGATGAAGAGTTTATTCCGATCGCATCTATGAGAGGGGAACGATCGCGGAGTCAGGCACGCAACATGGTTTCCGACCGAAACCGGATACATGTACTTGTAGCTGGTCCTGTGAACGATCCGGTAAACCATTTAGCCTATCGAGATCGCGAAAGTGCGGGCGTGGCTGAAGTAGGTGTTCGAGAGATTGTTCGACCAGGAGGGCAGCAGGTTCTCCAGATCCCTGAGCGCCTGTTGGAGCCGCGACAGCTCTCCTGGGAAAGGATCCCCGCTCGCAGCGCTCGGAAGCGGGTACTCCAAATTCTCGAGGTGGAAACTGTGCAGCAGGGCCAGTATGTCGCGCATCGCGCGCAAGTCGTCGGGTATGTGGCGCGGAAGCTTTTGATACAAATCCGCCAGGTGATTGATCTGAAATTCGAGTGAGCGCGGATTGGTCGGATCGGCCATCAGCACATCGAGCATCGCGACCGGCTGCAGAGTGGTGTAGTAGCGCGATCGATATGTCATGGAACTGTCCGCGACCTCTAGCAAATATTCTAAAAGAGGCCAATCGCGCTCAGCGAGCGGCGTTGTAATCTCGCGCAATTGCCGGGCCGACTGCATGGCTCGCTCGAGTCGGCGTCCGAGACTCATGAACAGCCATCCGGGACCTCGAGTAATGTTCTCGCGCTCCATGCCCGAAAAGGCTGAGAGCAACTCAAGGCACCCGTTCAGGACCGCGGAATACTCCACAAAGAGCATGTATTCTTCAATGTGCGCCGAGTCGGCGAGCCATCCGAGCAAGCGCACCATATCGACCGACAGGCGCTCGCGAGCGTTGCCTCCCACGCGATGCACTTCCGCGAGTGTGGCAGACAAGCTATCGGGCCGCTTGACATCGGATATCAGCGACATGATCTCCGCCTCCAACTCGTTTGCAGTAGCTCGGCGCTTTTTCGGCAGCTTGCTGCTACGTGAATCCAGGCAGCTATGCAGCCGGATCAGGCAGCCAAGTTCGGCTCCATTGGCTCGCCTCACGCGGGTGATCAGGGTGCGCAAGAGGCGCGCTTTGTTTTCAGAGCGCTCGATGTACCGGCCAAGCCAAAACAGATCGTCGGCAACGCGGCTAGGCAGGTCGGCTGAGACGCGCATGAGTTTTACCGGCTGGTCCCGCGGCGGCAGCATGCTGAACGTGTCCACCGGACCATCCCATAGGATCCACGCGTCTTTACTATGCCCGCCTCTCTGCATCGACACAACGGAGCTCTCCGCCCCGGCGACACGAACCAGCCCGCCGGGCATGGCCATCCAGTCAGTGCCCGTATTTAAAACATAAGTTCGGAGCACCATGCTGCGAGAGAAAAGATTTCCCTCGTCCCAAACAGGTGCTGCCGATAGAGCCACTTGTTCCTGCGCCACATATTCATGAGGCCGCGCCCGCAGTTGCTCTCTGAATTTCTGCTTTTCGGCGCTCGCGAGTTCTGCGCCGAAGATCGGCTCCATCGGTCGCGAAGGAAACGCGGGTTTCACCACCACGGATCCCAGATGCTCCAGCACCCACTCGAGCGCATAATCCTGCCCGCACCACCAAGTTGCAACCGACGGTAGTTTCAAAGGCTCGCCGAGAAGATGCCTGGAAAGCCCCGAGAGAAAAGGCATGATCGCGGCAGTTTCGATTACCCCGCTGCCAAGGGCGTTGGCGACCTTTACGTTTCCGGCGGCGATGGCATCCACCAGCCCTGGTACGCCCAGATACGACTCGCCCAGCAATTCAAGAGGATCGCAAAAGCTGTCGTCCACGCGCCGAAAGATCACGTCTACCTGTTGCAGCCCTTCCACCGTTTTTAGAAAAACCCTTCTGTCGCGAACCGTCAGGTCCGCCCCTTCCACCAGAGTGAATCCCAGATAGCGCGCCAAGTAAGAGTGCTCGAAGTACGTCTCGTTGAACGGCCCCGGCGTCAGCAGCACGATTCTTGGATTGTCGCGGTCCGCCAGCCGGACCAGAGCGTCCCGTTGGGCGCGGAAAAATGGCGCCAGGCGTTGAACATTAGAGTTGCGGAAAAGATCCGGGAGCACGTCCGCAACGATGGTGCGGTTCTCGAGCGCATAGCCTGCTCCCGAGGGGGCCTGCGTGCGGTCGGCCAGAACCCACCAGCGTCCGTCGGCCGAGCGCGCCAAGTCCACTCCCAGCAGATGCAAATAGGTCTGCTTCGGAACAGCGAGGCCGGCCAGCGGTCTCAGGAAAGCGGGATTTGCAAAGAGAAGTCCGGCAGGGAGACGCCCGCTGGAAACGAGTTTTTGAGGTCCATAGAGGTCCTCCAGAATGAGATTCAATAACTGCGCGCGTTGAACGATGCCAGCCTCGATGTAGCGCCACTCGTCGGCGGAGATGAGCAGCGGTATCAGGTCGATTCGCCAGGGCCGGCTGGCCCCCAGCGGATCGTTGTAGATGTTGTAGGTGATTCCGTTCTCGCGAATCCGTCGCTGGGCGCGGCCCCAGCGCTTCTCCAATTCGTCGGAGCCTATGCGCTTAAGAGAGTCCACAAAGGGAGCCCAGTGAGGCCGCGGGATCACGCCATCCGAGGACAGCTCATCATAAACACTCGGGTCCCTGAGCGGTATTTGCAGGAGGTCCGATATCATGACACGGGAGCCGGCGTTCCGAGGCGGCTGGTTTGACCAGGCGCGGGCCAGCGCAGATCGAGAGTCATGGGCGAGCTTGGGTTTGGTTCTTCCTCGGACGGTACATGCGATGCTGGCGTGCTGGCGTAATTCTGAAAGCGCTCGGCGCGACGACTCTCCGCTTCTGCCGCATCGGCTGGCCTAGTGGAATACAAACGTCCGGAAGGATGCAGCACGTGGTACGTGCAGCCCCCTATCGAACGGTCATTCCAAAGGTCGTGAATATGGAAGACCAGCGGGCTCTGAACGTGAATGGTTGGATGCAGCGACGACGGCAAATGCCGTGCACGGAAACGAACTCCCGCGACTGCCTCTCCCGGCTTGCCGGTGCAACGCAGCGGCACCCTGCGTCCATTGCAGTCCACGACATATCGCGATTCTGTCAGGCCCGTCAATTTGACCTGAACCCGCTCCAGGGAAGAGTCGACACTGCGCACCATTCCGCCTCCGCTGGCTTCCTCCCCGAGCACGTGCCAGGGCTCGAGCGCTTGGCGGAGTTCCAGTTCCAAACCGTCAATGGCAATGGAACCGATCTTGGGAAAACGAAAGTCGAAATGCGGAGCGAACCAAAATTCATCAAGGGCGTAGCCGAAGCGCTGCAAGCTCAGAAGGACGTCAAAAAAGTCCTGCCTCACGTAATGCGGGAGCATGAAGCGGTCGTGAAGCGCAGTTCCCCATGGGATCAATCTCGCTTCAAAGGGTCGTTTCCAGAACATCGCGACCAAGGCTCGGATCAAAAGAAGCTCAACGAGCCCCATTCTGACATTCGGCGCCATTTCGAATGCCCGCAACTCCAGTAGGCCGAGTCGCGACCCGGAGCCCTCGGGCGGATATAACTTGTCGATGCAGAACTCGGCGCGATGAGTATTGCCGGTAATGTCGACCAGCAGGTTGCGGAATAGGCGGTCCACCAGCCACGGAGGGCACTCTTCGGTGGGCAGTTGGCTGAAAGCGATCTCAAGTTCATAGAGCGCATCCATGCGCGCTTCGTCGATGCGGGGATACTGGCTGGTGGGGCCGATGAACGTGCCCGAAAACAAATAAGACAAAGAGGGGTGGTTCTGCCAGAACGCGACCATACTCCGCAGAAGATCGGGTCGGCGAAGGAGCGGGCTATCGGTCGCAGTGGGGCCGCCGATCACAATGTGATTGCCTCCGCCGGTGGCAGAGTGCTTTCCATCGAACAGGAATTTTTCCGCAGCCAAGCGGTTGCGCTTGGCCTCGTCGAATACCAAGTGGTGAAGCTTGCTGAGTTCGTCCCAATCCTTGGCTGGCGGCAAATTAACTTCCACAACGCCGGGGTCGGGCGTGATGCTGAAGGACCGCATTCGCGGGTCGGAGGGCGGCGGGTACCCTTCTATCCAAACCGGCTTGTGAAGATACACGCAGGTATCTTCAATGGCCGCGAGCAAGTCGAGGTAGTCCGGCAGCTTCGGCGTGTAAGGCAAGAATACGTGTAAGCGGCCCTCACGAGCCTCCACGCATAAGGCAGGTCGGATCGTATCTTTCGCGGACTCGCCTACCACCGGAGGTGCTGGCAGTGGATCTTCGTCGGCGCTCACGGCGAACAGATCCATACGGCGCGTCCGTTGTGGAGGAAGCTTCTCCCGAGCTGCCAGGGGGTCGATTTCGTAATCGTATTCGATATCGTCGGGCGCCACCCACGGCAGAGCGTCGAACGGCAAGCGATAGCCGATCGGCGAATCCCCCTCGATGACGAGGAGCCGTTCCGGCCGCAGGAACCACAGTTGGCTCGACCAGTAAATCCTGCCTTCATGTTGACGGCGGCGAATGGGCAGGACATATCCGCTCGGTTCGGTTAACCCGCGCTCAAATACGCGCGCCAGTTCTTCGCGTTCGCGCGGGTTGGCCAGTTTCGAGTCGGCCGCCTCAACGTTCACGGGCAGACGCCGCTCTTTCCATAAATAGTAGAACGCGTCTTCGTAAGCCGTCAGAATATTCTTCGAACTCACCTCCAGCCTTCTCGACAAAGCTTCTATAAACTGAAGCGCATCCGCGGTGGCAAATCCGTAGTCGCGGTCTTCCTCGGCAATCAGGTTTTTATTCTCCCAAACTTGGACGCCGTCGGCCCGCCAGTAACAGCCCATGGCCCAGCGGGGAAGGGGTTCACCCGGGTACCACTTGCCCTGTCCGAAGTGGAGCAGCGCGCCCGGCGCAATCTCGTCCCGAAGACGACGGATCAACGCCACGGCGCGGTTGCGCTTCAGCGGTCCCAGGGCGTCGCCGTTCCATTGGGGGCTGTCCGGCTCGTCAATGCCGACGAAGGTCGGCTCGCCGCCCATCGTTAGGCGAACGTCCTGAGCGGCCAGATCCGAGTCGATACGATGCGCTACCGTCTCGACTCTCTTCCACTGCTCATCGCTAAATGGCTTGGTGTTGTGCCGCCCTTCATTCACGCGGCGTATGGACATCGCGTAGGAAAAGTCAACTTTGGAAGGTTCCACCGTGCCAGTGATGGGAGACGCGTTGGGTGCATCAGGAGTACAGGCAAGCGGAATGTGCCCTTCTCCGGCGAACAATCCCGATGTGGGGTCCAGCCCGATCCATCCCGCTCCCGGAAGAAAAACTTCGGCCCAGGCGTGTAGATCGGCGGAGTCCTTCGAAATGCCGTCGGATGCATCGTCCGAGGCTAATTGGATCAGATACCCGGAAGCAAAGCGCGAGGCAAAACCCAGATGCCGCAGTACCTGCACCAGAAACCACGCGGTGTCCCGGCAGGAACCGGTCCGGCCTTCGAGCGTCTGCTCACAGGTCTGAATGCCCGGGTCCATCCGGACGGTGTAGCCGATTCTGCTCTTTACCAGGCTATTCAGCTCTACGAGAAAGCTGGTAGTTCCTCGTTTTTCACGCGATACGCCGTTTAGAAAATGTTGCAGGAGTGGGCCAGCGGCCTGCGTGGCACGGTAAGGGTCCAGATCTTTCGCCAATTCCGGCGGATAACTGAACGGAAAGTCTTCGGTCCCGGGCTCGAGAAAAAAGTCGAATGGATTGACTGGGGAAAGCTCCGCGATCAGGTCCACTTCAACGCCGAATTCGTCCGTCTTCTCCGGGAAGACAAGACGCGCCAGGTGGTTGTTGTAAATGTCGTGCTGCCAGTTGATAAAATGCTGGGCTGGCGTAACCTTCAGCGCGTAGCTGAGGATCGGTGTTCTGCAATGCGGCGCGGGTCGTAATCGCACCACCTGTGGGCCAAGCGTGATCGGTCTCTCGTACTTATACTGCGTCCGGTGATTCAGTGCGACCTGTGTACCCATTCATCCTTGTGCGATCAGTTGCGAGCTGTTCGCCGAAGCAACTCCCTAGGGTTTCAGTGTAACGCCGCTTGGTCGCAACTTCACTGCCGCCGAACGGACGGCAAAGTAGCTCAGCAGCCCAACCGGCCCGAACACGAATGTCAATCCGAGACAGGGGATCACCAGCCATCGCGAGATCTTTCGTTCCCCCGCATCACGCACCTCCCACGATCCGATGAACAGGTCGAACGCCAGATAGTGAATCCAGCCGGCCAGCAATAACCAGTGATTCGCGAAGAGCGCCGCGACGCCCGCCAGCGATCCAAATCCCCCATTCCCTTCACCCCAATGCGCCGCAAGCAGCGTGAGATACACGCCTGAAAGCAGCAGCGGAATCACGCGACCCGCTAGAATCGTGGAGGGCCAGCGTTGATGCGGGGTCACGATCAATAGGATCCAGCCCGCCATCGCCGTCAGATTGCATAGCGAGAAGAGTTGCTCGGCGCTCATAGAAGACCCCCGAGCAGCGGGCGCCCAGCTAGAGCCTGCGTCAGCGTCAGAATCCATACCAGAGCGTAAGCGCCCCCTGCTACGATCATCGCGTTCGCCCGCTTTGGCTTCCATAACCATGCGATCAAGGGCAGGATCTGCATGGCGTGCAGCCCGAAGAAGTGCGGAACGCGCAAATCGCCATGTTCCTTGCTCCATCCAGTGCCGGGCATCCCGGGCCCACCGTCCGGCGCTCCAACCGTGTGCGCGCCGGAAATCGCCATATGATGCGACTCGCGGGCCTGCGCCATTTGGGTGCTCGTTGGCGCTACCATCATGCCGCCGATAGACGCCCCAAGAACCGTTATCAGCATGCCCATCCGAAGCGCCCAACCCATCACCGGGTCAGCAAGCTTAGTCCGGAAGAGCGCCACCGCGACCGCGATGGAGGCGAGCCACGCGATCAGAATCGCAACGCCCATGATCATAAACAGTGCAGAGTCGAGCGGTGCACCGACATTGAAATGGCTCGTGGTTCCCCGGGCCGCCTGGAGGTCGATAATCCCAATCTCAAGCACCATCACCACGGCGGTGATCCACCCAGTCACCGACCGCAGCCGCGGCCACTCCGGCAGGTATCGATAGATCCACGCCAACGTGAGCGTGTAGATCGATATCGAGATCGCGAACTTGGCCGGTTTCAACCACGCAGGCATCCCGGTGATCATCCGCGGATCGACGAATATTGCGATTAACGAGAAAACTAGAAGGGGCATCATCAGGATTCCCGTCGCGGTCAAAGGTTTATTTGTTTCCCACAGGGTTTTCATAGGAATGTTGCCACAGTCAACATTGTAGAATGGATTGTTGACACTGTCAACATTTTTCTTTAAGCTGGATTGTGGCCGTTAAAATTCAGCGGAAGCCGAAAGGCGCATATCACCACCCCGACCTCGAGCACGCTCTGGTCGATGCCGCCATTCGCACAATTCACGAGCAAGGCGTAAATGCCCTGAACCTGCGCGCCATCGGCTCGCAACTGGGTGTCTCGCGCACGGCGATCTACCGTCATTTTGACGACAAGTCGGCCTTGCTCGCCCGGGTGGCTCTCGAAGGGTTTCGCATTTTCCGCCTGGCGCTGCGATCGGCGGTGGACGAGGCTCGCAAGCGCGGGGCAGATCCGCTAGAAGAGATGGGGAGTGCCTATATAGAATTCGCCTTGGCCAACCAGTCCCACTATAAGACGATGTTCAGCGGCGCGTTCGGCTCGTGGGATCGGTATCCGGATCTGATTACGGAAGCGGACGGCGCATTCGATGTCCTATTGAGCACGATCCGCGAGGAACAGGGGACCTCCCGCATCGCAGCCAGCCACGATCCCATGCGATTGGCGCACATCATCTGGGCGGGAGTGCACGGAATCGCGACTTTGGGGATGGCCGGACACCTCGGCCCTCACGACGGGACTGACGGACAGCTCGAAGAACTCTCTCGCCTGCATTCCCGAATCCTACTCAGCGGACTTCGGTCCCGTTCTTGATCCTAAATTCGACGCTTAGCGGCGCCTAGGCGAGCAAAAGCGGGGAGCAGCCGCCGAAAACCGAGCAGCCGCGCTACAGGCCGAATTTAGGTTGAGCTAGCCGGCGCGCTTCGCCTTTTGCAGGTCGAGATACTGCGATAGCTTGAGCGGCGTGGAAGCACCCTTTTCCATGTGCCGCTGCACGGCTTTCTGATATCGCCGCAGAGTTTCCCGCCGCCCGCCATCGCGAAGGTCGCACGCGTCGATATCCAGCATGATTTGCACTTCCCAGGGATGGAAGGTGTTTCGAAGGATGTTGCCTCTCAGCAACTCCTGGATCAGCTTATTGAATCGGCTGAGGACTGCTTCACTGTCAGGGAGCGTTTCTACCATGTTCATTAGTGTTATCGGACAGTTCCGGCAAAAATCTTAGGTCCATCGGCATTTTATCGGGCACGTAAGACCTTTTTATCAATGTCGGTAGTTAGTCAAGATGTCCGCTTTTAATAATTAGTGATCTGTCCGCTTTACCATACAAAGTGCTGAGTCAGTTTTCCAACACACCGAGGTGCGCAGGGGATACACAAGGGGGCGGCAGCCCCTCTTGTGGGGGGAG
>JBBRRB010000006.1:0-222014 GCA_038225555.1 Bryobacterales bacterium
ACCTTTTGCCGCCATGTGGCGTTCGAGGAACGTCGAATGTTACTGTCCGCGCCCTGCCAGCTTGAAACTGCCGAAGTCCTTGTACCAGTCGCCGTCGGGCAAGTCTGGTGAACCCTTAATCCAACTCCGAGAGCGATCATATCTGTAAAGTGTGATCTTGCGTTCCCTCATTCGCTCAGTCAAGTGTTCCCTAACGTGTAAAGGAAGCGATTTCCAATGAATTTTCGGCATTCCTACGATGGGAAGATTTGCCTGATTATCTCTCGCTGAAGGCAACCTGCTTCAACTCGATCGGTCGTGTCCTGACAACGTTGGCACAACTCGATGAACCTTCGATCATTCAGCTCGGCAATCCTCTCGATAAGGCTCGCGACAGATGATACGCCCGTCGTGGCTTCCGATGTCAAAGCCTCAGCTGCTTCCGAGAACTGCTTTCTCCCCAGCGAGGCACTAGCTTCCAGTATTATGTCTGCATCGACAATTAGTGAACCGTCGTCTGCCGACAATCGTCCCATCTTGCCCACGATGGTAGTTCCGAATTGCTGCTTCAGGCGTTGAACATCGGCTGGTGAGAGAATCACTTCCTCTTGCGCCATCTCGGAAACAAATTGTGTGAACGTCACCATGTCCATAGCGTACCGCTAAATCGAACGATCGCGAGTCTCGACTCTTGTCTCATACAAGATGAGCCTGAAGGGCGGGAACGGGATGCTGGAGATTCATCATCAGCATGGACGATTCGGAAGTGTACGGCGTCGATGCGCAGATAGCCGGGACGGCCCTGCGGAAAGGGATGACGAGAAAACTGGTGCGCGAATGCTCAGCACAACCGCGTTCACCAGCTACGAAAGCAACCCCACCTTTGCGCCAAATACCTTGAGGTTCTCAATTCCGCCCCGTGCCGTTGAGGCTAAGCCCCCAATTTAGGTCGGGGCAGTTCCGAGTCTAGTCTATTTTGTTGCCGGCGATATAGACAGTGCGTATAGTCCGGGTATTCCTGATATCGTCAAGCGGATTCTTATCCAGCACGATCATATCCGCCCACTTGCGCGCTTCCAGGGTTCCCAAATCCTTGGCTCCCAGAAACTCTGCAGAGTTCTTGGTCGCCGCACCGATCACCTGTGTTGGCGTAAGTCCGGCACCGACCATCAACTCCATCTCCCACTGCTCGAAGAAACCAGGAAAGCGGCCAGGAGGTCCCGAGTCGGTTCCGAATCCATATCTCACGCCAGCGTCCACCAGCGATTTCAAATTACGCTTAGCATTCTCCAGGAACCCGGGATACTCGGCGAAGTCTTTGTCAGCCGACGTCTTCTTGTGATACGCCGGATCCTTTAAAGTCTCGATCACCTTCGGCGATACGCCTCGAGTGAAGAATGGATCGTCGGCAAACTTGGGCGTCTCGCCGTAGACGAACATGGATGCCTCGCGGGTCAGCGTGGCTGCGATTTGCCATGTGCCATGGGCTTTCATGCTGTCGATCAACTGCCGGTCAATCAGCTTATCGCGGACGCTATGGGCTAAGCCGTTGACTCCAGCGTCGGTCAAATCCTTGGCGTCTTGAAGGTAGAAGATATGCGCTGCAATCGGCAGCCCATGTTTGTGAGAGCTGTCGATGATCGCCTTGGACATGTCCAGCGGCATCTTCTTCATCGTGCCCAGATGGTCGTCCACCCAGATCTTCACGATGTCGACCTTCTGCTTTCTCAACTCCGCGATATCTTTGTCGACTTCCGAGTTATCGGCCAGGGCGAAGGTGACGCCAGCCAATCCGCCGTAGCCGCCCTTAGCCGTAAAGCCTCGACCGGCGGTGTAGACGCGGGTCATAGCGGGCCGTCCCGTCTTGCGCTGTTCATCGCGGACCTGGAAGATGAGATCCTGATCGGTCCCCATGCTCAGGACGGTGGTGACGCCGTAGGTGGCGTAAGTCTTCAAATTCTTCTCCACGTTTTCACGCGTGAAGAATTTGGGATCCTGAGTGAGGTCCACGACGTTGCCAAGGTGTCCATGCAGATTGATGATCCCTGGCATTACAAACTTGCCGGCCAGGTCGATGGTCTCCGCGCCTTTCGGAGCTTTCAACTGGGACGATATCCCGACCCACTCAATGCGGCCGTTATTCACGATCATGGAAGCGTCGGACACAGGGTCGCCGCCCGCGCCGTCGATGAGCGTGAAATGTCGAAAGACTTTCGTCTCGGCTGCCGACGGCAAGGCCATCAGCAGAAGCAGGGAAACCCTAAGTTGTCTTGGTGCGAGCATCTTCTAGAATCCGTTTGGCTCGGGAGGGATTGAAGACACCGCAAGAGCAAAAGCGCGTGAGGTACGAAGCGGCTTCTTCCGGCGTGCGGCGGCCTTCCTTCACCCAGTCGATCATCTTTTTCGCAAGCGAGTTGCTCACCATTCCATGGCCGCACATAGTGGACAACATCAGCACCTGAGAATTGGGCAGCTTCTCCGTCTTGCCCTCGAACCCCAGCGAGTAGCCAACGCTGTGCCGCGGAATTCCGGCATGGAAGCAGCACTGTTCCGCGCCGTCAATCGAGGTGGAAATATTCACGCTCAGGCCGAGGTCTTCTTCCTTCACGCGCTTCACGAAATCTTCAGCGGCAACCTTGTTGTCGAAGACGGCCGCGCAAGTGGTCGGATGATCCAAGCCCTGCAGGACCGCATCAAAATCGGGCTTGGTCTCCCGATTCCAATGCGACGTTGGGTGCATGTCCTTCGATGGACGCAAAGCCCCGCCGTGCCGCGCATCGCCCAAGTTGACAGGCTTGAATGGAATCGCGAGCTCCAGAAAGCGACGCAGTTTTGGAAGCGAGTCCTGATCGTTCTTGCCCTTGCTGGCGATGGCGAATACGATGAAGTCGTCGCGGAAAGTTTCGGCGTCGCCGAAGCGATGAAGTGTATTGGTCATGCCGCCGGAACCTCCTGCCTGATCTGCTCGGGCGTAGCGACTACGTTCACGCGGCCCAGTCCGATGTTTGTCTTAGCCCGCTCGAGCTTGTATCCCAATCGCTCCAAAATAGGAGCAACCACGTGATCCTCGCCCTCTTCGTCGCAACGCGTTCCCACGCCCATGGCCACGACGGTATCCACTTGCTTCTCCACCTCCCAAACCAGGCGGACAATCTCTTCGGTGCGCTCTACCGGTACTTTGATTTCCACAATGGCCGACATCAGCTTCTCGTTCAGAATGTCTTCCCGCAGAGTACCCGTTGGCACGTCGGTCATTAGCGAGGTGATCGGGTTCTTCTTCTCGAAGCTCACGCCAGCCTTGGCCAACGCCCAGCACATCTTCTGTATCTCATGGAAGCGCACGCCCACGCCGGGCCTTCCAAATTCGATCGTGAAGCCGACCTCGCCCACTTTGACCCTTCCGCTGACGTCGTTGGTTTTCACCTCTTCAGTGCCGCGGCCTTCGACGCCGGTCGATTCATGCGGGACGCGCGGATCGGAAAAGGCTCGCCTCACCACGCGCGGCCAAGAGAGTTCGTCAGGTTCGAAAGCCGCAGTAGGGCAGACATCTGGCTCCGGATCAAAGCGCAGGCGCATCATCTGGAACGCCTTGCGCATGGTCCGCACCATGGTTGGGTTCAAATGCTCCTGGCTTAAGCCGTTGAAGCAGGCGTAGCACTCCACGCATTCGTCGCGATTGATGGTGGCGCGCTTTATAACCGGGTCGATATAGATCGCGCCCATCGGACATACATAAGTGCAGTTGCCGCAGGCGACGCATTTGTTGGGATTGATCTTCATAGGGATGACTCGCGAAATATCCGCCGGCTCGCATCGATCTTCGAGTAAAGCAGCGCGGCGACAACACAGAGGCCCGAGGCGAAAAAGAACGGCATGTTCCACCCGTAGCCTTTCACCAGATATGCCAGCATCGTTGGAGAAATCGCGCCTCCTATGTTACCGCACATATTCATGAGCGCGGAGGCAGAACCGGCGCAATCGGCTGCGATGTCGAGGGGCAGCGCCCAGGAAACTCCCACGGTCAACTCGAGGCCGAAGACGCCCACGCAAGTGAACCACACGCAATGGAACGGATCAGTGGTAAGCGTGGCGGGAAGAATGCCGGCGGCAGCAAGCAGAAAGCCGAAGATGGCGACGCTACGGCGAGCTAGCGAAATGTTGCCGGTGCGCTTGAGGATGCGGTCCGAGATCAGGCCGCCCAGCAGATCGCCGAAGACGCCCGCGAGCAGCGGCAGGCTGGCGTAAAATCCCATCTGCTTCAGCGTGAAGCCGCGGTGATCTTTCAAATAGGTGGGGAACCAATCGAGATAGACGGCGATGCAGTAGCCGTAGCAGAAGTACATCAGCGACACGTACCAAAGACAACGGCTTGCCAGTATGATTCTCCAGGGCACGTTGCGGGTGGTCGCGGAGCGCGCTCCGCCCATGGAGTTATGGATCAAATCACGCTCGGCTTGATTCACGCCGGAGTGTTCTTCAGGCGTGTCGCGATACCAGAAGAACCATGCGATGGCCCAGACGATCCCGAGAAATCCGAAGACGAAAAACGGAGCCCGCCAACTGTAAGCGATGATGAGGGCCACCACCAGCGACGGAGTGAGGGCTGCGCCTAGCCGGGATCCCGCGTGCGTGACTCCTTGCGCCATGCCTCTCTCGGCCGGGAGCATCCAGCGCGAGAGCGATCGCGTGGCAATGGGGAACGCACCGGCCTCGCCCATGCCGAAGAGAAAGCGGCAGACCACCAGAGAGCTCGCGTTCCAGGAAAGGGCGGTGATTGAAGTGAAGACGCTCCACCAAGCGACGATGAGGCTGAGCGCCCGCCTGGGTCCGATGCGATCTCCCAGCCAGCCGCCGGGGATTTGGAAGAGCGAATAGCCCCATCGGAAAGAGGCTAGAATCCAGCCCATCGTTACCATCGATAGGCCCAGTTCCTTTTGCATGGAAGGAACAGCAGACGAGATCACCACCCGATCCATGTAGGTGATCATGTAAGCCGCCACCGTCATCCCGAGGACGGCGTACCGCGTGCGTGTTGGCTGCATTAAGCTGCGGGAGCGCGGAGAAATTTATCGAACCAGGCGATTGTTCGGGCCCATGCGTCGCAGGCCGCTGCGGCATTGTAAGCCGGACCTGTATCGTTGTGGAAAGCGTGTCCGACACCCTGATATATGTGGAAGCCGAACGTCTTCTGCTGCCCGATCATGGTGGTGATGACGGCTGGGGTCTGCAGGGTCAGGTTGCGGTCGAGTTCGGCGTAGATGCCTAGGACAGGGCTTTGAATTCGGACTAGCTGGTCAGCGGGTGGCAGGGGAGTTCCGTAGAACGCGACGGTGGCCCGCAGTTCGTCGACGTTGACAGCAAGGTGCCACGCATTGCCGCCGCCCGCGCAGAAGCCCACTGTTGCGATGCGGTCGAATTGAACGGCATCGAGCGTCTTGAGATAGGCAAGGCCGGAGATGAGATCAGACCGGCGCTCGTCTTGCGTGGTTCGGCCATAAGCGGCCATTTGCTGCACGGGATCGGCGAACTGCTGGGTGCCGCCCTGACGCGAAAGTAGGTCCACGCCCAGGCCAACGTAACCCGCGCGAGCCACTCGTCGCGTTACGTCTTTGATGTGTTCCACTAAGCCACGATTCTCATGAATGACGATGACGGCGGGCTTCTGGGCGTCTCCGGATCGAGGATAGGCGAGATGGCCGAAGATGGTTCCTGCCTCGCCCGGAAATTGCACGTCCTGCACAATGAGATCGGGCGCATCGACTGGGACGCTCGCGTCGGCGGCACAGGTGTTCGGCGTTTGCGCTTGTATCTCGCTAAAGCCCGCCAGAGCGGCGACCGCAGCGGCTACGCTTCCCGTATGGCGCGCCACGCGCTCAATCAACTCGCGGCGGTTGAACGCTCCGTCGACATATAGGTGGACCAGCTTCTCGATCAAACCATGGCCTTCATCGTACATGGATGCTCCTCGCTAGAACGACCAAAGCAGACTTGTGAAGCCCGTGTTGGCGCGGTAGTTCTCTCGATTATAGAACTGCTCCTTGTAGCCGTAGTATTGATACCCGGCATTCCAGCGAACCTTCTCGGTGATCTTGACGGAGAAGCGCGCGAGCGGGGATTGGAACGAGAGGGGGAAGGTCTGGGCTGCTTGAAACGCAGGCAGGCTCGATCCGATTCCGGCGCCGAGCGGATTGCTTCGTCCGTCGCCTGTATCTTGCACGCGGTTGTATCCGACGTAGACATCAGCACGCTTGGTTGCAACGATGCGCGCCCCAATGTTGACCGAGTGAATGTTGCTGAAGTAAAGCGAGCGCTCGCCTTGAACCTCGTTGAAATTTGTGAAGTAATCGATGCCGCCTTCGGTATAGAGGTGCAGCTTGGAATACCCGGCGTCGAAGGACAGGCGCTCCATGGGCGACCACGACACATCCGCCGCGTACGTGCGGGCTCGCGAGCTAAAACTTGAAAGCGAAACCGAGTTGATGTTGTAGTTGGCCTTCGTGTAGGCGGATGCTTGCAGCGTTTTCCACTTGTAGCGCAGCCTCGCGCCCAAGGCGTGGTAGTTGCGTTCAGCGACTGGGGTGAAGGGACGATCCGCGCGGCCCACCTCGGCGTCAAACGTAAGGGTCAGCGGCTTGATGGGTCGAAGCTTGAAACCTGCGATGCCGGAGTGAAGCTGGTTCGTTTGCTGGTAAGGGGTGACGTCGGGAGGATTCGATGGAAGCGCAAACTGCTCGACCGAGTTGATGCGTCGGTTGGAATAGTGATAGCCCGTATAGACTCCCAGCCAGGGCAGAGCTTGGTAATTCAAGTCGGTTTCGTTTGCGATGGTGCGAATCCCGAGGGATTGGAAATAGAGGAGGTCGGAACTTTGGGTGGCGTTGTTGAATTGAAGGTAGGCGGAATTCCCTTCGGTGCGGACGTTGTACACGGAGGTTTGATTCACGATGGTGAGTTTGGAAGCGGGGAACAAGCTCACCGTTGCATTTCCGGTTGCGACAGGGCGGCGCGCGTTGCCGGTAGTGATCACTTGCCGGTTAAGAGTGCCGATCCGCGCCGCCGTGCCGATCGCGGTTTCGTCGAGCACGAAGGCGCGCTGGCCTCCGGTGTATGTGAAGCGTCCGTTCACGCTGATCCACTTGCGGTCTGCAAAGATGGCCACGCGCCAATAAGGGCTGGTGCCGTGGTAGGGTTCGGAACGTTGGAAGCTTGTCAGCGTGGTTGTGTCGCTCGGATTATTGCCGGGGTTGACACCGGAAGAGAATGGAGTGTCTTCCTTGAAATCTTCCCAACCGCGCATCCAGTTGACGCGCACTCCCCAAAGCTGGAACTCGTTGCCGACGCGGTACTCGTTCCGGGACCGCTTGATGTTCGCAAAGAGCGGGAACTCATCGCCTCTCGAATCGAAGAGCTGAACGGTGGAGATGCCCGCGCCATTCTGTGCGCCGTGCGTATAGCCCAGGAAGAACTTGAGCTTCGACTGAGGGAACAAGATGAAGTCGTGGTCTTGCAGCGTGTAGCTTGTGTCGAGCAGATGCTGGCCGGCTGCGTTGCCCGTCGTTAGCCCTGGGTTGACGTAAGCGTTCTCTCGCCAGAGCATATCGTACCGATAGAGGCGGTTCTTCTGAATGCGCAAGGTTGCCGATTCGTACGGGTCGTTCCCAAGGCCTTGCGTCGTAAGGACAATCTCATCGAAGAATTTGCCGTGGCCATCCTTCGAGTTCATGGTGAAGTAGCTGTTCAACAGCCGGATCCCATTGCCGTAGTTCACTTCGCTGCGGTACTGCTGGCGGTTGCCGCCAACGGTGGCGAAACGATAGCCGGTCTCAAAAGAATCGACCACGTTGTATTCGGACTGAGCCATGGCCGTCACGCTGAGTAAGAAGATTGCGTATCTCATGCGGCGCCTTATCTGAAGAAGAACGGATCCGAGTTCGATCCGTGTACGCGCACGTGGCAGGTGGTGCAGTTCTGGTAACGCGGGTCAGCCATATTGTGGGTGGGAGTCTGCGTGGCAACGCCAACTCCCTGGCGTCCGAAATTTCCAGCTCCGTTGTGACATTCCAGACATAAGGTAAACACCACGGGTTTGCGCAACAGCCGGGAGTTCATGGAGCCGTGCGGTTGGTGGCAGCCCTCGCATCCATCCACCCGGACAGGCGCATGCTCAAAGACAAACGGGCCGCGCTTCTCGGAGTGGCATTTCAAGCAAGGCTCCTCGTTGGCGAGGGCTTGATCCACCATGCGGGGTCGGGACGCCATGCGCCAGGTCGGAGCGAAACTTCCATGCGGATTGTGGCAATCGGTACAGGTCATGAAGCCTTCGTTCACGCGATGTTTGAAGGGCATGGAGAACTGCGAGCGGACGTTTTGATGACAGGTGTAACAGAGGTCAGTCTGGTTGCGGGCAAGCAGAAATTTCGGAACGGGGGATTTGTGGATGGAGTGGCAGTTGGAACAGACCACGTCGTTGAGCGTGTGAGACGAGCGGCGGATATTGGCGCGCGACAGGGCTTCGTTGTGGCACCGCAGGCAAGCGTCTAACACCTGTTTGGACTTCAGTTCGGAAAAGGCCACGATGGTGCTTTTGCTGGGTGCCTTGGCGTGAGCCTGGCCGGGACCGTGGCAACTTTCGCACCCCGTGTTCCGGGCTTCTTCCTTACCCGATGCGATGCTCTTGAAGTGCGGGTTCTTGTAGAAGTTCTTCCAAACATCAGCGTGGCAAACCTTGCAGGCGTTGCTTCCGACATAGTTCTGGGCCTGCAGGCTGATTGTGGCCAGCAGCAACAGGAGTATCCGGATCAATTCGGAACCTTATGAAGATAAGCGACTATCGCTTCCATATCTTTGGGACTGAACCGGTAGCGCGGCATGGTGGAACCCGGCGATAAGCGCTGAGGATCCAGGAAATGTTGGATGAGCCAATCTCGATTCCGCCTGAGAGCCACGCCATTGAGTTCGGGTCCAAGCTTGACGCCCACCCCGTTTACTTGATGGCAAATGCCGCAGTGGCTTTTTTCATAAACCATTGCGCCGTCCACGGCGGGTTGCGGAGCGGACAGGAGTGCCGCTGCGGCGTTCGGGTTCATCTTGATGAACACGTTCGCGAGCGCCTTGAGTTGCGAATCGCTGAGTTGCGTTACTGTGGTGGCCTGCTTGAAATGAGCGATGAGCTCCTCGCTGGTTTTGTGCGTTGTTACCTTTCCTCCAGCGTGACATTTTCCGCAGTTCTGCATTCGGAAATAACCTACTGCGGCGAGTTCCGAAGGCGCCACGAGTTGCCAAGGCTCGGCATCCGGCTCAAGACCAGCGGTGTCCTCCATCGCTGCAGGCGTGCTCCGGATGGCTGCCGCAGTGAGGCCAGCCCAGGCGAGGCCAGCCAGGACAACAACTCCGATCGCCACGGTGCGCTGGGCGGTCTTAATCGCGCGTCCTCTATCGATGAAGGGCACCAGGAAGAGCGCAAGAATCGCAAGGTTGGGGAGGATGACGGCACCCACCACTTCCAGCGGTCCTTCGAAGAGCTTCAGCGTCTGGAAGAGGAACAGGAAATACCATTCGGGTCGGGGGATATAGCTTGTATCGGTGGGATCCGCCAATCTCCCGAGAGGAGCGCGGGCGACGAGAGCCAGCACGAACAGAACAGTGAAGACCGCGAAGATGGCGAGGGTATCCTTGAACACTTGCTCCGGGAAGAACCTTTTCTTCGGGCCGACATCGCCGGCAACTGGAGCGACGCCGTGCTTGCGGACCAAGTACACGTGGATGCCGATTAAGGCGATCATCGACAGCGGCAGGATCATGACGTGCATGGCATAGAAGCGAGTGAACGTCACCACTCCCACTCCATCCGATCCGCCCATCAGGCGCTGCATGTACTGTCCGAGAACTGGCGCGGAGGCGGCGATCTGGGTGGTAACCACCGTTCCCCAATAGGCTCGGTTGTCCCAAGGCAGCAGATAGCCTGTCAGCCCGAAAGCGAACGTTGTCAGAAGGAGCACGCAACCCGCCAGCCAAGTGGCCTCGCGCGGTTTTTTGTACCCTCCGCTGATGAACACCTGCGTCATATGGATCACGACGACGATGATCATGAGACTTGCGCCCCAATGGTGCAAACCACGCACGAGAGCGCCGCCTGTCAGGTCGAGCGTGATGTAACGCACGCTATTATAGGCGTCGCCTGGAGTGGGGGCGTAGTTGAAGGCCAGCAGGATTCCGGTGAAGGCCTGGACCATAAACGAGAAGAGTGCGATGCTGCCGAACACTTGATGCCAGCCGCTCGACTCGGGAATTTCCTCGTACAAGAAATCGCGGATGGCGGTTTCGAGACCCGTGCGATGGTCGATCCAATCGACGATGCTGCGAACTTTGGGAGGTATGGGCATGGCTCTGGTCCCGTTAAGAAACGATGGGCGCCTTCTTGATGGAACCGATGAGGATCTTGGTGCCCTGCACCTTCACCTCATACTCATCGAGCGGACGAGGCGCCGGACCCGAAACCACTTTGCCGTCCATGGAGAATACCGAGGTGTGGCAGGGACACAGGAAGTCCTTGTTTCCCGCGTCCCAATGGTAAGCGCAGCCGAGATGAGTGCACTGGGGAGCGAAGGCGGTAATCTGCTGGCCGCCTCCCTTTACCACCCAAGCGCTGGTCTTCTCCGTCAAGGTCCTCCAGCCGTCGAGGCGAGTGCGTTTAAACACCAGTTCGGAAGGCTCTTGGTCTTTGAGTTGGGAGACGTCGCCAGCCTCCACCCAATCCCCGCTTTTTTTGACGCGGGGAGGGAAGAGGAGGTAGACAGCGCCTGGGATTGCGAGGGCGGCGCTCATCAGTCCTCCCAGGCCGTAGATGACGGTCAGGTAGAAAGTTCGACGGTTCGGGTTGGTTTGTTGAATCATCGTACTCTCCATAATATTGCTTGCGGTAGCCGAGGCCGGCTGCAGCCAGGATTGGCTGCCCCACAGTTAGCGCTTGATTGGAATTGTAGCTCCGCTTTGGCTACTCACTCCTCCGCTTTGAATCACTACGGTAGCGTTGCCGTCGGCCAAGCTGGACGGGATGCGGGCGTTGATTTGGTACAAGCCGCTGATCGAGCCTGGCGATAGCCCGGCGTAGAGCACGTCTGATGCGGCGAGAGTGACTCCGCCGATTGTGACCGTGATGGGAGTGGTTACTGTCGCCTGACCGGTCGCGATGTCGCCGGGCGCGACTGCTGGATTAGTAGGGCCGAATCCAGTGCCGTAAAGCGTTACGAGCTCGCCAGGTTTCGCGGCGCGGGCTCCGGGAATCAGCGCTGGGTCTGCCACTAAGTCGGCTGCGCCTGCAATCTGAGCCGCGACGCTTTTACCGTCGAACGTGAACAGGCCGCAGGCGACCGATTGGAGCTGGACCGTTCCAGCCGCGCTGACCACCTGGGTTGGCAAATCCGGATTCAGCAGCACCTTGACCGATACCGGTCCAGTGCTGGTGGTCGCTGGAACTTGGGCGTTAATCTGATTGCCCTGCACGTACGAAATTGGCGCTCGCTTGCCGTCGATTTCTACCGCGATGCAGGCGAGTTGTTTCGGGAACGCATTGTTCAGGAAATCTGCCGCGCCGGCTGCATGGGTGGCGCCAGCCGCTGCGAAGCCGCTACCGAATATGGTGACCATCGAATTAGCCGCAAGCGTAGTTTGGAACGATGCCGCGTTCACGACCGACGTGATGGCTGGCTTAAGACTGGCCGTACACCCCGACGCTGCGTCGACTTGAATCGTGGTTGAAGTGGTGTAGATATGGTCGCCCGTCAGGTTGTGATCGCCGTTGGCGGCGTTGCCGGCCGCAAAGAAAACTATGGGGCCCACATCGGTCGCCGGGGGAGTCCAGTCTACTTTGTAAGTGTAGGTGCCCACGCCGGGATCTGTGAAGACCGCGTTGTTGTGTTCGGCGAACTCCAGAGCGCCGTTGCAAGGGGCGTCATGGGCGGGCGTCGAATCGCATCGAACCCGGACCAAATCATTGATAGCCAACGTGCCGGCCGGCTTGGTCTGATCGGATGCGGCGCGGGCGGTGAGCTGGAATCCCCAGCGGATGGCATCGGGATGTTTCACGGTCACTTTGATGGTTTGCGTTACGCCAGGAACGTAGTTCAGGACGTCGATGATAACGCTTCCCTTAGGGTCGGAATTCGCGGGCGCGAATGTGGCGTGGCACACCGAGCAGTTGAGTCCGCCATCAATGGCCGCGCCAGTTCGCTTGATGGGCGGTCCGGTGCTGAAGGCGAGCGCGGCTATCGGCGCGAACGCGAAAAACGCGCAAATAATATTCTTAAATCTCATGTTTTATCCCCCGTCATTAGAGCAGCATAAAGCAACAGGATTACTGCAGTTGTCAGGAACTTGTAAACATTCCGTAAAACTGCTCCAGATTGGTCTAGGGTACCAGCAGAATCTGGGCCTGCCAGAAGGCGGCTTTCTGGCCGGTGGGATCGAGAACGGTGACTTGGCAGCTGTACTCGCCGGGCTGCAGCGCCCCAAGAGACAGACTGAATTTGAGAGGCACCGTTTTCAGGCGATTGGCGGAGCCTGCCGTAACGGAAAGTGGGACTGTCTCGTAAGCTTTCGTCTGCCCTCTTAGAAAGGTGACGAAGGCAACGATGGGCTGAATGCTGGGGGCGGAGGGCTCGTATGCTTGAAGATAAACGTACATGTCGCGGCTCTTGCTGAAGACGCGCGTGACGCTGGGGATGAGCTTCTGGCCGTCCTGGACCAGCGGGTTCGCGGTCTCGGCCCGATCCTTGTCTTTTACGGCGTTGTAGATGGCGTCTTTGAGGTCGACCCGCTGACTGCTCAACACTACGGAGCTAATCGGAATGCGCTTCTCTTCTTTGTTGAGGTTGGGCACCAGGAAGTTAGTTTCATACGTTCCGATTCTTCCTGTTTCGTTGTCTCTGGCGAGAAACTTTATTTTGTAACTGCCGGGCAGGAGAGTAAAGCCAGTGTCGTACTCGATAGGTCGCTTAGCTAACTCCGCCGCTGTAACATCGCTTAGTTTGATATCCACTTTGTCGCGAACGTTTTGAATGGTGGTTCCGAACTTATCTTTCACCTCGCCGATGAAATCGATGCGAGTGTGTTCGGCGCCTCCCTTCCGAGCCAGGGCGAGCTCGCTTCCGGGGATCTTCACGATCATCGGGACGAAGTATTCAGCGCGATTTAGTTGGAAATAATCGAGTTCCATTGCGATGGTGAGTTCGGTAACCGGATCGCCTAGCATGAGCGCGTCTTCGAGTTGACGCTCTTTGTCCGCTGCAGTGAACTTCGCAAATTGTTTCCCGGCGTAGTAGCCTTGGCGATAATCGAGTGTGGCAGAGAGCCCTTCTTTCAGGCTGATTTTCACCTTCCGAAACTTGCCGTTTAGCGAATCATTTGACGTGTAATACCCGATTATGTAGTAACTGGAGACAGAATTCCTGGCCTGAATGATTCCCTTGGAGAGATCGTTGTTGTCGAGCAGAGCCTTGCCGCCGGTGTCCCCTGCCAGCGACCAGAGAGTATCTTGCGACTTCTGGAAGTTGGTGGTGACGGCGAGGGCGGCTCCTCCGTTGTACATGCCCAGGTTGCCGGGAGAGCCTTTGCTGGCGTCTCCTAACGGGGCTTGGGCCAGCAGACCCCGGGCGTCTATTGGCCAAAATGATACACCGGCACGAACGGCGGCGTTGACGGTGCCTCGAAGTTGAGCTTGATTATCGGTCCCGTTCAGCCTCAGACCGCTGGCGAAGTAGATCAGCGATTTCTTCTCGTTGATCTGGGCTAGCATGCTGGCGGCGGTTTGAAGTGCTGACAGTTGACGGTCAGTACTGAAGACGTTGAACTCGTTATCGTCTTGTCCGAACGCGGCTCCGTTGTCGGACGTGGCAGCGTCTTTGGTGGTTTGGTCGAAGCCCTGGCCTTCGCCGACGATCATGGTCCGGATGGTGCTTTGGAGACGTTCGCGATCAGCGGTGAAGTCTTCCAGCACTTCGACTGCTCCGCCGGAGAACATCATGATGGCCAGGAGGTCGGCCGGCGTCATTTGCGTTCGCACGAATTTGAGGGCAGCGTTGAGCGCGCGGAGCTGATCAGGGACTTGCATCGCGGTCATGTCGAAATACATGGCAAGCAGGCGGTGGTCTTTGTATCGAGTGCTGCCGGGGGGCTCGGGGGAGATGCGGGTCTTGCGGAATTTTTCCAGGAGTTTGGCGGGTTCCGGCGGGGGAGGTAAGGCGTTGGAGGATTCAGTGAGTTTTTGGAATTCGAAGAAGCGGATGGATTGGGGGATGTTGTCTTCTGTTACGGTGAAGTCGTTGGCGGTTAGGTTTTCGATGGGGTTGCCGGATTTGTCTTTGACGATGACGGTTTCTATGACTAGTTGGGTGCTGGTTTTGAAGGTGGAGGGTTGGGCGGCTTGAAAGGCGGCTGCAGCCAGGATTGGCTGCCCCACAAGTAGCAAGATCATTAATTGGTGGAGCATTAGAATCTTGCCCGGAAGGTGGTCTGCACGCTTCGCATTGCATTTGCCGTGTAGGGAAGGCCAAATTGGGCGCTGGTCACGAAGGTGTTGAAACCTGGGTAGGTGACGTGGTTGAGAGCGTTGGTGGAATCGAGGCGGAAATCGAGGCTGATGCGGTCGCCTATTCGAAACGTGCGCCCTAGGGAGGCGTTTAGCGTGAACTGCCCCGGACCCGTGATGGTGTTTCGGCCTGCGTTTCCCCATTGGCCTGGCGCAGGTGCGCGGTAGGAGTTCGGACCGAGGTAATCAGGGCGAATGCTTCCAGTGACTCCCGTTCCATTCACGGCGGCGAGGTAGATGGGAGTCAGGGGCAGGCCCGTGCCCGCAGTGATGGTGGTGGAGAGCACCCACTCTTTATATCCGGTGTATTGCGCCTGCGCGTTTAGAAGATGACGCTGATCGAAGTTCGAAAGGCCTCGCTCGCCGCTGAGATTCAGCCAGTCCTGCGCGATGATGAAGCCCAGAGTGTCGTCGATGGATTTCGAGTACGTGTATTGCAAGGATGCGGTGAAGCCACGCTGAAGCCGACGGCGCAACTGGATCTGTCCACTCGCCCGTGTGGAATTGCCGTTCGAGGTCATATAGACGAAGCCCCGGGGACAGGTTGGGCATGGATCGGCCGCTCCGAGTGGGAAGGTGTTGGGCAAGGACTCTTGCACTCCCCGGGTTCCTTTGATGCCCAGGTAGGTGGTTGATAAAACCAGCGCTCCGGGTAAATCGCTCTGAACCGAAAGCTGCCAATTTTGGGAGTACCCGACACGGAAGTTCGGATCGATCGCAAAGGTGTTCGGCGTGGTTCGCGCGGACGCGTTGAATCCGTTTGCAAGAGTGAGCGGATTGTCGGGACTGTTCTGGACGCTTAAGCTTTTCGATAACGGTGCCTGCTGGGCCATCTGGGTGGCGATCGCCAGATAAACGGAGGTGTTGTAATACACGCCGTATCCGGCGCGAACGACCATGGACGAAGCAGGGAAGGGACGCCAGGAGAGTCCAATTCTCGGTTGAAACCCGTGCTTATCAGGGTGGATCAACGGGGGCGTTGCAGCCACGAAATTCACCAAACGCCCGTAAAGCTCGGTCATTGGCGATCCGTACTCCCAGCGCCCTCCCGCGTTCAAAGTGAGGCCAGGGGTGATTCTCCAATCGTCGGTGGCGTAGGCATCGTTCGACCAGGCGCGCAAGTATTTGTCGGCGTTTCCGAACGCGATGGAACTCGTGTCCGGAACGCCTAGCAGAAAGTCCGCGAAGTCGGACCCGGTGGCCGCTCCAGTGAAAGTAAAACTTCCACGGGCGTCCTGCTGCGAGAGCAGGTTGAACTGCTGCCTGCGGATATCGGTTCCGAACGAGACGTTGTGCCTTCCGTGATTCCAAAAGCCAGATACCGAAAGCGCGCTGGTCTGATTGCGCGTAAGGCTCTGCTGAACGTCGGTGAGCTGCGAGATGCCGCTTGCGAAGGAGAGGCTCGGGGGGCCCCAATTCAGAGGATCCTGATTGTTTCCCCGGATGCCCGCTTGGCCGGAGATGTTGGTTCGATTTTCGAAGAACGGAGTGACGCGCGTAGTCATGCGGCTGAACTGGTACCCGGCGACGCCTTGAAAACGGGACGTGAAGTTGTGGCGCCAGTTAGCGCCCGTGTTGATGCCCGCGGAGTCGGTGGTATCGAGAAAGCTGAAGAGCGTGGGAGTGTCCGCGCGAGTGCTCTGATACGCAAAGTTGCCGGAGAGCTGATCTCTGCGCCCGATGGTCTTGTTGGCTCGCGACTGGAGGCTGTCCTGATGCGTGTTGCCCACAGCGGCGAATTGATAGTTGTAACTGTTGCCTCCATCGAAATTGGGGAGCGGGTAAAGCGCTAGAAGGGCTTTGGCCTGCGGGCTGATGAAGTCGCCGTTCCGCTGGGCCAAGGTGGGCATGAGGCCCGTCAACGTGCTGGCGTTGCGGTTGCGCGTCCATTGATAATTCACGATGACGTTGGGGCCATTCTTGAGCAGGCGCGGAATCTTGATGGGGCCGCCGAAAGATAGCAGTCCGGTGAGATGGTTGTAGGCGGGCTTGGGCGTGTCTTGACCGGTTATGGAAAATGAGCGGGCATCGAGTGCAGAATTGTCGGCAATGAATCCGAGACTTCCGTTATACAGCGAGCCGGGGCCTTTGCGATTGTTGCCGAAGGCAGGCAGCAGCGCGAAGGGAGAGCTGGCGGAATTGTTGGCGTTCCCGTTGATGAGGAAGCCGTCGGCGGCGCGCTGGGTCAGATCGGGATCGATTGGGGGAGGAGGAGGGGCGTCGGGCGCGGGTGCCGGGGACGGAGAGGGGGCAGCCGCCAAAAAACGAGCGGCCGCGCTACCCGGAGGGCCTGCTGAAGCCCTGATTTGGTCGAACGGGAGCATCTTTAAATCCCAATCGGGATTCGGAGCCGCGTCCGAGCTGATTTTTATGTCGCGATGCATGGGGACGAAGCAGAGCATCTCGACGTGCAGTTTCCATGGTCCGTCGGCGAGGTCGGGAAATCTGTACGCGCCTTCTCGATCGGTAATCGCGGTGACGGTCTTGTCTCCTTGAGTTGCCGTTACGGTGGCCCCGGGAACAGGCAGGTTGTTGAATTTGACCGCCCCGCGATGCTCCGATGCGTGTAGGCAAAGGATGGCTAGGAAGGACGCGGGCCAGTGGCGGAACCGCATTTAATTGTCAGAAGCTTTTTCGATGCTATCTATGATCAGGAGCTCGACGGGCCCTTTCTGCGATTCCAGCTTGAGTCCAAGCTGCTCTTGCAGGGCGGTGAATATGGACGGGCCGGATGAGTCCGGCGGAGGGGCTTCAGGGTTGCCCTCGCGCGGACCGAAGGATTGGGATTCTTCGCCGGGGGTCCAAGTTAACTTGATGTCGTATTGGCCTTTTAGACCAGTCTTATCCAGCACGGAGCGGCCTAACTGCTGGGCTAGTTGATTGGCGAGCATTGGCATCGCGATTTGTTGGCCGGATAATTCGCCGCGCCCCATCCTCATCTGGGAACCTTGTCCGCCCCCGGCATTTTCCAGCAATTTCGGACCGTTCTTGGCTACGACGAGCGCGTAAATAGGCGCTTCCTTGGTGTCGCGATGGAACTTGAGTTGGAAGCGGTCGGCTAGAAGGGCCTGCATCATGGGCCTCAATTTTTCCGGGCCGATATTGTCGTCGCTTTCGGCTTTGGCAGTGATGTCGTAGTGTTGGGAACCGAGCCAGCCAGGTCCGCCCGAAATCTGAAATTCTCTGACTTCGTAGGCTTGGCCGATCAACATTTTCACGCTTACGTTAGAGGCAGTCAGGCGGCCTCCGGGAGCGATCTGTATGCGCACGCCATGCTGTCCAGGCGCACTGGGTTTGATGGAGGCCACTTCGAACGCGGCTGCGGTTTGGGCGCGCGCTATGCTTGGCAGGCAGATAGCGAGAGGACTCGCGAGGGCGGAGAGCAGCAGTCGGCGTCTTCCTATCTCTGGCGTAAGGCGGTTCATAAGCTCCTATTTTCGTTCATCATGTAGACGGGCGATCCCTGTGATTAGGTAGTTTCAATACTGTATTCCCGCGCCGTCGGGTGAACGTTCCAATATTTGATCTAGTTTGCTGGCAAGAGCGCGATCAGGGGATCGCGCGCGGACGAGGGCGTCCGCCCCACTTTTATCCAGCCCAGGATTGTAATAATTAGCCGGACAGGAGCCTAGGCAGCCGCGGTTCGGCGAGCGACTTGGCAGTTGCGGGCCAGGACGAGGCGGTCTCGGAGGCGAATGTGTAGCTTGACTTGGACGACTGAAAAAGCGAAGCCATCGTCCGGCGGCGTGTACGTAAAGTGCCTGCCAGGCGCGGCTGCGGCGGTTTCTTCCTCCATTTCATAGATTGCTGCTGCCTTTTCCATTTCTTCCGCTTCGTGGACGCGGCGCTCGGCTTGGACGTCGTGGAGCTGTTTGACGGCTTTGTTGAAACGGTTCGCGAGACGGGTTTCGTAGAGGCTGATGTTCTTGATGGTTTCCGAATTCTTCTCGTAGTTCCTGGCTTCGACGAAGGCGTTATGGGCCGGAGTGCAATCGGTGTCCACGCTTTCTCTCTCGTCATCGATGGTGAGCGAGATGCGAACTTTTTCGACGGCAGAGGCGTGGTTGATACGCCAGGCGATGTCGGAGACCATTTGCACGAGCTGAGACTCGAGTGCGCCTTGCGGTCTGTAGTCGTGCCAGAAAGTGCCGGCGAAGCGTTCGAATTCGGCGAGGTCTTCCGTGGGCAGGACGATGATTTGGCCGGTGAGTCCATGACGGATGCCGTTGAGCGAGGAGCGGCGTTTGCCTTCCTCGGTTTTAGGGCCGGTAGATTTTTGCGCGTTTTCGCGGTTGGATTCGGCGCGGGATTTTTTGTGATTCTCGTGAGTCTTCATGGGTCTGCTCCGGCTTGAGAGTAGCTTATGGTCAGGAAGACTCGACGAGTGTTTTTAGTTAAGTGATTGAGTTGATGGATGATTGAGTTCTCATTTTCCGGTTAACGGAGTGGGCGCATGGTACTGTACGATTTGCAGCAGGCACGCTCGCTATCCAACAAGAGATGACAACGATGAGAATGACGAAAGCCGCGCTGCTTTTCATGCTGGCTCCGGTGGTGGCCGGGGCCCAGGTCAATGTGGGTGAACAAGCGCCCGAAGACAGCCCTCCCTTCACCACGACCACGGTGGCCACCTTCAAGCTGCCCTGGCGGCTGGCCTTCCTACCGGATGGCCGCATGTTGATCACCGAAAAGGTGGGTGCCGTTTGGTTGGTTTCTCAAAAGGGAGAGAAGATCCAAGTGGAGAATACGCCCAAAGTGTATTTTCAGGGCCAGAACGGCATGATGGGCGTCTTCCTCTCGCCCCATTACGCGACCGACCGCCGCATCTATCTCACCTATGTCGAGCCAGGTGACTATGGTGGAGGCTACGCGCTCGCCCGCGCCAAGCTGAACGCCACCGACGCTTCGGCTAGCCTGGAAAACTTCGAGGTGCTTTGGCGTCAGGTGCCTACGGGGAAAGGTGGGCAGGCCGGCGGTCCGATCGCCTTCTCGCCAGATGCCAAGTACCTGTTCCTCGCCGTTGGCGACCGTCAGCGTTTTACCCCCGCCCAGGACCCAGACCAGCCTGTAGGCAAGATCCTGCGCCTGACCCTGGACGGCAAGCCCGCCCCAGGCAATCCAAATTTCGGCAAGACCGGAGCTGCCACCATTCCCCTAATCGATCCCGCCCGTGACACCGAAGCCGCCAAGACCGCGAAGGTAGTCAGCACCGTCACGTTTAACCGCCCCAACCTGACACCGGCTGAAACCTGGGCCAGCGGCGTCCGCACGCCCTACGGATTGGCATTTTCGCCCAGCGGCGAATTGTGGGAGGTGGAACATGGCCCGGCCGGCGGCGACGAATTGAACTTGATCAAGCGCGGCAAGAACTATGGCTGGCCGCTTGTCTCCTACGGCAATAACTATAACGGTGTTCCCATTCCCAAACCCGACTCTCGCCCCGACCTGGTGAAGCCTGTGCTCTATTGGGTGCCGGTGATTGCGCCAGGAAATTTGATGTTCTACCGCGGGTCCCAGACCTTCCCGCAGTGGAATGGCAGCGGCTTCATCAGCGGTCTGGGGAGCCAGACGCTGAATCGGATCATCTTTGATGGACATGGCGGCGCCAAGGCTGCGGAGCGCTGGAAGGTGGGCCACCGCGTCCGCGATGTGGAAGAAGGACCCGATGGGTCGCTGTGGATGCTGGAAGACGCGAATCCCGGCGCGCTGATTCATGTGACGCCGAAAGCGCCTCAGGTGAAGGAGTAGAGGGTTCACTCTGCCAGAAGATTGGCGGGCCTGTCAGAATTCAGGAGGCGGGGGGGCGGATCACCCAACATGAATACGTTATGTTGCTCTACGTAGCTGCTTCGGTTTCGAAGAGGGCTTTAGGGGGGTCGGACATTTTCTATTGCTGACAACCATCTCCGGCCAGATTCGGATTGTTTCTTTTCGAGACAACTCTAGATGTTCAACAAAGATGTCAATCAGGAGCATGGACAGGTCTAATATTTCTTTAATATCTTGCCTCTTAAACCAAGGGCTGAATTCGAAGCGATGCACTATTCCGTGTCTGAATTCGATGAGGTTAGTAAACCGTTTCTCCAACCAGTCGATGCGCTTTCCAACTTTGCGACGTTGTCGAAGCAGCTTCCAGATATCGATGCCAAACCATTCGTTAAAAGCTTTATGAATGCTCTCGATGTTCTGAAAGCTGTACCAATCAGCAACCACGTCTTCTATCGCCTTTTCCTGAACGGAGATAGATAGTACGTCCGCAAAGTCTACCTTTTTTTGCATTTGTGAGAGCTTTGTTTTGGCCTTAGCGTCGTAGCGCAGCAGGATTCGAAAAGCTTGACCGAAAAAATGCTCTAACGCGGCCACTGCGAAAGGAACCAACGCGTTATATAACGTTCGTGTGGGGTCATCTGTGGCCAGAGATTCGGCCTCAGTACCTTCCAACTTAGCGAACCCTTCAATCGGATGCGGAAGAACAAGCGCAACGTCCCGAAGACTTTTTATTGTTCGCAGGTGAATTTGGAAGATTCCACGTGCTACAGGTGATTGTTGTTCTGAATCTGGTGGTGTGTATCTATTTGTTCCGTGCCAGTCGTTATGAAATCTTCCTTTAAATTTTTGCCTGGCCACTCGTATAACAGCGTTTTGTTCATTTCGGTCACCGGAGCTAGCTGCAACCCTTGTTCGAGTATGAAGCGCCCACTCACAAACGCCAAACTTGGCGCATTCCTCTGATGAAGGTGGAAAGACCGAAGCTTCAACACCGTCAAATGATGTGAAATCCTCAGTTTTGAACCAATGGAAATTTACGGTTCCGTTGGGCCAATCCCACAAATGGCTGGTTTCACGGTATCCGCGAGCTTTGAGAAGAGCCACAAGTTCATTGCGGGTCGCGTGGGCAGGATAGAGAATAACTTCGATGCTCATGGCGTTAGCAAACAAGCTGACTTCTGACCGTGCTCGCGTACCACTGATTGCCCTGCGGGGTGCCAATATTGAGGCGGTTCAACTCGCGGCTGATGTCGCGCAAACCCCTGCCCTGCCCTTTACAATCGGTCATGAGCTTCAGTACTTCGGGCGGTGACGGCTTGATGGTTTTCGCGGCTCGGGCGAGCGCGGCGGCTTCCGCAGCCCGGGGATTGCCTAGTTTTGTGCCTCTGGCCTTCGCAGCGGCAAGAGCTACCTTTGACCGCTGAGAGGTCAGCCGATACCCGGCAGTAAGCGACATGTTGCGTCATTCTGCATCCCTGTACTTTTCTCAAACGTCCGTTTGAACGAGTACACCCTCCAGATACGCACATGACTTCTGCACTGAAAAGCCCCAATCGAATGAGGGGTTTAGTTTCTGTGCATGAATCGTGACTTGCGCACAATGAAACGCGCGTAGTGGACTTCCTGATTTGATTTCTCAACCTTTGCAAGGACTGCGCCATCTAATGGTTCTTTGGGGAGTCGGGTGACACGAACGTCTCTTTCCCATCGCGACTCCCAATTGCAAATCGATCAGTGCCCACAGGTTCCGGACCGTCCAATCGACAAGGTCTCCAACCAACCGCGCAGCCGCCAAAAAATAAGCGGCTGCGTTACGGTTAGTCGGGTTATTTTGAGAAGCGCTTGCCGATTTCGCTCCAGTTCACGACGCTCCACCATGCTGCGATGTACTCGGGCCGGCGGTTCTGATACTTCAAATAATACGCATGCTCCCAAACATCCAAACCCATCACCGGATGATGCCCCTCCATCAAGGGGCTGTCCTGGTTCGCGGTCGACAAGATCTCCAGACCTTTACCTGTTTTCAGCAGCCAAGCCCAGCCCGAGCCGAACCGCGTGGTGGCAGCGGCGTTGAACTTTTCCTTGAAAGCGTCAAAGGTGCCAAAGGCGCTGTTGATGGCTGAGGCCAGTTCGCCCGATGGATGGCCGCCCGCTTTGGCGCCCATAATCTCCCAGAACATCGTGTGATTCACGTGGCCGCCGCCATTGTTGCGGACCGCCGTGCGGATGCCCTCTGGAACGATCGCGCAGTTGTTGGCCAGCAGCTCTTCGATACTTTTGTTCTGCAGGTCCGGCGCGGATTCCAGGGCCTTGTTGAGATTGGTCACATAGGCGGCATGATGTTTATCGTGATGCAGGTGCATCGTCTGGGTATCGATGTACGGCTCAAGTGCTTCGTAAGGATACGGCAAGTCGGGTACGGAAAACGGCATTTCTATTTCTCCTCTCTTCCATTCTCTCAGCCTGCGGAGCCGCCGGCTTTCTCAAATGCATCGGCAATCCGGAACATCCCGGTTTCGTCGAAATGCTTGGTCAGAATTTGCATTCCGACTGGCAGGCCTTCGGTCGTCTTGCCGCACGGAACGCTCATGCACGGAATGCCCGCGAGACTGCCCGTGATGGTGTAAATGTCGGCTAGATACATCGCCATGGGATCGTCGACCTTCTCGCCCAGTTTGAAAGCAGGGAAGGGCGACACCGGCGTGACGATTGCATCCACTTCCTCGAACGCCCGCTTGAAATCGTTCGCCACCAAGGCTCGCACTTTCTGCGCCCTCAAGTAGTAAGCGTCATAATAGCCGTGGCTGAGAACATAGGTCCCGAGCATAATCCGGCGTTTGCATTCGGCGCCGAAGCCCTCTCCTCGGCTGTTGCGATACATGTCGCTGAGCGTTCCGGAGCGCTCGGACCGGGATGTATAGCGCACCCCATCGTAACGGGCCAAGTTGGAGCTGGCTTCCGCCGTCGCAATGATGTAGTAGCTGGCGATGGCGTACTTCGTCGCGGGCATGGAAATGTCCCGAAACTCGCAGCCCAGCTTCTTGAGCAGATCGATGGCTTTCGCAATGCGGTCGCCCGTCTCGCTGGCGAGCCCTTCGAAGTACTCCTTCGGCAGGCCGATTTTCAACCCCTTTACTTTGCCGTCCAGGGCGGCTGCATAATCGGGGACGGGAGCGAAGGCTGACGTAGAATCCATTTCGTCGCGTCCGGCGATGGTTTGCAGCAAGCGGGCCGCATCGCGAACCGTGCGACCGAACGGGCCGATATGGTCGAGCGAACTGGCGAAAGCGACCAACCCGTAACGAGACACGCGGCCGTACGTAGGCTTGACACCGACGACGCCGCAGAACGAGGCTGGCTGACGCACGGAGCCGCCTGTGTCCGAACCCAAGGAAACGACCGCTGTTCCTTGTGCGACCACCGCGCCCGATCCGCCGCTCGATCCTCCAGGGACCCGATCGAGCGCGACTGGATTGCGCACCGGGCCATACGCCGAATTTTCGTTTGACGAGCCCATAGCAAACTCGTCGCAGTTGGTCTTTCCGATGACGATCGCTCCCGCCTCTTCCAGGCGAACGATGGCGGTGGCATCATAAGGAGGGATGTACTTCTCCAGCATGCGGGATCCGCAGGTGGTGCGAATGCCCTTGGTCACGATAACGTCTTTGATGGCGATAGGAACACCCGCAAGCGGTCCGGGGTCGGTGCCCTTCGCAAGTTTCTCATCCACCCTCGCGGCTGCTTCGAGCGCTCGCTCCGGGCAAAAATGCAGATAGGCGTTGGTCTTCGGATTCTCAGCTTCGGCGAATGCCAGAGCGGCGGTGGTCAGCTCCGTTGCGGTGAATTGTTTCGACGCCAGTCCTTCGCGAACTGTGTCGATCGTCAGAGACTCAATCTTCATCGTTCGATTACTAAAGGGACCTTGAAGTAGCCAGATCCTGCGAGCGGTGCATTTGCGACGGCCGCAGCGGTTCCCAAGGGCGGGCGCACTTGATCGGGGCGCAGGGTCGCGGTCTCCTCGGCGTCATAGAGCACTTGCGCCATTGGCTCCTCGTTGCTGATATCCGCTTCGTTCAGCGTGTCGATGTGGCTCAAGATATCATTCAAGTCGTGCGAGAACTTGTGGATCTCGTGCTCGCTCAAAGCGAGATTGGCGAGGTCGGCCACGTAGCGCACTTCGGTTTCTGTGATCTTCACGCCGATGCCTTTTTCCGGGCCTGCTGATACACCATGCGCAGCACGGAATCTTCGATCAAATCCGCTTCGTCTGGCGCCTTGCTCAACACAACAGCGACCTGGGGAGGACGCCGCTGCACACCGATGCGAAATTCCACCTCGCGCACCAGCTCGTCGCCGAGAACTTCGCGCAGCTTGGCGAGGATCTGGTAGCGCAAATGGAATAGCTGCTTCTGCCAGACCGCGTCTTCCACTTCGATCACGAGGCGATCGCGCACCAGCAGGATGGCGACGGAGTGCGCGGCGATGCGTTTTCCCACCGCGACCGCCCAAGCCGAGCGCGCCAGTTCTTCGGTTGAAATTTTCTCTGAAAGTCTCAGCTTGCTGAGGGACCTGCCGGCTCGTTCCATTGCGGAATCCTATTCTAGCGCAGGCTCGCAGCGTACCCGGGTCCGCGCACAAGTTTTCCCGGCATTGCACCGGTATGACGCCCATCCCGGATCACCGCGACTCCATTCACGAAGACGTATCTCACGCCCACGGATAGCTGGTGCGGCTGCTCGAAGGTTGCGCGATCAATCACGGCACCCGCATCGAAGACCGCGATGTCGGCGTACATGCCCTCCTGAATCAGGCCGCGATCTTGGATAGACAGCCTCCGCGCGACGGCTGAACTCATCTTGCGCACCGCTTCTTCCAGCGTCAAGACTTTTTGATCGCGCACATACTCGCCCAGAATTTTCGTATAGGTGCCATACGCCCTCGGATGCGCGAGATCCTTGGCGGTAGTTGGATCCAACCCCGCCGCGTCCGTACCGATCTTCATCCATGGCTGGCGCAACTGCAGTTTCACGTTGTCCTCGCTCATCATGAAGTAGACCGTCTCTACGCGGCGGTGTTCGGAGAGGATCAAGTCCATGGCGGCATCCATCCAGTCCTTCTTTTGAAGCTCGGCAATCGCGGAAAGCCGCTTGCCGACGAACTGTTTGTTCTCCGGCTTTTCCAAGCCAACGATCAACACTCCCTCCGGCCCCGCTAATTGGCCCATGTTCTCCCAATCAGTAGTGCCGCTCATGATCTCGGCTTTAATCCTGGCTCGCACTTTGGGGTCTGCCAAATTATCGAAGAGCTTGCCGTCGGCCGCTGTCCAAGGGGGCAGGCAAGCGGTGAGTCCGGTGGCGCCGGCGACATAGGGATACATGTCGGCGCCGATGTCCTGTCCGCCTGCGCGCGCCGCGTCAATCTTAGCGATCGCCAGGCGAGCCTTGTCCCAATTGCGTCGTCCTCCGGCTTTCAAATGATAGATCTCCACTGGAACTCCGCCCGCCCGGCCAATCTCGATGGCCTCGTCGATGGCTTCAAGTAGCTGGTCCGCCTCGGAGCGCATGTGCGTGATGTATACGCCGCCGTAGGGCGACATCGCCTTGGCCATGTCGGTGAGTTCCCGAGTGGTGGCGTAGCTCCCCGGAGGATAGATCAACGCGGATGCAACGCCGAACGCGCCATCTTCCATGGCCTGCCGCACGAGAGTCTGCATCGCTTCGGTTTCGGCTGGCGTGGGCGACCCTTGCGCCATGCCCTTGACATACTGCCGAATGGTGGCGGCTCCCACGAAGGATCCGAAGTTGGCCGAGCCTCCGTGTTGCTCCATCGCTTTCAGCCAGGCATCAAACCCATGCGGGCCTTCGAACTTGCTGCCTTGCGCCGAGCGGCCCGTGTCGCGCTCGGCTGTCGCGGTCTTCTCGTTAGACGGGGCGTTGGTCCAGCCTTCGCCCATGATCTCGGTAGTGACGCCTTGACTTACTTTGCCGACCACCTTGCCATCGCCCGTCAGAAACGCGGCTCGAGATTGACTTTGAATGTCGATGAAGCCCGGCGTTACCACCAGGCCCTTTGCATCAATTCGCTCGGCGGCCGGCGCGTTCCGCAAGAATCCCGCTGGAGAAACTTTGGCGATGCGGCCGTTGCGAATTGCAACGTCGCCGTAGAACCAGGAGTTGCCGGTGCCGTCCACGACGCGCCCGTTCAACAGAACCAGATCATAGGGAGTTTGGGCGGATGCGACGGCTGCAAGGAAAATAGCTAACGAGAATCGGTGCATAGAAGTGTGACCTACTCCAGAAATCGATCCCGCAACGCCTCCAGTGAAAACTCGGGGCCTCTCACGAAGTCCATCAGGCGTCGTTCGCGCGAACGAACATCGTCGACGGCTTTCCTCAGTGCGTCGAGCGAGCACTCGGGAACGGACAGCAGCCCGTTCTCATCGCCATGCAGCAGATCGCCAGGCCTGACAACTATCCCGTCAATCTCCACCTGCACGTTCACCTTTACGATATGAAAGTAAGCATGGCTAGCCGCGGCACCCCGCGCGAAATAGTGCATTTCCATAGCCCGAACTTCTGGAATATCGCGAACTCCGCAGTCGCTCACCACTCCGATAGCGCCCAGACGTTTAAAGATAGTCGACATCACCTCGCCGCAGTGGGCTGCGAATTCGCCCCGCCCTCCGATCTCCTGCATCACCACGACGGCGGGTTTCAAAGAAGCGTGAACCGCGGCGAACAAATCGCAGAAAATGCTTTTGTCGATCTCGGTCTGTCGGGTCACCGTTTCCACGTGGGCAGTCACCGCATACCCGCACATCACTCCCATCTCTGGAAACAGCGCGCGTGTGTTTAGCGAAGCAAACCCATCCGACCTTGGCCGAATGTCTAACTCCTCAATCGCATTCGACAACGTGGGCGAGTCGACCTGCCGCAAGTACGCAATTCTGTCGTTCATTTCTCTCCTGGATCCCAAATCGTGGCCGAGATCACGCGCTCCGAGGCGTCGTCCTCGGCCATGTAATAAACGGTTACAACCTTGCCGTCAGGTCTCTGGACGCTGCGCACGTACGCCAATTCCCAAGTAGCAGTCTTGCGCAGCTCGATCTCGCTACCCCACGTGTCGCCTCCATCGCTGCTCAAACGAGCACGGACGGTAAAGGGAGCGCTGCGATAACCATAGGTTAGGCAAAGCCGCCCGTCGCGAAGTCGAATCAGGCTGGGCGGGTTGCCGCTATACGCACCAGTGGATGGCACGGGTCGGGGCAGCAGTTTCCACGTGGCGGCGTTGTCGGTGGACCGATACAAATCGATCCAATTCGTCCGCGCATCCTGCTTCACCCGAGTTGCCGACACGATCGTATGAGCATCCAGCCGCACGCTGGAAGGCATGATGGAGAAACCTTCCGGCTCCTCGCCAAGCCATGAGACAAAGCGCCAGGTCAAACCTCCATTCGTCGTGCGGGCGCACATGACTCGGCCTTCTTTCGCGTTTCGCTTGGAGGCGGTGAGGAAAACAAAAGCGTCGCGTTTGCTGTTCACGATGTAGTCGGTGCGTCCCAGGATGCCGGGCTGGTCGAAGAGCGGAAAGCGATAGGGGCCTCGCCAGAGCTTGCCTCGATCAGTGGAATACCACATCCTCGACGGTCCTTTATTCGAGTCGGTGAAGCGAATCGTCATCGCGAAGCCGGGAGCGGCGAAGTCCATCGGCTGGCTGAGATCGGTGGCGGCGATGCCTCCTTGTTCTTCAGGCAGGAGTGAGCGAGGCGCTTCGATGGTCCATGTCTCTCCGCCGTCCAGACTGCGCGCGAGACGAGGCTCTTCCGGCTTCTTGTTGTCGTACTGATGCCCATCGGGCGATTTCCTCAGGAAGTATGCCGCGCTGAAGCCAACAAGAATTTCATTGCCCCACGACCAGATGCCGTGGTTGGCAGGCCAGCCGCCATAGCGTCCGGCTTCCTTGTACACGAGGACGTTCTTCATTTCGGCAGCGTGGAGGACGGCCCCGATCACGAAGATTGCCAGTGCTCGGCTAAGCGACATGCGCGGTCTCCAAATTAGACACGCCCCGCTTCGCAAACACAAATGCAGCAATCAGCAAGAGTACGCCAGCCAGTAGATAAACCACCGAAGCTAAAGCAATACCAAAGCCAAGTCCGTGATCGCGCGCAATCCAACCAATGATAAACGGTGCGGTGGCCCCGCCTCCTAGCCACCCCACGCTGTTCATGAATCCCGCCGCTGTTCCACGCGCTTCAGGGCGAATCACATCGAATAGCGAAGCAAAAATGTTGGCGTCGTACAGTCCTTTGAAAAAACCCCACGCGGTGAGGGAAAGAATCAAGAGTCCGATGGACCGGGTCATCCCGCACAGCGCTACAAAAGGAGCACCGCCGAACACGCCGATCGCCTGGACCAGCATGCGTCCGCCAGGGCTCTTCTGCCGCCACCGATCGGCCAGCCAGCCGCCGCTCACCGAGCCGACCAAGCTTGCGAGCTGAACATAAATCGTGGCGGTGAGACCCGACATGGCGAGGTTTAAATGAAAACGGTCGTAGACGAATTTCGGCATCCAGCTCAGCAGCACCGCCGCCACGAAGTTTGCACAAAGGAACGCGCCCATCAGCGTGACTGCCGCTGGCGAACTCCATACGGTGCGCAGTGACTCGCCCACATTCAGACGCTTGGCAGGCACACTGGCTAAGTCGGCGCTCCCCCGCGCGGGCTCCCGCAGCCATTTTTTCAAAACGAACCCAAGCACGATCCCGAGCCCGCCAAAGACAAAGAAGGACCAACGCCAGCCATAATATTGCCCGATGAGCCCGGCGAAGAATCCCCCGGCGATGGTCCCAACATAGACGCTCGTTTGGTGGATGCCGATTGCTTTCGAGCGCGTGTCTTGGCCGTGGTAGTCGCTCACCATGGACATGGAAGCTGGATAATAGAACGTCTCGCCGAGTCCCTCCGCCGCTCGCAAAAGTACGAGCGAGCGAAAGTTGCTGACAAATCCGGTGGCAACGCAGATGATGCTCCAGGCATGCAGACCGCCAAGAATAGCCGTTTTGCGGCGCACCCGGTCGACTATGATCCCGGCAAATTGACCGCACACGCCGTAGACAATCGCGAAGGAACTGCCCAGCAAGCCAAGCTGTATGCTGTCCAAGTGCATCGATTTTTCAAGCAGCGGGAACACCGAGAAAATGGCTTGACGATCTGCATAGTTGAAAAACGAAATCGCCCAGAGCATCCCAACTACTTGCCAGCGGTAGTTGGATCTCATTGGGTGGTTGGCCCGGCGTTAATTAACCAAACCTCCGAGACCTGACAACCGCGGCCATTGCCGCCGAGTCCAGGCGGGCGAGTCCATTCCAGTGTCAGCGTGCCCTCTTTTACCGCACCAGTCGGAATATCGAACTCGGCCGGATCGGGAGGATTTTTCTTCGCGAGGTACGGATGCACCTCGACGCCGTTGGCAGCCAAGCGAACCGGCACGCGCGGCATGTCACCCCCATACACAACGCGAACTCTGTAGCGTGAGCGAGGATCGAGTCCGGCATAGCGCATCCTCAGCGGCTCGTCATATAAGGATTCGGCGTGGTTGAACCAGGACATGCGCCAGCCTTGATCCGGCCTGCGGTCTCCGAACCCGATCAACGCCGAGTGCAGGAAGTCGGGATCTTTCTCAAAGCCGTCGCCGGAGATCAGATGCGGCTGCTGAGCCACGTTGCCGAGATCGTCATAGAATCCGCCGGGGCCAGGATTGGTCCAATTGACGATTTCGTTTATTTTGCCAATCCGTTCGGGCTCGCTCGCCAGGACTCGAATCTCAGAGAAGCGCGCTTTCAGCCAGCCTCGATTGTTGAAGGTGTAGTCTATCGCATCCAGATTACCGCCGCGTCCCACGGCGATCGCTTGATAGCGCGGAACGCTGAGCTGCATGCGGATACTTTGAAACAGCCCTTCGGCGATTTCGAATACGCGGGCCCTTAGCTCGCGCGCCCTCGCGGTCAAGACCTCCGAGTCCAGCACGCTCTCCGCGTTTGTCATCGCAGTCAGCGACCCGCTGCGCTTGGCCTTTTGCAATTCACCGATGGCGCGTTCTTCCTGCTCCGTTTCGGCAAGCAGGCGGCTCCGCAGGAAGGCATCGTAGTAGGCCCGATAGAGCGACTGTTGGAAGCGCCAGCTTAACCTGGTCTGCGGCGTAGCTCGCCGTTCCATCTCCTGGAACTGCAGCAGGGTTGTCTCCACGCCGACATTGGCCAGCAGCGGACCCTTCCAATTCTGCTCCAAAGCCAGCAAGCCCTCGGCGAAACTGGACGCGAATTCATCGCTTGCGAACAAGCGCCCATACTCGATCAGAATACTTCGGACGTCCGCGTCGGGATTCCATCCCAGTCCGCTCCACACGAACTTATTCACATCGTCGTTGCAGCCTTCCGAATAAGTGACAAACCCATTGGTGTACTGGCGATACTTGCGGAAGATCACCGCTTGGCCGAGCGGGCGCGGATTGATGCCTTCCCTGCCCTCCGTGAGCGCGAAAGCCGAATCCCAGTCCTGAACCGGGAACTGAGCATGCACGCTGTGCGTAATGTCTGGATAGAACCGAATCGGGTAGCGCTTCGGAATGCGCGCGCGTACGTCCGGCAAGCTGTACATGGTCTGCGGACCGAACACTACGCCCGCGAGCCAAGCTGGCTGTTGGTCCATCAGCCCGTAAAATTCCTGCATCCACTCCTTGCTGAAACTTTGAGGCGAGACCCACATTTGCGCCTTCGGATGATACTTATGGAGACTGGCAGTTTGTTTTTCGAGCAGCGCTAGCAGATATTTCGGCTCAGTGTGGCCTGGATCGCCGCCGGGCACGAAGATCGCATCAATGCGAGGAAGCTGGCGAAATACCTCAGCCCATTCCTTCAGAGCGAAATCGACCGTTGCAGGATCCGAGTAATCTTTATCCATGGCAGGATACCAAACAGAAACATCCAGGCCATACTCGTCTGCGATGCGCGACATTTCAACCATCATTTCGATCTTGGGAAGGGGAAAATGGGGACTTTCGTTCGCATCGTCCGATCGGGGTGGAATCAGCTCGATCGTGTTCATGCCGAAGATCGCCAACTCCCGAATATATTGATCCCAGATAGGAACGGACCAGGCGTCGTAGGCATTGGTCTTGGGACGATAGCCCAGTTGATGGCCGCGAACCTGCGTCGCCGGGGCGGTTACGATGTGCAGGCCGGCATCGAGTTCCAGCCGCTGCCTGCCCATGTGCAATTGGCGCAGAAGATAGCCTGTGCCGAACAAGACTCCGCGATCGTCGAACCCGGCAACGACAGCCCGCGGCGCTGTTGCTGCGTCCGAGGAAACCACGGAGAACCCTTCCGCCTTCACGGGAGCGAGCGTCGGCAATCCGTGCAAAAACGGGGAAACCTGAGTGGCGCGTCCCAACACAAAGGCAGGACCGCCGGACTGCTGGCCGCTTACGATTTTGAGGCGAAGCTGGGTACGCTTTTCGATCTCTTCTGTAAGCACGAGCGCTGCCTTCTGTTCACGCGCGCTCGCACCGGGAGGCACGACGATCACGGCTGTTCGAAAATCCAGGACAGCGCCAGTTAATGGCAGGCTAAGCAGCGCGCAAAGCCAAGGGAAAGTTTTTCGTGAGAGCAACATCAAGAGTATACTTGCGGCTTGCGAATGGCAACCAGCCGATCTCGCTCGGCTTGCGTCAGCAGCAGTCTGTCCTTTGTTTTCCACCCTCCAGAATCGAGGCTGTCAATAAGACATTTCTACTTTGCTAAAATCACTCTGCTGCGACACCCATCGGCCTACATTGCGTTCACCGCGCGTGTCCACCCGGACGCCAGCATCGGTCCGCAATGCCGGGTGGGCGAGTTCTGCGTGATTGAGCAAGACGTCGCGATGGGCGCGTTCTGCCGTCTCGACCCTTATGTGTACGTGAAGCGCTGGACGTCGCTTGGCGAGAACAACGAGATCTCAGCGGGAACTATCTTGGGCACTGACCCGCTCGACAAGAGCTTTCGAGGCGAGCGCAGCTATTTGCGAATCGGCAACCGCAATGTCATTCGCGAACACTACACCATTTCACGCGGCACTCAGCCCGAAAGCGCCACCACTCTGGGCGACGACAATTACATCATGACGTCCGGCCATATCGCTCACAACTGCACCGTGGGAAACAAGACAGTGATTGCCAGTTGCGCGCTGGTGGCCGGCCATGTGGAAGTAGAAGACCAGGCGTTCATATCGGGCGGCGTGGTCATCCATCAGTATTCGAAGATCGGCAGGCTCGCCATGGTCGGCGGCAATACGCGCGTGAATCTCGATCTTCCACCCTATTTCTTGTATTCCGATTTCAATGCGGCAGCCAAGGGATTGAATCTGGTGGGCCTGCGCCGCGCGGGATTTACTCATGAACCGATTGCGGCGCTCAAGAGCGCTTACCGGCTGCTGTATCGGTCCGGCCTCAAGCTTGAGGAAGCGCTGGTTCGGATCCAAAACGAAATCGACACCGAACACACCCGTCATCTGCTGTCGTTCATCCGCAGTAGCAAGCGCGGGATCTGCCGCGAGTGAGCCTACTCGATCGCAATGCGAACGGCGTTGGCGACCTTGCCGACGGCGGTAAAGATCAAGTCGGTCTCGCCTAATCCTTGCAGTTCGGGTCCGATCTCAATCGTAACCTGGTCGTTGTACGGCCAAGCTTGCGCGCCAGCGGACAAGATCGGAATCTCGATGCCCCCGACTGTAATGCGCAAATCCGCCAAACTTGCGTGCCGGAATCCGGTGCCCCACAGCGTCACCTGAGCGCCTACCCGGACCGGGAGGGTTTGGCAACGCGAGATATCGCACGTCCACAGCAGCGTGCCATCTTGCGTCGCACCTTTCACGGGTCCGCGTGCGTTGGCCGTCGCGGTAAACAATCCGGGTGTGATGCTCCGAACGACGGCTTTTCCAATCGCGCCCGGACCGTTCGCAGTCATCACCGCCAAATCCAACGGGCCTTCGGGTAAATACGCCGGAATCGCGAAATTGATCTGGCCCGGGCCGGCGAATAGCAGCGGGACCTCTCGGCTGGCGCCCAGGGCATCCACGACTTGCAGCGAGGTGGCGTTCTCAAGTCCGGGTCCATAGCCGATTCCAAGCCCGTCCTGCGGCAGGGAAATCGTTCCCGATCCGCCGTTGACCGCAATCAGGCTCGCTCCCGTCACTCCCCATAAATGGAACTGCACCGCCTGGCCCAGGCCGGGGGGAGGCCAGTAAGCTTGGCCGCACGTCCAGCTGCGATAGAGCTGGGTGGGCTCATAAGTATCCAGGTCCGTGATCAGCTTGCCCGGCTGAAAAACCGAAGACGTCCACGAAATTTCATGAGCGTCGAAGTACGTCAGGAGCGATCTTACGATCGCCTCGGTTTTTTTTGGATCGGCGGGAAGCCCTTGGCACTGAGCACTGGCTTGATCGAGCTCCAGATCCCAGTCGTTCGCAAGCAGCGGGACTTGGCTCGCAGCGAAACCGAAGTGTTGATCGCGCTGGGCGTCGGTCAGGTTCGTGGGATGCATGGGGCAAAATTCGTAGAGTACGTTGGGGTCGTTCACGTATGCGCTCCGATCAAATCCCTGCAGCAACGGATCATCGTCGAGCGCCATGGCGGCGATCACCTGCGTGGCTCCCGTCGACCGAATCGCGTCCACCAAGACTTGCATCCCGACCGCTTTTTGCCCGCTTGCACTCTTACCGCCATGGAGCCAAAATTGCCAGTCGGCCGCCGAATGGATCCCGACTTGGTGGCCTGGAATATCGCCAGCAACCGGCTCGCTGAAAGCATCGAAAATGATTCCCGGATATGTTTTGAAATATGCGGCGGCTGATTTCCAGAACTGTTCGGTGTCCGCGGTGGGCAGGCCTTGCTCCGCATCGCCCGTCGCTGCGAGTATGGCGATCATCTCCGCCTGATTCACCTTTTTAATCGCGCCAGCGACTCTGCCCAGATAGTCCGGGTCGCGGTTTGCGGCGCTCACGCTGACTGGAAGCCGAACCGCATTCATATTCCAGCGCTGGCGAATCTGGCTCAAAGTGGTCGGAGTCGCCGCCTCCAGGCTCGGCAATTGTGTTCCGCGAAGAAGGATGATTTGGCCAGCCTCGTCCACGATGCGGGTCCCTTCCACGTGCAGCCCGCCGTGGGGAATTGCAGTGGGCCCAATTTGAGCAAGCGCTGAAAGCGTCCAGGCCAGAAGAACTAGTGGCGTTCGCATGCCCTATATTATGAAACATGGCCATTTCAGTGAAAGCCCTGATCTTCGACTATGGAAATGTCCTTTGCGGTCCCCAGCGATTGTCCGACCTCCAGGCCATGGCCGCAATTTTCCAGATGCCCGAAGCGGAGTTCGAACCTATCTACTGGCGCAATCGAATGATCTACGATGCCGCCCAGATCGATGCTAGATCCTACTGGCTGAAAGCTGCCTTGGAAGGCCGCCGAACTCTGAGCGATGAAAACATCGCCGACTTGAGGCGCCTGGATGTAGAGAGCTGGTCGAACCCCGATCCCGTGATGGCGGCGTGGGCTGGCAACCTGCGGGATGCGGGCGTTCTCACCGCGGTTCTCTCCAACATGCCCATGGACCTTCGGATCTTTGTGACGAGCCCGTCCAGCTGGCTGCCCAAGTTCGATCACCTCACCTTCTCCTGCGATATTGGCGTCTGCAAGCCGGAGTGGGCCATCTACGAGCACTGCCTGCAAGGGTTGGGCGTGGCCGCGTCCGAGGCCTTGTTTCTAGACGATCGCGAGGAAAATATCGAGGCGGCGCGGAAGGTTGGCATTCACTCGCTGCTGTTTACAACGCCGGGCGAAGCGATGAAAGAGATGGACGGGAAGTATGCTCTCCCTGTTCCCATCATATTGCATGCGCTCGACTGTGAAGAACGCAAAACATCGCCTCGAACCTCATCCTGACAGTCACCGCAACTATTCGCTCTCCCGCAAACGCTGGCGGTAACTAACTCTCGCCTGCTCATAAACGCGCTCGGCCTCTCGACGTTCCGATTCCCGCATCCGAGGGCTCTTTTGTTTCCAGCACTGATCCACCGCCCGCAAACACCAATCGGCGCTTTCTCGGGAAGCCCGAATTGGCTTTCCGCCTACCAAGACAAAAATCGGGTTCGTGTGGGACGACGGTAAAATGCGAAGCGCCACCCAACTGCTCCGGTCGATGTTGACATCGAACAAAACAGGCCGCATCACCCCATCGGCAGCAATCTCCCGCTTAGCCACTGGCCGGCCATTGACGATCAACTCAACCGGCACGCGGCGGGATTGGCCAATGCGCGCCCGCTCCACGTCCCAATACGGCTTCTCGTCATAGCGCCGGGTACGCACAGAATCATCCGGGGTTTCGGCCAGCAACGCCGCCACGTTAGCCTTCACCTGGACGATTCCGGGGGCCTTTAGATTCACCTCGCTAGCCCCCGAGCCCATGTCGACGCCATTCACCTGGAAATCCATCAAATGGCTTTTCCCATCGGAAACATAGTTTCGGCCTTGCCGGATACCCGAAATCCAATCGGAATAGTCGAGCGCCGCCCCTTGCTTCACATAACTGCGCCCAAGGCCAACGCGCTCTCCATAGATGCATGGGAAATCCGTCTCCCCGCTAATGCGAGTCCGATAACCCACATTCAGAGTGTGGTACCAAACGTTCAGTTCCCAGGCATAGGGCGTATCCACCGTGGAGATGAAATCTACCAGATCCTGAGTTACAGATACAACATACTCATTAGCCCCGATGCCATCGAATAAGGGTAGCTCGTTCGAAGGCAGCGCCTCTTTCTTGAGCGCAAGTCCCCACCCCGAGTGCGCGAATCCGGTGATCGCACCTTGCTTTTTGGCCCACCGCAGCACCGGCACACCCCAGCCCGGCCAGTCTTCGATGCGTTTCGCACCGGGATAGTCCTCCTCCTTCAGGCCCAAAAGAACGATATGGCCCGTGTGGCTCGATGGAAAGCCGGAAACTTCCACGTCATAGCGCATCAGGTTTTCGGCTGTGGATAGCGGGTTGTCTTTGCCCTCGAAAAACGTCTTCTGAAAATACCAGCCCGGGCCCCAACTGAGAACGGAACCGACCTTCAAGTCCTCGCCCAGGATGTAGCGCATCATGTCGCTTGGATACACTCCTTCGGTGGGCTTCTCATAGTGCGCGCATCCGGCCGCGTGAATATGGTGATCGCCGGAGTACCAGCCGTTCTTGGCGGGGTCGATCCAACGTTCTAAATGGAAGGTAAGATCGGTGGCCTGCTCGGCGACATGAACCTGTTGAACCTTCTTGCGGTATTCGGGCCCGCGTGTGTACTCGATGCTGTAATCCCCGGGCGGCAGGGTCAGCCAATCGCCGTTGGCTCGGTACACTTGCGGTTGGAAAAACAGGTCCGGCGCAAGACGCTTGGCCTGCGACGGATACACGCGCCCCTCGCGATCTCGAATCAGGAATGAGGCGGTGGTGGGTTGACCGTTGGAATCGATTACCCGCAAGCCTATTTTGACCGCTGGTTTACAGGTGAACAGGATATCTATGTCGCTGCGGAATCCGAGATCCTGGGTACCCTGGCCTACATTAAAACTAAGCTTCGCTTCCCGTTTGCCCGCGTCGCGCGAAAACAGCTGCAAGATCCTGTATTCCACCTCGAGTCCTGAAAGGTTCGGCCGCATCGGCTGCCGGTTCAACATTAGTATGTCGAGGAATTTTCTATCAACGGCGGGCTCATCCGTTCCTGCCAAGCGGCCGGCGTTCCGGCTATCCACGGCCAGTACGGGTGTAATTCCGGCGTCGTTTTGTACTTTGATCAGGAAGGTTCGCCAACCCTGCTGAATCAGCTCGGGCTTCGCAGGACCCGCCTGCACGGAGACACGGCTTTCCGGGTTCAAATTCACAAAGGCCAGGCAATGCCGGTCCAGAATCTCCTGTAGGCGCTGGACGGCGCGTGACTGGTTCGCGAGGGCACCGGTCAGCTGCTTGATCTCAGCCGACTCCGCGAGCGAGAGAGGATCGCCGATGAGTGCGAGTGCCTCAACGATCCGGGTTACCTGAGCCGTAAACGGTTGGAATTCAACGGCGATGACGGGCAAATTCTCCTGAGCTAAACAGCCAACTCCAATCGCCAGAAAGAGGACGGACATTCTTGTCAACATAGTCTGCTTTGGTTTTCAGAGTGCCTCATTCGAGCGGACAAAGCAACACGACGCGATCGATTCCTCTCCCACGGCGAGTGCCCGGGCGTGGAAGTGAGGCGGTGTGTTGTCAGCCGGCGTCGCGCTGCACTATACTTTGCTTTGTTGTATCGAAAGTCCATCAACATCAACAAGCCCTATATGCGCACTACACTGCAGATCACCACGTTTACTTTAAACCTTCTTATGGCCGCGGGGTTTCTACGCTCTCAGCCGCCCGCAGCGACTAAACCGTCCAGCTACCAGCCGGTTGCTCTTCACGAGAAGTTTCACGATGTCGTGGCTCGCATGAAAGCGGCGAAGCCCGAAATCATGAGGCGTCAATTGGCGTTGCTCGCAGAACGCTACGATCTTGGCGATCGCGCCGACGCGGGGACAAGAATGTCACGCGGCAAGCCACTTCAAGCCGGAGTCCGGGTGAAGCTGCCAACCGGTACAACTTGGGACGGCCTGTCCCAAATGACACCTGACCAAATCCGAGAGAAGAATCTGTTCCCTTCCGGTTTCATGCCTCTTCCGCATGCTAATCATCCTGAAGGCGGCATGATCTTTCCAAAGTTCCACATTGACGCGATCAAGAAAGAAGAAGATCGGGATCTTGCTCGTTTTGATTTGGACTTTGACATCCCGGAACATTTCCTGCCGGAGTTTCCTGCGCCTATTTATCTGACCACCCGGCCCGATCTCGGCGACGTGACTCACGGAAAGCTGCTGACAATCGAGAACTTCTACGACATCTTCAACGGGGTGCTTAATCCGAAGCAGATTGAGGGCGTGCGATTATTGTTGACCCCGTTCATGCAGCAGCAGTTCAACCAGACCGAAGACCGTCGAACTGAGAAGACCAGCCGCGGCGTGGCATGCTTCGATTGCCACTCAAACGGCCACACCAACGGAGCCGCGCACCTGGTCGGCGATATTCGACCGCAGGAATTTCGCCACCGGATCGAGACGCCGTCGCTGCGGGGCGTCAATATCCAACGGCTTTTCGGGTCGCAACGAGCGCTGAAAACCGTCGAAGACTTTACCGAATTCGAACAGCGAGCTGCATACTTCGATGGAGATCCAGTGATCGCGACCAAGAAAGGCGTGAACGTCTTAGATCGTGGAAGTCAGGTGCAGTTTATGGCGGAGTTTCAGGAAATGCTCGATTTCCCCCCAGCGCCGAAGCTAGGCATAGATGGACGGCTCGACCCGGCGAAGGCCGGTCCGGCGGAAATGCGAGGAGAGGATTTGTTCTTCGGAAAAGCGAAGTGCGCATCGTGTCATCCGGCTCCTTACTACACGGACAATACTATGCACAACTTGCAAGCCGAGCGGTTCTACAAGCCCCACATGATTAACGGCGAGATGGCCAGCGCCGATGGGCCAATCAAAACCTTTCCACTCCGGGGGATCAAAGATTCCCCACCGTATCTTCACGACGGACGCTTGCTGACGCTTGAAGATACCGTAGAATTCTTCAACTTGATCTCCCGGACCAAGCTCACCAGTTCCGAAAAAGCCGACTTGGTTTCATTCCTAAAAACATTATGAGAACGGATTGCACGAGCAGCCTGTGAGAGATTCCGTGGACTTGCAGGCGCTCTTTGCGTACCGTGAGACGGCTTCGTTTTCGTGGCGGCTCTAACGCCTCCCCTGTTTAGGCAAGTCTAATTGGAGCGGATTCGATGAGCTGAGGCATCCCGAAAATTTAGTCTTGACAACATCTCCATCAGGTGCTATTTTTCTAGCAGATGCTAAAAAACCAGCATAGTCGGCGTGAACGCCAAATCATGGAGATCCTCTATCAGCGAGGCAAGGCCTCCGCTGCTGAAGTCAGAGACTCCATGGAAGACGCGCCTGGCTATTCCGCTGTGCGCGCGATGCTGCGCGTCCTAGAGGACAAAGGCCATGTGAAGCATGAGATGGCCGGCCTAGCCTACGTCTACGCTCCCGTCGTGACCGGGGCTAAAGCCAAGCGATCGGCCGTGAAGCACTTGCTCGATACCTTTTTCAGCGATTCGCCGGAACAAGTCGTGGCGGCGCTGCTGGACGTCTCGTCGAGGAGCCTCACCCGCGCCGACTTGGACCGCATGGCGGAGATGATCGAACAAGCGAAGAGAGAGGGAAAGTAATGTCGAACTTTAACGAAACGTGGTACGCAGTTTTCGCAGGCGCGGCTGTCAAAGGCATAGCAGTGCTCTGCATCGCATGGCTCGTAGCCCTTCTCTTGCGGGGACGTTCGGCGTCCGCTCGCCACCTGTTGTGGACCGCAACATCGGCCGTGCTGCTAGCGCTCCCGTTCCTGACCATCTCATTGCCAGCTTTATATGTGCCTCTCGCCGGTCCGTTGTCGGCACCCAGCGTGACATTTCAAACTAGCGTGCTGGCTCCGAGCGTCTTTTCATCCAGCCAAGTTACTCCGCAACCTAGCCCTCCCGCTCCTCTGAGACACGCGAGTCCGAGCGTCGACTGGCGTTCGGGACTGCTGCTCCTTTGGGCTCTGGGGGCCATCGCTACACTCGCGCCGGTACTGGCAGGCTCGGCAACCATCTGGCGTATGCGGCGCCAAGCCAAGTCTTTCGCCGACCCCAACGTGGCTGATCTCAAAGCATCGCTACAAATCCGTCAGCGCGTGGATATTTTGGAAGGCGAGCCAGGCAGCATGCCCATGGTCTGCGGATGGATTCGCCCCGCTGTGTTCCTCCCCGCCGACGCCGCCGAGTGGAGCCAGGATCGCCGCCGCTTGGTCCTTCTCCATGAATTGGCCCATGTGCGCCGCGGAGATCTTCCCGCTCACCTTCTAGCCAGAACGGCGTTGAGCCTATATTGGTGGAATCCGCTTGCCTGGAGTGCCTGGCGCGAGTTGCTGAAGGAGCGCGAACGGGCCACCGACGACATGGTGCTGAGCCTCGGCGCACGCGCGTCCGATTACGCAGGTCACTTGCTTGAGATCGCTCGCACGATGCAGGCGAAGTCGCCCGAATGGGCCGCTTCGATTGCAGTGGCGCGAGAGTCCCAACTTGAGGGTCGCCTCGCGGCCATCCTGGATTCCAGGGTGAACCGCAAAGGTCCGGGACGTGCCTGGGCCTTGGCTGCGGCGCTGCTGGCCATCGCGGTGGTTGCTCCCTTGGCCGCGGTGCGGGCGCAAGACAAGCAGATGGAAACGACTCCCTCCGATGTTGAAGCAGCTATTCGATCTGCTACTGCCCAAAAGAACCCGCAATTGCTGGACGATGCGGCGAAGGGTGCGCCCGCTCTGGGCAATTACAATCTCGCCCGGAAGTTGCTCGATGCCTCCCTCAAAATTCGCGGAGAGGTCTCGGGCACCGGGAGCAAGGAGTACGGGGTGGGACTGCTCAACCTCGCCGACCTGGAGCGTGCGCGCGGGAAGAGGGCAGAAGCAGATGTCTTCTACAGCCAGGCCGCCAATGTACTGGGTGACCGGCCCGAGGGGGCCCTCGCCCTCATCCATCTGGGCACCTTCCAAATTATCAGTAAAAATCTCGATGGCGCGTTCGAATTTTTCAAAAGAGCGCGACTCATTGACCCGGCCAATGCAGGTACGGCGCTGATGTGGATGGCTGTTACCAAGGCGCGTGAGAATGATCCTGAGGAGGCCGACCGGCTCTATCGCGACGCACTTGCGATCCAGGAGCCAACCTCCAAAGAAGCGGCCACTACCATGGAGCTTTACGCTCAGTTCCTGCGACTCCAGTCGCGCGAATCCGATGCGAAGCTTATGTCCGATCGTGCGATTGCCGCACGCAAGACTCAAGCACCGGCGCGCTCCATCTCAAGCGCGTATCGGATAGGCAACGGCGTAACATCGCCCGCTGTGATTTTCAAAGTGGAACCGGAATATACCGACGAGGCCCGCGCAGCCCTCCTGCAAGGGACCGAGTCGATTGCCCTGGAGATCGGGCCTGACGGCGTGCCTCGCGAGCTAAGAGTTCTGCGTGGCGTGGGGCTGGGACTCGATGAAAAGGGAATCGAAGCGGTCCGTCAGTGGAAATTCAAGCCAGGCACCAAGGATGGGCAGCCTGTCACGGTGTCGGCCACCATCGATGTCAACTGGCGCTTGCTTTAGTCATAAGTCCCTTCGATGAACCAGGATGAATCGGCATTTCTGTATATCCGATAAATCGCGCCATCGTTTAAGGACACGTCCCATTCGGTGCGGTTCCAAGGATTCTCCGTCCACCAGTCGCCGGAACTGCGCCACGGACCGGCGTAAGTAATCACGTTTCCGCGAATCACGCCAGCCGCCAGGCGCACCGGACGGCCCGCATCCAGTTCCACCTTGGCGGCTAGTGGGGGCTGAAAATAGCGGAAAGCGAGTTGCGTTCTGGCATCCGGCTTTGCGGCCGGGGCCTTTGGATTTGTGCCCGGCTGCTTGGGAACCAGCCGGAACGGGGCGGGTCTATGCGTATTCAGAAGTTCTGGAACGCCGACGTTTTCTTCGCCGACCAGCGCCCGGATGCGGGCGAGCGTAACCTCCAGTTTGTCCGGGGCTGGTGTAAGCGGCAGGAAAATGCCATTCTGCACGGTCCGCGGCTGAACCGGCTGGATTGTCAGCTTTACGGCTATAACGGGTGCCTGAGGAGGATGGGCTTCCAGCTCGAGTTGCAGCAATTTTAGCATCGGCTTGCTCTGCCGCATTGGTACTGGCAAGCGCAGTTCCCGGCGATGCTCGGTTCCATTCTCGAGTTCAAGCGTGAGAAGAAGCTCGTTGGTGGCGAACCCGTGGGAAGAAAGCTTCTCGCATTGATTATTCAACATACGGGCCAATATGAAAAGCAATGGTTCCAAGTTGCTCAGGGCCTGCTCCAGTTCCACGCGCTCCTCGAAGATCACCTCGGGCCGAGGGATGCGCAAGGGCCGATCCACGCTTCCGCGCGCCAGTCGCTGCAGGTAAACGCCTTCCGGTCCCAGTCGCTCGGCGACCCCGGTTTCCGGCAGTTGCGCCAAGTCGCGGAAGGTCCGGACGCCCCAGGCTTCCAAGGTGTCCCACAACTGGGGAGTGAGCGGAAGGTTCTCGATATCGAGTTGCGCAAGCGTGTCCGAAGCTTCCTCGGGGATCAGCGTGATTCCGGGAAAATTGCGCGCCGCGACAATCGCTGACTCGGTATTCGGAGCAACGGCGATGTTTGCCTGCAGTCCCAACGAGTGGGCATGACGCGCCACGGCTGCGGCGATCTGTTCCAGGCCGCCGTACATCCTGATGAGCCTGCCCACCTCGAATAAGATCGTCCCCGGTGCAGTAAGTTCGGCTTCCGGCGCGAAACTCGCCGCACAATCCCGGAGAGTTTGGGAAGCCGTCTTGTGTAAATCTGGCAGATGGATGCAGGCAAACATCTAACCCGTCACTTTAGCTCGGAAGCTGACGGAAACGGGACGCATCGGTTTGCGGCAACCCGCCTCGATTTCCACTTCGCTCAAGAGGTGGAATCCAGGCGCTCCAGACCATACTGCCTGCTTGCGGGTGAGATCCAGAATCAAACTGGCGCAAGATTTGGCCTGGGTTTCCCGTTCCAGCAGCGCCAGAATCGTGGATGTATTTTCCAAGGCCAACCTAAACCGGTGCCAATAGGAAATCGGCACGCGGCGCAATGCGCGGTCTGAAACGCGGGAAAGGTCCAGTGCGATCACGCCGAATCCTCCCGCGTGCAGTAGCAAATCGGCAGCCTTCAGGGCATGCTCGGCGTTGTGTCCGCACCGAATCCAGACGAGTTGGGGCAAAGCGACCCCGCTGGCGGCAGCCGAATGGGGATCGAAGGCGTCGTTCGCATCCACATAAGCGCACACTTCAAGCTTTGCAGTAGATGATGCTAGCAAAGTGTTAGCAAGCGTGGCTCGACCCGAGCTTTCAGGACCCGCAATTTCGGAGATAGCCCCGGGCGGAAATCCCTGGATTAGACGGTCCAGGGAAGCCAAGCCGCTGGGCAGAGATTCCTGGAATTTGAAAGGGGCCGGGATTTTGAGAGTCACTGGAAAAGAGTAGGCTGGATTCATGTTCGCCTTTTGTTCGCCTCTCTATTTTGCGCTGAACCGGCCCGCATTGCAAGAGCGGAAGTTTGCTTTGCTAACTCGCGCTTAGCGACGTGATCGTAAGGTTAGAAGGCAGTTCCTGATCCTTATACTGCAACTGAAACAACTTCCAGTAAATGCCGCGCATGCCAAGCAATTCCTGATGCGTTCCCATTTCCCGCAGTTGCCCCTTATGCATGACTAGGATTCTATCCGCCCTCTGAATCGTTGACAAGCGATGCGCGATCACGATCGACGTGCGCCCTTCCACCAGATGGTCGAGCGCCATGCGGACGCGCAGCTCCGTATCCGTATCCACACTGGATGTCGCTTCGTCCAAGATCAGGAATCGGGGATCGTGAGCTAGCGCCCGCGCAAAGCTGATCAGTTGTTTCTGCCCGGTCGAGAAGCCGCTGCCGCGTTCGCGCACCGGCTGTTCGAAACCCTGCGGCAAACCTTGCACGAAGTCGAGCAGGTTCACGCGCTCGGTCGCATGCGTCAATTGAAGGTCTGAAATGTCTTCGGTCCCGAGCCGAATATTGCTGGCAATCGTCCCCGTAAACAGGTGCGGATCCTGCAGAACCACGCCGAAGTTGCGCCGAATATCCTCTAGCCGGAACTGCCTGATATCGATGCCGCCCACCCGGATCGCGCCTCGCTGCACGTCGTAGAAACGAAGCAGAAGACTCGCCAGCGTAGTTTTCCCGGCACCCGTGTGTCCCACCACCGCGATCGTTTCGCCCGGTTCTATCCGAAAGCTCACATCCCGCAGCACCCAATTCTCGTCTTTGTAGGCGAACCAGACATGCTCGAATTCCACCGCTGCTGGACCCGCCGGAAACTCTACAGCCGCGGCCGGACTCTGTATCTCCACCTTGGTATCGAGCAGTCCAAAGATGCGCTCGGATGCCGCCATTGCCGACTGAAGAATGTTGTACTTCTCGCTTAGATCCTGGATGGGCCGAAAGAATCGCTGGCCGTATTGAAAAAACGTGACCAGCACACCGAGCGTTAGAGCGCCCGAGCGGATGCGAAACCCGCCGTAAGAGAGCAACAGCGCGAGCGCCAGCATGCTGAGAAACTCTACCACCGGGTAGAACCACCCGTAGGCGGTAATCGAATCCTTGTACGCCTCCATGTGGTCGCGATTAATGGAATCGAACTCGCGGCGGCTGGTCTCCTCGCGATTGAAAAGTTGCAGCACCGTGATGCCGTTTACGTGCTCCTGAAGATACGAATTAATCTTGGCCACGGCCACCCGGATGCGCCGGTAGCTTTGCTTCACGCTGCGGCGGAACTGCATCGTGACCAGCACCACCAACGGCATTACGGCCAGCAACAGGCCCGTCATCCCAGGACTCAGCTTGAACATTGCCAGGATCACGAAGCTGAGCATCAGCAGATCGCCGATGATCATCACCAAGCCCGACGAGAAGAGTTCGTTGAGCACGTCGACATCGGTGGTCACACGGGTCACCATGCGGCCCACGGGATTGCGGTCGTAGTAGGCCAAATCGAGAGTCTGCAATTTCGCCATAAGCTCGCGCCGCAGATCGAACATGGCTTTCTGACCGGTCCATTGCATCAGATAGCTCTCGCCGAAATCGCAGGCGAAGCCGCCGAGAATCGAGAGCAGATAGACGAAGGATATTTGGGCCAAGCCAGTCCAGGCATCGGCTGAAAGAAAGGGGTCAAGCGGCGTCCACATGGGCTTGCCTGACGGCACCAGGTAGCGATCGACTGCGAGCTTGGTCAGCAGCGGCCCGATGATCTGAAATAGAGAGTTGAAGAGCAGGAAAACGAGCGAAATGGCAACCACGCGCCGATACGGGCGCATGTAAGTCAGCAAGCGCCGCATTAGCCGCGAATCGTACGCCTTGCCGAGTGCCTCTTCTTCCACTGACACCAGTGTAGCGGGCGTCTGCGGGCGGACTTTATGCTCTGGTCAACGTCTCTTTCACTTCCACTATCTGATCCGCGTGGCGGCGGGAGTGGCCGGCCAGCACTAACAGCAATTCCGCGCCGTTCATCACTCCGAAGCGCGGGTGGTCCACTGAAAGATGATGCAGATCCGCATCGTGTTCTTCGGCAAAACGAATGGTCTTGGACCGCACTGCGTTGAAGTGATCGAGCGCGTGGGCGAGATCGGGGTGACGACCGGACGGGTGCACGATCTCGGGAGCTTGGACTCGAGTCGCCCGGCTGGACACCCGCGCCAGCAACTCCGATTCCTTCGCTTTGTCCACCCGCGGAGCGTCCAGCTTTTCGGCCTTCTCGAGCATCCCCAGAAATCTCTCCTCGACCATAGCCACGTGCTCGACGCATCCCAAGGCGGACCAACGACCCGCTTCCGGGCTCGCATCGCCTTGCTGTGAAAGGTCCGCAGCGGCAGCGTTTAATTGCTGCTTACTGGACTCGAGGGCTTCAACGATATCGGTGTTCACGTCAGGTGTCATGGGAGGATTTTATCAAACTCCGAGAGCGTACTCGAAGGTGTAGGCGTGCTTCCCTTCGGCGATATCGATGGTCATATTGCCGGTGAGTCCTTTCAGGTCGCCTGTGCCGGAATCGGGTACGACGCTGATGGAAAGTTCGGGCGTCCCGCGATTCATGATGCCGTTGTGCTGCAGGACGAACGTCCCGGAGCGGCCTTGCAAGCTGCCCGAAACACGCTCGATGGCAACGTAGCCGGCGGACCCTTTCACTTCCGTTCCGGCGGCCAGCATTTGACCTTTGCTGGTCGCTTCGAGATCGCCGTGAAACGTCTTATCGAGGAGCATTCTCGCTGGCGTGTCGCCGAAGTCCGGCTCGCTGGCCTGCGGAAGGCGCTTTACGTCAAATGTTCCGCGTGCATTCATGGTCGTGCTCCTAGGGACGGAATATCGCGTCCAAATCCAAACGAAATCCGGGCAGGCTTTCCCGGCGTGAATCGGCTTTCTCGATGCTGACCGTGCTGGTCTCCGGGTAAACCACCCAAACCTCTTCGCATCCGTTCTCCAAATAGATTCTTATCTTCCGCTTCACATCTCGCGCCGTATTGCTTGGAGAGATCACCTCAACCGCGATCATCGGCGAAAGCTGGAAGTACCCAGTTTCGTCTACCGTCTGATCAGGATGGTTCACCGCGACGTCCGGCATAATCCATGAGGCAGGCTCGCGCGTATATTCGTAACCGGACTCCATCAGAATGCGGTCAGTGTCTTGCCAGTTCGTATTGGCGTAGACGCGCAAAGCTTCCGCAATTCGGTTGGCGACTTTGCTGTGGCGTGCCTTCGGTGGCGGCAATTCCCTTACCTCTCCTTGGATCAATTCGCGCTTCCCAGCGGCAAGCTCCGGGAGATCGAAAAACCTGTTGAGTGACACCAGTGTTGTTGCCATAGCCTTGCGCCTCCTCTCATTGAACCATTTGCTCGCTCCCATCGTAAGATAGGTAGGGTTACCATGAAACGCTTGCGGCTCTTGATGCTGGCCAGCATCGTCCTGCTGTCCGCATGCAAACGGCAACAACCTGCGCGCTCGGCGGAAGAATCGCGAACGCAGGCTCCTCCAGGCTCCATCGAGCTTGTGTTCCCGTACGGGTCCGAAAAAGAAAAGTGGATTACTGAGGTTACCGACTCCTTTAATCGAAGCGAACGCAAGCTCCCCAGCGGCAAGCTGATCTTCGTTCGGCCAATCTCCATGGGATCGGGCGAGACCATGGACGAAGTGCTCGCGGGCAGGCTGCAGGCCCATATAGCGAGTCCTGCGTCTGCTGCTTTCATCAAGCTCGGCAATGCGGAGTCGCGCGCGAAATCCGGCAAGGACCTGATCGCCAGCACCGAAAATCTGGTCCTCTCGCCAGTCGTGATTGCGATGTGGAAGCCCATGGCTGAGGCGCTCGGCTGGGGCACTAAGCCGCTTGGCTGGTCCGACATTTTGTCGCTTGCCCGCAATCAGAAAGGCTGGGCTGCCTACAATTTTCCGCAATGGGGACAGTTCAAATTCGGCCACACTCATCCGCAATACAGCAATAGCGGGCTAATTTCACTGATCGCCGAGGTCTACGCCGCTTCGGGCAAGACGAAGGGGCTCACGGCTGAAGATATTCAGAAGCCTAAGACAGGCGAATTCTTGAACGTCATTGAGAATTCGGTGGTCCACTACGGCAGCTCTACCGGCTTCTTCGGACGCAAGATGTTCGATAACGGGCCGGAGTACTTATCGGCCGCAGTGCTGTATGAAAGCATGGTGGTGGAATCGTACTCGCAAGCGGCAAAGCTCGCCTTTCCAGTGGTTGCCATTTATCCCAAGGAGGGTACGTTCTGGAGCGACCACCCGATCGGAGTCATCGAACGGGATTGGGTGACGCCGGAACACCGAGCAGCGGCCAAAATCTATACCCAGTATTTGCTCGAAAAGCCGCAGCAGGAGAAGGCGCTCGCGTACGGTTTTCGTCCAGCATCCGTGGATGTTGCCGTTGGTGCGCCTATCGATGCCAGCCATGGAGTGGATCCGAAAGAGCCGAAGACCACCCTGGAGGTTCCGCCAGCCGACCTCATTCATGGAATCCTCAATCTCTGGCAGGCGAAAAAGAAAAATGCGGAAGTCGTGCTGGTGCTCGATATATCGGGCAGCATGAACGACGAAGGCAAGCTGGCGAGCGCTAAGATCGGCGCGCGTCAGTTGATCGATCAAATGAGCGACGGCGACAATTTCTCGCTGCTTCCGTTCAGCAACGAGTTCGCGTGGTCCGCTCAGGATGTGCCTTTGAAGACGGGGCGGGCTCAAAGCATCGGGCAAATCGAATCGCTCTTCGCCCACGGTGGCACGGCACTCTACGATTCTGTGGATGCCGCTTATCAACACCTCTTCGAACGACGCAAGCAGGAGCACAGAATTCAGGCCGTGGTGGTTCTTACCGATGGCGAGGACAACCAGAGCAAGATGAAGCTGGCCGAGTTGATGTCGCGAATCAAGTTCGATGGCGAGAATCACACGATTCGCGTGTTCACTATCGCTTATGGCCAGGACGCGCGCAAGGACATTCTCAAACAGATCGCCGAGGCTACGCAGGCCAAATCCTATGAAGGCAACCCAAAAAATATTGTCACCGTCTTTCGCGATATCTCCACGTTTTTCTAAAGAGTCCATCCATGGCCGACGGACCTAAATTAACGGGGCTGGGCAAGACAGTCATCTTTCTGTTTATCGTGGCCTGCTTTGGCGGCGCCTTTTACATGCTTGGGCACCGGATTGGAAACCCCTTTTCAAAAACCGGAGCAGTGCCGGGAACCACCGGATCGAGCGGCGGGTTTCTGGGTGGCGGTGCGTCAGCCGAAATCGGAATCGCCTTTGGGACCGAGAAGAAACGCTGGCTGGAGTGGGCGGTCGAGGAATTTGGCAAGACGCGCGACGGCAAAGACATCAAAGTCAACCTGATCCCGATGGGTTCCATTGAAGGAGCGCACGCGCTGGTGGCGGGCGATCAGCGCATCAATGTATGGTCGCCGGCAAGCGCAGCTTACAAGGACGTTTTCGCGCAGGACTGGCAGGTGAAGTACAACACGAACCCTATCCTCAAGGAAGAGCCTCTGGCGCTGACCCCCATGGTATTCGTGATGTGGGAAGAGCGCTACCAGGCCTTTCTTCAGAAGTATAAGACGCTGTCGCTCGAAACCATCGTTCAAGCCGAGCAGGAGAAGAGCGGGTGGGAGACGATCGCGGGCAAGCCAGAATGGGGATTCTTCAAATTCGGCCACACCAGTCCCAACGAATCCAACTCCGGGCTGATGACGCTGGTGCTGGCCGCTTACACGTACAATCACAAGACGCGAGGCTTGGACTTGAAGGATGTGGTGAACGGCGGATTCCAGGATTGGCTCCAAAAGATGGAGCGGGGTGTCAGCGGCATGACCAATAGCACGGGCATTATGATGCAAGAAATGGTGCTGAAAGGCCCGTCCTCCTACGATGTGCTGTTCGTTTACGAAAACGTCACGATCGATTATTTGAAGAATGCCGAGGGCCGCTGGGGGCCGCTGCGGATCGTGTATCCGGAATACAACGCTTGGAACGAAAACCCCTACTACGTTATCAATGCGACCTGGAGTTCCAAGGAGCAGAGGAAGGCTGCGGACACGTTTCTAAAATTCTTGTTATCGGAGCCGATTCAGAAACAGTCTCTCGTACACGGCTTCCGACCCGCCAACCCGAACGTTCCCGTGAAGTTCGCGGATAGCCCGTTCACGCTCTACGCCCGCTACGGAATTCAGGTGGATCTGCAAAAAATCTGCGATCCGCCCAAAGCCGAAGTTGTGACGAATCTGCTAACAGGCTGGCAACGGTCGCAGGGCAGCCGGTAGCGCGCTGGCTTTTGGATCTTTTGCCTGGCACACCGCAAAAAAGGCCCGGTTCCCTCGAACCGGGCCTTTTCACTATAGAATCGCGCACCCGACGGGCTACGCCACCGGTTGGGGTTTATGACGGGCCAGCATCTCATTCATCTGATCCTTCAGATGTAGTTTCAGCTTCTTCAGACGATGCTCTTCCACTTCATCCTGGTCAGTAACATGAGCTTTCGCTTCCAGGTTTTCAAGCTGCTTGTGATAAGCCGCGTGCTGTTCGGCGAGCCGCCGAAACTCCTCGTCTGTTGCCATCAGGTGCGCCCTGAGTTCTTCGTTCGTGTTCTCCATCAAGATCCTCTCCTTGTTAGGCCCGATCATCGATGCCGCGGGGGCCGATCTGGTACCCGCACTGTGACGATATCATGAAAAAAATCTCATGACAATCCCGGGTTCGGCGGGGTCCTCATAGTATCCAGGACGCACGCCCACGTCTCGAAAACCCAGGCCCGCATACAGGGCGCGGGCAGGCTGATTCGACTGCCTCACTTCGAGAAAGTGTTCGCCCTTCCAATGCGCGAGTTCCGCGCGAATCAATCGCTTTGCAATGCCCAAACGCCGATACTCGGGATTCACTGCTACGTTGAGAATTTCCCGTTCGCTCGGTCCGACTTCGCGCGACACCAAAAAACCCACGATCGAGCCATCGGCCTCGGCCACCGTGCAATCGAACTGCAGATAATCTTCGCGATGCCACTGCGCGGATTCCGGAGAAGTGGTCTGAATCGCCATGACGGTATCGAGATCCGCAGGTTGCGCGGGCCGAAGTTGAATATCGAAAGGAATCATTTGCCGCAATAAGGTCCGTTGAAGAAAGCCGAGTTGCCGCCAGTCGAAGCGTTCCTCGGCGTGGCGCCTGCCCGCGAACGCGATACGCTGGCGCAGTTCGCGATCGTCAAGAAGTTTGCGGACTCCGGCTGCGAAATCCGCTGACTGGTCTGCAATCCAGACCGTCTCGCCGTGCCGGAGTCCCAGACCGGCGCAACCCGAGGTCGTCGAGACCACCGCGCGTTCCATGGCCAGCGCTTCCAGAACTTTGAGATTGGTCCCTGCCGAGACTAGCGTCGGCACCAGCACAAGATTTGCTTCGATATAGAGACTCCGCACGTCGGCGATGAAGGCGTGGATCTCTACTCGATCATCGATGGGCAGGTCGAGAAAGCCGGTGTGCTCCCGCCAGTACAGGAGCGGATCGGGGCCAGCCACCACCGTCAGCCGAATGGACGCGGATTCCGCACGCAAGAGAGGCCACACCTGCTCAAGGAAAAATCGAAACGCAACGATGTTCGGGAAGTGTCGGAAGGAACCGATAAAGAGTAGCCTCTCGCCTGGCCGCTCGTGTTCCGGCCGGAAGCGCGCAAAGTCCACCCCGTTAGGGATCACCGTGATGTTGGGCCGGTTCAGCGCATCGCGGTCTTCTTCCGACATCACCACCACGCGTCGATAGCGGGCGATCCAGTTTTTTTCAAAACGAACCCAACGCAAGTAGTTCCAGCAGGCGCTGACCGTGCGACCGCGCTTAAGGATCTGGCGATAAAGGAGATAGGTGACGTCGTGCTCCACCAGAATGTCTCCCGCATAGGGCGCAAGGGCGGTGTACTCCACTTGCAGTGCCGCGATTTGCAGCTCGCCAGTGAGCCGGCGCACGAGGCCGTGCATGGTCGGCGAACGAAACTCGGCGACCTCCGGAGGCACCAAGCTTGACCAGCGCGGCTCGCGATAGCGCGGCTTCTCAACCAGGATGACCCGAGCGCAAAACTCCAGCAGCGGGCCCACCTCGGCATCTTCCCGATCCGTAAAAGAGAACAGAACGATATCGAATCGCTGGGAGATTTCGCGAATCAGCGCGTGCATTCGCACCGCGCCGCCATGCGACAGCGGGTATGGGAAATAGGGGGTGAGGATTCCGATTCTCTTGCGCTCGGGCGAGAATGGCCGGCCTACGTGCTCTTGGTAAACGGTCGGGTACGTGGATCGATCGCGCTTCCAGGGAAAAAGCCAACGCGGCCGAAGGAAGATTCTATCGAGCGGCACCCTGCGCAAGAAGAGGACGGAGGCGATCCAACTCCCTAGCGTGAGATGGTGCCGCTCAAGCCTCGTATTGTAGGCCAGAATCTTACGTGGCGCGAGTCGCCATGCGGCGCGACGCATCCAAGCGTACTCTCGCCCTCCGGTGAAGAGGACTGGAGCGAGGCCAATGCGATAGGGGCGGAGATGTTCGCGAACGGCGCGACCGTTTGGAAAATCCGCGGGCGTGATCAGGATGTGACGCCGGTCGGGAACCAGTTGACGGATTTCGTCGAACATGCGTGCGGCCAGATCGGGCGGACCGCTTGCGAACGTCACCACCACGGCCTCAGGATCCTTGCCCAACAGCTTAAAGATCCCGGCCTTCAGCCGCTGCTTCAACGGAATTCGATGCTGGCCGCCTCGCCCGCTGTCCCCAGTTTTTTGTCAGGTTTTGGATTGTAGAGCACCAGCACTTTACGGGGCGGCTTCTGCGGACCGCAGGCAAGAGTCAGTTCCCCGCCCCCGGAGAGCACGATCTGGCTAGGGTCGCGCACCAGCAACTGGACAGTCTTTCCGTCTCCGCCGTGAATGATCAGCCGGGCTTGCCGACCCATGCAGTCGAATCGCTGCAGCGTGCCTTCCAGCTTGCCGGAGGCGTCAGTTCCATTCCACCACTCCAGAGCTTTAGGAGGCGCTGATCCATCGGGGTTCAGCTTCTTATTGGTCCTGGATTCGGCTTCATGGATGGCCGCCATGCTGGCGTTCTTCACGCGCTCCAGGTCGCGGGCTTCTTCCTCGGCCTTGCGCCGCCGCTCGGCTGCCTCGTGTTCGGCGCGATCGCCTTGCAGTTGCAGGCGCGTCTCACGGATGCGACTGCGTTCCTCGGGAGTCGCGGCCGCGCGCTCTGCCCCGCCCCAAGCTTTTTGCGCATCAATGAACCGTGCTGCATCGGTCTCATTTTTCGCGAGCGCCTGCCAGTATTCCACCTTGCGCGGATCGAGCGAAGTTGCTTTCTTGAGCAATTCGGATCTGCGGTCCAGGTCCGTTTCCAGCAGAGCTAAGCGATAAGGCGGCTCGCCCCAGGCCGGGTTCAGCGTGATCGCTCTAGCTAATTGCTTGCGCGCTTTGGGCGGGTCGGATTCCAGAAGCGCCGCCTCGAAGTAGACTCGGGCGTTCTTGGTTTCGGATGCAATCGCGCTGGCGAAGAGACGCGCAGCTTCGGCCTTCTTATTGGCGTGCAAGGCTAGCAGGCCGAGCCCTTCAGCAGCATCCGATCCGTGCAGAGCATTGTAAGCCGATTCGGCGTTGGGCGAATTGGTGGAGAGCAGCAGATCCGCGATGGCCAACTTCGGCGTGTCCGCGTCCGCTGTCGAGAGGTGAAAATCGCGCATGGCGTTGATTGGCCGAGCTGAGATCGTCGTGGTTCCAAAAGTTCCAGCCACTACGTAGGCATCGAGCTGTTTGTCGATTTGGGCGACTGATTTTTCGTAAGCGTTGCGATAGCCGACATCGAGATCGGACCCTTGCTCCAGGTTGCTGATCAGCACTCGGGTGCGGCCTGCATAAGCCGGCTCGACATTGAGCAGGTGCATTCTGGCCCAATCGCGGGAGCGGGCGGCTGCCGGAATCGGGGTACCCAGAGTAATATGGGTGCCGCTCACCTGCAGGGTGGAGAAAAGATCCAGCAAGCCCCGCTCGATCTCGACCGGCAGATGGCTCGTGTTCTGCTCGATGAACAAGCGTGCGAGTTCTCGAAACCGGTCAGGCGACACTCCCGCATTCTCGGTGGTGGCGATGAGGTACGAGTCGCGCGCCAGAGTAAGGGTTGGGGATGCCGGGGGAAGCTGTCTTCCATTCTTGAAGACAATCACCTCGACTTGCCAGGTGAGGTGCAAATCGGATTTGCCGAGTGCGGATCCGAGAGCATGCCGGAACTGCTCGAGCTGGTTCATCTGCTCGCGGGCCGCTTTGTCGCCTGCCGCGCAGAGCACGTGAAATGGACCGGAGCCTAGCTCCACCCAGCGGTCCTCTGCGGTCAGCAGAAGCGGGAGGAATAGCAGACAGAACAACCGGGACACGCTAGTATGTTACCGTGTCGGCCCGTGTTCAGGCCGTTCGCACGCGTGGGACCCGCGCATCCGCTGGCGGCAAGGCCGGGAAATTCGTGTACGGTTCACTCTGGTACCAGTAGCAAACGGAATAGAAGTTATCACCCCGGTTGTTGGCGTGCCCATGTTCCATGGTGTGCTTCATGTAGCGTTGAAACGTTACCGGATTATCTCCGTGCCAGCGATAGCAAAGGTACCTGCCGCCCGTCCGCTCGGGAGCAGCGATAAAAGGCGCGCCGTACTGGCCATGCGCGAACGGCACCGCCCCATCGCGTCCGCCGAAATTCCAACTGCCCAAGAAGTAATCTTCCGATCCGGTGCCGGTGATGATCGGCTTGGTTTCGTCGTCGGAGAAAATCATCTCATCGCCTTCGCCCCACCAGCCATCGGCGTTTTGCAGCACACCCAATGTAACCCCCATCAAGTGACCCCTTCCGCGCGTCTCTCCATAAACATGGTTGAGCTTGCCGTTGAGATTGATTTTGGAATCGTCTCCCGTGGTTGGGGTGGCGGGTGAGCTTTGACGATACTGCGCGTGGAAATAGAGCGAGTCGTTTGGAAGCGATGGAACGCTTTGATAGTCGATGTTGGAATATAACGCGCGCATGTCTTCCTTGCTTTCATTGGTAACTGTGAAGCGCGCGGATTTGCGATACGGCATGGCGAAGTAGCAGTTCAGCGACTTGCCTGGCGAGCAGGCCAGATAGTCCGATTGGTAGATTGCATACTGGCCCAGATTGAGGCCGAAGAAATCGCCGATGGGCGCTTCGATGCTGGGCTTGTCGTTCCCATCCCAATACCCTCGCAACACGATTTCCTTCAAGTGCTGAACGCCGGGCGCGGCGATTGTGAACCAGATGTGCGTGATCACGCCGGGGCCTGCCGCGTTGAAGACTTCACGCGTAGCCCCCGCTGCCACGGGCCAGAAGTCTTTGTTGCCGCCGGTTGTGTCGAAGCTGGATTGCTTCAGAGATTTATAGTCCTGGGCCCGGGCGTACTTTGGGAGGAAAGGAAAATCGCGGGCGTTGGCGCGGTCCTGAGCGAGGGCAGCGGGTGCTGCGGCGCCGGCGAGTCCAGTTGCGGTTAGTACGCGGTTAAGGAAGCCGCGTCGGCCCTTGGATGGTGTGAGCATGATTGACGGATTATATCGTGGCTGCCTTTCGGTCTGCTAGCTTGGGTGTTCCGGATGATTTCTTTCTCGAACATCAATAAGCAGTATGGTAAACAGCTCATCTTCGTCGATGCGTCCTTCCAATTAAACCCTGGCGAAAAGGTGGGTTTGGTAGGACCCAACGGATCTGGCAAAACCACCCTGTTCCGCATGGTGGTTGGAGAAGAGTCACCCGACGAAGGCGATGTTTCCGTTCCCAGGAAGATGACCATCGGCTACTTCCGGCAAGACGTGGAAGAGATGAAGGGCCGCTCGGTGATCGACGAAGCCATCGCAGGAAGCGGGCGGGTAGGCGATCTGCACCACGAACTCGAAGACCTCCAGAAAGCCATGGAAGATCCAGGTAGGACCAGCGAAATGGACCGGACCCTGGAGCGATTCGGCGAAGTGCAGGAGGAGTACGAGCATCTCGGCGGCTATACGCTGGAGGCGCAGGCGCGTGAAGTTCTGCACGGGCTCGGCTTTGAGGACGATCAGATCGATGGTGATTCTGGAGCCCTTTCGGGCGGTTGGAAAATGCGCGTCGCACTGGCCCGCGTTCTGCTCGGCCGCCCTGACGTGCTGCTGATGGATGAGCCCACCAACCACCTCGACATCGAATCGATCATCTGGCTCGAGGATTTTCTCAAGTCGTTCCAAGGTGCCCTGCTCATGACCTCGCACGATCGCGAGTTTATGAATCGTCTCGTGTCTAAAATCGCGGAGATTGACGCAGGCGAGATCATCTCGTATTCGGGCAACTACGATTTTTATGAGCGCGAGCGGGCGATTCGCGAGACGAATCAGCAGGCTGCGTTTGCCCGCCAGCAGTCCATGCTCGCGAAAGAGCAGCGATTTATCGACCGCTTCAAAACCCACGCTGCCAAGGCCGCCCAGGTGCAGAGCCGCATCAAAGCGCTGGACAAAATCGAGAAGATCGAATTGCCCAAGAAGCGGCATGTGGTGAAGTTCGATTTTCGCGTGCCGCCTCGCTCGGGCGATCTGGTGGCGGTGATTGAGGACCTGCATAAGAGTTACGGCCCACGCGTAATCTATGACGGATTCAATCTCACGATTCGACGCGGAGAGCGTTGGGCGGTGATGGGCAGAAACGGCGCGGGCAAGTCCACTTTGCTCAAGATGATCGCCGGGGCCAGCGTACCGGACTCAGGAGACGTGCGGCTGGGAGCGAGCCTGAACATGGGTTATTTCGCGCAGCAGTCGCTGGACGTGCTTGACCCTAATCTCACAGTCTTGGAGCAACTGCAGTACGACTTCCCGCAGGACGGGATGGGTTCGCTTCGCTCGCTCGCCGGAGCCTTCCAGTTCTCGGGCGACGATGTCGACAAGAAGATCCAAGCTCTATCGGGCGGCGAGAAATCGCGTCTCGCTATGGCGCGGATGCTCTACAACCCGCCCAACTTTCTGGTGCTGGACGAGCCAACCAACCACTTGGATTTAGCAACCAAGGAGATGCTGGTCGGGGCACTCAAGGATTTCGAAGGCACGATGATTTTCGTGTCGCATGACCGCATGTTTCTGCGCGGCCTCGGTTCGCGGGTATTGGAGCTGGGGGGAGAAAGCGGGAGGGACCGCGAGCCTCGCGTGTATCCTGGGTCCTATGTTGAGTACGTTCAAGCATTAGGTCACGAGGCCCCGGGCATATACGCTTGACCATGTCTGACGCCTATGTTTTTCCCACATCCACGACGTTGTCGTCCGGCTTGCGGTCGATCAATTTATGATACGGATCGATGCCCGCCCGAGTCGGTAAGCTGTCCACAATCACTTCCACTTTCGTTTGCTTGCCGGTGAAGCGGTGCTTGGCCAAGTACAGCGCCTTCTCATGATCCTTATCGCCGCTGAACACGCCGACGTCGATCAGATCGTTCACCGGGATCTCGGATTCCAGGCCTGATCCGTCGGCTTTCAGCTTGCGTGAATCAAGCGTGAGCAGCACTTTGTATTTATTATCCGCGGTCTTGGTCCAAGTGGCCGCTACCGCCTTGTTGTCGTAAAGCACGATGGATTCCAGCATGTCAGTGATCAGGTATTGCATGTCGGGCGGCGTGGCCTCGCGCAGATAAGCCACAAAGTCGCGGGTGTCTGGAAAGGGTCCTTTCGCATAGCGCTTGTCCAAGAGGAACTTCCGCAAAGCGCCGTTTAGACGATCTTCCCCCAGATAATCGCGGAGCGAGTACATTACCAGGCTGCCTTTGTTGTACCAGACGTAGGGCTCGTTCTGAACCAAAGCGAGCGGTGGTTCCTTTCGCAATTCGCCGCCGCGACCCCGCAGGTAGGCATCGAGCTCATGCTTTAGAAACTTTCGGATGTTGTCCGCCCCGTACTCCTTCTCCATAATCATCAAGGCCGAATACTGCGCGAGACTCTCCGACATCATGTTCGAACCCTGCGTCATTCCGCCGATCAGTTGATGCCCCCACCATTGATGGGCGAGTTCGTGGGCGGTGACGTAAAAGATTTCGTCAAGGTCGTCCTTCTTCTGGACCCGCTGAATGAAACCGAGCGCTTCCGAGTAGGGAACCGTATTCGGGAAGGATTGCGCAAACGTCCTATAACGCGGAAATTCCAAAATGCGGAATTGCTGGAATTGGTAAGGCGCGAAGTTGGCGTCGAGGTATTCGAGCCCTTTCTTCGCCGATTGCAACATGCGATTCAGGTTGTATTCGTGGCCGGGATGATAGTAAATTTCCAGCTTGACGTTCTTCCACTGATCGCGCTTCACTGCATACCGCCCAGAGATAAAAGAGAAGAAGTTGTTGATCTTGGTGTCGCCCATTTCATATTCGAAATAGCGGCGGCCATTCGAGGTCCATTCCCGTTTTAGGTAGCCGGGGGCGAGCGCAATTTGATCGGGCGAAGTGCTCACAACCGAGTGAAACGTGATCCAGTCCGAATCCGGCGTGAACAGGTTGACATTGCTGTAATACGGATCTCCGCGCGGCGCCATCTCCTCGAAGAGCGGCAGGTTCTCCTCGCGGCGCCTTTGAGGATCACTTAGCTCCGCTTGACGCGCATACCCGATCAACGGGAAATAGTCCCGGTCGAAAAACGTTCCGTTGTAGGCCAGTTCGTTTTTATTGTTGGCGTCTCGAAACCCTTTCGAGGTATACGAGGATCGAAAGCTCAGCTTTATGCTTTCTCCAGGGGCAACGGGCTGATCAAGATTGAAAATCCAGTAGCCCAGCCTGCTGTCGTGTGACGCCTGGTGGAACGGGCGATCGAACTTAATTTCATCAAGCGACTGCTGAACTCCAGTGACGTGAATCGCGGGAATTGGCTCGGATGTGTGGTTCACCAAGGTATAGCTTCCGGAAGCATCGAAGGACCGGCGCTCGGGATAGATGTTTACGTTCACATCCACGCCGCTCACCTTGGGCTGGGGTAGCATTTCGTACTTCTTATAGGTCCGTTCGTAGGCGGCTTGCTGTTGGCGCTGTAGTTTGGCGGTGCGAAATTCGTTCAACACATGCGTGTTGTAGTAAAACCACGCTCCGCTCCCGACGAACACGAGCAAGGCGATCAGCCCTGTAACCAGCAGGGGCTTCGAGCGCGCGCCCAAGGTTTTCCACCGGCTGGCCCACGCCAGGTCCGTCCCGCGTCGCGTCAGAGCAATGGAGAGCAGGCCGAGCATCACCATAAAGGCGAGCCAGTAAATGGTGGACCAGAAAACAGCGGGAACAAAGTGGCCGTACCCATTCATGTCGGAGTAAGTGTAGGGCGAGGTCTCCCCAAGCAGATATAGGCGGTTCTCGAAACCGTAGCGGTACATGATCGGCACAACCAGGTTGGTCCCGATCACGATCGCATGGCCCATAAACTTATTCGCCACGACTGTTTGCCAGAAAAACGCGTACAGCATGAAGGCGATCAGACTCGGGAAGGCGACCAGGAATAGCTCTTTGAAGTACAGCGCAATTTCGAAGTTGTAATAGCCGGAGACCGCCTGGGAACCGATGCCGCAGAGCATCACCGATATAAGCAGAAGCGCTTCCACGGCCACGAGCGACAAAAACTGACTGAGCCAATTGACCCAAGTGGGCAGCGGAAGCGAGTCGTGAATCTGATCGAAGTGCACGTCCCGCTCGCGCCAGATCAGCTCTCCGGCGTACAAGGTGGCGACGATGTATAGAAAGAGCGAAGAGACGCCTTGCAGCACCTGCGTCATCAAGTAAGTAACTGGCCAGACTGCCGTATCCCGAAAGCGGCCAGCTTGATGAGCGTTGAGCCCGGAGAGCACGATCATGATCAAGGCGATCGCCCAGAAGGGGACCTCGCGCACGATGTTCAGAAATCGAAGACGTGTAAGAGAGACAAGCTGAGGCCAAATTGCGGCGCTTCCGAAAGTTCTGGATGCAATGGGAATAGCCATTCTGCCGGGGCGCCTGGTCTCATCTTCCTCCTCCTCGGTTTTACGTCTAGCCGCGTTGCGCGAACCTCTGCGGGCGGTGAGCGCTTCCGCCGACATCGGGAACAGAACGTACACGGCGAGCAATGAAGCCAAGCCAACTCCCAGCCAAAGGAGCCTGTTGTACAGGAACGATCCTGACCACGTAAGCAGTTGAGTGTTTTTCTCGACAACGGTCCAATAGCGCGTGATGCTTTGGAAGAGAATAAGTCCCAAAGGATCGAGTACGGATGGCCAAAACCGGTCCAGATTCCCCGAGGTTGCTACATACACCGCACCGATCAAATAAATGGCAAATAGGATCACGCCTTGCAGATAGACGATCACCAAGCGCCGGGTCAGCGCGGCAACCATGAAGAACAGACTGCCCAGGAACAAGATCTGAATCAAGGTGATGGAGAGGAACGGCTGCAGATGGAACCAGAGGTTCAGCGGCGCGAGTCTTGACTTGTCCGCCCAAGGCATGAGCGTCCCGAACATCGCCCCCAAAATCAATCCGGAGAAGACCAGGATGCTGACTACTACCGATCCCGCCCAGCGTCCGCCGAGATAGGCGAACTTCGAGATTGGCTTAGTGAAGATGAGCTGGTACGTGTCTTCACGGAAGTCTCGCAGGATAGCGGTGCCGAACAGTGCCGAGATGATGAAAGTTCCGAACGCGGTGAGCTGAATGAATCCAATGCTTAATCCGAACGGCCCGTTGAGCAAGACCTTGCCGGGCCCGACCGGACCGAAGTCGGTGCTGGACACGGAGAACATCATCATGAAAAACCAGATGGCAAAGTAGACATAGGTCGAGATACTATGCATCCGGTACTTCACTTCGAACCAGAGGAAGTTCGTGAACATGATTGCCCCTAGCCTCGTTGATGCCGACCAAGATTTCGGAAGTAGACGTCTTCCAGATCGGGTTCCACTGGGGTGAAACTTGGACCTGGAACCTGATCGGAGTAGACGCGGACCTCCGTGCGGCCAGCCACCAGATGAGTCGAGATGACGTTCAGGTCCCGCTGTAGTTGGCTGAGTTCGGCTTCATCGGCAGCGGTCTTGCGCCAGATCTTGCCGTGCAAGGCTTCGATGGCTTCAGTGGGAGAGCCTTCCGTGAGAAGCTCGCCTTGACTGATGATAGCCATGCGGGGACAAAGTTCGCGGACATCTTCCACGATGTGAGTGGAGAGGATCACGATAACTTTATCGCCGATGGAACTGAGCAGGTTGAGGAAGCGATTTCGCTCGGAAGGATCGAGGCCTGCGGTTGGTTCGTCGACAATAATCAGCTTTGGATTTCCGAGCAGAGCTTGGGCGATTCCGAAGCGCTGCTTCATGCCGCCGGAGTAGGTGCCCAGATTTTTCTTCCTCACATCCCAGAGATTGGTCTGCTGCAGCAGGGCTTCTACGGCGTCCTTGCGCTCGCCGCGTTTGAGAATGCCTTTCATCACGGCGAGGTGATCAAGCATGTCAAGCGCCGACATCTTGGGGTACACGCCGAACTCTTGAGGGAGATAACCCAGGACTCGCCGAACCGCGTCCTTCTCTTTGAGCACGTCCAGGTCATCCAACCAGATTTGTCCGGAATCGGCCTCCTGCAAGGTGGCAACGGTGCGCATCAGGCTGGATTTGCCCGCTCCGTTGGGTCCCAGGAGACCGAACATGCTTGTTCCGATATTCAGTGACAGGTCTTTCAAGGCCTGAACGCCGTTGGGATAAGTTTTGGAGAGGTTGGAAATCTTCAGGTTCATTTTAGGGCCGGATGATCCTGCCATGTTATCACCGACGCTTTACAATGGAGCGATGATCTGGCTGCTGCTCCTGCTTCTCTGTGCTTACTCAACGGGGGCCAGCGCGCAAACGGCCACACTCGATGCTCGTCTTGCCAAGTGGAAGCCAGTGGAGATGCCGTTCGATGCAGCCGGACTCACTCCGCGCCAGCGCAAACTCGTGGAGAAATTGGTGGACGCGTCGCGGCAAATGGAGCGCATCTACTGGCGGCAAAACGATCCGGAAGCGCTCGATCTTTACCTTAAGACCCGAGATCCAAAGTTGAAGCGACTGCTGACGATCAACGGCAGCCGGTTTGATCTGGTGGATGAGAATAGGCCGTTCGTCGGCACTGAGACGCTTCCGCCCGGTCGGAACATCTATCCGAAGGGACTCACGCGCGAGCGTATCGAGCAATATGTCAAACAACATCCTGAGCAGAAGGATGCAATCTACAGTCCTTATACGGTGCTTCGCGGGAAGGGCGAGCGTCTGGACGCGATCCCTTTTCGGGCCGAATACCGGGAATTTCTGGAGCCCGCTTCAAAGCTTCTGCTGGAGGCCGCCGATCTCAGCGAAGACGTGGCTTTCGCCAATTATCTCCGGCTGCGAGCGAGCGCTTTACTCCGAGACGACTATTATGAGAGCGATGCCGCTTGGGTGGACTTGAGCGCTCCCAAGATCGATGTGATTTTGGCTCCAAACGAGACCTATCTGGACGATGTGCTGGGAGTGAAGACTTCTTTCGAATCGGCTGTTTTGATCCGCAACGAGCAGGAGAGCCGCAAACTCGATCTCTATCAGAAATACGTTCCCGACATACAGGATGCGCTCCCGTTGTCGGCGGGGGATCGCCCCTCCAAGCGCGGGCATCTCACTCCGATGGAGGTGATGGACGCGCCTTTCAGAGCTGGCGATCTGCGCCACGGCTATCAGGCGGTGGCCGACAATCTGCCGAATGATCCGCGCATTCACGCGTCCAAGGGCACGAAGAAAATTTTCTTCAAGAATTTTATGGACGCGAGGGTCAGCTATGTCGTGCTTCCTCTCGCCAAATATATGATGACTCCGGAGCAGGCGGCAAAGGCGTCAGCAGAGGGTTATCTTGCGGCTGTCGTTTTGCATGAGATTTGTCACGGCTTGGGTCCGGCTTACTCGCGCGCGAAGGGGAAAGAGGTCGACATTCGGGAGGCGGTTGGTCCGGTGTATGCGGCGCTCGAAGAGGCCAAGGCGGATGTGGTCGGAATGTTTGGCTTGGCGTGGCTGATGGACCATGGCGCTCTTTCCAAGTCGCGGGCGGAAGAATATTATGCGTCCTACGTTGCCGGCATTTTCCGAACTTTGCGGTACGGCGTGGCAGAAGCGCACGGCCGCGCGGAGATGATGGAGTTCAATTACCTGAATGAGCAAAAGGCGGTCGCGGAAAAAGGCGGGCGGTATGTGATCGACTTCGCGCGCATTCCGGCGGTGATCCAAATGTTGGCCAAGGAGCTGTTGCAGCAGGAGGCGACCGGGGATTCAGGACGGGCGGAAGCGTGGTTCAAGCGCTATGACAAAATGCCGTCGACGTTGAAGGCTGCGCTGGATGCAACCAAGGACGTTCCCGTGGATGTTGACCCGGTGTTTTCGTTTAGGGATGAGATTCGTTAACGCGAGAGCCTAAGGCGCAATAGGGCAATCACCGGCTTGTTAGTTTGGACAAGGTCGCTTATCTTAAGGTTGTGACTTCAGGTAAGATGGCCGTGTCGCCTCCCAATCAGATTCTGTCGGTGAACACCGAAGGCACTCCGTGCTTCAGCGGAACGCAGGTGCCTGTGCGTCTCCTGATTGATCGGCTGGAAAGAGGGCACACGATCTATGAGTTTCTGCTCACATTCCCGACAGTTCGACGTCAGCAGGTGATGGCATTGCTCGAAGCCGCAGCCAGGATGATCGATCTACAATCCGAGACCGGCAAAAATTAGCGTGGCCGCGTGCACGACCCTCACTCATAATGGGTAAGTGAAATCGCGGATGATGCAGATGTCACTAAGAATGACGGCTTCAGTCGTTCTGCTTGGCCTGTCGGCGTACGGTGCAGCCGCGCCCAGGCCGATCGTCATCGAAAGAGTAACCGTCATCGACGTTGCCACGGGACAGCGGCGTCCTGGCATGACTGTTCTCATCAGCGAGGGCAAGATCGCTCGGGTCGATTCGCGGGTCGCCACCCCGCAGGGGGCCATTCGGGTAAAAGGAGCAGGCAAATTTCTCATCCCCGGCCTGTGGGACATGCACACCCACCATCAGGCCAGCGGCATTTCATCCCTAGATCTTTTCATCGCCAAAGGCGTCGTAGGTACGCGGGACATGGGTGGCGATCTCGATTTCATCCTGCCGCTGCGGGATCGCATCAACCGCAGCGAGTTGCTCGGACCAGAGATCGTTTCCGCAGGACCGATCCTGGATGACGCACCGCAGTTTCCCTTCCGTCTCCGGGTGACGAACGGCGATGAGGCTCGGAAAGCTGTTCGTGACTTGAAAGCGCGCGGGGTTGACTTCGTCAAGGTTCACGACCACACACCCCGCGTTGCCTTCTACGCCATTGCAGAAGAGTCGGCCCGACTCGGATTGCCATTTGCCGGCCATGTTCCCCTGGGTGTGAAAATCGACGAGGCAGCGACGTCAGGAATGAAAAGCATCGAACATCTTTCCAACTATCAGGTGTTCCGTGAATGCTCCGGCAAGGAACTCTACAGCAAGGTGGGTTGCGAGGCACTGTTCAGGAAGCTCGCGGCAAATGGAGTGTGGCAGACTCCCACGATTACGTTCTTTCAGATGATCCCAACAATGTTCTCGGGCGTCGCCCCGGACCATGCGGAGTACGCCAGCGATTCTCTAAAGGCGCTATGGGAGAGCAACATGAAGGGATCTAAGTTGTCGGAGGACGATTTGAATTTCTTTCGGCGGAATGGCCGCGCAAGTCTTGAAGCGATTCGTGATTTGCACAACAGCGGCAATCGCCTGCTCGCCGGCTGCGACGGCATCGTTCCGGGGTTCTGCCTGCACGACGAACTCGAGTGGTTCACGAAGGCCGGGCTAAGCGCGCTCGAGGCTCTTCAAACAGCGACCATCAATCCGGCCCGGTTTCTCAACCGCGAAAACGCCCAGGGCACGATTGACGCTGGCAAGTCGGGAGACGTGGTATTGCTGGATGCCGATCCGCTCGCCGACATTCGCAACGTTCGCCGAATCGACGCCGTAGTTGTTCGCGGCAGGCTGATCGAAGGGAGCGAGATCAATCGCATTATCTCGTCGCACCTGCGGCCCGACTCCCTGAAGTAGCTCCGCAATCAAGCGTGGCGGCGCTCGTCGCGAGCCATGTCGTATAGCGCACGGATATAACCTATGCTGAACGCCCACCCCGTGTGCCGATCCCCAACCATCTGCGGCACGTGATCGGCGATCAAGATCCCGCGATAATCCACGTCCACCAGCGTTCGCATTAGCTTCTTCATGTCCGTGTAGCCGTCGTCCACGTACGTTTCGACAAAGTTCGGAATGGGACCGGTCACATTGCGGAAGTGAATCTTCCACAGCTTGTCCATCTTGGCAAACGCTCGCGCGGCCTCGAACACATCCTTGCCCATGTAGGTGCCGCCTTCCATCCACGTGCCGCAGCACAAGCAGACCCCCACGTTGGGGCTATTGGCGATCTTCAGAGCGCGAACATACCCGTCGAAGTTGCCAAAAATACAGCGAGGGATGCCGCCCAGTTCGGGCACAGGCGGATCGTCGGGGTGGATGCCGATGCGCACGCCCGCTTCCTCCGCCACGGGAACTACCTGCTTTATGAAATACGTGTAGTTCTCCCACAACTCGTCTTTGGTGTACTTCCGACCTTGGGTCAGGGGCGGCTCGAAAGTCTTGTCGATCCAGTAGCCCTTGGCAGTGTCCTGGTGAAAAGCGCGCGCCGGAGCACCGCCCCGGGTGGTCTCGCCCTTGGGAGAACTCCAGATGCCGTTGCCCATGTGCGCGTAGGTTGTGTAGTGAATCCCGGCCTTGCCCAGGTTGCGAAGATACTGCTTGTACTCTTCGATCTTCGCGTCTCGGCCCGGAAGATTTAGAGTCACCTCGGGCATGTTATGCACGTTGGTGTTGCCGATATTGGCAACCTTCAAGCCAGCAGCTTCCACTCGCTGCTTGAACGATGCGAACATCTCGTAAGTTCCGCCCGAAGTTCCGATGCTGACGTACTGCACGCCGATTTGCTTTGCGAAGGTCAGGTCTTCGTCGTCGAATTTAGTTGGGATCTGAAGGGAGATTTTGATGCCTGGCGAGAGCGGCTCCAGCGGTTGCCGGGCGGCTTGGACGGCGGTCAGGGCTGCTGCGCTTCCGGCCAGCACCCGGGCGAAATCTCGACGCGTTGGGAAAAGGGGTTTCAAAGTGGAAGTCTCCTTGGCAATGCGTGATTATATGACAGATTTCACCGCGCCGCTCGACCGCCGAACCGCCTCTACGCTGGATTCAAGCCGGGCTGCGCTGATCTGGATCGCTTATGGCATTCTGCTGCATGCCGTGGTGGCAGCGAACGTCATCGTCGCGCTCGCTGCCGTGGGATCTTCTCTGCTGCCGCGTAAAATGGCAATGTGAACCGCCCGGAAATGTATCGCCGCCTGCGCTCGCATGGCCAACAATGGGACATGATCGTGGTGGGAGGAGGCGCCACCGGGGTGGGCGTGGCGATCGATGCGGCGTCCAGGGGCTACGACGTGCTCCTTCTCGAACAACACGATTTCGGGAAAGGCACGTCTAGCCGCAGCACGAAACTGGTCCACGGCGGAGTGCGCTACCTGGAGCAAGGCAACATCTCGCTGGTGATGGAGGCGCTTAAAGAGCGGGGCCTGCTGCTCAAAAACGCGCCGCATCTGGTGCATGACCTCGGGTTCGTGGTTCCTAACTACGATTGGTGGGAAGCTCCATTCTACGGGCTCGGGCTAAAAGTCTATAACCTGTTGGCTGGAAAGTACGGGTTCGGCTCATCGCGCATCCTGTCCAAGGAAGAGACGCTGGAGCGGCTTCCCACTCTCAAGACAGACGGGCTGCGCGGGGGAGTCATTTATTTCGATGGGCAGTTCGACGATGCCCGCCTGCTGATCAACATGGTTGCCACTGCGTTTGAAAAAGGCGCGACCCTGTTGAACTATGTCCAGGTGACCGAACTGACGAAGGACTCGGACGGGTTCGTAGATGGCATAGTGGCCCAGGATGCGGCGAACGGCGAAACCTACCGGGCTAAGGCGAACGTCGTGATCAATGCGACCGGTGCCTTCACTGATGGCGTGCGCAGACAAGCCGACCCGGATGCCAAGCCCATGATTGCGCCTAGTCAAGGCATTCATCTGGTATTCGACCGCTCTTTCGTGGCTGGCGACAGCGCGATCATGGTTCCTCATACGAGCGACGGGCGCGTGATGTTCGCCATCCCCTGGCACAACCATGCGCTGATTGGAACCACCGATACTCCCATCGATCAGGCGACTTTGGAGCCAGTTGCCATGGAGCAAGAGATCGACTTCATTCTGACCACGGCCGCGCTGTATCTCGCGAAGAAGCCAACGCGCAACGACGTGCTCAGCGTCTTCGCTGGCATTCGTCCTCTGGTGAAATCTCAGAGCGGCGTTAACACGGCTGCTTTGTCGCGTGACCATACAATTCACATCGACAACTCGGGGCTCTTGACGATTTGCGGAGGCAAATGGACCACGTATCGGCGGATGGCGGAAGATTGCGTGAATCAGGCAGCGGTGCTGGGACATTTGCCCGAGCAGTCTTGCGTGACTGAAAGATTGAATATTCACGCGTTTCATTCGAGTGCCGCGAAATTTGGGGATCTTGCGATCTATGGCTCTGACGCGCTGGGCATTCATGCCATGATGGACGCCAATCCAGAACTGGCAGTCCCGCTGCATGCGTCGCTGCCGTACACGGGGGCGGAAGTGGTCTGGGCGACTCGGCACGAAATGGCCAGGACAGTGGAGGACGTGCTCGCACGCAGGACACGCGCGCTCTTTCTGAATGCTAGAGCCGCGATGGAGATGGCTTCGCCAGTGGCTGATCTGATGAGCCGCGAATTAGGGGAGAGCGATGAATGGAAGAAAGAACAAATGCGCGAGTTTTACCAAACAGCGAATAACTATCTAATTTCATGAGGGGCTCTCCGTGACACTCACATGAAAGGATTTACCACCAGATCCCTTCACGTTCACCGAGAGCCGAACTGTGGGGCTCAACTGCTCTACGGTAACTTCGTTATCCTTCGCTACGACCTCGCTTCCCGCGATGGCGACCTCAATCAGAACGATGCCGGCGTTTGCCTGCGTCGGATCGGATACGCCGATATTCACTACGCCGTTCGAGCGATGTACCAACACTGACGCAATGCTGTCCGAGGTGATACCCGCAGCCGATCTTCCGCCGGCAGTCCAGAAGTTCGCGGCCTGTAACCCAAGTCCAGCGTGTGTAACGGCCTGGACGTCGGCGCTATTCTCAGCAATCTGAACGGCGGGAGCGAGCGCATAGGCGGCGGTGCCGTCCGCGCTTTTGCCGGGCAAAACGAAATAGGAATAGGTGGCCCCTTCCGGCATAAAGCCATGATCGAACCAAAGAGTCTGATACTGCCGAGTCAGAGTGGCGGCAGGTCCTCCGCGGTTAATATCAATCCACGCGCCATGTCTCATTTCATTGAGTGGCGGCATCGGAGGCATGTCGGGGAACATGTATCCTATGCTTGTCCCGGGGTCACTGCTCTCAAGGCTGGCCCACTTTCCATTCGGGTCCGACGTGAAGGTCATAGTAGCCTTTACACGCCTGTTCTCGACAATCGTCTCGACCGTATTGTCTGGCAGGGAGCTATGAATGTCAGCTCCTAGAGCGACAAATTCGTCGTCCAGAAAGAACCACGACTTCTTGGCGCTAACCGGGTGTCCATCGGGATCCACCTGCATCATGGCTGCGCTGTAGCCATCCAGGGAAGCACCCCCCACCGCGTTGCTTCCGCCCACCTTGCTTTGTTTTGCGGTGAAACCGGCGATCACGGTGGTTCCCGGCAGCCGCTGAGCATCTACGGTGGTCCAGAACGAGTCGGAATAGTGTGCCAAATCCGAGTTGTAGAGATAAGTCATTCCGTCGCCTGTATGCCAACCTCTGGTGTTCTCGCCATTGATGCTCTCGAAATTGTAAATTCGGCTAGAGTGCATGGCGACGCCAGCCGCCCACGTGGGGCGCAGATGCAGGACACGATCCATGGCGGCGTAAACACGGCTTGCCGAGGGGAGATCGGCCGGAACGATGGAATCATCCTTGAGAATGCGGACAACTTCGCCGATCAGATCGAGCGGCAGGTTGGAGGCCGCGTCCAGGACAGTGTCGTCCTCAAGCCAGCGTTTAACGGTACTGCGGAGAGGTCCGGCCAAATCGGAAGAAGCGAACTGGGCAATGCGCACGAGCGCCGCAATCGCCGTATGTCCGGCGGCGTGATCCTGGGACGTATTGCGAGAGATGGCGCGGCCTCGCACCATGTCGAGCATGGCCCCTTGATAAATGAGAGGTGCGAAGGATTCGTTCACCAGGCGAGACAGGGAGGAGCGAATGGATTGAGGCACGTCCCAGGGAGAGCCTGCGACGAGATACAACAAGTTGGCGATATCGCTGAGTAATTCGATCCCATAACTCCCTGTATAGGGATGTCGCGTGTGCTGAATAAAGGAACCATCTGCGTAAAATCCATCTCCTGACGTCACCTTCGCGAAGACGGGCGTGAGCGCGTTGACCGCGAGCGCGATATTGGCGGCGTCCTTCACCAGTGCACCCCGGAGGAGCGCGACCTTACATTTATCGGCCAGATTCGCACCGGTCGAAACCACCTTCGTCGCTCTGTCTACCTCCATCACCCGAGGATCGTAATCGAAGCGCTCAACGGCAGCCATGTAACGCGATAGTTGGGCCGCAGTGAGCTTGTCATGCAGCAGGTTCGCGATGTCCACTACAGAGGCTGGTGCGCCAATTTCCCAGTCAAACCAGTTGTCGTACTCGTGAGCAGCGGAATTGTAGCGATGGGCGTCCATCCACTCCATGCCTGAGGTTGTATCAGCGAGGAGGTCGGCGCGTTGAAAGAGTGCCTGGTCGGGAGTAGCCCAGGCAACCGCCATGCTGAGCAAACGCGCGTAAGTATTGCTGATATCGGCAGATATGGTTGTGCTGCCCAGGTCGGTCCAGAGAGTTTGCCGGCTTGCCGATTTCTGGAGCAAGGCCCAAAAGTGATTCGCCGTGGATTCGATCTTGGAGAGGCGCGCTTGCACTGGAGGGAGCGCGGGGTCCAGCGTACTACCTCCGATCAGGATCTGACGCCAGCGCAGGCGCAAATGGTCGATTTCGTTTAAAGGCATCGTTACTTCCTTCGGCCCAATGTGCTGGTGCCTATTGCGGTCGTGTCGCGAGATAGGGAATCGTTTCAGGATGAGTTCGGACTTTCGGGATAATCTTGGAACATGAGAGCAACCGAAGTTGCATGCAACCCGAGCGCGATTCCGGCGGACGAGCGATCACGCTACACTGTGCTAATTGATCGCCTGCGAACGGCCATTCGCGAACGGCGCGAACTTCCCGACGGGTATGCGTTCCGGCTGGAGGGCAGCGGCATTTCGTTCCTGGAGACGGCCGAGTGGCTCAACATTGAGCGGCTCTGCTGCCCTTTTTTCGACATTAGGCTGGAGGCCATGGCGGGATGCGCGGAATGGTGGGTCACGCTGCAAGGCCCAGCGGGAGTGAAAGATCTGCTGGACGCCGCGTTTCAAAGCTCCTATTGAGCAGCGCGCAGGTCCTTCAGCACAGCCCGCCACGGAGCCCAGCCCCGGCTCTGTCCGTACGTATCTTCCTCAAGGCAGAATGCAATATCCACCTCCCGCCCGTTCATGCACTCCCCAATTCGTTCCGAAAAATTGAACGCCGTGGCGGCGAGCATGCGCTCTTTCTGGCGGAACCTGAGCCGCAGATGCTTCTCTTTCAGCATGGCCGGCTCGCCGCAGACCTGCGTACCGAAGGCGGCGATCACTGGGGCGGGATTGCCAAATCCAAAGGGAGCGAGCGATAAAAGCTGCCCCACCGAATCGTCGTTCAACTCGCTCAATTCCGCCGTCGCGTCCACGGTAATTTGAGGCCGAAAATCCGCAGGAGTCAGGCGGGCGGACGCATATGCATTCAGCCGCTCGCGAAATTCAGTTACTCGCTCCAGACTCATGCCAAGCCCGGCTGCCTGCCGATGACCGCCGAATCGAGTGAACATTCCCGGCATGGATTCAAGCGCGTCCAGCAGGTGGAACGCAGGAATGCTTCGACCGGACCCTTGAGCCTCCCCGTCCTCCTCGCTGAGCACGAACACAGGACGGCAAAAGCGCTCCACCAGTCGGCTCGCCACAATCCCAACTACGCCGCGATGCCACCCGCTCGCGGAAAAGACCAGTGCTGACTGATCATCCGTGACTGGGGTCTGAATGCACTCCTCCAGAATCGCGCGGACAATCTCCGCTTCCGTCTGCTGGCGCTCCTGATTAAGCGCATGCAACTGCCCTGCAAGCTTCCGGGCATGCTCCAGATCGTCCGTCAGGAACATATGAATCACATCGTCGGCTTGCGCCATTCTGCCAGCAGCGTTGATGCGCGGAGCGATCTGAAAAGCGATTTCGCGAGCGGTAGGAGCGCTGCCGTCGAACAGGCGCGAGACCTCCATCAAGGCTCGCAATCCGTGATTATTCACCTTGGTCAGCCCGTCGAGCCCGTGTTTTACGATCACCCGGTTTTCGCCTAGTAAAGGCACCACATCGGCTACCGTCGCGATCGCCACCAACTTCAGGAAGCTGCTCAGCATTCGTCGCAGCCGATCCGCCGGCCAGTTCAAGGACGACAGCAATGCCTGAACTAGCTTAAACGTCACTCCCGCGCCGCACAGATTCTTCTCGGGGTAGCCGCAATCGGGCCGGTTTGGATTGAGAACGGCCAGAGCGGACGGAAGCTCCGAATCCGGCAGGTGGTGATCCGTCACGATCACGTCAATGCCCAGCTCCCGGGTGGCGCGAATCACGTCTAGCGCCCGAATGCCGGTATCCACGCTGATCACCAGCTTTACGCCGGATGCCGCCGCACGCTCAAGCACTTCGGCGCGCATCCCATAACCTTCTTTGAGGCGATGCGGTACGTGAAAAGTGGCAGATCCGCCAGCCAGTTCGATCGCCTTTTTCAGGATCACCACCGAGGTCGTGCCATCCACGTCATAGTCGCCGTAGATCAGCACCGATTCTTTACAATCGATGGCGCGCCGTAAGCGAGTGACCGCTTCGCGCATGCCTGTCAAGAGATAAGGATCGTGCAGATCGTCCAGCGAGGGAGCCAAAAACCGGCGTGCCGATTCGGGATCGCGCAGCCCCCGGCCGATTAGCACCTGCGCTACGAGTCGGTGCACGTGCAGAGCAGCCGCCAGATCGCGGACCGATCCGGAATCCGCAGTGGGCAAAAGCCAGTGAGCTCGCACGCGATGTTGCGCTCAGTTCTTCGAGAAGTAGCCGCCGATGGTACCCTCGTTCGGCTCGTCGTCATCGTCGGGATTCAGGAACTCCAAATCCTCCAAGAGATTCGAGAGCTCCTCATACCACTCCGTGCGCACATCGAACACGTAAACACGGCTTTGATGATCGAACGACAGTTCGAGCGAGCAGGTGAAACCCACGTACGCGCGCAATTCGGTCAAACGCCTCTCGATACTGCGCTTATCCTCGACGGGAAGTTCGCTTACGGCCAGCTGTTCCACCGCATCGTCGATAATATCCTCACTGAATTCGCGCTGATTCAAGATCATTAGCTTGGCGCCCGAAGCTTTGGCCGAGCTTACGAACAGCTTGTAATCGGGATAACGCTCGGAATCCCAGAACACGAGGGGTTGCGAATCCATCACGCGCGAATATCCGTGGAAAACTGCAAAACCTCCTTCCTCCAGGTGTTCCTGGATTTGGTTCTTAAGAGTTTCGAGGTTCGGTCTCATCGGCTTGCATTCTCACGTTATCATATGGAGGCTGCGAGGTGGCCTCTCAGTTGCACGCTGATTTCGGACCGCTGTTATCAGATACTTAAACGGAGGTGTGTTCCATGCAATGGACGCCAGGTGGTGAGAGTCAGGACATCGAAGATCGCCGGGGTGAAAGCGGAGGAGGCGGCGGTGGCGGATTTGGGTTTGGCGGCGGAGGAGGTTTCGGAGGCTTGCACCTTGGCATCGGCGGAACCCTTCTGCTGATCGTACTTAGCTTGGTCTTCCGCACCAATCTATTTAACATGGTGGGTGGCGGGGGAGCGGCAACTGCGCCTGCCGCGGTGCATGGCCCGGCCAATGTGAACGCTAGTGCCACGGAGACTCGCGAGGTTCAACTTGTCTCGTTCGTGCTGGACGATGTTCAACATACCTGGGAAAAACTGCTGCCCCAGCAGGCAAACATTCCGTATAGACACGCGAAGCTGGTGCTGTTTCGCGATGGAATCCAGTCCGCATGCGGCCAGGCTGAAACTGCGTCGGGACCTTTTTACTGCCCGGAGGATCAGAAAGTCTACATTGACCTGGCGTTTTACGAAGAGCTCAAAAGCCGTTTCGGCGCGCCGGGCGAATTTGCCCAAGCCTATGTTCTCGCCCACGAAATCGGCCATCATGTACAGAAGCTGCTGGGAATCGAGAGCAAGGTGAGACGCTTACAAGAGCAAAATCCGAGCGAGGAGAAGGCGCTTTCAGTTCGGTTGGAATTGCAAGCCGATTGTTTCGCGGGGGTTTGGGGTAACTCCACCGAGCAGCGCAAGATCATCGACGAAAACGATGTGGCGGCAGGTTTGCGCGCGGCGGCTGCGGTAGGAGACGACCGTCTTCAAAAAATGGCGACTGGACGCGTTAACCCCGAATCATTCACGCACGGGTCTTCCGCGCAACGCATGCAATGGTTCAAGCAGGGCCTGTCCAGCGGGAACATTTCAAGCTGCAATACGTTCGCTAAGTAACGGTTGATGGAAGGGCCTATTTCGGCTTGCGGATATCGATGCCGCCTTTAAAATAGGCCCCGTCCTCAATAATGATACCCGCCGTTTGAACGTCCCCCACTAGTTGAGCGTCCTTTTTGATGAACACTTTGTCAAGGGCGTCAACGGTGCCCTTTAACGATCCCATCACCACCACCTCGCGAGCCTTCACAGAATCGACCGTGACTTTTCCGTTGGGACCTATGGTCAGCCGATGGTCTGCAAGCTCAATCGAGCCTTCCACGTCTCCATCGATGGTCAAGTCTTCCTGACTGGAAATCTGGCCCTTCACCATTACATTTCGTCCCAGTACTGCCGGAGCCCGGGGCAGTTCCACACGCATCGGCGGCGCTGGAGGAGGCGCGGCGACGACAGCTGCAGCTGACGCCGGAGTGGCGGGGGAGGCCGGGCGACTAGGCAAAGCCGGCTCTGGGGCAGGCGAGGACCTTCGCGATCTCGCGTCCTCTTCGGTTCGTTTATTCCAGTTCATCTATGAATATAGTGACTGGTATCCAAGCATTTTCTCGGTCTTTACCCAAGATTCGGCCTGTAGCGGGCCGCTCGATTATTGGCGGCTGCTCCCCGCTGGGCTCGCCGTGCTTTACTCGTTAGTTCGTGTTTTTTGATTGACGTACTCTCCCAGACGCACAACGTCGACGGTGAGCTGGTTGCTGCGATCATAATGCACTAAACCGCGATCTCGGAGCTTACCCATCGTGACACTGACATGAGGCCTCGTCATCGCAGCCATGCGGGCGAGATCGTCGTGACCTATAGGCAGCTTGGTCTTGCCTTGTCGCGTCGCACTCGTCATTCCTCCGGTTGCGGCAAGTTGGAGCAACAATCTTCCAATGCGCACTTCCGCTCCCCGGTGCGACAAAACCTCTATCCGGCTCTCGGCATCCGCTAACCGCTTGCAGAATGTGAACGCCAACGACGTGAGCGCATCTGCATCTTGTTGCATATGGATCATAAAATCGTCGAAGCCAACTTCTAGCGCCATGGAATCGACGGACGCTTGTGCGCAATTCTTGCGAGGCCGGTCTCGTTCCGCGCAGAAACACAGCTCGCCAAACGGCTCGCCGGGCTTGAGCACCCTGATAATAACCTCGCAGCCAGCATCGTCGCTGAGCATAATCGCAATTTGCCCTCTCTCCAAGAAGTAGAGACTATGGTCGGTGGTCTCGGCCGTCCAGACGAAAGAGCCTTTAGGATAGTGACGTTGACGCCCGATAGCAGGGTCGTGAGGCAAGTGCTGCAAAGTAAGCGCAGTCAACGTCAGGCAATCCCGATGCTCCCGGAGCTGCGGTTCGAGCTTCTCGGAAGCCTTCTTTTCCATGAGAGATCAGGATCGGGGCACGACTACTTCGTATCCGCGAGTCGCGCGAAACGCTTCTCCCGCTGTCCAGATTGCCGCACCCAGCAAAACGAGATCCTTGGCGATAAATTGTCCGACGTTTGCGGAGAGCACGGGGAAAGAGTACCCGGGAGCGATCACCCCCGGTGTCGTCAGGAGCAAGCTCAAGGTCGTTAAAAAGATTACCACTGCGCCTAGACTGCCATATGCCGAAAAGCGGGCGTTCACGGCCCGTAAACAGATCAGCAAGCCGCAGAGAATCTCGGTTACGCCTAGCAATTCCGACACGCCCTGAAGGCCGAATGCATGGTAAGCCCAGGAGAGAAATGGGCTGTTGGAGACTAGGGGCTCAATTCCCTTCGCCTCGTACTCGGTAAATTTCAGGCCGCCGACCCAAATCAGGATGATTGCCAGACCATACCGCAACACCATCGCACCCACGTTTTCGAGGTCGATCCCTGAGTGCTCAATAGCTAATTCTCTCGATGTCATAGTGTCCTCCAATCGATTCCGTTTTTCGGGGCAAAGCGCCTAATAAGAAGCGAGACCCGACGCGCCGTCGGCTATGGGTAGGCCGCCGCCAAGGCCGAAGATGCCCAGAGGCGTCAAGCTGCCGTTCGCCTCTACGCGATAGGCGGCCACCCCGCCGGTGCCGCGCAGGAGGTTGTAGAGGTAGCGGCTATCGGCGCTGAAGCCCAAGTCAGTGGGCTGGCTCTTGTCGCCTGGCGAAGCGGCAACGCCGTTGATGAGAACGGCGCTTCCATCCGAGCGCAAGTTGTAGCTGGAGATCGTACTGGTAACGAAGTTGGCGGTAAAGGCGTACTGTTGATCGTTGGTGATGACGATCCAGCAACCATCGGTCTGCCCGTTCTTCGCCGATCCTGTGATCACGGAAAGGCCGCCGGTCGAGGCATTGACACTGTAGGAAGACACTCCCGCATTATTCATGGTGGGGAGCCCGGATTCAATCACGAATAAATGCCCGTCATTCCGGAATGCAGCGGCAAAAGGCCTGGGACCAAACGAGGGGTTTTGAACGGGATCCGAAGGAAGTCCATCCGCGCCTACTTTGAACACATCGATGTTGCTGCCGACTTTGTGCGTTACGATCAGCACCTTGCCATCGGGGCTGAAGCGAACCACGCCTGGGACGGCGATCGGCGAACTCAGCGCCTTGGTGGAGTTCGGCAAAGGGCTCAACGTGCCGTCCCCAGCGATGGTGAAGCCAGTGATTTGATTTCCGGCAACCGAACCGTCAAGCACGTAAAGCAGATTGCCGAAGATGGTCAGGCTTAGGGGCTGATCGCCCGCGTATATTTTCTGAAGAAACGTAAGCGTTGTCCCGCTGACTCCGAACACGGTAACGGTATCGCTTCCCGGGCTGCAAGCGTAAAGGTAAAGATGATCGTTGCTCAGCATGAGGCCGCCTTGCGTATCGAAATCCACCCCAATGCCATTGCCGCGCGTGGAGTAGCGGCCCGCCTGCGTTAGCGTGCCGTCGGTGGCCCGGCTAAATGCTATCACTTCATTGTTGCCGGCTCTGTTCGTCATGGCGAATACTGCGCCAGGCGCGCCGGTTTGAGCGTCAGCGAACGTTATCGTGCCCGCGATGAGGGCCAAAGAAAGACCGTTGAAGGCAAACTTCTTCAAATGATTTAGCATGTTTTCTCCGATTCTATGTTGGAAGGTTTCGAGTAGGTGCGACGATTAGCTGGCAGTCGCCGCATTTCCGCGCCGGGCGGCAAACGCGCCGAAAAGGATGAGCCCGGTAGCAAAAAGCAATGCGCCCGCCGGTTCTGGAACCGAGGATGCAAGACTGCCGCCCTGGATGAGCACGGCCGAATCCAGGTTCCCGTCCGACGAATCCGCAATGCCGAACCGAATCGTGTTTACCGAGGTGGTCGAGACGTTTGCTCTTGCAGTGAGAAGCGTGGTTAGGCCCCCGTAATTGAACGGCGTATTCGGGTTTGAATACTGCGTGAAAAATGCGGAATTTACATTCGCATTGATGGAGTTGATCGAGACTGGACTCGTGGTGCCCGGAACCAGTGCTACGTTTGTTCCATTCACAAAAATGCCGAACGCGTCGCCAAACGTGCTCCCGACAAAAGCCGGATACTCGGATGACGCGAATGCATAGTTCAGGAATAGGATCGGGTTCGCGCTGGTGAACTGAATCGTAAGCACATCGGCATCGAACGTGCTGGTTCCGCTGAGAGCGGAAAGCTGGGCATCGCCGCTTCCAGACATGTCGACGCTCGCGCCACCGATGAACATATCGGTTGCCGCTGTCGCCAGTCCGGTGGTCAGGATAGCCCCTGACGAAAGAGTATATTGGCCTGAACCGCCGCCGGTTCGCGTAAACGGCCCGGAATTGAAATTCATAAATATGCCGGACTGACCAATTTGGGAACCCAGAGTGGGAGTTCCGACGATAGTGACGCCCGTTCCTAAGATTGCTTGCGCCAGCATTGTGGGATTGTCCGTCGGGTTTACCGTGAACGAAGCCGCGAATGAGGGAACAGCGCTAAACGCGGCAATAGCAATCGTCGTTATCGCGGTGTGGCCTAACCTTTGATTCATTAACATCCTCCGAAACGTGGACCCGCTGAAAGGAAAAGATGATACAGGGGCATTCAATCCCACGTTTGCGGGCGAACGTCGAGTCGCGAGTTAGTTTTCCCTAAAGCATTTGCCTTAGATGCCGATCAGTTAAGTGAATTGCAAATGTCGGAAATATCGCCTGAGTTGGCGGATGCGGCGGACGTCTTAAGCGACCAGCTGCTTACGCACCTGAACCGTCTTGCGATCATTCTACTGCCTCATGCCGATTCGCTGGAGCGGCGCTTTGTCAAAAAGCTCGCGAAACTCCGCGTTGGGCCCAAGGTGCGCACGGCCCTGGTCGCGTTAACTGCCGGCGCGGCGGCCCGCGTCCTGGCAACCGGCCTTCCCCCCGCCAAGTTCATAGAACACGTCGAATACAATGGGCGTCGGCTGGCCAAACTGAACCTCTCGCCCAGCAGCATCGTGGAAGCTCTTCAGGAGTACGATCGCCTGTTGACTCCGATTCTGCGGAAGCTGCAACCTTCCGAATACGCGAACTTTCAATGGGTACGGGAGCAGCTGCACTTTTGCGTGATCCTCACGCTGAACAACGCCTACTATCAGGTTCGCGAGGCTGAAACGCAAGCTTTCTATGAGCTGTTCCGGGTAGAAATGGAATCGAGAAACCTTGACGAGCTTCTCGCCAGGTTTCTGCAAACGCTGGTGCAAGTCTGCCATGCCGACGCGGGCCGCCTCTTTCTTCTAAACGATGAAGGGACAGCCTGGATTTTGAGATCTGCCAGCCCTGACAACGAGACTCTGACCAGCCCGGACACCCGGCGGATTCAAATCCGGGGACGCTCCTTACAAAGGTTCTCCCGAGCTCAACAAATCGACACGGCCGGCGGGAGGGCGGATCTGCTCCTGGATGAAAGCTGGAGATCCAAGTTCAAGTCTTGTTGGTCCGTCCCGCTGGCTGCGGCAGGACGCACTAAAGGCGTGATGCAGTTTGGCTTCTCCAAACCCTATGAATGGCTCCCGCGCGAGCAGGAAATGCTGTCGGCGGCGGCCGAAAGATGCCTGATGGCTGCCGAAAAAGCCCGCCTCATGGAGAGTCTAGCCGCTCGGGAGGAACAGGTGCGGCAGCTTGCGGAACACATGCTGCACGTGGAGGAGATGGAAAGGCGGAGGATCAGCCGCGAGCTGCATGACGAAGCTGGCCAATCTCTTCTTTGCATGCGGCTGCAAATGGAGATGCTTGAGAATTCCCTGCCCCCGGAGAAGGTCGAGTGGATCGGGCGTCTGCGCGAGGTTCGGGACCTGACCGAACGGACGATTATCGAGATGCGCAGACTGATTGCCGCGCTCAGTCCCGCAGTTTTGGAGCAGCTGGGGCTTGGTGCCGCCCTTCGTCAGCTCGTTACCCGCTTTCGCAGACTGCACCCGATCAGGGTGAAACTCCAACTGACCAAGCTCGGACGTCTGCCCCAAGGCACGGAGATTATCGTTTACAGGCTGGTACAGGAATGTTTCAACAACATTGCGAAGCATTCTCAGGCGACCGCCGTAAACATTTCCGCCGCTTCCGCCGATGGAACAGTTAGATTGAACGTTGAAGACAATGGGGTCGGTTTCAAAGTGGACGAAGCTTTCGCTCGGAGAGATTCCTTTGGACTCTCTGGAATGCGCGAGCGGGTCGCCCTGCTCGGCGGACACTTTGAAGTGGTGAGTCATCCCCACGAGAGTGCTTCGGCGAGAAGGCGCGGCACGAAAATCTCGGTCCTGCTTCCGATTTCCACTGTCGGCAGTCGGGCTGGAGTCGAACGGCCCACTCAATCGGGAATACGAAGCAGAAAGGAATTCGCAGCAGTCGAGTAAACGTTTATGGCCAAAATTCGCATCATGTTGGCGGACGATCATACCCTCTTTCGTCAAGGTATCAGGACCCTCATCTCCGCGGAAACGGACATGGAGGTGGTGGGCGAGGCATCGAACGGCGGAGATGCCGTGGAGAAAGCCGGAGAGTGCCGACCCGATGTCGTCTTAATGGACATCGGCATGGTTGGCTTGAGCAGCTTTGAAGCAACCAGGCAAATCAAGAAGAATCGCCCGGAGACCCGGGTTCTGTTCCTCACCATGTACGACGATGAAGACTACCTCGTCGAAGGCATGGAAGTCGGGGCGAGCGGCTATGTGCTCAAGGACAGTCCGGCTGCGCAGTTAACCGCTGCCATTCGAGACATTTGCCGCGGCGGAAGTTATCTAAGTCCGCGCATGCTGTCACAGCTTGTGGACGATTTCCGCTCTCGCATCAAATCGGCCAACCGCCTACCCCGTTTCGCGACACTCACTACCCGCGAACGCGAGGTCCTAAAGATTCTAGCCGAGGGGAGTTCTGTCAAAGAAATCGCTTGCGACCTGAATCTTAGCGTGAAGACCGTTGAAGCGCACAAGTTTAACCTGATGCGCAAGCTGGACATTCACAACAAGGCGCAACTCGTTCAGTATGCCATCCAGAAGAAAATCATCAAGATCCCGAATCTAGTGAGTTGATCTCTCAGGGAGGATACTGCTGATAGTGCTGACGGAGCAGGTCCTTGCCGTAGTCATTCCCGTTCGGCGTACGAACTACGGCGTGAATATGCTCATGGTTCGGAGCGCGCGGATCCGCAGCCAAGTGACGGAGGCCAACCGGAAGCTGATGATCGAATTCGATTAATACCACCGGGCTATGAATTCGGTAGTAGAACACGCTGGAGTCGTCGGTTCCTCCGATCCAGGCAAAATACGTGCTGTCGAGATGCTGCCGGACTTCTTGCATTTTGACCTTGGCATGGGCGTCGTCCATGTTCCCCACGTACTCGCTTACCAAAGTTAGGAGTTGCTTCTTCTGGGCGGCGCTGAAGCTGGAAGCTCGAATACCCGCATAGTCCAGGACGATATTATCCTTAAATGCTTCAGCGAGGTTGTTATTTCCAGTCTTCGAGACGCTCAACACTGCCTTAGCTCTCTGACCGTCGTCAAGTGCCCTGATCATGGCTAGCCCGAGGAATTGCTCATCTTGTAAAACGCTCGTGCCCTTAAACTTTCCCTCGTGCGCGATCACGGGTTCCGAACCGACGAAGTTGGGAGTCATCACCACCTGGTCTCCCAGCACGAAGTAGTTAATGATGAGATGATGACCGTCCAATTGCCAACCCCACGGTTTGTCTTTTGAGGGTTCCCCCATTATCGTGATCCAATAAAGCCATTCGCCATACCGGGCAAAGTTTCCGTTATTCAGCTCACCGAGCGTATAGTTCAGCTTCATGATGTCGCGAGAAAGCTTCATGCCCTTGGCGCTCAAAGACGCCCGCATGAGTCCGAAGGCTGCCTCCCTCTGACCGGTCGACATCTCCTCGAAACTAACTCCCTGGCGCACATAAAAGTCCTGGTTCATCCACTTGCGCCATTCCACGTCATCGACCGGAAACATCGTCTTCCTCCGCTGATCCGGGTTGAGCGCAGACAGGAAGGCAGCCGCCGCCGTGCGTACCGGCTCCGTCGAAACGCCTGTAGACCGCACCGGAAACAGCCCGGTCTCAACAGAGCCGCTGGTCGTGATGCCCTTAAAGCTTTCGGCCAGTCCCTTCTTTTCGGCGTCGAGCGACATGGCCCGGAAGCGCTGGGCCTGATCGGCCTGAGGTTGAGAGCGAGCTCTGCCATAGGCGAGAATCAGCAAAGCCACGAATGAGAAAACGCCCAACATCCGTTTGTTCATAGTCGCGTAGGCCCGTTATATCACAAGACCCAGCGAGCCGCTTGTCAATTCGAAAAGATCAGCGAACCAAAATTTTCCGGCACGTGATTGGGATCGCGGTTGACGACGCAGGTAGGTTGCCAGCACATGAAGCGCCTCTGAGAATCGGGGCTTTCCCCGTCGATCCGGTATAGATTCGCCCGCCAGCGCGTCCCCGGTTTCACAGCTTTATCACTCACCGATTTCAGGGGAATCCTACACGCGCCGTACCAGACTTTGGCTTTCTCATCGATCCGTGCAGCGGTCTTCCAGCCGGATCGCCAGCCCTTGCCTTCATTCGGATGATCCAAGTCGATGGCCAGATCGATCCAATCGGCTGTCGGGGCGATCTCGTATTCTCGATAATGGCGAATCTTTTCCCAGTCGTCGCCCAGGAACATCTCGACTACGTCGCGGTCCCACAAGCCTCGCCGAGCTTTCTCGTTTTGAGCGGGCAGGAAGAGATTCAAACTGCGATAGGGGCAGATAAACAGGAGGTACAGATCCGTATCCGTCCAGAAACCCCGGATCTCCGTCTTAAGGTCCGGATAATCGATCACGCGGCTGCAATCCTTCGTGATCCAGGCCGTTTTGGCCTTCCTCCACATGTCTGACTTCGGGTCTGTATTCAACTCGCGAGCAGCCTTAACGTGCGACACGGAAAAGCTCGCAGTCGGGTGAGCTACTTCGCAGGAAGCAGGTGTTTGGCCATGCAGAACAGGCCAGCAAAGCGCCACGCCTGCGATAGCTAAGCGAGACCACATCATCAGACCTCCTTCAATCGGCGCGCAGCAGGCTCTCTCATCACGGCCTCTTCGAATTGGTCCAGCGCCCCCGCGAAGAAGTGATCATTGGCTTCCACCCAAATCAATTCCTTCTCACCCGGCAGCGAATCGAAATATGCTTGCATCTCCTGCACGGATCCAAACTGATCCTGAGTGCTTTGAATAAAAGTACGAGGCGTGAAGCACTGGCCCAGATCCGAATTCGCCCGGTATTTAGCCGGAAACCCCACAGCAATCAGCCTCCGTGCATCGCCCAACTCGCAGCCAAGCTTCAAAGCGATCCTGGATCCAAACGAGAATCCCGCAATCGAGTAAGGCAGGCTAGCATACCGGCCCCGCAGAACCTGCAGGGCGGCGCGCGCATCTTCCATCTCCCCATTGCCCTCGTCATATTTCCCTTCGCTCAGGTTCACGCCCCGATAATTGAATCGCAGAACCACCGCACCGGTCCGGCGCAATCCGCGCGCAATCCGATAAACCACCTTGTTGTGCATGGTCCCGCCGTGCAGCGGATGCGGATGGCAGACCAGCACCGCCTGGCGCGGCTCCTGATCTTCGGGTTCCTCGAGCAACGCCTCCAATTTGCCGGCCGGGCCGTCCAACAGCAGCGACTCAATCCGGCGCGCCATCAGTTCGTGCGGAAGTTGACGAACTGCATGTCGATGCCGAAATCGCGCCCCTTCAACAGTGCGATCACTTCCTGCAGCGTATCGCGATCCTTCGCGGCCACCCGCACCAAATCGCCTTGAATGGATGCTTGCGCCTTCTTCTTGCTGTCCTTAATCGTCTTGACGATGTCGCGCGCCTTTTCGATCGGAATGCCTACCTGCAGCGTGACTTCCTGGCGCACGCTCGATCCGGTCGACGCGGTGACGGTTCCAAACGTCAGATTCTTGAGCGGCACGCCGCGCTTCGCAAGCTTCTGTTCGAGAATCTCGACAACCGCTTTTAGTTTGAACTCATCCGAACTGGCAAGCTTGATCTTATTCTCTTTCTCATCCAACTGGATGTCGGACTTGGAATTCTTTAAATCATACCGCGTGATCAATTCCTTGGTGGCCTGCTGAATCGCGTTGTTCACTTCGGGAAGATCGACTTTGGAAACAATGTCGAAGGAATTATCTGGCATCTACTCTCCGTTAATGACCCAATGCTACCAAACGGAGCGGCCGCGTTACGGTTCCACAATGTTGTTGCGCACCGCATACCGAACTAGTTCGGTGATAGAGCGCAAATCCAGCTTGTTCATGATATTGGTTCGATGGGTCTCGGCCGTCTTAATGCTGATGTTCAAAGACGTCGCAACTTCCTTATTGCTCTTTCCCTCGGCCAGCAACTGTACAATCTCTCGTTCACGTGCGGTCAACCGCCCGCGCGGAACCTCGCTCACCTTCTTTTCGTCGGAGTGGCGCAAGTACGAGTGCAGCAGCATGTCCGAAATTTTGGAGGAGAAGAAAGTCCGATGCTGGCAAAGCGCGTCGACCGCCGAGACCAAATCTCGTCCGGCGTCCGACTTCAACACGTAGCCACGCGCGCCCGCTTCCAGAACCTCGCGCACAATTTGCTCGTTCTCGTGCATCGTGAGGATCAATATTTCTGTTTGCGGGAGCGCCTTAAGAATTTGTCGAGTGGCCTCGAGCCCGTTCAGCTCCGGCATGCTCACGTCGAGGATGGCGACATCTGGCGTGGTTTGCTTAGCCATCTCGATCGCCTCGCGTCCAGAGACGGCCTCCGCCGATATCTCCCATTGCGACTGCGCCTCCAGCAACGCCCGCAGTCCCCGCCGCACGATTTCGTGGTCGTCCGCAACCAGGATCTTTACTTTGCTCAAGCCGCTTCCTTCATCGGCAGAATCGCGGTGATCGTGGTGCCCCGGCTGCTGGAAGCAACCTTGAGCTGCCCTCCCAATTGTATGGCCCGCTCACGCATGCCCGCGATGCCGACGCCCACACTCGCCCCTTCGCTAATCAGATCGAGCTTGTCGGGAGGAACCCCGCGTCCTTCATCGCTCACTTGGAGGCGCACATCCTTGGGATCGCGAACTATCCGGATCTCGGCACTAGTGCTGCCGGAGTGTCGATGAACGTTTGTCAGCGCCTCCTGGACGATTCGGAACAAGGTGGTCTCAATCTCGCCCGGAAGCCTGCCGATCTCAGCCATCTTCAGTTCCACGCCAATTCCCGTGCGCTGCGTGTACCCGGTAATATAGGCGCGCAGGGCGCAAACCAACCCCAACTCATCGAGTAGCGGCGGGTGCAGCAAATATGAGAGCGTGCGGATCTCCCGCGAGCACTGTTCGGCCAAGGACAAGCTTTCCGTGACAGCTTCGCGCGTTTTCTGGCCGAGAATTTTGGTAGCCTCCTTAACGCTGCACAGATTCATAGACAGGACCGCCAAATTCTGCGCAGTGGTATCGTGCAGTTCCCGCGAAATTCGTCTGCGTTCTTCGTCCTGAAGCCCTAGCAATTTTCCCGACAGCTGGTGAAGCGCCCGCTCCACGCGCTTTCGTTCCGTGCGATCCACGCAGGATCCGAGATACCCCAGATGCTCTCCGCCGGGGCCAAATTGGGGCAGTGCAAAGTCCTGAACCCACCGATATTCGCCGTGAGCGTCGTGGATTCGATATTCGGCTTCGAACCGTTCGCAGTTCCTGACCGCCGTCGCGTAGCGCCGCAATGTCTCCACCGCATCCTCTGGATGGATATTTCGCTGCCAGCCCTGATCCAGTTGATCTTCCAGGGTTGTTCCCGTAAAGCGAAGCCACAGCTGATTGAAGAAGATACGCTTCCCCCGAGCATCGGCTATCCACAGCAGGACTGGAGCTGAGTCGGCAATATTGCGAAAACGGGCTTCGCTTTCTTCGCGGATATCGGCGGACCGTATCCGCTCGGCCGATTCCTGCGCCGTTCGCAAGTCCCTGCGTCGCAAATACATGATCAGGAACACGATGGCGTAGCAGGCCGACGCCAGCCCCAAGAGGCCCCGCCAGCCTTCGGCGGTGTAGCGGAAAAGCTGGTCCGGATTCGATGAATAGATCGCCGTGTACAGCGTTGATAAGCTCGCGCTGGCCAGACCAGTTCGGTAGCCGCCGACGAAAACAGAATGCACTACAGCTATCATCAGAAGCACGCCTGCGTTCGGAATCCCCCACAAATAGCAGAGAATCATGGACAGCGAGGTAGTGATCAGCCAGCCGTAATTCGTCCAGAAGTCGTCAATGCCCCAGGAATTTCGGGACACACTCCAATCCTCGCGCGGGATCGCCGCAAGCGCGGAGTGAATTGCTTCTCCGCCCATGTGCGTGATCCCGGAAAGGTATCGAAGGATGGGTCCTGGCTCGTTCCCCAGCATTACAACGAGTTAATCTTCTGCAAACCGTATTCTACACCAGCCCGCTCGCACTCCGCTCCCTAGCAGTACCCTTTTATATCTAAGGACTTCTACGGGGTATGAGATTTACAAATACGTAATCTACTGAATTCCGTATTTGAATTAAGAATCTTATATTTGAGACTTGAACGTTACAAGCCAATTCACCAACGCCTCAACGGCGGTTCCGAGCGCTGCGCGTCCCGAGGCTCCCGGCCGCTTTGCCGAGCTGGTCGAGAGGGTCAGGCACGGCCATCCATCCGGGCTCGAAGAACTGTATACGCTGGCGAAGAACTTCACGTTCTTTTTGATGCGCCAACTCGGCGACCAGGATCTGCTGGATAAAGTACACGACATTTTCGTGACAGTGGCCCAGGCGATCAGAACAGGCAAGTTGCGCGATCCGGAACGGTTAATTCCATTCCTGACGACCGTCACGCGCTTCTATACCTATGACCAGATTGAAAGGCGCACCTTCCAGCGCAAACGATCCGTTCCTCTGGATGGCTTGAACCCTCCCGATCGGCGCACGAACCTGGAATCGAGCACCTACTCGCGGCAACGCCGATTAATTGCCCGGGAGATCCTCGATTCCATGCCGCTACGGGATAAGGATTTGCTGGCGCGATTCTACATCGAAGAGCAGAGTAAAGAGCAAATCTGCGAAGAGATGCACCTGACGCCCACCCAATTTCGGCTCCAGAAGTCGAAAGCGAAGGCCACTTTCGCGAAGATTGGCACGGAGCGTTTGCAGTTGTGCGGGGCGGCTGTTTAGCCGGCCGCTACCCTCGCATACAGGTACAGTTTGAGCAAACGGTGCCCGGCGTGCGCTGCAGAATTAAGCTGACGCGAATAACTAATCTGATTCTGGATGGCTGGAAACCACGTTGTGACCGCTCGCGCCGAAACACGAATATTCAAAAAGGAAGATGAAAACATGCAAAAGCTGACTAGTGCGCGAATAGTTAAGACGGTCGTCATCGCGGTTATATTCACAATGGCTGCCCTTTCCCTGTCCGCGGGCGCGAAGGACAATTCTGTCAGTAAGACTGAACTGAAGTCCCTGATTATTAACGCCCATACCAAGGCGGATCACGAGCGCATCGCCCGATATTTCGACGCGGAAGCAGCAAGGTACGATGCGGAAGCAAAGGATCACACCGAAATGGCAGGCTATTACCAGAAGAGCCCGGACCCGGCGTCATCAAAGCACCCCGGAAGTTCGCGCTCGGTGGCGCATTGCGACTCTCTTTCAAAGAATCTTCAGCAATCCGCTGAGGACGCCCGCCAACTTGCAGCCGGGCATAGGGAGATGGGCAAAGAGGAAAAGTAAGCTGTAATTGTTGCCTAAGTCTGTAAACACTGCGCGCGCCGTGAGGCTTTGGGCGGCGCCGCCTTTCCCAGCAGGAGCATCCCAACTTTCATCAGCGTTGCAGCTCCTCGTCCACCCACTCGTCGCCGATTGCGCTACTTCTGAGGCGCCGAAGCTCATAGCCTTGCTTTGTGCTTGGGGCGAGGATTAGTTATTGGCGCGGCTTGCGGCGACGACAGTGTGCGCTAGCCTAACGGGATCATCCACCTCTTTGGAGGCTGGTCTATAAGTCCTCACATGGTATTCTGACGATTTGTTCCGAGGTTTTCATGACTCCTAAAGAAGTTCTGGAATTCGCCAAAAAACACGAGATTCGCCAGTTCGACCTGCGCTTTACCGACCTGCCCGGGCTTCAGCAGCACGTCTCCTACCCGATCTCCCAATTGAAGGAAGAAGCTTTCGAGGAAGGCTTCGGCATCGATGGCTCGAGCATCCGCGGTTGGGCGGCCATCAACGAAAGCGACATGCTCCTGATTCCCGATCCCGCCACTGCCGTTCCGGATCCCTTCACGGAGATCCCCACGCTGCTGATGACTTGCGATGTGATCGACCCCATTACGCGTCAACATTACGAGCGGGATCCGCGCTGGATTGCCAGCAAAGCCGAGCTGTATCTGCAAAACAGCGGCTTGGCGGATACCGCGTTCTTCGGCGCGGAAGCCGAGTTTTTCATCTTCGACAACGTGCGCTTCGATCAAAACCAGCACTCGGGCTTTTACTTCATCGATGCGGAGGAGGGCCGCTGGAATTCTGGGCGCGAGAAAGATAACCTCGGCTACCGGCCGCGCTATAAGGAAGGCTATTTTCCGGTGCCTCCTACCGACCACTACCAGGACCTGCGCTCGGAAATGGTGGAAACCATGATTGAGGCGGGGCTCAACATTGAGTGCCATCACCATGAAGTGGCCACCGGCGGCCAGTGCGAGATCGATCAGCGTTTCGACACGCTGGTGAAGTCGGCCGACAACATGATGCTGTACAAGTACATCATCCGCAATGTGGCGGCCCGCTACGGCAAGACGGTGACCTTTATGCCCAAGCCGCTATTCGGGGATAACGGAAGCGGAATGCATACGCACCAGAGCTTGTGGAAGGACGGTTCGCCGCTGTTCGCCGGAGATATGTACGCCGGGCTAAGCCAAATGGCGCTGTGGTATATCGGGGGGCTCTTGAAGCATGCGCGGGCTTTATCGGCGATCATCGCTCCCACTACCAATAGTTACAAGCGGCTGGTGCCTGGCTACGAGGCTCCGGTGAACCTGGCATACTCCCGGCGGAACCGTTCGGCTGCGGTGCGCATTCCCATGTATTCCGCCAGCCCGAAAGCCAAGCGCGTGGAGTTTCGCCCGCCCGATCCGTCGGCGAATCCATACCTTGCGTTCGCGGCAATGATGATGGCGGGGCTGGACGGAGTGCTCAATAAGATCGACCCCGGCGAATCGCTCGACAAGGATATCTACGATCTCTCGCCGGAAGAGATGAAGAACGTTCCATCTATGCCGGCATCGCTGGAAGAGGCTCTGAATTGCCTGGAAGACGACCACGGCTTTCTGCTGAAGGGGGATGTCTTTACGGAGGAGCTGATCGAGACTTTCGTAAGCTATAAGCGCAGAAACGAGTCGGATGCGATTCGCTTGCGGCCACATCCATACGAGTTCGCTTTATACTACGATATTTGATCGTGGGGTGCCCACTTAGTTTTCTCAGATATGGCATATGGTGTGGGGCGGCTCCCCTGAGCCGCACCGGTGCCCTCGCCCGGCTCCTACGAAATCAATAATTTCGAGGAAGCCGACGTGGGCGTCGGCTGCGGGACGGGGTCCCGCCCCACAAAACTAAGTGGCATTGGCCAATCCCGGCTGTCGCGACTATCTGTGGCGCGAGAAGATCGGAGTAGTCTTTACCGGTTACTGACCGACTCCCATGTCGGTGCGCCTGGCGAGCGAAGGGTCCGAATATCCCGCATCGGTGGTCGACCGAAGAGACGGCGGTATTCGCGATTGAATTGGCTGGCGCTTTCGTATCCAACCGCAAAGGCCGCGCTTGCGGCGTCCAGACCCTCGATCAGCATGCGCCCCCTGGCCGCCTGCAGCCGAAGCTGTTTCTGATACTGGAGCGGACTCATGGAAGTCAGCGCGCGGAATTGGTTGTGCAGCGTGGAGAGGCCCATACCCGCGATTTGTGCGAGATCTTCCACCCGGAGCGGCTTGGCGTAATTCGCCCTGATCCACGCGATCGCCTTGGCCGTTCGGTGGCTCTGATCTCCCAGCGTTGCAATCGCTCGAAGGCGTGCCCCCTCCGGTCCCCGCAGAATGCGGTAAATGATCTCCCGCTGAATCAGGCCGCTGAGAAATGCAATGTCCGGCAGGCTGTCCAACAGGTCCAGGAGTCGGCAGCATGCACTGAGGAATTCCACAGTGGCTTTACCGGTCGCCATGGCAGGACTGTCAGAAGGCGCCTCAGCCACCTGGATCTCCTCCCGGCTGAGAAGTTCCCTGATCACCGCCATTTCGAGTTTCAGCGACATCGCGAGACAAGGCACCTCTTCACTGGCCTCGACGATCTGGCTCACAACCGGTAAATCGAGCGATGTCAGCAGGTATCGCGACTCACCGTAGGTAAAAGTCGTTCGTCCGAGGTCTACTCGCTTGCGTCCCTGGGCGATCACGGTCACGCCCGGCTCGTAGGTTGCTGAACAGGGAGCGGTAGGCGCGGTTCGCCGGTGGAGCGTCAGGCCGGGAATCTCCGTTGCCCGATTCTCTTTCGAGCCCATGTACGCCGCAATCTTGCAGGCCAACTCGGAGCACAACTCGCGAGTTCGGCTTGGTAAAGGAGAAGCGTCCTTTGGGAGTTCTTTCATAAGGAACGGTTCGGTTCTCTATTCAACAGAATACCTGTCGAGCTCAGCCAATTCCCAATGATACTGTTGTCCAGCAAGAGAAATGGGCAACAAATCGGGAGGATCGGGATACCGACTCAAGGCTCATTGATTCTAGCCTGAAGAAGTGAAGTCCGAAGGAGAAAATATGCAGAAGCGCAAATTAGGAAACAGCAACTTAGAAGTTTCGGCCCTCGGGTTGGGTTGCATGGGAATGAGTTTTTCTTACGGCCCTCCCAAAGACAAGCAGGAGATGACCACCCTTCTGCGGGCAGCCGTGGAGCGCGGCATCACGTTCTTTGACACAGCCGAGGTCTACGGCCCGCTCCTCAACGAAGAGCTTGTCGGCGAAGCCCTCGCTCCTGTCCGCGAGCGAGTGGTGATCGCCACCAAATTCGGATTCGACATCAGCCCTAATTTAGATCCGCGCGGGATGAAGGGGCTGCCGGGCTTGAACAGCCAGCCAGAGCACATCAAGCAGGCCGTCGAGGGCTCGCTCAAGCGGCTAAAGGTTGATGTTATCGACCTGCTCTATCAACACCGCGTAGACCCGAACGTTCCGATTGAAGACGTGGCAGGAGCAGTGAAGGAGCTGATTCAGGAGGGCAAGGTCAAGCACTTCGGCCTTTCCGAGGCAGGCGTGCAAACAATTCGTCGAGCACACGCGGTTCAGCCGCTCACTGCTCTCCAAAGTGAATACTCGCTGTGGACGCGGACTCCCGAAAAGGAAGTGATACCGACCCTGGAGGAACTCGGAATCGGCTTTGTCCCATACAGTCCTCTGGGAAAGGGCTTCCTTACTGGCAAGATCGACGAAAGCGCGAAGTTCGACAGCACCGACTTCCGAAGCACCCTGCCTCGCTTCACGCCGGAAGCTCTCAAGGCGAATCAGGCGCTGATCGATCTGCTTGGCAGCATTGCAGAACGGAAGAAGGCGACGCCTGCTCAGATTGCGCTCTCTTGGCTGCTTGCGCAGAAGCCATGGATTGTACCGATCCCAGGCACGACGAAGCTGGATCGTTTGGATGAGAACATCGGGGCGGTTTCAGTCGAACTCACGCCCGACGATCTACGCGACATTGATGAAGCCGCCTCCAAGATCACGGTGCAAGGGGCTCGATACCCCGAAAAGCTTGAGCAAATGACGGGTCGCTAAGTTCAGTAAGGTATTCAGCCCAGACCGCTCTTGAGAATAATCGCCCGAAGCAGCCGCCAAAAGGCGAGCGGCTACGTGGCCGAAGTTACGAAATAGCGAGTACTGGGGCACGCGCTATACCGGCAGACGGGACGGAGCAGGAAATGCGCTGAAGCCGGAGTGAGAACCCACACTATTTCGCCGGACGTCTCCGCGCCGTGATCTTGACAGCGAGCTGATCGTTGCGAATGTTCGTAAACCGTAAAACGCTGCGATCTTGATCGTCCCTCGAGATAATGGCGGGCGTATTCACGCCGGTAAGCATCCAGCCCGCCGGAAGAGTCACTTGATTGAACGGGCGTCCCAGCGTCCGCTCCCAAATCAATTCGCTATTTTTCACCGCGTATCCAACCGGGTCCGTGTACGTCTCTTCCACCCGCACGCGCGCCGAGAGTCCCTCGCCGACGGGTTGTTCCAAGTCTCCTTGCACCACCACGGAATCGGGATCGGTCGGCGTCGGGTAATAGCCGAGCGCGTTCACCTCTTTGCCCTTCACCGTATAAGTCTTGAGTTGTTTGCCAGTATCCAGGCTTGTCATCCTCGCATCCGGCGCAACCACGCTGCCCTTGCGCACGAAGCTATGGACATACTTCTGCCCCGGTCGATCAATGGTGAAATCATGAGAAATGCGGAACTGGTGCGTTTCAGGATCGAGCAACCAGTAGCGGATTTCAAGCGACTGCTCGGCTCGATGGGATTGCCCGAACAGCGCCAGCGGGAGCAGCCAGAGGGCTCGTTTCAAGGCAGTCTCCGGGCGGTGATCTTCACGGGCAATTGGTCATCCCGATCGTTTACAAAGCTGAGCTTGACTCTGCCGTCTGCTTGAGTCGAGACCATGCCGGGCGAAGCACAGGCGATTAGTTCCCATCCGGCTGGCAGCACCACCACGTTGCGCCGAATCCCGAATGGCCGGTCAAAAACCAATTCGTCCCCTTTCGCGTAGTAGGACTTCGCATCCGTATACGTCTTCAGGATTCGGATTCGCGTTTCGCCGTTCTTGGGCACGGGGCTAGGTAGGTAGACCTTGATATATTGCATGTCGTCCGCAGCGCGAGGCGAAGACCATCCGGTTGCCTTCGCTTCCTTGCCGCTGACAACTTCGAACTTGAGTGCCTTGCCCGTGCCGCGTTCAAGAACGCTTTCTTTCGTGGCAATCGCTCCCTGCCGGATCGGATTGAAGTAGAAAGGCGAACCTTCGCGCGTTGCCGTAACGTCATAAACAATCGCGAACTGGTGCGTTTCGGGCGGCAACAGTTCATATACGGTGATCTCGTCGGCTGCCCGGGCCAGAAGACCAACGACGAGCATCAACCCAACATATCGCGCAAGCATGATTCGATTAGGGAGTGTACAAGCCTACTTTACAATTTCAAGCTGGCGCACGTCCACCGGCGGTAGATTCGTGTCGTTGGTGCCGATGATCCGGCCGTTCTGGTCGTCGGCGTAGTGACATACGTCGTCAACGCCAATGTAATCCACTACAACTCGATGATCGCCAGTTTTAGGGAGCGCCTCGGCGAACGCTTGAGCTTCCAAGCTTCCTACACTCTGGGCGAAGCCACCGACTTTTACCAGGGAGGATCGCGTTCCGCCGGTGTCGGGAATGTGCCGGACCCCTCCAACCTGAAGACCTATCGCGCGGACTCCTCCTACGACATCCGGCACCACTTCTCGGCGTCCGGCGTGTACCATCTGCCAACTCCCTTTAAGACCCACCTGCTCTCGCGTTACGTACTGGGTGGATGGGAGATTGGCACCACCGCGATCCTGGAGACCGGTCTACCGTACTGGATCGTGAACAGTTCGGGCTTTAACCCCATTCGCGATGCTAACGGGAACGTAACCGGATTCCGTCCGTTGAGCGGCGACTATAACGCCGATGGCACGAACTTCGACCTTCCTAATGTCCCCGGAAATCTTCCAACAAAATTCGACCGTTCCATGTTCCTGGGCGCAAACGGAGGCCGAGCGGCGATGACCGCCGCCGATTTTCCGGCTCCAGCAGTTGGTACGGAAGGCAACAGCCCGCGCAATGCTTACCGTCAACAAGGCGTAATGCTCGTGAATGCCAGCGTAATTAAGAACAACAAACTGCCCTACCTCGGCGAAGCCGCGAATCTCCAGTTAAAATTTGAATTCTTCAACGCTCTCAACCGTGTCAACCTCGGAGGCATCAACACCAATCCCGGTGATCCGAACTTTGGACGCATCCTGGGGCAAAATGGAAATGCGGGTCCCAGGGTGATTCAGATCGGGGCGAGGATTGCTTTCTAGTCGACAAGTCCAGTGGAGAGTGATCTTCGCCGTATTGATGGCGACGCCGCTGGTGGCCGATTTGGATGCCATTCGCGGTCTGATTCGAACCGGACGCTTCGCCGATGCGATCGCTGAATGTGACCGGGAGCTGAAATCTTCTCCGCGCAGCTTCACCCTTTACACCATGAAGGGCCTCGCCTATCAAGGTGAGGGGGATAAGGCGGCTGCGCTGGGTGCATTCCGCGAAGCTCAAGCCGTCAATCCGTCGTACGAACCCGCGTTGCAGGCAGCCGCACAGATCGAGTTTGAAAGCCGGGACTCCAGCGCGAGGAAGACGCTGGAATCTCTTTTGCGTGTAAATCCGTCATCGCAAACGACGCATGCTATGCTCGCTGTGCTCTTGTTCGAAAGCCACTCGTGTGAAGAGGCCCTCACGCATTTCGAGAAAGCCCCTGAGGCTCTGCAAGCAGCCGCCATGAAATGGCCATACGGGGTCTGTCTTCTCGAACGGCAACGGTGGCCGGAGGCAGCAAGCCAATTCGCTTCACTGCTGCAACTCAGGGAGCACGCTCCTACAAGATACAACCTTGCTTTGGCTTACTGGAATGCCAAAGACTATCAGTCAACAATTTCCACGCTGCTTCCGATGGATGCTCCTGGCGCGGATGTCGATGCCATGCGGTTACTCGCCAGTGCTTTGGAAGCAGCGGGCGATACGCCCAAGGCGTACGCGGTCTTGCAGAGAGCCATCCAAGAGAATCCACGGGACGGGCAACTGCTTACCGACTTGGCTGTCATGTGCATGGACCACAAAGCGTTGGACGTTGCTCTTGAGGTGGTGCAGGCAGGGCTTCGAACCGCACCCGGGTCTGCCAAACTTCAGGCCCTGCTGGGCGTCATTCTGGTGCGCTCCGGGGATGCGGCGAGTGCTCAGTCAGCCTTTCGCCGCGCTCAGGAACTAGCGCCTGAAGAAGGTCTTGGGCGCATTGGCCTCGCATCCATTCTGATGCAAATGGGCCTGGCTAGCGACGCCGCGACGCTTCTTCGAGAACAACTCGCCGCGAGCGATCGGGATCCACGCACAGGGTTGACACTCGCCCGAGCACTGCTTCTGAAGAACCCGTCGGCGGAAGAGAAGCGGGAAGCCGAGACATGCCTCCTGTGGATCATCAAACAGGAACCAGGCAACGCCGAGGCCCACGGCCTGCTCGGCAAGGTGTATTTCCAGTTGGGTGACATGTCCAAAGCCACCACGGAGTTAGAGGCCGCCGTGCGGTTGGACCCATCAGACCGAACCTCCCTTTATCAGCTCATGACTATCTTCAAGCGAACGGGGCGAGCGAGAGAAGGTGCTGAGCTCGCGGGAAGGGTCCGGGTCCTTTTAGAAAAAGAGAAGACTGATGAGAGTGCCGGGAATCGATTCCAGATTGTGCGTCAATCGCGCGACTGACTCACGCAAAGTCCCGTTCGTCGATAAGATCCATATCGTCGAATGTCCGATTCTCGCCTGCCATTCCCCAAACGAATCGGTATGCTGACGTGCCCACGCCGCTGTGAATCGACCACGGTGGCGACAGGACCGCCTGACGATCGCGCACCACCACATGGCGCGTCTGCGTGGGCTCGCCCAGAAAGTGGGTCACAAGCCCGCCATTCAGGTCGAAATACAGGTAGATCTCCGAGCGGCGTTGATGCGTATGCGCGGGCCAAGTATTCCAGACGCTGCCCTCCATCAACTCCGTGTAGCCCATAACGAGTTGGCAGCTCTGTGCGCCCCCTTCGTGAATGTACCGCACGATCCGTCGTTTCGAAGCATGTCGGGGGTCACCGATCTCGGCAATTGAGGCGTCCTCGCGAGTAAGCAGGCGCGTCGGAAAGACGCGATGAGCCGGGGCGCTGAGCAGGTAATAGGCGGCGCTCCCGTTGGCGCTCTTGAATTGAATATCGCGGGCGCCCATCCCGATGTAAAGGCACTCTAGAGATCCCACTGAGTAGCTGAACCCATCGACAACGACTTCGCCCGGCGCTCCGATGTTAATTACACCGGTTTCGCGCCTCTCATTAAAAACTTCCGCGCGGAGTTCCGGTCCAGCTTCAAGAGAAAGCTCAGCCAAGGGAACGATTCCACCCGCGATCAACCGGTCGAGACTGGTTACAACCAAGTTGATCCGGCCCTCCTCAAACAGATCCTCCAGTAGAAACTGACTGCGCAGTTCACTCGTAGTCAATCGCTGGCACTCTGACGGGCCGGGACTGTTCAGAAGCTTCATGGCCTACGCAACGACGATCTCGGAACGGAGACACTTCGCTTTATATACGTCCTCATTAATTCCGATTGCCAGTCCGGGCTTGGAGGGGACCGCGATCGCGCCGTTCCGGAACTGGTAGTCGTCGGTGATTAGCACATCGCAAGTGGAGCGATCGCTCTCCGCCATCGGAACGGACTTTACTGCACGCGAAAGTTGCACGCCCATTATGGTCCCGATCTGCGACGCCCAATTGTGTGGAATCGAGACGGCGCCAGCGGTATCGGCTATGCGCGCTAATTGAGCATTGTCCAGAAAGCCTCCTTGCCGAATGTCGAGTTGCAGCACATCCATCAGCCGCGTCGGCTTTAGATACGGCTCGAAGTATTTTATTTCGCGTGCGTGTTCGCCGGCCGCAATCAACGTCTGCATGCCAGCCTCGGACATTTTCTCGCGGAGTCGAGTGTAGTCGGCCACTGTCTCAGGGAATATTTCTTCGATCCAATACAGCTTGGCGTCGCGAGTTTCCCGCAGGAAGCGCCAAGCAGCGTCGAACTGGTTGCGGTAACCGTAATTTGGATCCACCATCAGCAGCTTGTCCGGGCCGATGGCCTGGCGGACGGCATGAACCACTTCGATGTCGCGATCATCGCCTGCCTTCCGCTGCATCCACTTGTCCCCGCGCCCTGCCTTTAACTTCACGCCGGGGTAACCGGAATTCACGGCCTCGCGGCACTCCTCGACGACCGCCTTTACGCCGCGGTCTCGAAACCAAACGTCGCTGAAATAGAGCGTGCCGTCATACACCGGAACATTCTCGCGCCCGGAATCGCCGATCAGCTGCCAGGCGGGCTTGCCAATGAGTTTTCCGATCAGGTCAAACAGCGGGCCGTCCAAGTGGCGATGCTTCGAGAGTAGATCGGCATAGGCCGGACTGCGCCCGGCGATGCGTCCGCCCTCCATTCTATAAATCTCAAGTGGATCCGCTCCGACCAGCGGTTTCAGCGAAGCGGCATACGCGGCATCCGCGATCGCATACGTGCCGGCTCCGATGCCTTCCACGCCTTGGTCTGTCTCAATACGAATCAGCGTGTGCTCGTAGGTGTGGCCCTTGGGAACTTGATCGTACGCATTCATTGCGACGAATTTGTGAAACCGCCCCTGAAGAGTGGAGAGCCGGATTCGCGTTATGCGCACTGGCGTCTTTTTTGAATCTGCTCTCACGCGTGCTCCGGAGACTGCCAAGGAACCAGCTCCGAGCGCTATAAAATCGCGTCGATCCATAATCCTCCTGTTGCACTTCACTTAAACCACGAACCCCCGATGCCTGTCAAGCTTTCCGAAACCAGTTGTCTCGGGATGTGAACCGCTCTTCGGGTTGACGTGCAATTTCACGATGTGAACCGCCATAGTGACAAGCACGAAACTGACGCTTGACAAGCGGATGCGAAAGGGTTGAAGCTAATCAATATTGAAGGAGGTCCCAAGCATGCACCTTTCCCGTTCCGCCGCGATTACACTCGCGTTTCTCCTGCCAGTTTGCGTCCACGCCCAGTTCAGCAGTTCGATTGAAGGCAATGTGGTCGACAGCACGGGAGCCGTCGTGCCCGGCGCAAAAATCACCGTGAGGAATGACGATACCAGCGTCAGCCGGACGATCAACACCTCCGGCGAAGGCTTCTATCGCATCGTGAACCTGGGCCTGGGGCGCTACACGGTGTCGGCGGAACTCTCGGGATTTCGACCTGCCGAGCAGAGGGATGTTCGTCTGGCTGCGAGCGAAACGGCGCGCGTGAACTTCACTCTAGAAGTAGGCACCGTGGGGGAAAAGATCACAGTGGAGGCCCAGACGCCAGAGGTGGAAACCGAGCAGGGACGAGTCTCTGGCCGTATCGATACCCAGCAATTGAAAGAGATGCCGTTGAACGGCCGCAATCTGTTCAATCTTCTTGCGCTTCAGCCGGGCGTAAGCGGACGAGGGGTGGCGGCGACCTTCGGCGCGGGTGGCGGCGGGGCGAATAACGACGGATTTGCGGCCGAAAATCAACCCGAGGTCTACGCCTCTGGTCAGCGGGTGGAGTCGAATTCATACTCGCTCGACGACAGCAGCGTGAACTCGGCGGCCCGGGGCGGCGTCTCGAACCTCACGCCCAATCCCGACTCCATCGCCGAGGTGCGCGTGGTATCGAATAACTTCTCGGCGCTGAATGGTAGGAGCAGCGGCGGTCAAATCGAGTTGATCACCAAGTCTGGAACCAATGCGTTCCACGGGGGAGCTACGGAATTCTTCGAGAATAATACGCTTGCGAGCCGGAACGAGTTCGAGGCGAAGACATCGGTGTTCCGGAGAAATGAATTCGGCTATTACATTGGCGGACCCGTGCTTCGCAACCGGACATTCTTCTTCACTTCCTTCGAAGGGCTGCGGCAGTCGGGGGCGCGCGGTCAAGTCTACACCGTCGAAACGGCTCAGTTCCGCGACTATGTTCTCGCGAACTATCCAAACTCCGTCGCTGCCAAGGTTCTGACAACAGGCAAACCCGCAGTGGACCCGGTGTCCGGCTTCAAGAGCATCGCCAATCCGGCGGCAGGCCAGCCGGGAATCTCGCTTCCTTCCGGATTGTTCGCCCTCGGGAACGTCTCCTTCGCACCCTCGGCTTATCGCAATGGACAGCAGTTCAATGGGCGCATCGATCACCAGTTGCGTCCAGGCAAGGATACGCTCTATGGCGCTTTTTATCGGACTTGGGCGAACACTCTGAACGGTGGTATCAGGCCTGCATTTGACCGCCCCGGCCATGAATTCGGCACATTCATCAGCCTCAACGAGACTCACATTTTTAATTCCGCGATGCTCAATGAGTTCCGGGGCAATATGATCCGCGTGGTGGGACTAAGCGACTTCCCGCCCAACGCGCAGATACCGTCCATCAGCATCACCTCCGTTAGCGGTTTCAGTACAAACGGGTATCCTTCCGGCTACTTCCAGAGCAGCTTTAACTACAAAGACGTTCTGTCCTGGATCCGCGCATCACATACTTTAAAATTCGGAGGCGAACTGCGCCGCGTTCGGTCCAATTCGATCAACACGAGCAATTTCATTCCGAGTTACTCGTTCACCAGTCTGCTCACCTTCGCGGCCGATTCGCCTTTCCAGGAAACGCGGCTGGTAGATCCGGGAACTGGCCTGCCGGCCGTGAACCGGGTGGGCCTTCGAAACTACGAGTGGGCCTTATTCTTCAACGACGACTGGAAGGTGACCAGGAAGCTGACCCTGAATCTTGGCATTCGCTATGAAAATTACGAGTCGCCCACCGAGATCAATGGACTGCTTCGCAACATTGTATTCGGCTCTGGCAGCAGTTTTAGCGAGCGGCTTGCAAACGCCACCGTGCAAACCGTCCAGCATCTGTTTCCGCCGTCCCCTGGAAACGTGGTGCCCCGTTTCGGCTTCGCGTTCGATCCGGATGGGCGCGGCAAGACCTCGATCCGAGGCGGTTACGGCATCGCCTACGATCGTCTGTTCATGACACCGATTCTGGACTTCCGCAATGACCCTCCGCTACGAGCTACCGTTACGGTGGGTCCGCAATTTGGAACGGCGTTCACCTACGCTCTTGGCGATCCGGCCAAACCCTACTTGGGATTCCCAATTGATCCGTCGCTCCAGCTAGGCATCAATCCCGCGAACGGGATTAAGGGCGTGCGCGTTGCGATCCTTGCGACGGATCCCAATTTGAAGCAGGCATACACTCACAACTGGTTCTTCGGAATTCAACGCGAAGTGCCGTTGCATGTCGTGGTGGAGGCGGACTACACCGGCTCGGCCGGACATCATCTATACGAAAACACAAATGTGAATCGGTTTGCCGGAGACCTGCTAACCAATGGCGCCTTTCACGGATTCAATCCGTACTTCTCCGCCGTGAATTTCATTTCATCGGGTTCAAACTCGTTCTACAATGCCCTGAATCTACATGTGAAACGGTCGTTTCGGAATGGGTTCAACATCCAGGGCGTGTACACGTTCAGCAAAGCTATGGATGACGCCGACACGCTGACCAACGCCCAAAATTATCTGGACGTCGGAAATCGCCGGCTGGATCGCGCCCTCGCAGGCTTCGACGTGACCCATCGTCTTTCGCTAAACAGCGTCTGGGAACTGCCGATTCTCCGAGGGCGTAAGAGTCTCGCGGGGTTCGTCTTCGGTGGATGGCAATTGAGCGGATTTGCGATTTTCCAAAGCGGGTATCCTTTTACTGTTTCGAACGGAGCGAATCCTGCTGGCGACTACAATCTGGATGGGACCGCGGGAGATCGTCCAAATGCGCCCCTGACGCCCCTCACTTCTTCCGGCTACACTCGCGCCCAATTCCTGGGCGGGATTTTCCCCGCTTCAGCGTTCCCGATTCCAGCGCGAGGAACGGACGGCACACTCGGACGCAATACGTTTCGTGGACCGGGCTTCGCCGAAGTCGACCTCTCGCTGGGGAAGCGTTTCGCGATTGGCGAGCGAGTTCATCTGAACGTTCGCTTCGATTCCTACAACGCGCTCAACCACGTGAACCTCAACGCACCCGTTTCTGATCTATCGAGTAGCAACTTCGGACGATCGACTTCGGCCCTGCTCCCGCGTCAGTATCAGGGCGGCGTAAGGATCGAGTTCTGAAGCCGCATGTCCTAGCCGGGTTAATTCTCTGCTCTGCCCCGGCATATTCGCAAACCATCACCGTAGACATTTCCGGCGTACGCCCCGGACCGGTGCGCGTGGATTCCAGCCTGCGCGTCGAATGGCCAGATGAGCGTGGCCGGACCTGGACGGCTCAATTCGGACTACGCCCGGGCGGTCCGCTCATCACTTCCATTGCAGTGGGAGGGAAGAATGTAATCGGCGGCGCGGACCCCTTTTATCGAGCCGAAACCGGACGGCGGCGCGGGGGATTTGACGCGTTTTTCGATTTTCCGCCATCCGCTCCCGAGGGCACGCGAAGCTTCCTGGGTGACTTTCACCCGAAGGCCGCGCGCGCCAGAACAATTGGCGATCGCATGGAGATTAGCTTCGATGGAATGCGCCTCGGAATCTTCGAAGGCGAGATCCGCTATATCTTCTACCCGGGCAGCAGGCTGATTGAACAGCAGGCCGCGCTGAAGACGCAGGAGCAGGATGTCGCATACTTCTATGACGCCGGTCTCCGCATGACCGCGGCAGCCGAGCAGACTCCGGGCGGCACCATGAACTCCGAGGTGAGCTACTTCGATACGAAGGGAAAATTTCAGACGATCGCGCCTCCGTACGGATCGGAACGCCTATCCGCTTCCGTTCGCTATCGCGCAGTGGCCGCGAGGATGCCCGGTGGGTCGGTCGCGGTCTTTCCCGCTCCGCACCAGTACCTGTTCGCAAGGGACTACACCACCAACATGGGCTACGTCTGGTACAAAGCCTGGCGCGGGAAAGTCTCTCTGGGGATCCGTCAATATCCCGACGACGACTCGCCCTATTATCCGTGGATGAATGCGCCTCCCGGCACCGAACAGCAGATGCGAATGTTTATCTCGTTAGACGATGCGCCAGCCAGGACCACGCTCGATGGAGTGCTGCGCTATACGCACGGCGATCGCTTCCAGAAGCTGCCCGGCTATATTACTTTCGCGCCGCACTGGCATCTGGCTTATACGCTGCAGGCCAGGGAACATGGCTTTGATTGGGAGCCTCCCTTCAAGCCAGCCATGCAAGCGGTCGGCATCGATGCGGCAATGATCATGGACTTTCACGGAGACGGGCACCCTCGGGATCAAGGTCAGACTCGTTTAGAAGAGCTGCGAGATTATTTTCGCGCCTGCAAAGCGCAGTCCGGGAGAGACTATCTGCTTTTCCCCGCAGAAGAAGCGAACGTGATTCTGGGCGGCCATTGGGGGATCGTTTTCCCGAAGCCCGTCTATTGGTACATGGACCGCAAGCCGGATCAGCCCTTCATGAGTACCGACCCGAAATACGGGACTGTTTACCGCGTGGGCAATCCTCAAGAAGTTTGGGACATGGTGCGCCGTGAGGGTGGTTACACGTACCAAACGCACCCTCGCACGAAAGGCTCCACGGGTTATCCTGATGCAATTCTCGATACCCCATACTTCCGCGATCCCAGATATCTCGGATCAGGCTGGAAAGCGATGCCGTCCGACTTGTCTTCTCCTCGGCTAGGCGAGCGGGCTTTCAAGACCGTAGACGACTTAAATAATCTAGGCTTGAAAAAATTGATGCTGGGCGAAGTCGACGTGTTTCAGTTAGACTCTACCCACGAGTTGTACGGCCATCTCAATCTCAACTACGTTCATCTGTCTTCCTTGCCGTCCTACGATAATTACGGGCAAATCCTCGACACTGTGGCGCGAGGCGATTACTTCATCAGCACCGGGGAGGTGGTGATTCCTAACGCGCAACTGAGCGGCTCGGGCGAGAATGTAACGGCGAACGTAACTGTGGATTATACTTTTCCCTTGCGGATGGCTGAAATCGTGTGGGGCGATGGATCGGCAACTCACCGGAAGATCATCCCGCTAGAAGAGACTGGCGAGTTTGGCCATGCTAAATTCCAGTGGACCGCAGAAGCGAAGAATTGGAAATGGGCCAGGCTAGCGGTGTGGGATGTTGCCGGCGACGGCGCCTTTACAAATCCGATCTGGAGATGAGTATGTTCTTGAGGGCTCTAACAGTTTTTCTACTCTCGCTTGCTTGCCTATCCGCGCAAACGGTGGTGGCTCTCGACGGGTATCACAACAACGAAAGCAAGATGCCGGATCATTACCAGTGGGACGGCACGCGCATGGGTGGATTTTCAGAGTTTGGCAAGCTGCTGCGCGCGAACGGGGCCGATGAACTCCGGACGCTGCGCCACAAAATCGATTCAGCTTCACTCGAAGGCGTGCGCATGCTGATTATCGTGGACCCCGATACGCCATCGGAAACAACGGATCCCAAATACATAGAAGACTCCGAGATTGACGCGATCGCGGCGTGGGTGAAACAAGGCGGCCGGCTGGTTCTTCTTGGAAACGACAAGGGTAACGCCGAGTTCGAACACCTGAACCGGCTAGCTGCGAGATTCGGCATCGAGTTCGTGGAGGCGACCTATCCGAAGGTGGTCGGCAAGGGGATATTGATCGCGAGCGGCAAGCATCCGATCTTCGGTGAGGGATTGAGCGTTTACCTGGTCGAGGTGGCCCCGCTAAAGCTCACGGGCTCCGTCGAACCTGTACTGGTGGATCAGGGCACTAACATCATGGCGCTGGCGCGCTCTGGCAAAGGTCTGGTCTTCGCCCTCGGCGATCCCTGGGTTTATAACGAGTACATCGATCGAAAGGACAACCGGCAAGTCGCCGTGAAACTGGTACGGCTCCTGCTGAAGCCTTAGCTCTTCAGGGCTTTGGCAATTTCGCCGCAGCCGTTTCGCAAAATGGGGGCGAGTGCACGAAGACGCCGCAAATCCATCCGGAACACCGGGACCGAAATACTGAGCGCTAGGCCGATTCCGTCGACGTTCGGAATCTTCATCGCGATGCAGCGGCCCTCCATTTCGTTCTCCTCGTTATCGATGCTGTAGCCCTGCTTGCGAACTTTGCGGAGTTCGGCCAGCAGAGCGGCTTCGGTGATTAAGCTGTGCGGCGTGAGGGCAGGCAGTCCCTTCATGTGGACAAGCCTGCGGATTAACTCCTCGCTCATGGAGGCTAGCAGAGCTTTCCCAATCGCGGTTGTGTGCAGGCAGCGGCGGTTGCCGACCTTTGACGACATGCGCACGGTTTGCGGACTCTCAATCGTTGCGATCATCACAACTTCGCCGCCATCCAGAGTTCCAAGGTTTACGGTTTCGCGGCACTCGCTCACCATTTTCTCCATGATCGCGGGTGCCACGCGGAGCACGCGCTGTTCCGGCGAGAGATCGCGTTGCAGGGCGAAGAACTTATCCGAAATCCTGTAGCCGCCTTCCACGTTGCGATTCAGGTAGCCGCGAATCTCCAGAGTGGTTAAGATCCGGTAGACGGTTGCCTTGGGCATTTTGACGGAACGCGACACGTCCGCCAGTCCGATTCCTTCAGCATCCCTCTTCAGTGTCTCAAGTATGTCCAGCGTTTTCTGAAGCACTTGAACCTGTTTGGGGGCAGCCGTGGATGACCTCATGTTTCACTACATAGAATACAACGGTTCACCCTCCGCCGGATGACTAGCTGAGAATGGCTTCGATCGGTCCCAGGCCCTCTTCCACCAAGTGGAACGGCCGGCCATTCAGAACGAAATCCATCTTCTTATAATCCAGGCCAAGCTGCCGCAGGATGGTGGATTGCAGATCGCTGATGTAGTGGGGCTTTTCTACTGCCCGGTAACCTACTTCATCGGTCGCGCCTTCGATGATTCCGCCCTTGACGCCTCCTCCCGCCAGGAGAGAAGTGAATCCCATCGCGTTGTGATCGCGACCAGTAGTATTCTGCGACCACGGCGTGCGGCCGAACTCGCTCGTGAACACGACCAGTGTGCTGTCGAGCATGCCCCGCTGTTTCAGATCGCGGATCAATCCGGAGACCGGCTTATCCACCGCTCGACAGAGGGGTCCATGCGTCTTCATGTCGTCGTGAGCATCCCAGGCCCCGTTGCCTCCGCCAGCATGACAGATCTGGATAAAGCGGACGCCGTTTTCCGCCAGTCGCCGGGCCAATAACAGTTGCCGGCCGAAATCGTCCGTGTCCTTCGTGCCGATCCCGTACATCTCTTTCACATGCGCGGGCTCGGTTGAGAAATCGACAATCGCGGGCGCTTTCAGCATCATGCTGCCTGCCAGTTCGAACGCTCTCGTACGTCCCGCAATTTCGCTCTCTAGCGCATAATCCGCGCGGAACTGCTTATCGAGCTCGAACAGCGCCTGCATTTCCCGGTCACGCTGCTTCCGGTTCGAACTCTTGGGCGGCAACAGATTGGGAACCGGCACGTCTCCAGGCTGGAACGGAGTTGCGGAGTAACTCGCGCCCAGGTAACCGCCGGACAACTGCACAGGCGAGGAGGGACGCCCCACATTCACGAAGGTAGGCAATTCCTTGTTGGCCGTTCCCAGAGCGTACGAAACCCAACTTCCCAGGCACGGATGTTCAAACTGGCGGAGCGGTTTTCCTGTCGCCCCTTCCAGCACTGCGGGGAAGTGATTCGTCTGATGGCAGTACATGGAACGGACCACCGCTATGTCGTCGATCGTTTCGCCGATATTCGGAAACCAATCCGAGACGGGGATCCCCGACTTACCGTACTGCTTGAACGTGCGCAAGATGGGAATTACCGGGCGCTTCATCGGGGCGTTGTTGTCCCCGAAACCGATCGCGTCCATGACCTTACCGGCGTGCTTATTGTCCTTGGGATCGAAGGTGTCGATGTGGCTCACGCCTCCGCACATGAAGAGGAAGATGACGGACTTCGCGCGCGGCGCGCCCGGCAATCGAGCATCCTGCATCATCTGGCCGTTTTCAGCCCAAAGCGAACTTAACGCCGAGCCCATGAAGCCGGCGGCGGTCTGGTACAGAAACCGGCGTCGGGCGATCCTGCCGCACGGGTACAAATCACGGAGGTTATCCATTAGTCACCTGACGTAAATAAATTCGTCGAGATTGAACAGCAGCCATGCCAGTTCTTTCAGGCGGGCCGGATCCTTCTCGATGTATGTGAGTGCGTAATCGAGTTCGGTACCTGAGGGTTTTCGCCCCAGGGTCCGCCGATAAGCCAAAGTCACGGCGGCGTGCACATCTCCCGAAGCCTCTTTCAGCACCAGATCCGCCAATTTTCCCGACTCTTTCTCCACCAAGTCGTTGTTCATGGTGAAGAGAGCCTGGGGCGCGGTAACGGTTTGCGTGCGGATGGGGCACGGTGCCCGGCCGTCATCGACGTCGAAGGACGTCAGGAAATTGTTCATCACGTCCGTACTGGGGATATAACCGCGAGTCAAGTAGATGCCCCTGCGGTTGGTCCGGGAATCGATAACTCCGTCTTTCGGCAGAAAAATTCTCTGCTTCTGATCCGGCGTCTTCAACTGGAATGACTTGCCCCCCACCGCCAAGTCAAGATCGTCAGCTGCGTAATGAATCTCGTCCCAGATCGGTTCGGCTTCCAGGCGCTGCAGCCGGAAATGCCACAGATACGTGTTTCGCGCGTCGATCTTTTGGTTCTTCGCGATCTGCGGGCGGTCCGGCTTGGAAGAGAGTTGATAAGTTTCCGACGTAACGATCAATCGATGAAGCCACTTCATGCTGTAGTCGTGCGCAACAAACTCCGACGCAAGATAGTCGAGCAACTTTTGATTGGACGGTTTGCCGCCCAGCAGTCCGAAGTCGCTGGTCACCCGCTGCAGGCCTTCTCCGAAGTGCCAACCCCAGACCCGATTCACCGCTACGCGCGCAAACAGGGGATTCTTGGGAGCGGTCAGCCACTCGACGAATGCCTCGCGTCGACCGTCGCGGAAATCCACGTTGTCAGGCTGAAAGGGAAAGCCGGGCTCCACGGGCTTGTCCATTTCGGGACGTAGCGGATCGCCGGTGGTGAGCACGTAGCTTTTCTCCTTGAGGAGAGCTTTGTCTTCTTCCACGGTCCAGTACGAAGGCAGCGCCTGAACGCGTCCGAGGGCGCGCTGGTCTTTCAGCAGCGCATCGTACTTCGCAGTCTCCTCGGGGCTCAAGAGCTGCTTAATCTTAGATGGATCGATGCGCAGCACCGGAAAGTAGTCGTCGGCGATTTTCTGTTCGGCGGTGGTGCGTTCCTTGTCGGACTTGCGGATCACGGCCTGAACGTCCGGCGGCAAGAGGGCCACGCGCTCTTCGTAGAGTTTCGTCCGATAGGGTCCGATCAGCGCTTCGATCGCATGCTCGACGGGAGCGCTTTTCTTCTTGAACTCTTCCCGTTTTTCGCCGTTCGCGAAGATTTCGGCGGGCGTCGCCAGCATCACGTTATTCAACACCAGCGGGTCGAAGATGGCCTTCATCGCGTAGAAATCTTTTTGGGTGATCGGGTCAAACTTGTGGTCGTGGCACTTTGCGCAGCCGACGGTCATTCCCATAAACGCGGTCGAAATGGTTTCCACGGCGGCAAACGCGACATCGCGATCTTTGTCGGTGCGGGTGACTGCGGAACGAGCAAGAAAGCCGAGTGCAAACGTGTCCTCTGCGCTGCCTTCCACCTTGGCTCTGCGGCCAGTGTTGCTGGTGGCCGTCTCGGGCTTATAACGATTCCCGAGAATCTGAGCGCGCACAAACTCGTCGTACGCCATGTCGTGATTGAGCGCGTGAATCATCCAATCGCGCCACAGATAAATTCCGCTTGACGCCGGCATCACTGAATTGTCCAGGCCGTCCAGGTCAGCGTACCGAAGCACGTCCAGCCAGTGTCGAGCCCACCGCGCCCCGTGCTGCTGATCCGCCAGGAGGCGATCCACCACTTTGCCGTACGCCTCCGGAGACTGGTCTGCGAGGTAAGCATCTTGCTCGGCAATCGTGGGAGGGATGCCTATCAGATCAAAATAAACGCGGCGAAGAAGTGTTAGCTGGTCGGCTTTTCCGGCGGGAACCAAGCCCTTCGCTTTATAGTCGGCGGTAATGAAAGCATCGATGGGATTTGAAGAAGAAGTGGTTGTCCCCATCGGAACTGCCGGGCGAGTTGCGGGCTGTAACGACCAGAGCCGCGCGGCGCGCTTGGCGAACTGCTCCTGCACCGTTTCTTTGGGAGCATCGGCGGCGTGTAGCGAGGCGGATGAAAGAAGAACGAGGGCAGGTATTATCAGCCGCATGAATAGCTTTAATTTTCTCACTATTGCAGAACCGCCGCCACCACCATCTCGAGCAGCCGGCGAACGCTGTCGTCCCCGCCTACTGGCCCGTCGTGAAACTGATCGTGTGGGAGAGGCTTCCACCCGTCGCGCGAATGATCGATTTCATAGGTGATGGGCAGACCGGTGAGATCCGGGTTGAATTGGGTATCGCTGCCTGCCATTTTGTACAACACGAGGTCTAGCGAAGGGACGATATAGATGCCTGACCCTCCGGCCCCGGACTTGAAAAACGCATCCCGAGGCGCGCCGAAAACGTGGCCGTCGGCGTTCACCTCGAACATGAAGCCCATTGGCGAATGCGGATTGTACGGCGAAGGCCGGCCGCACAGGGCGACATATTCGGCTGGGACGAGCTGCTTACCGCCCCACTTGCCTCCATGCAGCAACAGATAAGGCAAGCGCACAGCATCCGTAGCCCGCAACGCGATGCTGCCGCCGCCCGGGGTATGAGGCAGCGTCATGGAGTTTCGGTGCAGCGCATAGCCCCACGATCCGAAGCCCATGGGACCGGCCAACTTCTCCTGGATGTACTGCTGCATCTCCATTCCAGTCAGGTGGCGGAGAAGGATGGAAGCCACGTGCGGGGAGGCTGACGCGTACGAGTATCCTGCGCCGGGAGTCGTCCACATCGCGGTTCGCAGTGCGCTGGTGTCCTGGTCCTGAGGTTCCGTCGGGCGCGGAACGGGCTCCAGCTTTTGTCCAACCCCATGCACGATACCCGGGTTGCCGCCTTCTCCATGCATGCCGGAACTCATCGATAAAAGCTGCCCGAGTTTTATGTCGGCCTTCGACGGATCGCTTAATGGGAATGCCTCGGGCAGGTATTTCTCGCTGAAGACTTTCGTTTCGAGCCCATCCGGAATTTGATCGTGTTTCTCTTTCAGCATGATGCCGCAAGAGATGCTGGTGAAGGCCTTCCCAATCGAGGCCATGTCCGGATGAGCCTCGCGGTTTCCTTTGCCGAAGTACTTCTCGTAGACGAGATACCCGTGGCGAACGACGACGAGGCCGCCATGCTGGCTGGTTTCCTTTTCGAACTCGAATGCTTGATCCAATCGGGTGAGATCCATGCCCGCAAGCTTTCGGATTTGGGCGGCGTCGGTAAGGGCTCGCCAGCCGCCGTCCTTGTCAGAGGGAGGGAAATAGTTGTCCTTCTCCGCCGATCCGAGCGGCAGACTGATTATCAAAGCCAGGCAAAACGGCACGGACGATCTAAGATTAGCCATTCTTCTTTTCTTTCCTTGAACTCGCAGGGGGACTATGAGAAGACCATTTTGCTGCGCAATAGGTTACCTCGAAGAGGCTCGTGTGTTGGTTCGCCTGACAAAGGGAAATGGTGGGCTAAAGCGCCGGCTCTGTCCTGGTGCTATGTTCTAAAAGTTTGACGATCTGCTGCCGTAACATAGGCAGATCGCGTTCCACGACGTCCTCGAGAACCTCCGGCTGTACAATGTCGTAAGCGTGGATCAAAATGTTTCGGGCTCCAATGATCCTGCGCCATGGGATAGCCGGATGTAATAGGCGGTAGGGCTCCCCGAGCTTATTTGCAGCTTCCCCAATAATTTCCAAATTTCGACAGACCGCGTCCAGAATCATTGGTTCCTGCGTCCACTCGCGCCCCTTTCCACTGGTATAGGACACGATCCTGTCTACGCAATCGCGGATGTGAACCAGGTAGAGGCTGGAATCCTTCGTCGCCAATTCAAAGCTCTTTGGCTTCGGCCAAAACGCGGTCGCGGATTACGGGATCAAGGCAGCGAGCGTCGACGACATCGACGGGGGCCTGCAGCAGGTCTCGAAGATCCTCCAACAATCCGCCCAGATCAAAGATATTTCTTCCTGGCTCAAGGTCTACCAAAAAATCGATATCGCTGTCATCTCGCATTTCATCGCGCGCAACCGAGCCAAAAACGCGAACATTCTTAGCCCCATACCTTCGCGCAAGCGTTAGGATGGCAGATCGGTTTTCGGCTTGAAGGGTCTCGAAGGTCAAAAGCGCCTGCCTCTATTGTGCCGCAGAATGACTACCCGAGGGCGTCTTGAATCACGCCGTCACGGACTTGGCGTTGTATCGCTCGCCGCCACGCTGAGATAAGATAACTAGACTCAACATGTGGCAGCAACTGTATACGCCGGTCGCCGGTAGTCTGGGCCTCTCCGCGCTCGTGGCGGCGATTCCGATTTTCGCACTCCTGTTCGCGCTCGGCGTCCTCCGGGTGCCCGCCTGGAAGGCGTCGCTGATTGGACTGGCAGCGGCCGCTACGGTGGCGCTCTTCGTGTATCGCATGCCACCCGGCTTGATGGGCAGCTCCATTCTGTACGGAGCCTCGTTCGGACTGTTCCCCATAGGTTGGATCGTGTTCTCGGCGATCGTGCTCTATCGCATCACAGTAGAGACGGGCAAGTTCGAAATCATCAAAGATTCAGTCGGCGGACTCACCGACGATAAACGCCTCCAGGCCCTGCTGATCGCCTTCGCATTCGGTGCTTTTATCGAAGGCGCGTCGGGATTCGGAACTCCGGTGGCTGTTGCGGCCGCGATGCTCGCCGGGCTGGGGTTCAGTCCGTTTTACGCAGCCGGCATCTGCCTGCTGGCTAATACTGCTCCGGTTGCGTTCGGCTCGATTGGGATCCCGGTGATCACTCTGGCAGGCATTACGAATCTGCCGCTTCTCGATCTGAGCGCGAATGTCGGACGCATCTGCGCCCCGGTGTCGTTGTTTATTCCAGCTTACTTAATCGTGGTGATGGGCGGCTGGCGAGCGCTTAAGGGCGTATTGCCCGGCGTTTTGGTTTGTGGAATTGCGTTTGCGGGAACGCAGTTCATCGTCTCGAACTTCCTTGGTCCTTATCTCACAGACATACTCGGGTCGTTGGCGGCCATAGCCGGACTCATTATTCTATTGCGCTTATGGAAGCCGAAAGACCGTTACGAAAGCCACGGTCCGATCATGACATTGAAGAAGCACCACGTGAAAACGGTCTTCATGGCCTGGCTGCCCTACCTGCTTCTAGTTATCTTTGTTTCGCTGTGGGGACTGGACGACGTGAAGAAGGTTCTCGGGCATGCGACGCAGACTTTCGCGTGGCCGGGTCTTCACAATCAGATTTTGCGAGTATCTCCGGCGGTGACGAAATCGACCCCATATGCGGCGGTGTACACGTTCAACGTTCTATCCGCCGCCGGCACATCCTGCTTTTTCGCCGCGATCTGTTCGGCCTTAGTGCTGCGGGTTTCACTTGGGACGTTCTTCCGCATTCTGGGCGCAACCGCGCGCCAGCTCTTCTTTTCCCTGGTGACGATTGCCACAGTTCTAGGCCTGGCATATCTGATGAATTACTGCGGGGCCACGGCCACGTTAGGTCTGGCCTTCGCTTCGACAGGCGCATTATTTCCATTCTTTAGCGCAATGCTAGGCTGGGTGGGCGTGTTCCTCACGGGCAGCGACACGGCGGCAAACGCGCTCTTCGGCAATCTGCAAGTGGTGACTGCCAGCAAGCTGCAGTTGAACGCGACGCTGATGGCGGCCGCGAATTCCGCCGGGGGCGTAATGGGCAAAATGATCAGCCTCCAGAGCATTGCCGTTGCCGCGGCCGCGACTGGAATGAAGCAGGAGGATGAAGCGAAGCTGTTCCGTTTCACGATGCGCCATAGCCTGTTTCTGGCGACCGTGATTGGGATTGTCGTCGTGTTTTACGCCTATGTCGCGCCGACTTGGGTGCGTTAAGAAGCGCCTGCTACAATACGAATCTTCTAATGCATCAGCTCAAGGCGCTTATTCGCGAAGTGCCCGACTTTCCTAAGCCGGGCATCAATTTCTACGACATCACCACGCTGCTGAAAGACAAGGGCGGATTAAAGCAGACCATCGATTCGCTGTGCGAACGGTATGAGCACGCCCAGCCTGATATCGTCCTTGGGATCGAGGCGCGCGGCTTCATCTTCGCCCCCGCCCTGGCTTATCGATTGGGTGCCGGTTTCGTCCCCGTGCGCAAGCCGAAGAAACTTCCCGCTCCTTGCGAACGGGTTGAGTACGCGCTCGAGTATGGCACCGATATCTTAGAAATTCACCGGGATGCCATCGAACCTGGTCAAAAGGTCTTGATCATAGACGATGTGCTGGCCACTGGCGGCACGGCCGCAGCCGTGGCCAAGCTGACTGAGGTTTTGGGCGGTAAAGTGGTCGGGCTCGGATTCATCATGGAGTTGGAGTTCCTCCACGGACGAGACCGGCTGGCAGGCTATGACGTGTTTTCCCTTTTGAAATATTAGGTTCACTTCGCGTGACGAAGCGGGGTAACACTGACCTTGCCATGGGCGTCAATAGCGCCTGTATCTTCGTAGAATTCGGCTTGATCGGCTGTGACAACCATCTCTCCGTCGCAAACCAAAGCCGAATCCTTGCCCACGGGAAGACAGACCGGCACCTTGATCTCCACCTTCCCGCGCAACTCAATTACGGACGGGTAAGTAACGCCGCGTTCTATGTTCTGCGCAGAGAGTCGAGCGCCGCGCCCTCCGTTCATCGCTGTCGCCATGATGTGCTTTAGCTCCGCGTTGGCGGTCTCTTGAGGCTTAACGGCCGCAGTGAATATTGTAAGCTGGCACCCAGTGGCTAGAAAGAATGCGGCAAGTCGCATGAAAAACCTCGAAGTGGAGACGCGTGGCGAACGCCTTGGGTTGCTCCAGAGTTTTACACTCAAATGCCTTTTAAATATCGCTAAAGTAGAACGCCGCGTGAGATAATCGCGGGGTATGACAGCCAGAATGAAAGACATCGCTCAGGACTTGGGCGTGTCAGTGGTCACAGTCTCGAAGGTTCTGCGCAACCACGCGGACATCAGCGCCGAGACGCGTGAAAAAGTGCTGAAACGGATGAAGGAATTGAACTACCAACCCAACTTGGCTGCCCGTGGGCTGGTTACTGGCAGGTCCTATATCCTCGGCTTGGTGCTGCCGGACTTGGTTCATCCCTTTTTCGGTCAGATGGCCAAGCGGATGTCGTCTGTGCTGCGGGAGAAAGGATATCATCTCGTGATTTCATCCTGCAACGAAGACCCGGAATTCGAGCGCCAGGAGATCGGCCAACTGCTCGCCCGACGCGTAGATGCATTAATCATCGCGTCTTCGCAACGAAACACCGACAGCTTGCGAGATATCGAATCACAAACTCCCTGCGTTTTCATCGACCGGAGCTTCGCGGATTTGTCAGCGAATTTCGTGGGAGTAAATGACGAAGCGGTGGGTCTGCTCGGAACTGAACATCTCATCCAAGCCGGGTGCAAATTGATCGCCCATATTGGCGGAGCCGAGGTCAGCACCGCGCAAGGGCGAATGAAAGGCTACGAGAAAGCGCTGTCTCGCCATGGTCTCAAGATGCCCCCAGGATATATCGCTCGCCGGGAACGTGGCGACGAGGCCAGTGACATAACCGGGTTCCAGGCGATGCAGGAACTGCTCCGGTTGATTCCCCGGCCGGATGGAGTGTTCTGCTCTAACGATCCCACGGCAATGGGAGCCATGAAAGCGATCCTCGACGCAGGCTTGCGGATTCCCGAGGATGTCGCGGTGGTGGGATGCGGCAATGTTCGGTATGCGGATTTCTTGCGAGTTCCCTTGACGAGCGTGGATCAGGACTGCGAAGGCATGGGAGAACTGGCGGCGAAAATGGCGGTGGATCTGGTGGAGGCGAAGAGGTCGGTTCCCCCGCGCGCCGTGCTGATTGAGCCAAAACTCGTAATCCGGGCATCCAGTCGGCTTTAAAATCGAATTGGGTTCGTTTTGAAAAAACGGAGCCGCGACGCCGCGGTGTATCCTAGAAGTTGAGGTGGATTTGTCCCGTATTGCCTTTGCTTTCCGCAGCTTCTTCGCGATTCTATTCGCCGGCAACCTTCCCCCCGACATCGCCAAGGCGTTCGGCTTTGTAGAAAATAAGCCGCAACCCGTTCCCAAGCCGGTTCCCGTTGTGAAGCTTTCCGACGGTGCCTTGCAGATGCTGGGAATCCTCCAGCGCGACTCCCGCTTCATCGATTTCTTCATGGAAGATATCGCCGCTTTCTCCGACGATCAAGTGGGTGCTGCGGTGCGCAAGATGCACGAACAATGCCGCAAGACGCTGGACCGCTACGTCCATCTCTCACCCGTGATCGACGGCGTGGAGGGGACGTTTACCAAAGTTGAGACGAACGATCCTGCGGTGGTAAAACTCCTGGGCAACGTGCCAGCCAGCGGCAAGGCAGCGGGCGGCCTGCTCCGTCATAAAGGCTGGCGAGCCGATAAGGTGGATCTACCGGCGCTTGCCGCCAGCCAGAACGCGGCAATTCTCGCTCCGGCCGAGATCGAAGTCGAGTAGCCGCTTTGTCACAGACGGTAATCGGAATCGATCTCGGCACCACCAACTGCAGCCTTGCTTACGCGGACACGACGAGTCTGAAGGACGCGCTCGAACTGCCGCCGGTGTCCCTGTTTGCCATACCGCAACTGGTCAATCCGGGCGAAGTGCGGGACGAGCCGCTCTTGCCGTCCTTCCTCTACGTCCCCGGCGCGAGCGATTTCCCCGAGGGAACGCTGGCGCTTCCGTGGAAGACAGACGGGCCGGTGGCGGGTCAGCTTGCGCAAAAGCGGGGCGTGGAGAATGCATCGCGTCTCATCTCGTCGGCCAAGTCATGGCTGTCATATGCGGGCATTGATCGCAGCGCTCCGATCCTTCCGGTAAACGCGCCCGCCGGGGTAGCAAAGATGTCACCAGTCGAAGTAACGCGAGAGTATCTGGAACACCTGCGGCATGCTTGGGACGCCAAAAATCCGGATGCGATTTTTACAAAGCAGCAGGTGTTGGTCACGGTACCGGCATCGTTCGACGCAGTAGCTCGCGAACTGACCCAGAAGGCCGCCGAGCAAGCAGGCTACGAGAACATTCTACTGCTCGAAGAGCCGCAAGCCGCGTTCTACGCCTGGCTCGAGCGACATGCGGATTGGCGCGAACGCGTGCGCGTGGGCGATCTGATTCTGGTAGTCGATATCGGCGGAGGGACTACGGATTTCAGCCTCATCGCCGTGACCGAGCAGAGCGGCGAATTGCAGCTCGAGCGGGTGGCCGTCGGCGAACACATCCTACTCGGCGGCGACAACATCGATCTCGCACTGGCGCGTTTCGTGGAGCAGCAGCTTTCCGCCAGGAACGTGAAATTGGACGCGCTGCAGCTATACCAGCTTTGGCAGCAGTGCCGGGTCGCAAAGGAACGTTTGCTGGAGGATGATTCCGGCAAGGCTGAGCACGCCGTAACGATTCTGGGCAAAGGGACCGGACTGGTAGGCGGCACCATCAAAGCTAAGCTCCTGGGGGATGACCTGAATAAGATCCTGATGGAGGGCTTCTTCCCGACGGTTTCGAGCGAGGAGATGCCCCTGAAGCAGCGCCGCGTTGGACTGCAGGAGATTGGGCTGCCCTATGCGTCGGATGCTGCCGTTACCAAGCACCTCGCTCGGTTCCTTCGCCAGCAAGCCGCCTCCTCCGAGCACGGCAGCGTGCGGCGCGGCGCGAGTGGGCTCGCATGCCCCACTCACGTGCTCTTCAACGGTGGCGTGCTGCGGGCGAACATCGTCCGCGAACGTATTATCGAAACTTTGAACAATTGGCTGGAACCGGAAGGAAAACAGAGAGTACAGCCGCTGGAAGGCGAGGACTTGATGCACGCCGTCGCGCGCGGCGCAGCCTATTACGGAATGTCGCGACAAGGCAAGGGCGTGCGCATTCGAGGGGGCGTGCCGCGTACATACTACGTTGGCATAGAGTCCGCGATGCCGGCCGTGCCAGGTATGGCTGCGCCCTTGAAGGCGCTAACGGTGGCCCCCTTCGGCATGGAAGAGGGAACCGACTTGCGCTTGCCGGAGCGCGAATTTGGGGTGGTGGTGGGAGAGCCCGCCGAGTTCCGCTTCTTCAACTCTGCCAGCCGCAAGAACGACGCCCCGGGTACGATGATCGACGATCTCGGCCACGATCTCGAGGAACTATCGCCGGTAGAGGTAACCCTCCCGGGCACCTCCGGCGAATTTGTTCCAGTCACGCTGGAAACGATGGTTACCGAAACGGGCTTGTTACAGTTGTGGTGCGTGGCGCGCGACGGCCGCCGGTGGAAGCTAGAGTTCAACGTGCGTGAGCGTGTCACTCAAACACAATGAACATCGGCATTGACCTCGGCACTACCAACTCAGCGCTCGCCTACGTTCAGCAATCTTCCTCCGATCTCGCTGATTACCCGGCCATCCAAATCTTCGAAATCTCGCAGTTCGTAGGGGCGGGTCAGGTCGAGCCCAGGCGCACCCTCCCCTCGTTCCTATTTCTTGGGGCGGATCAAAACTACGTCGGCACGTATGCCCGCGAACAAGGCGCGCTGATTCCTACCAAACTGGTCCACTCGGCCAAGTCATGGCTTTCTAATCCCGAAGTGGATCGCACGGCTAAAATACTGCCGTGGGAAGCGCAGGAAGGCGGGCGGGTGCTATCGCCTATCGAAGTCTCGGGGATGTACCTGGCGCACATTCGCGATGCTTGGAACAAAGCGAATCCCGACCTTCCGCTTGCGGATCAGGAGATCGTCCTGACGGTGCCCGCCTCCTTCGACGAAGAAGCCCGCGAGTTGACCGTGATGGCCGCCAAAGAAGCCGGGCTCGAAAAGCTCACATTGATCGAGGAGCCCGCCGCCGCGTTTTATTCCTGGATCGCGAATCACCTCGCGCAATCGCAAAAAAGCTTGTTTGACGGAATGCTGGTGCTGGTCTGCGATGTGGGCGGGGGCACCAGCGACTTCACGCTGATCCGCGTAAACCGGCAGGGCGACCGGGTTGAGTTCACGCGCACCGCCGTTGGCAAGCACCTGCTCTTAGGCGGAGATAATCTGGATCTGACGCTCGCTTGGCTGGTGGAAGCGAAGATCGGATCGCAGCTTTCCATTCGGCAGCGGAGCGGGCTCAGGCGTCAATGCGCGGCAGCGAAGGAACGGATGCTGGCCGATCCGAACCTGAAGCGGGTGGAGATCACGGTTCTCGGCGCAGGTTCATCGCTTATCGGCGGCACTCTGCGAACGGAGATCACTCGCGAAGAGGCTCTGGAACTCACGCTGGAAGGTTTTCTCCCCTTTTGCGATATCCAAGACAAGCCCAAAGAGGAGAAGCGCAGCTTGTTTCGCGAACTGGGATTGCCGTATGTGTCGGACCCCGCCGTAACGCGACACCTGGCGGCGTTCCTCAACTCTAACGACAATGCCAAACCCGACGCCATCCTCTTTAATGGCGGCTTCTTTATTCCCGATCTCTGTCAGCAGCGCGTGGCCGATGTCCTGGAACGCTGGTTTGGCCATCGCCCCATCGTGCTTGAGAATCGCGACCTCGACCTCGCTGTGGCCGTCGGTGCAGCGTACTACTCGTACGTCCGCTCCACTGGCGCAGGGCTTCTCGTAAGAGGCGGCCTGCCTCGCTCCTACTACATTGGCATCGGAGAAAAAGAAGCCGTCTGCCTGATTCCACGCGGTTCGGAGGAAGGCTCAACGGTAGAACTTGACAGCCAGGATCTGCATTTGGTGGCGAACAAGCCTGTGTCGTTCCGACTTTTTAGTTCGCTCTCGCGAGTAGACGATTTAGTCGGGCATGCCTTGACCGCCAGCGAGACTGCGGACCTTCATCTCCATGCTCCGCTCGATGCGGTAATCCGCTTCGGCAAGCAAGGCGAGCGCCTGGTTCCCATCAAATTGCGTGCACATCTCACCGCGCTAGGCACGCTGGAGCTGTGGGCGGATTCAAAGATTACCGAGCATCGCTGGCGGCTGCAATTCGAGCTTCGAAAACAGGCCGCCGCCAAGACATCTTCGCGCCCCGCTGCGGTGGTCAGCGATGAAGCCCTCACCAAAGCGGAAGCGCTGATCGACGCAGCTTTCAAGAACGGAACCGCGTCGCCGGAGGAGCTCCCGTCCCGGCTGGAACAGACCATCGGCTTGGGGCGCAATTCCTGGCCCCTCACTACAATACGCAAGCTGGCTGATCGGATGGTTGAACTTGGGGATGGCCGTCGCAAGTCGCCCGCGCTTGAATCGCGTTGGCTGAATCTCTGCGGCTTGTGCCTGCGGCCTGGCTTCGGATTCCCTGGCGACGAGTTTCGAATAGAGCAGGCCCGCCGCGTGTACGCCTCCGGTCTGGCATTTGCCAATCAAGTGGAAAACGAGGTTCAGTGGTGGATCTTCTGGGGCCGGGTCGCGGGAGGGCTGAACAAGAATCAGCAGGGCGACATCTTCCAGCGCCTCTCGGCGAATCTGCTTCCACGCGGAGCCAAGAAACCGCAGCGTGTGAATGCCAGCCTGATGCGCGAGATGTGGCGCACCGCGGCCAGTTTGGAACTGCTTCCGATTCAGACTAGAACCCAGTTAGGCGATGCATTGCTCGCGCGAGTGAAAGCCGGAGAAATGCGCGACACCGGCCTGTGGTGCCTATCGCGCCTCGGCGCGCGCAAGCTGTTTTACGGGCCAACGAATCAGGTGATCCCCGTCTCCACGGCAACCCGCTGGCTGGAGGCGTTGGCGAAGGTGCCCAATTCAGCCGATGCACTGGTAGCGATCGCACGACACACGGGGGATGCCTCCCGCGACATCGCACCCGCTACGCTCAACATAGTTCGGAGCGCGATTCCCGAATCGATGATCCCGGCTCTCGAAGGCGAAGAGCGGGAAGATCTCGGCAAGATCTTTGGCGAAGAATTACCATCGGGATTGGTGACGGCCACGCCGTGACCGAAGAGTCGATCCTCGCCAACTTGAAACGGTATGCGCGTGGGATCGGGGACGACTGCGCCGTGCTCAAGCCACCCACCGCCAAGCAGGACCTGCTGCTCACCACCGATTTCACGATCGAGGATGTCCATTTCACGCGCGACTGGAGTGCCGAGCGGGTCGGTCATAAAGCGATCGCTAGAAGTCTCAGCGATATTGCGGCAATGGGCGGGAAACCGCTCTACTGCCTGGTGTCCATCGCTCTTGCCCCATGGGTGGACCAGAATTGGCTGAACGATTTTTATCGGGCCGCAAACGAATTATTGAAACCCACCAAGGCGTGGATCGCCGGAGGTGATATTTCGCATGCCAAGCAGCTAGTCGTGAGTGTCGCCATCTGCGGCGCAAGCGCCAAGGGAAAGTCGCTGCTGCGTTGGGGCGCAAAGCCGGGGGACGCGATCTATGTCTCGGGGCCGCTCGGCGGATGGACGATCAAGACGGTGATCGAGCCGCGGCTGGATGCGGGCCTCAAGCTGGTGGGAAAGGCGTCGGCGTGCATGGACATCACGGACGGGCTCGCGCTCGATCTGCACAAGTTGGGCATGATGTCGAAAGTAGCGGCCAGCCTGGAAGCGGTACCTCTTCTCCCCGGCGCAAGCATTGCGCAAGCTCTCTACGACGGCGAAGATTACGAATTGCTTTACACGGCTCCAATAGGCGTCCGGGTACCCGGTATTCGCATCGGCGTCATCACCAAAGGGAAAGCCGGATCGATTACCTATGAGGGAAAGCCCTTGGAGCCCAAAGGATATGACCATCTCCTCCACCGTACTTGATCTGATCGAGGCGTTTCGACGATCTAAAACGATGTTCGCCGCCGTCGAGTTGGGCGTCTTCGATGGTAAACGCCCGCCGGAGTGCAAGGAATTGCCGCGTTTGCTCGAAGCATGCGTGGCACTCGGTCTACTCGAAAAGCACGCTGGCGAATACCTCAACAGTCCCGAAGCCGACCGATTGCTGCGCTCAGACAGCCCGGACAGCATGACCGGTTACATCCGCTACTCGAACCGCGTTCTCTACCCAATGTGGGCCCATCTCGAAGACGCGGTCCGCGAGGGCACGCATCGCTGGAAGCAAACATACGACTTGGATGGCCCGCTGTTCTCGCATTTTTTCCGCACCGAAGAGCATATGCGGGAGTTCTTGCAGGGAATGCACGGCTTCGGCCGGCTCAGTTCTCCTGCTGTCGTTGCGGCTTTCGACCTGAGTCGATTTAAGCACTTTGTCGATCTGGGCGGCGCAACCGGCCATCTCGCGCAAGCCGCCAAAGAACTCTATCCACATTTGGAAACTACCGTATTGGATCTGCCCGCCGTGGCCAAAATCTTCCCTCATGTCACGCCCGGCGATTTCTTCGCGGACCCGCTGCCTCCCGCCGATCTGTATGCGCTCGGTCGAATTCTGCACGACTGGTCGGAAGAGAAAATTGGCCGACTCCTTAGGAAGATTCGCGAGGCGCTGCCCCTTGGCGGTGCCTTGCTGGTTGCCGAAAAGCTGCTTGAGAACGTGCCCGCGCACATGCAGTCGCTTAATATGTTGATCGTCACCGAAGGCCGTGAACGAACTGCCGAGGAGTATGCGGCGCTGCTGAGGGCCTCCGGGTTTTCGTCTGTGGAAAGCCGACGCACGGGGACGCCGCTCGACGCCACTCTGGCTATTAAATAATCCAACGGTGGAGATCACGCTCCTGGCTTGTCCAAGTAGGGGCAGCGTAGCGCGCGACAATTCTTAGCGAAATTATCCCCCCATAAAGGTATATCATATTAATTATGCGGCTTTTCCAAAACATTATCGGAAATTAGCTTAAATAAGGAGCGTATCTGTGACATCTTTCGAGGACTGCACACAAACGATCGACAGCGGATTGTGGAGCGATACAGCCGTCGCATCCGCGCCCCGCCCGGCGCTAGGCACCGCTGCCCGGATGCGTCACCACATCCTCGTGGTCGAGGACAATAAGTCCGACGTGTTTCTGCTTCGGGAAGCGATCCAGGCGGCGGGTGTGCCGGCTGATCTGCACGTCGCCTCGGACGGAGAGCAGGCGTTTGATTTCATAAATCAGACGGATGTCAACGAAAGCGAACCCGGGCCAAGTCTGGTCCTGCTGGATTTAAACCTGCCCAAGAGAACTGGCATTGAGGTTCTGGAGCATCTGAAGCAGAGCCCCAAGTGCCGGGACACCAGGGTTCTGATCGTCACATCTTCCGATTCCGAGCAGGACCGGGCAAACACAGCCAAGTTGGGCGTCGATGGATATTTCAGGAAGCCTTCCGGCTACGACGCCTTCATGAAAATTGGAGAGGTCGTAAAAAACTTACTGGCCGCCTGAGCCCGCTGCGCCAGCCAAAAGCGCTTTATCTATGATTGCCATCGCTCGCGAGTGGGGTCATCCCGCGTTCCGCAAGCCACTTGTTGAACGCGGGAACGTCCTTCTCCATAACGTTTCGATAGTCCCCTCGCGCGGCGGCCAGATCCTTCTCGATTGCCTGCAGCATCTCTCCGGCGGTGTCGGTAGGTCCTAGATCCGCGCCGCCATGCACATCGCCCGCACCGCTTCCAACCTCGCCATTCAGCCAAATTAGATTGAAATACACGTTGTATGCCTCGACGAAATATTTGTCGTCGCTGAGGGCAAGCGAGCGCGTGATCAGTTTATACTCCACGCTCTGCATCTTCCGGGCCATCTCTTGCACCGTCTTCAACTCATCCGCTTTCAGCATCTTTTCGACATCTTCAAGTTGCTTGCGCATCCACTCGATGCGGTTCACGACATCCGACGCGGCGCTGATATCGTCTCGTATGCGAAGTTGCAGATTCACGGACGCCTCGATCTCCTTCACCGAGCCGCTGGAGCGCGGATCCGCCAGGATCTCAAGAGACTGCTGGTATGATTCCCCATCGACGGTCAATCGGGCTGTGTACTTGCCAGGAGCTGCGATAGGTCCTACCTGCGCCGGTTCGGCGCCCCAATGCGTGATTGGTCTGGAATCGGAACCGCGAAATCGAGGCTCCTCCCAGATGTGCGGATTTTCAGTCGGCGTGGTTCTGAGTGCCACCAGCCGGGGAGCCTCGTACCGCAGATCCCATGTTTGGCGATTTAGCCCGGCCCGCCCATCCGCCTTCAGTTCGCGGACGACCTTCCCGTTGGAGTCCAAAATCGCGATCTGAACCTGCTGCTTAGACGCCGCTTTCAGATCGAAATCCACAAAAGCTCGCGCTCCGCTGATGAACCGAAATTCCGGCCTCGGCGTGAACAACCGGACGGACGCGCTGGTAGCCTCCTTCGCCATCTGCTCGAGCGGGGTGATATCGTCCAGAATGTAAAACCCGCGTCCATACGTAGAGAGCACCAAGTCATGGAACTGCTGCTGAACCACCACCCACGACACCGGAGCGTGCGGCAGTCCTGTTTGCAGCGCTGTCCACTTTCCTCCGTCGTCAAGCGAATAAAAGAGCCCGTTGCCCGTGCCCGCAAACAGCAGACCCTTTTGATTCGGATCCTCAACGACGCAGCGCACATAAGATAGCTGATGTTTCGGCAAGCCGCCACTGATCTTCGTCCAGGTCACCCCGAAATCAGCCGTTTTATAAATGAATGGATCGCGGTTATCGTTCAGGTGGAAGTCAACCGAGGCGTACGCCGTCCCGGCATCGAAAGTAGAAGGGCTGATGCTGGTCACACTGCCCCAAGCGGGCAGTCCAGCGATGTTCTTGGTGAGGTTGGTCCAGTGAGCGCCGCCATCTTTCGTCAGCCACATCAGTCCGTCGTTCGTACCCGCCCAGATCAGCCCTTTTTGAAGCGTAGAGGGGGCGATTGCGAATACCACCTCGCCATAAAACTGCCCCAGATTATCGCCCACGATGCCGCCCGACGGGATGTTGCGGCTGGGGTCCTGAGTGGAGAGATCCGGACTGATCACACTCCAGCTTTGGCCGCCATTGGACGTCTTGAAGATTACCTGGCAGCCGTAGTAAACCGTGTGGTGATCAAAAGGATCGAGGGCCAGCGGAGCGGTCCAGTGGCAGCGATACTTGGCATCGTTGGGAGGCGAATCGAGCGTGTGCATCCATGGGCTGACCGATCGCGCCAGCTTTGTTTTCCCGTCCCAGCGGGTAACCTCATTTCCGTAGCAACTGGCCCATACAATATTCGGATCAGTCCAATCGGGAAGCGTGAACCCCGACTCGCAGCCCCCGAGGCGGAACTCCCATCCATATTGCGGCGGGCGTCCATAACCCGCGCCCGGAGGCGGAATGCTGGGGCCTCGCATCGTACTGCTATCCTGCATGTTCCCGTAAACGTAGTAGGGCACTTGGTTGTCGACCGCGACATGATACATCTGCCCGATGGGCAACTGCACGCGATGGAATCCACGGCCATGCACGGTGGTGATATTCAGTCCCGCATCGTCCGACACGGCGAAGCGGTCGGGATTCGCGGGATCGATCCATACGTCATGATTGTCGCCTCCCCAGGGCACCGGTCGAAAGGTTTGACCGCCGTCGAGCGACTGGTGAAAGGAGCTGTTCGATACCAGCACTTCGTTTTCATTGTTCGGTGAAACTGCGAGGCGGATGTAATAACCGGCACGTCCCGTGAGAGCGCGATCGTAGTTGACCACTCGCCAGTTCTCGCCCCCATCGTCGGAACGCCACAGCGATCCCTGATCCTTGGTCTGGATCAGCGCGTAGACCCGGTCGGAGTCGCTAGGCGCAACGGCCACGTCAATTTTGCCCAGCGGCGATTTGGGAAGGCCATGCGCTTCGAGCTTAGTCCACTTGGTGCCGCCATCGCGCGACATGTAGATTGCGCTGCTCGGGCCGCCACCGAACTCGCCCCAGCTATGCATTTCGAGCTGCCACATCCCCGCAAACAGGACGCGCGGATTGTGCGGGTCCATTGCGAGGCCGGAGCAGCCGGTATTTTCATCGGCGAAAAGCACGCGATCCCAATGAGCGCCGCCATCGGTGGTGCGGTAAACTCCGCGCTCCTGCTGAGGACCGGTGGCTCGCCCCACAGCGCATGCGAACACGATGTCCGGATTCTTGGGATGAACCAGGATGCGGCCAATGCGGCCGGTTTCTTCAAGACCCATGCGAGTCCAGTTCTTGCCCGCATCGGTGGACTTATAGATGCCGTTCCCCATCACGTCGCTGTCGCGAATCACCCACGCTTCCCCGGTGCCAGCCCAGACCACGTTGGGATCGCTGGGAGTGACGGCGAGCGCGCCGATGGCGGCGACGGGTTGGCTGTCGAAGATGGGAACCCACGCATTGCCGCCATCGGTGGACTTCCATATGCCGCCCGAGGCAGCGCCTGCATAATACGTGCTGGGGTCGCCCGGCACGCCCGCGACGGAAGCGACACGGTTGCCCACTATGGGTCCCACAAAGCGGAAGCGAAAACCGTCTTGGGGCTGGCCTCCTCCGCGGCGTTGTGCGGGAGCTGTAGGAGCGGTAAGCGTGAAAACCAGCAGGAGAATCCGAAATCGCATTTACTTTAGTTTAAAATGCGGGAATGTCATTCGTATCGGCTCAATACGACGCCTTGCGTCCGCACCGCGTCCTTCACCAGCGTCGACGTAAGTGCCCGCAACTCCCGCTCGCGGCTCTCCTTCAAACGCGTTCCAGCCGACCGGAGCTCGTCACCGCAGAAACCCGGATGGCACATAAACTCCGTCACACCCTCAGGCAGCCGCCCAATTAACCTCGCCAACTCCGCCGCATCATACTTTCCCGTAATTCGAAATCCGGCAAAATGATCCGTCATGCGGCAGTGATGAGCGGCCAGAACCCGTCCTAACCGGCCACGAACCAATCCGAACCCTCGGCTCACCAACCGTTTGCTCAAGCGGATTCCGGCCGCTTCCATGGGAAAGTCGAAAGGACGGCGCACCCACCGAATTCCGAACTCCTCGGAAATTCGCGCTACCGCGTCTAACACCGGCGGCAGCAGGTGTGTGTGCTTATGAGTATCCAGATGGGTCGGCTGTAAACCCGCATCCAGAATGCGGCGAACCTGCTTGACTAATTCGGAGTAGATGGCGATCCGTCGCAGCGCCAAGGCTCGCAGCAACTCCGGGACGGTTGCGGGGAAACCGGGCGACCCCACCATCACCAAATGGCAGCCGATGTCGAGCGACGGCGTCTCCCGAGCAAGACGTACCGCATCGTCAAACGCATCGCCCGTCGCCATGAGAGTTGCGGCAGTCAGAATTCCGCTCCGGTGCGCTTCGATGATTCCGGCATTCACATCCCGCGTAAACCCAAAGTCGTCCGCGTTTACGATCAGGCGTTTCAAAACAGCGAAAGTTTGATTCGCAAGAATTTCTTCGGATTTGCCCGGAAATCTTTTAGCAGTTCGTGCAGCTCGCGCGTGGATCCGTTGAGATTGTCGTAAAGCTGCGGGTTCACCAGCAACTGTCCCACTGTGCCTTGACCGGAATTCAGTTTGTCCACCATAAGGTCGAGTTTGCCGATGGTGCCCATGAGCTGTTTATGCAGCTCGTCGCTCTTCAGAAGCTTGCCGGCAGTTCCCTTCCCTGCATTCAGATCCGCAACCACCAGACGCACTTCCGTGATCGTCTTCTGAACATCGTTGTAAAGCGCCGGATCTTTGAGCAACTTCCCGGCGGTCCCTTGCCCGGACTGAAGATCCTGAAGCAGCGTATCCACGCGAGTGAGCGATCCGCGCACCTGGTTATACATCTCTGGATCGTAAATCAGTTTGCCCAGCGTGCCCTTATCCGAATTCAACACGTTGGCAAGCTTTTGAACGGAATCGACGATTGTCAGAATGTGGTTGTAGAGAGTCTCGTCTACCAACAGTTTGCCAATGCTGCCCTTGCCATTTTCCACTTGCGCAACGATCTGGCCCACCTTATCCACAATGCCTTGCAGCGACGTCAACACCGCGTAACCCTGCTGAACTACGTCCTCGAACTCCGCCGTATTCAGGCTCTGAATCTCCTGCCCCGGACGGAGCGGCGTGGAACTCTTGCCCATCTTAATATTGATGAACTTGGTGCCAAGCACATTGGCCGCGCTGATCGATGCAATGGAGTCGGATGGAATGGAGCGCAGGTTCGCTTCGGGGATCTGCAAGTCGATTCGAACGACTCGTCGGGGATCTTTGACTCCGGAAAGAACGATCTCCTTCACCTTCCCGACCGGTATGCCGTTCAGGTTCACAGGGGCGCCTGCCGTAAGGGCGGCCGCGTCGTTCATGTAAGTGAACACGTCAGTCTTGGCGGCGAACGGATTCGTGTTGCCGGTAATCAGAAAGATAAGCGCCGCGACAATCACCATCGCCACGATCGCTAGAATCCCTACTTTTAACCGTGCCCACTTCGCTTTGGTTTGTTGCGGCATAAATCTATGGGCGCTTTGGCACGAATTTCACGACGTAATCGTCAGTGGACGCTTCGAGTTCGTGCTGAGTGCCTTCAAACACTACCTTGCCTTCATTCATCACCATGAAAACGATTTTTGGTCCGTCGTTCGATCCATTCTGTTCGACGTGTTCGAGATTGAGATGGCCACTCCCGGAAACGTACTTGAAATTCGCCATTACTTGTCCGTCTTGATACCGATGAGTCACAATTAAGCTAGCGGTGTTGGCCGTATCCCGCTCCTTTGCGATCAGGGCCATGATGGTGTTCGCCGTGATCGGGTCAAGGCCTGCGGTAGGCGAATCGTAAAGCACCAGCGGCGGCTCTTTCACCACGGCGCGAGCGATTCCCACTCGACGCCGCATGCCCCCGGATAGCTCTGCGGGAAATTTCTCCATCGTTTCTTCAAGCTCCACGAAGCGCAATGCGTCTGTAACCTTCTGGTCCACCTGCGTTAGATCCACTTTATCGGACTTTGGATTCAGGAGCGGATAAGCTACATTCTCGGCTACCGTAAACGAGTCGAAAAGTCCGCCTTCTTGAAAGAGAACTCCGACTCTGCTCCGAATATGAAAGAGTTGCCGCTCGTCGAGGCTGGTAATCTCTTGACCAAGCAGGAAAATACGGCCCGAATCCGGTTTTATCAGTCCAATGGCGGCCTTGAGCACTGTCGTCTTTCCGCTGCCAGCAGCTCCGAGTATGACGCGCGTGGACCGTGGCGCCATCTCAAAGGAGACATGATCGAGCGCGACCTGGTCCCCAAAAGAGAGCGAAACGTCCTCGAATTTGAGAACCAGTTCGGAACCGCTTGCTGACGCGCGCGGCTCGGTAACAGAGTCGCTATGCATAAACGGGCCGTGACCTTCAGAGAGCGGTTGCATGGTCTGGTTCATGGCACGTCTCTAGTGAAGATTGACGAAGATGCGCGTCAGCAGCGACGTGATCACGAATATCCAAACCGAAGCCGAGACTACCGCCTTAGTGGTAGCCAAGCCGACTCCTTGAGTTCCACCGGTCGTCCGCAGCCCGTAGAAACATCCCACCAACGAAATGATGAAGGCGAAGACGAACGGCTTCAGCAGCCCTTGCACAATATCGTTATATTGAAGCGCCTGGTAGGCGGCAGTCCAATATTGCGAGCCAGACAGGCCCAATTGCAAGCTGGCGATCAGATAACCGCCCAGCAGCCCCACGAAATCGGAAATCACCGTCAGGCATGGCAACATGGCGCAAGTCGCCACCAAACGGGGGACCACCAGCTTCTGGATCGGATCGGTGCCCAACGCGCGCATAGCATCTATTTGCTCGGTCACTTTCATCGACCCGAGTTCGCTGGCGATGCCGGAGGCGTTGCGCCCCGCTACCAGCAGAGCCGTCAACACCGGACCGAGTTCGCGCACCAGAGTGATGCAGACGATCATGCCCACCTGTCCTGTGGCGCCGTACTGAGAGAGGGCCCGCGACATCTGCATGGTGATCACCACGCCGCTGAAAAAGCCGGTGAGTATGATGATAGGAAGGCTGCCCACGCCGATGATGTCCATTTGCAAATAAATGTCATCGTAGTAGTGTGGAGGGCGGACCACATTTCTTAACGCCCGACCGGTCAGAATGTAGAAGTCTTGAAGAGCCTCAATCGGGGATTTCAGGAAATCGAGCAAGCCGAGGACCCCATGAACCCGATGCTAACATACTGCTTAAAAGGAGCCCGATGAAAGGACTTACGGACATTCCGGGCATCCTGGTGGGTCACGCGTCGGACCTTGACGCCCTCACTGGCTGCACCGTCATTTTGTGCGAGCGCGGCGCGGCAGGCGGGGCGGATATTCGGGGATCGGCGACGGGCACCGAAGAATTCGGCCTGCTGGATCCGATGCACTTGACCGATCGGATTCAAGGCGTGGTTCTAGCTGGAGGCAGTTCGTTTGGGCTGGAAGCGGCTTCAGGAGTGCGCCGGTTTCTGGAGCGCAAGGGAGTGGGGTTCACCACCGGCTCGGGGCCTGTTCCGCTGGTCCCGGCGGCCATTCTTTACGACCTGGGAATCGGTAAAAAGCATGTGCGGCCTACGCGCGAGATGGGCGAGAAGGCGGCCGCCCTCGCCTCGGCTGATCCGGTGCAGGAGGGCGCCGTGGGCGCGGGCACGGGAGCCACAGTCGGCAAGCTTTTCGGTATGGAGAGGGCGATGAAATCCGGTGTGGGCTCGTTTACGGTCAAGCTGCCGGATGGTGTTCTCGTTTCGAGCTTGGCGGCGGTGAATGCGTTTGGCGATGTGATCGATCCGACATCGGGCAAGATCGTGGCTGGCGCGCGGCAGTCGAAGGACTCGCTGGCTTTCGCCGACACAGCGCATTCCATGAAAATGGGACTCGGCACTGGTCCCTATCAACATCAGAACACGACCCTCGTCGTGGTGGCGACAAACGCCCGGCTCTCAAAGGTAGGAGCCACCAAGCTGGCAACTTTTGGAAGCGCGGGAATGGCGCGAACTATCTCTCCAGCATGGACGATGTACGACGGCGACGTCGTAATCGGGCTTTCCGCAGGAGAGAAAATCGCTGATCTGAATGTGCTCGGGGTGGCAGCTGGCGAGGCGGTCGGACAGGCGATCCTGCGGGCGGTGTTGTCCGCCCCTGCGCTCGGCGGCCTGCCTGGTTTACGCAGTTAATTATATTGAAAGGAAAACTGCAGCACGATTTGCTTCCCTTTAAACTCGTTCGGCAGCGGAGGCAGCGGCACCGACGCGCTAATGCTCGCCACCGCAGCCCGATCGAGCGCCGTAGCCCCCGACGGCATGGCAATCTCTAAATGTGGTACCTGCCCCGTCCGATCCACCCAAAACTTCAACGCAGTCGTACCCCGCAATCCCAGCCGCGCGCTCTCCGGATATACCGCGAACCAATTTCGCTTCACCGACGCCAGCACGCGAATCAGGTAAGGCTTGAAATCCACTCCCATCGGATCGCTGAGCAGTTGGACTTGGCTCTTCATTCGTCCAGGCACAGGCCTGGTGTTTAAACTATCCGGCAGGCTCGGGAGCTGATCCATGTCGCTGACCGAAACGCCGCCCCCGGACCCGCCCCCTCCCCGCGCCACGCTGCGAATCGCATCGTCGACACTCACCTTGGGCATCGGCACCTTCATCGGCGCACCTCCCTGTGACGTGCTCGATCCGCCCTGCCCCGGAGTCTCAAATGCAAGCTTTGGTTTCTCTTCGGGCTGAATCTGAGGAGGCGGCACGGGCGCAACGGAAGGTGTCATCGATTGCGCAGGCTTCGCGACCGCTTCATACTTGGGCGGATCGGGAGGCGGCAGCATCGGAGCGGGCTTAGGCACGGGAGGCAGCGGGTTTGAAGGTGGCGCTTGGAAGGCTTTCTGGGGCGCGATCGCAGGCGTCGGCGTGCGCTTTTGCACCTCCGGTTTCGGGAGCAGATCTTCGACGTGGACCTCTTTGGCGACCTTGCCTTTATTGGGCTCCTTCTGCGTCAAGCGAAAACGAGGCGCAATCAGAGGCGTGACCACCCTGGCAACCTCTCGCTCTTCCATCGGCTTCGGACCGTCCAGTTTGACCAGAAAGCTCAGGATCCCAAACGCCAAAATGTGAAAGATCACCGTGCCGATGGCGGCCCGCACGTGCCGGGACGATTCGTCCGGCTCGTGCCAGTCCAACAGAAATTCGGGGCCGGCGTCCAGCAGTTGATCCATTGGTCGAAAAGAAATGACGTCGAAGACGAGCCCGAAGTTGCCTAGGAGCGTGAAAGAAGGTGCCGCGCCACCAACTCGGCGTGCTCTTCAATCTTAGCAAGTATGTCCAGAGCAGCATCCAGCGCCCGCAGTCCATCCTCTCCAGGCACGCGGGGCGGCCTCCGGGAAACTACACAATCCAGAAAATCTTCCACCTCGAGTTTCAACGGCTCCGCCTTCTCGATGGCGAGATTCTCGAACCCAATCTGCCGATCGCCCGATACGGTGAAAACCGCGGCTTGCTGCTTTTCATAATCGAGCGAGATATATTGATTCGGTTGAAAGAGCCGGAGCTTGCGCACCCGTTCCGTCGAAACCCGGCTAGCAGTCAGATTCGCAATGCAGCCGTTTGGGAACGCGAGCCGGACATTAGCGATATCCACTTTATCGGAAAGAATTCGGATCCCGGCGGCGCGCACCTCTTCCGGCAAGGCGCCGGCAAGCGCCAGCACGATATCCAGATCGTGAATCATGAGGTCGAGCACCACATCCACGTCCAGACTTCGCGGGCTAAATAAGCTCAGCCGGTGTATCTCGAAAAACAAGGGCACAGTTCGAAGTTTCTGCACGGCGGCTACGGCGGGATTAAACCTTTCCAGATGGCCAATCTGCAAAATGCGTCCGTGGCGTTTGGCCGCATCCACTAATTGGAGGCCGGTTGCGTGGTCCGCTGCGATTGGCTTTTCGATCAGCGCATCGATTCCGTTCTCAAGCAGCGGAACGCCGATCTCGCCATGCATTGACGTGGGTGCGGCAATCACCGCCGCATCGATTTTTCCAAAAAGCTCCGCCACGGAACCGGCCGCCACGCATCCAAAATCTTGAGCCGCGGCCCGAGCGCGTTCCTCGTTGGAATCCACCACAGCCACTAGCTCCGCCCTGTCCGACTGTTTCAGAATTCTCAAATGATGACGTCCGAAGACGCCCGCGCCGATCACCGCCACTCGAACCTTTGGGTTCATAAGATTTCATAGCCCACAATGCACATCCCCTCCCGATCAGCCGCTGCAATCAGATCGTCCTTGTCCAAGAGCAGCGTCCGGCCAGCATCCACGGCAAGCATCGTAGTCCCCGTCTCTTTCATCACCGCAATTGTATTCAAGCCCGCCACCGGCACATCGAATAAGAGATGCTTTCTGCCGCGCGAGACCTTCACCAGCCGCAGCGGGTTGCCATTCACTAACGACGCAGCGCGGCGCAACATCGCATCGGTGCCCTCCATGGCCTCAATGGCAACGCACGCCCGCTCCGAAATAGCGACGCTTTGCCCCACGTCCATGCCCGCCAGCGAATTGGCGATTCTCCGCCCGTAGTGCGCATCCTTCTCTTCATTGTTATCGGGCTTGCGCCTGGTGAGCACGCCCGTTCCCGCCAGAAGAGGTTTCAGCAGCTTCGTGGAATCGACCAAGCTTATGCCTTCATCGGCCAACACCTTGGCCACTCCGCCAATCAAGGCATCCGTATTCTTTTCCTTCAGCGAAGCGAGCAGTTTGAGCAGCCGCCAATCGGGCCGGATCGTCGAGAAAATACTCGCATGCTTCACCTGGCCCGTCATCATTACTTCAGCGATGCTTTCACTTTTAAGAATGTCGATCAGACGGCTAAGCTGCCCGACGGTGATCCAGTAACACTTCGACGCGAGCACCTCGATTTCGGATGGGGCTTCGTCCCGGATCGCAATCACGACCACCTCATGACCAAGCTTGCGGGCGTTTTCGAGAGCCAAAATTGGGAAGCGCCCGTTGCCCGCGATCATCGCATAGCGCGTCGCCATCTATTTGACAAAGCCGCGATGGCTCGTGCGGATGAACTCAAGAAGCTCGTTCACTTCCGGGCCCGCCTCCACGTCGCGTGCGATCCGCTCCACCGCCTGAGTCGTGTTTAAGCCCGACTTGGCCAGCAACCGAAAGGCTTTGTGGAGGGACTGAATCGTTTCAGCGCTGAAATTTCGCCGTTCGAGACCAGTCCGATTCGCACCGTAAGTTTTGGACTCGCGAGGTGTAACCGTCATCGAGAAAGGCAGGACGTCTCTCGTGATCACGCTGTAGCCCCCGATGAAGGCATGCCGCCCGATCCGGCAGAACTGATGCACGCCGCTGAAGGCCTCGATCACCGCATAGTCATCCACGATCACGTGGCCGGCAAACGTCACGGCATTGCCTAGAATCACATGATTGCCAAGACGCACATCATGTGCGACATGCACGTAGGCCATCAGCAAATTGTCGTCGCCAATCTGCGTGAGCATGCCGCCTCCTTCCGTGCCGCGATGAATGGTCGCGAACTCGCGAATCTTATTCCGATTTCCGATCCGCGTTTTAGAGGGTTCGCCCTTGTACTTCAAATCCTGCGGGGCCACTCCGATGGAAGCATAGGGGTAAAACACATTGTCTTCCCCAATCGTGGTGGAACCTTCCACATGGATATTGGCTTTCAGAGATGTTCCCGATCCGATTTCGACATCGGGCCCAATGAAGCAATAAGGCCCGATCTCCGCAGTCTCCGCGATTCGCGATTTAGCGTCAACGATCGCGGTCGGGTGGATCGCCATGCCGCTAGCCGGGCTCGCGGTCCTGAAGCTTGCACATGAGGATGGACTCGGCCACCACTACGCCATCGACGGTTGCGGTGCCTTGCATCTTTGCCACAGTGGCCTTGCGCCGCGTCACTTTCATCTCAATGCGGAGTTGATTTCCCGGCACCACGGGCCTGCGAAATTTGGCCTCTTCTACAGACGCTAGAAGCACGAGTTTGTTCTTGCGATCCGGGATGTGGCTGAGCACCAGCACGCCTGCAACCTGAGCCATCGCTTCCACGATCAGGACTCCCGGCATCACCGGGAAATCGGGAAAGTGCCCGACGAAAAAGGGCTCATTCACGGTGACATTCTTGATTCCGACGATGCGCTCTTCCTCAAGTTCGAGGATGGCATCCACTAGAAGCATCGGATATCGGTGGGGCAGAATGTCTCGAATGGCCCGAATATCCATAATTGGCATGAGAGTTATTATTGTAGCCTAATGATGCATCCGTTCCTGGCATTCGCGAAGTCGAAAGAACCGGAAATTATCGCCTTAATTCGCGAAATGGTCGAGTGCGAATCGCCCAGCGACAATCCTGCTGCAGTGGATCGATCTGTGGATCTCATCACAGACAAAGTGTCCAGCATGGCCAAAGTTACGACCTTCCCCGGAGAGCGCTTCGGCCGCCATTTCCGCTGCGAGTTTGCACTTCCTGGAACGCAGAAAGAGGGTCAAATTCTCGCTCTGGGTCACTCCGATACAGTCTGGCCCATGGGTACGCTCGCGAGCATGCCTTTTCGCCAAGCCGATGGGCGGCTCTGGGGCCCCGGAGTGCTGGACATGAAGTCGGGCGTGGCGTTCTTTCTGTTCGCGATGCAAATGCTGCGGGAGCTGGAAGTTCCGGTGAAGCACACGATTGTGCTCCAGTTGAATTCCGATGAGGAAGTTGGTAGCGAATCGTCTCGCCCACTGACCGAGGAAGCTGCTCGGAAGAGCGTGGCGGTGCTGGTGCTGGAACCGGGTACCGGACTGGAAGGCAAGCTGAAGACGGCGCGTAAAGGCGTGGGCGACTACACGGTCATGGTGCGCGGCAAGGCTTCTCACGCTGGCGTGGACTTTGAGGCAGGTGCAAGCGCGATTGTGGAGTTGAGCCGACAGATTGAGCGGATCGCGGCGTTCACGGATCTTGCTGGCGGAATCACTGTAAATCCGGGGGTAATCTCGGGCGGAACCAGGACCAACGTCGTGGCTGCCGAAGCGCGGCTGGAGGTCGATATTCGGGTTGCGCGCGAGAAAGACGCGCCAATTCTGGAAGCGAAGTTCAGGGCTCTGCAGCCAGTTGACCCGCGCTGCACGATTCATGTGGAGGGAGGTTTGAACCGTCCGCCGATGGAACGGTCAGCAGGGATTCAACAGCTATTTCAGACTGCCAAGGGATTTGCTGCGGAGTTGGATGTCGCACTCGAAGAGTCATCCACGGGAGGCGGCTCCGACGGCAATTTCACCGCTGCCCTGGGAGTGCCCACGCTGGACGGACTTGGGGGAGTCGGCGAAGGCGCACATGCCAACAACGAGAGCATCCTTGTCGATCGCATCGCCGACCGGACCGCCTTGCTTGCCTTGCTAGTTCAAGGGCACTACATGCGATAAGATGACCAGAACATGCAAGCAGATCAACTTAGCAGACGTTCCCTCCTCGGCGCAGCATTCGCGGCAGCCGCCGTTCAATCCGGAAAATCTCAGTCCGCGCCTGCACCTCGAGATTGGAGCGGCCTGACAACGGTGCGGTACCCCGATCCGGACATTCTAGTTCTGGATAAGCGTTTCGCGAAAATCAAAATTGGCAACACGCCCATCCAGCGCATCTATACCGGCCTGCTTTGGGCCGAAGGACCAGCCTGGAACGCGGGCGGAAAATACTTGATGTGGAGCGATATTCCCAACGACCGGCAGATGCGCTGGATCGAAGAAGACGGCCACGTCAGCCAGTTCCGGAATCCCGCAGGCTACAGCAACGGCAATACCTTCGATTGGCAAGGGCGTCAACTCTCCTGCGAACACGGCAACCGGCGCGTGGTCCGCTATGAGCATAACGGGAGCCAGACCGTGCTCGCGGAAAAGTGGGAGGGCAAGCCTCTCAACGCTCCCAACGATATCGTTGTGCATCCGAATGGGGACGTCTGGTTCACCGATCCCGGCTATGGCATCCTCGGCCACTACGAGGGACACAAGCAAGACATGCAGATCAAGGAAGCCGTCTATCGCATCGATAGCAAGAGTGGCGCGTTAAGCAAAGTTACCGACGAATTATACAAACCGAACGGGCTGTGCTTCTCGCCGGATTACAAGAAGCTCTATATCTGCGATACGGGTTCCACGCACTACGAGCAAGCGCCCAAAAACATCCGCGTCTACGACATTGCCAACGAGAAGACGCTGCGCAACGGCAAGCAGTACATCTCGATGGATCTGCCCGGACACGGCGCGGGGCTCGCGGATGGAATTCGCGCCGATGTGGAAGGCAACATCTGGGTGGGCGCTGGTTGGGTCGGCGCGGGATACGACGGCGTGCATGTGTTCGCGCCGGACGGCGTGCGGATCGGGATGATTCTGTTGCCCGAGATCTGCGCCAATATCTGCTTCGGCGGCAGCAAGCGCAACCGGCTGTTCATGGCCGCTGGGCAATCGCTGTATGCGGTTTACGTGGAGACGCAGGGCGCGCATATCGCGTAGGAAAAGATGAATACACTGAGTGTCCTGCTTGCCACCGCCATCGTCCTGGAAGCACAGACTCCTTCCCCTGCGCTTCTGGTATTGAATAAGGAAGAGGCCACGCTGGCCATCGTGGATCCTGTCTCTAAAAAGGTGATGGCCCGCATCCCGACCGGGGAAGGACCCCACGAGATCGCCGTGTCCGACGATGGCAAGCTTGCTTTTGTCTCCAATTATGGTTCGCGCACCCCAGGCAGTAGTATCTCCATAATCGATCTCGCCTCGCAAAAGGAGCTGCGCCGTCTCGATCTGGGTGTGTTACGACGCCCGCATGGAATCTATTTCGCCGACGGGAAGCTTTACTTCACCGCTGAAATAAATAAGCTCATCGGCCGGTACGATCCGGTCTCCAACCAAATCGACTGGCTGCTGGGAACAGGCCAGAACTCCACGCACATGCTGATGGTCAGCAAGGACCTGAACACTATTTTCACCGCGAATATCGGGTCCAATTCCATCAGCGTGATCGAGCGCGGATCGAGTCCGGGGGCTTGGAACCAGACCGTGATTCCAGTTGGGAAGGGCCCTGAGGGGATCGACTTGTCACCTGACGGCAAACAGTTGTGGACGGCTCATTCGCAAGACGGGGGCGTATCTATTATTGACCTCGCATCCAAGAAAGTGATGGCAACGATCGATGCGAACACGAAGCGTTCCAACCGCATCAAGTTCACTACTGATGGGAGCCGAGTCCTGATTTCCGATCTTGCAGCCGGCGAACTGATTGTGCTCGACGTTGCAACGCGCAAGGAGATCAAACGCCTCCCGCTCGGCAAAGCACCCGAGGGCATTCTGATCGGACCCGATGGCGCTAAAGCATACGTGGCCGTTTCGGGCGACAACAATATCGCTGTAATCGACCTGAAGCTGCTGGATGTGAGCGAACGGTTCGGCACGGGCACAGGCCCTGACGGGATGGCGTGGGCGGTGCGAAAATGAGGTGGCTGATGGGCTCGATCCTGCTCGCCTCTGTTTCGTTCGCCCAATCTCCCGAGGTGCATTCCGATCGGAGCGTGACCTTCCGGATGGAAGCGCCCAAAGCCTCGGAAGTAAGTCTCTACGGCGATTGGATGCCCGTGGGCTCGAAAGAGAACATGACCAAAGACGCCGCAGGGCTCTGGAGCATCACGGCGGGTCCGCTTCCGCCCAGCATCTATATTTACAACTTCATCGTGGACGGCGTGAATGTCGCCGACCCGGTCAACCCGCGCATCAAGTTGCGATCGCGGGGCTCGGCGAGTATGGTGGAAATTCCGGCCGATCCGACTGCGCTCTGGGAAGCTCGCGATGTTCCCCACGGGACTGTGGAAATCAATTGGGAAAAGGCCAAGGCGTTGAACGGGGAAACCCGCTGGATCTGGGTCTACACTCCGCCCGGATATGAGAAAGAACGGGATCGCAAATACCCGTTTTTATACCTGTTCCACGGATCGAACGATACCGCCGCCGGATGGACCCTGGCGGGTCAGGCAAATTTTATTCTGGATAACCTCATCGCCGCTAAGAATGCCGTGCCGATGATTGTGGTGATGCCTTATGGACATGCGGTGCCGTTTGGAGCCCCGCGCGAGCAACAGGCGAAGAACACCGCCATGTTTGAGGACTACCTATTAAAGGATGTGATTCCCCTCGCCGAAACCAAATATCGAATCGCGCCGGGGCGGGAGAATCGCGCAATCGCAGGACTCTCGATGGGCGGTGGCCAGTCGCTAGCGATCGGCTTCCAGCATTTGGAGCTATTCAGTGCTATCGGAGCTTTCAGCTCGGCTGTGCCTGCCGATTTCGAGACGCGTTTCGCTGCCGTACTGAAGGATTCAGCCGGAACGAATCAGAAGCTCAAGACAGTTTGGATCGGCTGCGGACGGCAGGACTCGCTCTTCGATCGGTCCAGCAAACTCTCGGAACTGCTGAATGCCCATCACGTGCGAAACACGTTTCGCGCGACCGAGGGCGCGCACACCTATACGATTTGGCGGCAGTATTTGGGCGAGTTCGCGCCCCTGCTGTTTCACTGACGCGCGTGCCGGACAAGGTTACCGTCGGGATTCCCTTCTATAACGCTGAAGCTACGCTTCTCAACGCTGTTCGCTCTCTGTGCGCTCAGACGTTCAAAGACTGGGAGCTTGTTCTATTCGACGATGGCTCCACGGATCGCTCGCTGGAAATCGCGCGTTCGATCCGCGATGGCCGCGTCACAGTCCAAGGTTCTCCAGCGAATCGGGGTCTCGTGTTCTGCCTGAACGAAATCGCCAAGCTGGCCCAGGGAGAGTACTTGGCAAGAATGGACGCGGACGACCTGATGCATCCCGCCAGATTGGAACGCCAAGTCCAATTCCTTGAGGGGAACCCCAGCATTCCTTTGGTCGGATCAGGCGCTTACGTCCTGGACAAAACGGGAAACCCGATTGGCATTCGGGGCCGAACTGCACCGGACACCACGCCAGAGGCTCTCTTGAGGCGCAATACGATTCTCCATCCGTCGGTGATGGGCAGAGTCCAGTGGTTTCGAGATAATCCGTACGATCCAGCGTTCCACCGAGCCGAAGATCATGAACTGTGGTGCCGCGTGTGCTGCGAAACTGAATTTGGCCACATCGACGAATCGTTGCTGCTCATCAGCAATGCCGCGGCAGGCCAAACGAAGAAGTATGCCGAGAGCTGTCACTCCGACCGTCAAATCTACAGGAAGTACGGGCCTTCTCATCTTGGGTTTTGGCGAACCGCCGGGCTCATGGCAGCCTCGTATGCCAAGCCGCTCATCTATTGGTCCATGACGCAAGTGGACTTGGAACGGCGCATGCTTCGAATCCGAAACTCACCCCTCGGGAAGGACGAGCGCCAAGCAGCCGAGGCCGCGTTGGCCTACATCGCGAGAACCGCGGTGCCCGTGGGGTAACATAGCACGAGTAGCCGATGCGAGTGTTGTTTCTCATCACGCGAGCCCACGAAGGCGGTGCTCAAGAGCATGTTCTCACTCTCATTCGCGGACTCTCACCGGATTGCGAGACCATTCTTGCAGCGGGCGAGAAGGGCTACCTGACTGAACGCGCTGGACAACTTGGTGTCGCCGTTCACGTCATCCCCAATCTTGTCGTTCCCATTCACCCCTGGAAGGACTGGCGCGCCACTCAGAGCATTTTAGATCTGATCCGCAAGACGCATCCGGATGTGCTGCATACGCACTCGTTTAAGGCCGGCGCTTTGGGCCGAATCGCGGCCCGCATTGCCGGTACGCCGTCTATGTTCACAGCGCACGGGTGGGCGTTCGCCGATGGCGTTTCGCTGCTGAGAAGGAGTATCGCGATTCCCTGCGAATGGCTGCTGGCGCGGTTCACGCACGGGATCATCACGGTTAGCGAAGCGGACCACAGGCTGGGCCAGCAATACGGGGTAGCGCGGCAGCCGAAGATGAGCACCGTGCTGAACGGCGTCGATCCGCTGCCTCCCGTGACTGAGCGGTGCGAATTGGAAGTGCCGCGCATCGTCATGGTCGGCCGCTTTGAGAATCCAAAGGATCAATCGCTGCTGGTTCGCGCGGCGCGCCAACTGGACAAGCCGTTCGAACTTTGGTTTGTCGGGGACGGTTCTCAGCGCGCTCGGGTGGAAGCGGAGACGCGCTCGTTGGGCTTGCAGGACCAGGTGCAGTTTTTCGGAACCTGCCGCAATGTGCCGGAGATTCTGGCTCAGGCCCACATATTTGTGTTGACGTCGCGGTACGAAGGGCTGCCTATCAGCATTCTCGAAGCGATGCGCGCCGGACTTCCCGTGATTGCGAACGACGTGGGCGGAGTCTCGGAAGAGGTCGAGGAAGGCGTCACTGGATTTCTAGTCCCGCGCGGCGACGGTGCCCGCCTGCGCGATCGTCTTGCGGTACTGCTGGATCAGCGCGAGTTGCGGCAACGCATGGGTGCGCGTGGACGCGATCGGTTTGAGCGCGAATTCTCTTCGCAGATCATGGTGGCGACCACCCGTTCCGTATATGAAAGAGTGGTCTGGCTCGCGCGTACCGGCGGGAAGCCGAGTGTAAACCATGTGGGGGCGCTGCGACAGCGAAAGTCATAAAGACTTATAATTGGGACGGTGGATTGCCCTCCTCGATGGAAGATCTAATTAAAAAGCTAAAAGAAGAAATTACAGCGCTTGAATACGAGCTGCATGTCGACTTGCCTCGGGAGATCTCGAAAGCCCGTGCTCATGGCGACCTGAGCGAAAATGCCGAGTACCACGCGGCCAAGGAACGCCAAGGCGTTGTCAACGCCCGCCTGGGTCAGCTTAACGGACGCCTCCGCGAGCTATCCATGGTGGACATGTCGCGGATTCCCAAGGATCGCGCTGGGCTCGGGTCCATCGTGATTGTCCTGGACACAAAGCGCGATGAAGAGATCACCTATAATCTTGTGACCAGCGAGGAAGCCGATGTCAGCAAGGGACGAATTTCAACCACTTCGCCGATTGGACGCGGGCTGCTCGGTAAAAAGCCAGGGGACACCGTAAACATCCAGTCGCCCGGAGGAAGCCGTGAATTGGAGGTCATTCAAGTAAAAACGATTCACGAGATCGGAAAGTAGCAAGGTCGAGTAAAATCGGAGGGGTGCCATGACTTTCACGCGCGCGATCGGTTTAGCTTGCAACAAAGTAATCCGGCTCATTGTCCGCGGCTTGGCGTTGTCGAAAATCCATCCCAATGTTTTAACTTTTTTCGGTCTTGTGATTAATGTAGTGGCCGCAGTGCTTCTGGCGCGAGGCTCCTTTATGAGCGCAGGTTTCGTGATCATTGGCGCAGGCTTGTTCGACATGGTTGACGGACGTGTGGCTCGCGAAACCAACCAGGTAACTCGATTCGGCGGTTTTTTCGATTCGGTTCTGGATCGCTATTCCGATCTGGGGCTGCTGGTGGGACTGCTGGTGTACTACGGAAACATCAACCGTCCGCTGTACGTCGTCCTGACCGCCATCGTGATGACTGGAACCGTGATGGTCAGCTACACGCGAGCCCGCGCCGAAAATACCATCCCCAGTTGCAAGGTCGGATTCATGGAACGCCCCGAGCGCGTCGTTCTCCTCATCATCGGAGCCCTATTCGATCGCATGGCTCCCGTGCTGTGGGTAATCGCCATCCTATCGAACATCACTGTGATTCATCGCATGATCTTCACGTATCAGGAAGCTAAACGGCTGGAGGACGCGCAGTTGAGGGTTCCGGCCAGGACGCTGTAAAGCCCTACGTTTCCAAAATCACGAAGGCCATTCCCTGCTGCGCGGTGTGCGTGAGCGACAGGTGAACGAAGCGTACTCCGAGTTGCTCCGCTCGTCCCGCGGCCACTCCATGCAGCTTTAGCGTCGGACGCCCTGACGGCAGATTCGCCACCTCGAAATCCTGCCAGCGCACGCCGTGCCGCCACCCCGTTCCAATCGCCTTCATGCCAGCTTCCTTGGCGGCGAATCTGGCGGCATAGCGTTCAAAGCGATTCGCCTTGCGCTCCACGTAGGCGATCTCTCCGGCAGTGTAAACGCGCCTGACGAATCGGTCGCCGTGGCGTTCAATGGCGGCGCGGATTCGATCCACCTCCGCCAGATCGATTCCAGTTCCGACGATCACAAATCCGCGCCGTTGGAGGTCACGGTTAACCGGCCATGCTTCACGCCCTTCGTGCTGATCAGGGCATCGGAAATAGCCTTCACGGCGTGAGCTTTCCCGCGAATAATCAGAACCTCCAGACAATTATCATGATCGAGATGCACGTGTAGCGTGGACAGTATGTGATGGTAGTGCTCATGCTGCAGGTCCGTGAGCTTGTCGCCCAGCATGCGCACATGATGGTTGTAGACCAGCGTCAAAGTGCCAACCACTTCGCTGTCGGGCATTTGAGAGACTTGCTCCACGAGTTCGTCCCGGATCAAGTCCCGAAAGGCCTCGGAACGGTTCGTATATCCTCGAGCGGCAATCAGGTCGTCGAACTTCTTGAGCAAGTCCGAATCGATCGCTACGCCAATCCGGCTTAGTTCACCCATTCACACTGTCAGAGTACAGCAGCTTTCAAAGGCGAGCAAGTTTTCGAGGAAACCCTCCTGAGACCTTCCTTTAGACAGGGCTTGCGGCGAGCCACCGACAACAATCCCGATTTGAAGGTATTGCTGCCCTTAGGCTTGGCCCTTTATACAGTGTTAGAGATGGAGCCGGTTGTGGCCACTCCCTTGTGGGTTGCGCTGGCCGTGATGCTTCCGCTTGATGCTGCCGCTATACGCACCACAGTGGTCAGGCCGGGCAAATTATACGTTCGTGCCACGCGGTCGGCGACGATACCACTCCTGCACAGATCGGAGACTTGAACCGGTCGATGTCCCTACCAGTGTCCACTGCCATTCGTAAGAATGAATAAATGACCTCACAGCAGTTCCACTGAAATCCGGCCCTGCTCGTTGCTATCATTGAGGCGGCTCGAAAATGAACACCGCAACGATCCTGGTGATCGATGATGAGCCGCAACTGCGCCGCGCCATGAAGGCGACTCTCTCGGGCATCGGCTATACCGTTCTGGAGGCGAAGAGCGGCGAAGAGGCTCTCGATCAACTTGGCCAGCTCCAGCCCGACCTGATTTTGCTCGACCTAAATATGCCAGGCATCGGCGGTCTGGAGACTTGCCGCGCCCTTCGCGAACGGTCCGATACTCCGATCATCATTCTATCGGTCCGCAACACAGAGACGGACAAGGTGCACGCGTTGGATGCCGGGGCAGACGACTACGTCACGAAGCCGTTTGGAATTCAGGAGTTGCTAGCTCGCATCAGAGCGGCTATGCGCCGAGTGGCGAACAGGGGTGAGGACGGGCTCACTATCGTCAATGCCGGAGAACTCACCATCGACTTCCAAATGCGCTGCGTGCGTTTGGCCGGCAAGACAGTCCGTCTGACCCCGAAGGAATTCGATCTGCTTCACTTTCTGGTCACCAATCCGAACAAGGCGGTACCGCATCGCAAGCTGTTGCAGACCGTCTGGGGACCCGATTACGGAGACGAAGTGGAGTACCTGCGGGTGTTCGTCAACTCGCTCCGCAAGAAGATCGAGCCGCAGCCCTCAAAGCCACGGTATCTCCTCACCGAACCCTGGATCGGCTACCGCTTCGTTCTTCCTCAAGAGCAATAAACTTCTCATAAAATCTTTACGGCTTCTTAACGGGTTCCGCGCCACAGTAGGTAAGGAGCCGAGATTCAGCATGCTCGATATTTTGTGGTCGCTGCCTATTTTGATTTTCTTCCTGCTTGCCTGGGGACTGGTCCGGGCATGCGACCGGCTGTGAAGCGAGGGATGAACTCATGGAATACGTAATTGCCGGATTGATTTCGTTTGGCTTGGGCGTGTATTTACTTTACGCGTTGCTCCGGCCCGAGAGGTTTTAAGCGCCATGACAATAAACGGTTGGTTGCAGATCGCTGTTTTCTTTGCGCTAATTCTCGCGTGCGCAAGGCCGCTGGGGACGTACATTGCCGCAGTGATCGAGAACCGGCGCACGTGGCTGAGTCCAGTCCTGGGGCCTATCGAGAAAATCATTTACAAAATTTGCGGGATTGACCCCCTCGAAGAGCAGCATTGGACCCGTTACGCTGGCGCGCTGCTCGCCTTCAGCCTTTTTAGCGCCCTGTTGCTCTACGCAATCCAGAGGTTGCAAGGCTTTCTGCCCTTCAACCCTCAGGGATACGGCGCTGGTTCGGTAAGCCCCGACCTGGCCTTCAACACGTCCGTAAGCTTCGCCACGAATACGAATTGGCAGAGTTACGTGCCCGAGAGCACGTTCAGTTACCTGGTGCAAATGCTCGGACTCACTATGCACAATTTCGCTTCTGCCGCCGCAGGGTTAGCCGTCGCGATCGCGGTGGTGAGAGGGTTCGCTCGGCAATCGGTTCAGACAATCGGCAACTTCTGGACAGACCTTACGCGTTCCACGCTTTACGTTCTTCTGCCGCTCTCGATCATCGCCGCTCTGCTGCTCTGCTCTCAGGGCGTGATTCAGAACTTCAACGCATACACTTCGGTGGTCACCTTGGAAGGTGCGAAGCAGACCATCGCCCAAGGCCCGGTAGCTTCGCAGGAAGCCATCAAGATGCTGGGCACGAATGGCGGCGGTTTTTTCAACGCCAACTCGGCGCATCCGTTTGAGAATCCAACACCGTTCTCAAACCTGATTCAGATGTTCCTCCTCTTCGTGATACCGGGGGCGCTGACTTACACGTTTGGCAAGATGGTGCGCGACACGCGGCAGGGCTGGGCTCTGTTCGCGGCCATGTCACTGCTCTGGTTCGTTGGCGTCTTGACAGCCTATCATTTCGAGCAGAAAGGCACGCCGATGCTGGAAAAGAGCGGCATCGCAATGCAGGCTTCTGACGATCAGCCAGGCGGAAACATGGAAGGGAAAGAGACGCGCTTTGGCATCGCCAACACGGCTCTGTTCGCAACGATCACGACGGATGCGAGCTGCGGAGCGGTGAACGGAATGCACGATAGCTTCACACCGCTGGGCGGGCTTGTTCCGTTATTCAACATCGAGCTGGGTGAGGTGGTGTTTGGAGGCGTGGGGGCGGGACTGTACGGCATGCTGATGTTCGCCATCCTCGCAGTGTTCATTGCAGGCTTGATGGTGGGCCGCACGCCCGAGTATCTTGGGAAAAAGATCGAGAGGAAAGAAGTGAAGATGGCTATGCTCGCGCTGTTAGTTCTCGCGGCCAGCATCCTCCTGTTTTCGGCTGCTTCGTCCATCATTCCGCTTGCAAAGGGCGGCTACTGGAACCCGCCAGGAGCACCCACGGCGAATTTGGGGAATCCCCGCGCGCATGGGTTTTCCGAGATCCTGTACGCCTACACCAGCGGGACCGGCAACAACGGTAGCGCTTTCGGCGGCATCAGCCCGAACACGCCTTGGTACAACCTGACCATCGGCCTCGCGATGCTGATCGGCCGCTTCTGCATGTTGATTCCGCTCCTTGCCGCGGCAGGTTCGCTGGCGGCAAAGAAGCAAGTGCCAGTATCCGCCGGGACGTTTCCAACGCACGGCCTGCTGTTCGTCGGGCTGCTGGCGGGGGTGGTTATCATTGTCGGCGCATTGACGTTCTTCCCCGCGCTTTCGCTGGGACCGATTGTCGAGCACCTGCTTTTGAGCTAGGAGAGGTTATGCCAACACAACTAGAAGAAAATCCTGTTACTCAAACCGTTCAAGCGTCGGCTGATCCCACCTCGCTCGGTCTCTCTCGCGGCAAGCGCTCGCGGCCGCTCTACGATCCACCAATCGTGAAGCGCGCGCTCGTCGATTCGTTCGTGAAACTAAATCCCGTAGGCATGGCGAAGAATCCCGTCATGTTCGTGGTGGAAGTGGGCGCCGCGCTCACCACTGGACTGCTGGTCAAGACCGTTGTTTCGCAAGGGCCGGGATTTGGATTCGAACTACAGATCGCCATCTGGCTGTGGTTCACGGTGCTGTTCGCAAATTTCGCCGAGGCCATGGCCGAGGGTCGCGGCAAAGCGCAAGCGGACAGCCTGCGAAAGACGAAAACCGAAGCCTTTGCGAAGAAGCTCAACGGCGCGAAGGTAGAGTCCGTACCCGCATCCACCCTGAGAAAAGGCGATGTTTGCGTGTGCGAACCCAACGATTTAATACCCGGCGATGGGGACGTCATCGAGGGGATCGCGAGCGTGGATGAATCGGTGATCACGGGCGAGAGCGCGCCGGTAATCCGCGAATCGGGCGGCGACCGGAGCGCCGTAACAGGAGGCACTAAGGTGCTTTCCGATTACATCAAGATACGAATTACTTCCAATCCCGGAGAAACGTTTCTCGACCGCATGATCGCGCTTGTGGAAGGGGCGCATCGGCAGAAGACCCCGAACGAAGTTGCGCTGAACATCATGATTGCGGGCCTAACGCTGATATTTCTGTTAGCCTGCGTGACGTTGGCTCCCTTCGCGCAATACTCGGTAACGGCAGCGGGTTCGGGAACCGTGCCCACGGTGATCGTCCTGGTGTCTCTGCTCGTCTGTCTAATCCCGACCACTATCGGCGGCCTGCTTTCCGCAATCGGCATCGCTGGCATGGATCGCGTGATGCAGCATAACGTGCTGGCGATGAGCGGCAAAGCCGTCGAGGCGGCCGGGGATGTGAACACGCTGCTGCTGGATAAGACCGGCACTATCACGCTTGGCAATCGCCAGGCGGTCGAGTTCATACCGGCCGACGGGGTTACGGACGCTGAGCTCGCCGATGCGGCGCAACTCTCTAGCCTCGCTGACGAAACTCCTGAGGGTCGCAGCATCGTGGTGCTTGCGAAAGAAAAGTACGGGCTGCGCGGGCGGGATGTCGCTCATCTCGAGGCTGAATTCATTCCGTTCACAGCGCAGACTCGCATGAGCGGTGTGAACCTGGAGGGCCGGGCGGTCCGCAAGGGCGCGACCGATTCGGTTCGGGATTACGTGACCGAGCGCGGGGGCAGGTTTCCTCAAAAAGTCTCGGACGCATCCGATCGAATTTCGCGCAGCGGCGGAACACCCTTGGTGGTGGCGGACAATGACCGCGCCCTGGGCGTCATTCATTTGAAAGATATCGTGAAGGGCGGGATGAAAGAGCGCTTCGAACAGATGCGCGTTATGGGGATTCGCACGGTGATGATCACAGGCGATAATCCGCTTACGGCTGCGGCCATCGCTGCTGAAGCCGGGGTTGACGACTTCCTCGCTCAGGCGACGCCCAAGGACAAGCTCGACTTGATCAAGCGCGAGCAAGCCAGCGGACGCCTGGTTGCAATGACCGGCGATGGCACCAACGATGCGCCCGCTCTGGCGCAGGCTGATGTCGGCGTTGCCATGAACAGCGGCACCATGGCCGCCAAAGAAGCCGGCAACATGGTGGACCTGGACAGCAATCCGACCAAGCTGATCGAGGTGGTCGCGATTGGGAAGCAGCTTTTGATTACCCGCGGCGCTCTTACCACGTTCTCCATCGCAAACGACGTGGCTAAATACTTCGCCATCATCCCGGCGATGTTCACGCTCACCTATCCGGCCCTCGCGCGCTTAAACATCATGCGGCTCCACTCTCCGGAAAGCGCCATACTGGCGGCGGTGATTTTCAATGCGCTGATCATCATCGCGTTGGTGCCGCTAGCACTGCGCGGCGTGAAGTACCGGCCGCTGGGCGCCGCGGCTTTGCTTCGCCGCAATCTGATGGTCTACGGAGTCGGAGGAATCATAGCTCCGTTCCCAGGGATCTGGATCATTGACCGTCTGCTCGGAATATTGCACCTCGCATAGGAGATCGAAATGCTTTCTCAATTCAGACCCGCAATTATGCTTACGCTGGTTCTTACCGTCATCACGGGGATCCTGTATCCGCTGGCGGTAACTGGACTCTCGCAACTAATGTTTCAACATCGGGCCAATGGCAGTTTGGTAACACGGAGCGGCGCCCTGGCCGGTTCCGAACTCATCGGGCAAAATTTCTCTAAACCCGAATACTTCCATCCGCGCCCTTCGGCGGCGGGTTCGAACGGTTACGATGCGGCTGCGTCCGGCGCATCGAATCTCGGGGCGACCAATCCGGATCTTGCCAAGCGTCTGCAAAAGGACGCAGCCGCTTATCAGGCAGAGAATAAATCGGCAGTCGCGATTCCGGCTGATGCCATCACGACTTCGGGAAGCGGCCTCGATCCGGAGATCAGCCCGGCGAACGCTATGATACAGGCGGCGCGGGTAGCCGGCGCTCGGAGCATGTCGCAGGAGGACGTGCGCTCTCTCGTAGCCGCCCGCACCCAGGGCAGGCAGTTCGGCTTTCTGGGGGAACCTCGCGTAAACGTGCTGGCACTAAACCTGGCGCTCGACGAGCGTTCTCCGCGTCACAAATAAAATGAGGCGGCACGAACCGATTCGTCCCAATCCCGACGATCTGCTTCGAAAGCTGGAAGATCAGGATGCCCAAAGCGCCCGCGGACGCCTGAGAATATTCTTGGGGTATGCGCCGCGCGTGGGTAAATCGGTCCGAATGTTCGATGAAGGATGCCGCCGTGCAAGCCGCGGGCAGGACGTTGTGATCGGCGCGATTCAGAAAGGAGCGTCCGTTCACACTGGAAACTTGGAAGTGGTCCCCTTCCAGGCCGGAGGCGATGCTCTGGATGTAGCGGCGATCCTGCGTCGCGCCCCCCAAGTCTGTCTCATTGACGAGCTGGCTCGCGACAATCCGCCGGGCAACCCACATGCGTACCGCTGGGAAGACGTGGAGCAGCTTATTAGCGCCGGAATCACGGTGATAGGCGCTCTGAACCTGCAATATGTCGCCGAGGAGCAGGATGCAGTGGAGCGGATTACGGGACGGCGAGCGCAGTGTTCGGTGCCTGCTTCCTTCGTGCATTCGGCCGACGAAATTGTGATTGTCGACGTGCCGCCGGAAGGTCTGTTAAATGGAGGGGCGGCCCCTAAGCTCGATGCGCGGCAGCTCTCGGAGCTGCGCGAAATCGCTCTATTGCTGGCTGCTCAGGTAGTGGAAGAGCAGCTACTCCGGTATTTGAAGGCGCACGGAATCCGGCAAACCGCGGGGACTCAGGAGCGAATACTGGTTTGCATCACGCCTCGCAGCAACGCACGGTCGATGATTGAGAGCGGTGCGCGGGTGGCCAGCCGATTTCATGCGCATCTGACCGCTCTCCACGTGCAACAGGGCGATCTCACGCGCGAATCCCAGGAAACGGTGGACGACTACTTGGAGTACGCACGGAAACTAGGAGCCGAAGTCCAGGTCATACAGTCCGCCTGCGACCCCATCGACACCATCGTTTCGTATGCCCGCGAACAACGCATCACGCAGTTATTCATCGGGCATACTCAGCGGAGCCCGTGGAGTTTTTGGAAGCCGAACCCGGTGGACCGACTGATCAAAGCCGCCGAGGGAATGGACGTGAGGATCTTCCCCCAGGCGAGTTCCGCCTAGCATGGCTGACCGCGGCAAGTTAAAGCTCTACTTGGGGTACGCGGCAGGAGTCGGCAAGACTTACCAAATGCTGGAGGAAGCGCAGCACCTGAAGAGCGCGGGCCAGGATGTCGTGATTGGCTACTTCGAGCCGCATGGGCGCAAGGATACGATCGCAAAGACTGAAGGCCTCGAAACGGTTGCGCGAGCCGTTTCAGAGTATCGCGGCACCCGCTTCGAAGAGATGAATACGGACGGTATTCTTAGACGCCATCCCGCGGTATGCGTCGTTGATGAGTTTGCTCACACCAACGTGCCCGGTTCGACGAGAGCTAAGCGTTGGGAGGACGCCAGCGTACTCCGAGATGCCGGGATCGATGTGCTTACCAGCATGAACGTCCAGCATATCGAGAGCCTGAACGATCAAGTATGGCAAGTGACCGGAATTCGCGTTCGAGAGACTGTGCCTGACTGGGTGGTGCAGGAAGCGGACGAGGTCGTGATGGTGGATCTTACGCCACGCGCACTGCTGCATCGACTGGAGCGCGGGGTAGTGTACGAGCCCGGGAAAGCTCAAAAAGCACTGGAAAACTTCTTTATCGAGTCAAACCTTACGGCACTGCGAGAGCTTGCGCTTCGGCAGACCGCGCATCAGATCGAAGATCGGCGGGAAGAGGAACTTGATCGCGCTCCCGCCCCAGTACTTCCTGAGCCGGGCGCGTTGAGAGGCGAACGAATTCTTCTGTGGCTGACAGCAGATCCAGCGACCGCGATCTTGATTCGCCGCGGACGTAGGGTGGCCGATTACTTGCAATCCGACTGCATAGCGGTGGCGGTGTGCAGAGACGGCGATTCAGCGGAGGAGCGCGCGGGGATCGAGCGGCACTTGAGCTTCGCGCGAGATATGCGAATTGCCGCGGCGACCATTGAAGGAAAGAACCCCTCGAAGGCCGTAGCTGAGTATGCGCGACAGGAAAGGATCACTCAGATCTTTGTTACGAGGCATGCGCCCGATCTCAATGGGCTGGTGCGGCTGGTGAGGAACATGCAAGTTACGATTGTGGCGGAGCGGGCGAGGTAATTCGCTATCATTTTGGTGGTTTCAAAGGCAGGCTGAACCACGCGAGCCCGACATCGCGCCCCATGTTGCCGGCATGCGTGGCGGAAGAGTCGTAAAACAATGCCAGTCGATGGCCTACCGGAACAACCGACGGCATCCCGATAGATCGCTTGCTCCACTTGCAGTTTGTGCGGTCTAGAACAACCGCGCGCTGTTCGGGAGTCCATTGGTTCAGATCCCGACTCCAATAAACCCAGATGCTCTCGGTGTATTCACCTTCGTTGTCTAGCCCGACATGGTTGGTGAAGAGAAACCACGTCCGATTTGACGGCTCAAAATACAACGCCGAATTTTCGATCTGATGTTCTGCAGGCAGGGCAGGCTGGGGATCGATCTCCCAGGTTCCATCCAGATTTTTGGTTCGGGCGATCGATAGGGTCCGCAGCAACCGTTTCCTGGGCTCATTTCTGAAGGCGGCCGCACTGAAAAACATCAGGTATTCATCGCCTTGTTTCACGATCTGACCAGGGCTGGCGGTGTCGGCGTAATATGTTCCCGGCTTGGTGCGGAATGGTACGACACCGGGCTGTTTTATCCAGGGGCCTTGAGGATGAAGGCTCTTTGCCTTCAGCGTGAAGTAGGGCACTGCGGGAATGCGGTTCGGCGGGGCACTGGTCGTTTTACAGCCGACGTAAAACATATGCCACCACTTGCCATCGAACGCGGTCCAGGGCGAACTTGCGGTTCCAGCGTCGTCTTCGCCGGGCTCTCCGAGGTCGAGGATGGGACCTTTGAGTTCCCACTGCCGCAGATCGCGACTGATCGCTAAACAAGCTCGCCATCCGGTCGGACCTGCGCCATCATAGTGCAGATAGTAGGTCTCGCCAAATCGAAAACAGATCGCTTCGCGAGCACCAAGGGCATCGCAACTTGCCGGACCCTGACCGTGCCGAATAATCGGCCCGTAATCTGTTGCATCGAGGCGCAATGTTGCAGTGGGACGCCCGTCGGGGTAAGAGGGGATCGAGCCGGTCTGAGCAACTAGATTGCTCAGTGCGGAGTACACGGGAGCGTGCAGAGCATTCAGGAGAATGATGCGGCGACTCGGGCGTCTGCGCTGCGTTCCGGTAGCGAGCAAGTTTTTCAATTCTGCTGACGGTTGCTGTTGACGAGCGCAGCGACGGATCCAAGTGCGGTCCCAATGGTCTTCGCGATTCCTAAGAGAACCGGGTCCGCACTTTCCGTCGGTCCCGTCAGCTCTTTCTCGGCGAGGAACCAATCCACGTCCGGCGTTCCGATAGGAGCGCCCCGCTCCATCCAAAATTTAAAAGCCAGAAGCTCCACCTCATCGTGAAGATGAGAGGTGGGGGCACCCGGCATCAACGGCATTTCGTTCGCAGAAGTCATAACCGCCTCCGATATTTATTATCCCCGAGAGGGCCTTGTTATGCGAATATAGCACTGGGGTACCCATGAGAAAGCTGTACACAATCTGTTTAACGTTTGCGCTCCTCTGTGCTGTCGCTTATGCCAAGAAGTTCCCGATGACTGCAGCGCCCATAGTTCCCGGGGCTCGAGGCGATGTTGAGGCTAGCAAGGATAAGAATGGCAACACGAAGCTTAAGTTGACTGTCGAACATCTTGCCGGTCCAAACGAGCTAACTCCCGCTAAGAACGTATACGTAGTGTGGTTTCAGGAACGGGGTGGGACCGCGGAGAATCAAGGTCGATTGAAGGTCGATAAGCACCTCAAGGCGAGCTTTGCAACGAGCACTCCTTTAACGACGTTCGATTTATTCGTGACCGCCGAGCAGGATGCCAGTTCGAAGAGTCCTGGCGAAACAGAGGTTCTGAGGACAACTATTCAGTTGTAGAAAATTGAGCCAGCAAGCCCGCTACGGTTTGTGAGTGGAAACGGAGAGGCAGCCGTTCATCGCGACTCCTTTTCCGTCCGCTCCAACTGAACCGGAAACACAGGAGCCTTCCATCCCACCCGAAAAAACAATGTTGTGCCCGTTCACATTGAACTCGCCGCTGGCGCTTTTGCCGGACTTGTTGAAGCTGCCGCCAACTTGGTGGCGCGTTCCACTGGCCGGATTGGGAGGGATGCGCGTACCCGAATAGATCACGGGATCGCGGCCTTCCGCAGGAGCCAAGGCTAGTTCCAGTGTGGATCCCTTTAATTGGCCGGTAATGCTTCGCTTGGCGGCGAACTCATCCAGGTACGATGCGTTGAATCTGTCACCCTCGATTTGAATGTCGCTGAGAGCGGAGGGGTACGGGTGGAAATAAGTCGCCGAAATCGAGTCGCCATTAACCTGGAATTCCAGTTTCGATCGTTGCGGGTCTGGACCGTTCAGCTTCCAGACACCCTCGAATCGGTACGCCTGGACGGGCTCTCCTGACCACAGAACGGGGCTCATAAGGAGGATGCAGTGCGCCGCGAGAAACCTGCTCATATCCGGATAATATCATGCCATGGATGGATCTATCATTAAGCGGTCAGCCGACCCAAACGGTAGGGAGCCCTGACACTGAATGTAAACGTCGTGCCGGGCGGGAGTCCCGTCACGGCAACGGTTACTTTGACCGCTCCGGCCCCTGCAGGCGGCACTACGGTGCAGCTCGCTTATGTGGGTGCTGGCCCATGTCCTGGAATCAACGCTAATCTTCAAGTCAACCCGCCTATACCGGTTCCGACGAGTGTCTCGGTAAACCCGAGCGCGATTAGTCTGGGCGGGACGGCGGTGGGCACTGTTACTCTTTCCGGAGTATCCGCCACGAACACGTCAGTCTCGCTGCTTGTAACGATTCCTGGAACGCAGATTTCTATTCCAGCCTTCGTGACCATCCCGGCGGGTGCGACGTCGGCCACATTCCCCGTATCGAGCATTGCCGCAGGGTTGGCAGGGCTCTTAAATCCGGTGGTGGGCACTATATCAATGCCGTCGCAGGCGGAGTGATGGTGAGTACCGGAGTAACGCTGAATCTTCTCTGACACTCGTCTAGCGACGCCTAGTGGAGCGGGGGCTAGTCCCCCGCTCTTTCTTTTCACACCACTCATTCCAATGAAAGCTGGAATGAGAATACTGCACCGCCCCCAGCACGATTCTCCGCCGAAATAGATCCTCCGTGCGCCTCGACGATGCCCTTTGCGATCGCTAACCCCATCCCCGTCCCTCCCGCTGCATTGCGTCCTCGGACCCCGCGATAATACTTTCCGAAGATAAGATTCAGCTCGTTCGGGCTAATACCTAAGCCTCGATCGAGCACTTGAAAAAATATTGACCCGTTCTCGCTGTGAACATTAATTTCGATTGGCTTCGATACGGGAGAATATTTCGAGGCGTTTTCCGCTAGTTGTTTGATCACCTGCTCGAGCAGTCCAGCATCGGCGCAAACTGTGAGATTTTGGGGAATGGAAACCAGGAATCTCTGGCGATCTCCTAACGGGAACAACACACGTTCAATTAAATCGCTCACCTGAAAAACATGCCGTTCCAATGCGACCTTGCCTGACTCGATTCTGGCAAGCTGAACCGCCTCCGTAATGGTGCGCTGCAAGCGGTCGGTCTCCTCATCAATGATGCCCAGCAATTCGTCGCGCTCCGCTTCAGTTCGCGGCGGAATGGTGATCAGCGTGGATACGCATGTCTTGATCGCCGTTAGCGGAGTCTTCAAGTCGTGGGCAATCCCGTCCAACAAAACCGTTTTGAGCTTCTCCCCGCGCCGCGCAGCTTCAGCCGCCGTTGCCCTATCGAGCGCTCGGGAGCGTTCCAAGCTGATGCCAATCAAGTTCGCGAGCGAGTCTCTCTCCGGAACCGTAAGTTCTCGGCCAGTGAAACCGAGCGCTCCGATAGTTCTCGTCCCTAGCCGCACGGGGACTATGACGCGTCCCTCGCCGGTAGCCGGTTCGTTCGAGGCTGCAACGCGAGCGAGTTCCGATTCGCTCAAGAATGGTTCTTCCAGCGAGCCATGGATGTGCTTTGAATCGGAGTCGTAAAACGCGATGTTCCGCAGGCCGAAGATTTCGCCAGCACGAGGAAGTGCGCTGCGAGCAATATCGCTGGCATCGTCCAATAGGAGCGCACGGCTTAGCTGATAGAGCCGCTCGATCTCTCCTCGACGAGCGGAAGCCTCCTCAGCTCGAGATTTGGCTCGAGCCGACAGTTGACTGGCAATCACCGCCGACACCAGGAAGGCGCAGAGGGCTACCCAGTTTTGGGGATCGGATATCGTCAGGGTTCCCACCGGAGGAAGGAAGAAGTAGTTGAACCCGAACATGCAAGCGATGGAAGTAAAGATTGCCTCTCTGAGCCCCGAGCGTGTCGCTACTCCCAAAACCAGCAAAAGCATCGCAAGAGCAACCGTTGTCGCGTTGACGCGGAAGACTGCATGACAGACCCAGACAAGAGCGGAAACGCAGGCTAGGCATGCCAAATACCGAAGTGCCGCCCTCATCAATGTCATGGCTTTAGCCTAGCCCAAAGCCGACTGGTATTGGCCACAAAACTGCTAAATTTAAATGGATGCGCTCGGAGGCCAAAGCGGATTGACCAGAAGAACCGCTCTTGCCGGATTGCTTGGCGCACCCGCTGGTTTGAGCCTCACCTTGCAAGATAGCGCTGCGGATACCGTTTTCCTGGATGACCTGCAGCATCGCAGCTTCCTATTTTTTTGGGAGCAGGCTAACCCGGATACCGGCCTCGTACCAGACCGCTCTGGAGTGAACGGCGGACCGCCTGTGGGCCCCAGCGAGCATGTTGGCAGCAGCGCAGCGACCGGCTTCGGTCTCACCGCCCTCTGCATCGGTGCCCAGCACAAATGGATCACCCAACAGCAAGCGCGGGCGCGCGTTCTCACTACCCTCGATTTCTTCGCAAACCACGCCTTTCAAGAGCACGGATGGTTCTATCATTGGCTGGATGTGCGAACCGGCGAACAGCGCTGGGCGAGTGAAGTTTCATCGATCGATACTGCGCTGTTGATGGGCGGAGTCTTGACGGCAGCCCAATATTTCTCGCAAGATGGGGCAATCTCTAAACTGGCCAAGCTCATCTACGATAGGATCGATTTCCCTTGGATGTTAGATGGTGATCAATTTCTTCTCTCGCACGGGTGGCGGTCAGACAAAGGCTTTATCAAGTATCGCTGGGACACGTATGCGGAGATGTCTCTGCTCTACATAATCGGCATCGGATCTTCTACCCATCCCCTGCCCCCGGCATCATGGTATGCGTGGCAGCGTCCGCTGTATACTTATGGACCCTTCCAATTCATCAGCGGCGGCCCCCTGTTCACTCATCAGTATTCGCACGCTTGGGTGGATTATCGGAATAGGCGGGATCGCGGTTTCGTGGAGTTCTTCCTGAATTCCGCGAATGCAACTCGCGCGAACCGCCAATTCTGCATGGATGTGGCGAAGAGTTTCCCGCTCAGTTTCGACGGGGACATTTGGGGCATCACGGCGTCTGACGGCGTTAAAGGATACAAGGTCTATTCGGAAATCGCGCACTTCGAACCAGTGGATGGAACAGTGGCACCTTGCGCCCCTGGTGGATCTCTCATGTTCGCCCCTGACATTTGCTTGCCTGCGCTTAAAACCATGCAGGGTCGATTCGCCGAACGCGTCTACGGCCGCTACGGTTTTGTGGATGCATTCAATCCGCAGGCCAAGTGGTTCGACACGGACGTGATCGGAATCGATGTGGGAATTACGCTGCTCAGCGCCGAGAATTTGAGGACTGGCAACGTGTGGCGCTGGTTCATGCAGAATAAAGCGATTCCGGCAGCGATGGATCTAGTGGGATTCGAGCCCAAAATCGCGGAGCCGAAGCGCAAGCGAACTAGTGGACGTAAATCGAAATCAGCCTGAAGCTCACGAGCCCAAGCTCTTGATGAGTTGCTCGGCATGCTTCAAAGCCTCGGGCGTCAAGCGCTGGCCGGAAAGCATCCGGCCGATCTCGCGAGTTCGGGCTTCGTTCTTTAATTCTTCAATCTCGGCAACGGTACGTCCCTTCACTTCCCGTTTCTCGACGAAGTAATGACGATCCGCGAACCCGGCGATCTGGGCCAAGTGCGTTACGCACAGGACTTGGCTTTCGGCTGACAGTTGCTTCAGCCGGCGTCCCACAGATTCCGCCACGCCGCCGCCAATACCTGCGTCCACTTCGTCGAACACCAGCGTGCGTTGGATCTTGCCCGCACCTTTGGGGCTGCCCGCTTGTCCGATACAAGTCTTCAGTGCGAGCGCCAGCCGAGAAAGCTCACCGCCTGAAGCGACCTTCTCGAGCGGCTTTGGCTCTTCGCCCACATTTGACGAGATCAAGAAGGCGATCTTATCTGCCCCTTGTCCAGACCAGCTCGTCGGCAGCATTTGAACCTGGAACACCGTATTGGCCAAAGCTAGAGAAGCGAGTTCGGACTCCACTTGAGAGGCGAGCTTCTTGGCTGCCAGGGCCCGTTGCCTGGTGAGCTCGGCAGCGGCTTGTCGATACTCTTCCGTGAGGGTTTGAAGCTCTCGATCCAGCATGGCCCGTCTTTCTCCAGCGTGCTCTACGGCGTCCATCTGGGCCGTTACGCTGGCTAAGAAAGCAAGGATGTCATCCACGCTGCTGCCGTATTTGCGCTTGAGCCGGTCAATTGCTTCAAGACCAGTCTCCACGTCTTCAAGACGTTTTGGATCCGCCTCTAATTTCTCCAGGTAGTGGCGCAAGACTTCCGCAGCTTCGTCAATCACGATCTCAACCGGCTTGAGCGATTCCAGCACTTCCTTCAGAGTGGGATCGATGCGGCACAACTCGTCCAGCCTCTTGAGCGCCAGGCGGATCTGCGTTGACGCGCTGTCCGACGCGTCGTAGAGGGCGGCGTACGCTGCGTTGGCGCTTTCCTGCAGCTTCGACACGTTCTTCAAAACCGCGCGTTCGCGCTCGAGATCGGAGTCAGCCCCGGTCTTCAACCCAGCCGACTCGATCTCTTTGCGCTGAAAACTCCACAGGTCGAGCATTCGCAGCTTTTCTTGCTCCGACTTATCCAGCTTTTCGATCTCCCGCGCGCAAGCCTGCCAGCGCTGAAAGAGCTCGGCCGTTTTCCGAAGGGGCTCGGCGAGGCCAGCGAAGTCGTCCAGCATATGAAGCTGATTGTCCGGCGAAAACAGCATCTGCTGATCGTGCTGCCCGTGGATATCGCCCAGATAAGGCGACAGTTCGCGCAGCAGAGCTGCAGTCACCGGGCGGCTGCCGGCAAAGGCGCGCGATTTGCCGCTGCTCAGAATTTCCCGCTGGATGAGAAGCTCGCCATCCTCGGGTTCGATTCCGGCGGCGTCGAGAATTGCGCTTGTGGCTTCGTTGTGGGGAATTTCGAAAATCCCCGAGATCCGCGCTCTCTGCGTGTCTGACCGAACCATCTCCGCGGATGCCCTGCCCCCGAACAACAGGCCGAGCGCATCCACGACAATGGATTTGCCGCTGCCCGTCTCGCCTGTAAGCAGGTTCAGGCCGCATCCAAAGCGGACGCGGACTCGTTCCACGACCGCGTAATTTTCCACTACCAGCTCAAGAAGCACTCGACCGAATTATACGATGCCTGTCTAAGTTGCTATAAAGGGCTGTGGGGTTTCGATGAATGTGAAACGTTGTATCTGCCTGTGTCTGATTGTTTCAAGCAAGCTGGCGCTTGCTCAGCCGGAGGCTACGGCCTGGGACATCCTCAAGCAGGGAATTGACGATAAGAACCCGGACCGGCGCAAGCAGGCGGTTACGGCTATCGGCTCGCTGGGCCTGATGCCGGAGGCGATCAAGCTGGTGGAGCATGGGTTGCGGGATGATGATCCCATCGTGCGGCAAGTGGGCGCGGCCGTGCTTGGCCAGATGAAATCCAGATCGTCGATTCCGGCTCTGATTGCCGCACTCGACGATCCTTCGGGCGAGGTCCAATTTACGGCAGCTCGCGCGCTTTGGGAGATGGGCGACCACAACGGAGAGACTGTGCTGCAGGACGTGATGACGAGGCAGCAGAAAGCGACGGCGGGCTTCGTGGAAGGCGGCATGCGCGATGCCAGGGCAAAACTGCGCGATAAGAAAGGGCTTGCCAAAATGGGCATCAACGAGGCGAGCGGAGCCTTGCTCGGTCCATTCTCAATAGGAGTTATCGCCGCCGAGGAGATGATGAAAGATAGCGGCGCGACGGGCCGCGCATTGTCCGCCTCGCTGCTCGCTCAAAAGTGCGATTCACGCAACATTCAACTCCTGCAATGGACGCTCAAGGAAGAGAAGAATAATACGGTCAAGGCCGTGGTCGCGAAGTCGCTGGGGCAATGCGGAACCGCCGAGGATATTGTGCGAATCGAGCCCTATTTGGCGGCGGGAAACGATGCTTTGCGGTTTATGGCGGCGGCCGCAATTATAAGACTCTCGCGGCTGCCGCAGTAGCTCGTTATTGGGCGGAGAAGCGGTAAACCGTTGTGGTGCGATAGGTCTGGCCGGGCCTTAACTCAGTGGACGGGAACTTGGGGTGGTTGGGCGAATCGGGGAAATGCTGGGTCTCCATGCAGAATGCATAGCGCTGCTTGTAGACTTTGCCAGCCTTGCCGGTCAGCGTGCCGTCGAGGAAATTGCCCGTGTAGAATTGCAAGCCGGGTTCTGTGGTGAGCACTTCCATTACGCGACCCGTGGATGGTTCGTGGACCTTGGCGGCAAGCTTGAGCGACCCGCCGCCGGAGCTCAGGACCCAGTTGTGATCGTAGCCTTTGCCAAATTTGATCTGTTCGTCGTCGGCATTAATGCGCTCGCCGATCGCGTGAGGCGTGTGGAAATCGAATGGCGTCCCGGCTGTGGTCTTCAGTTCGCCCGTGGGAATCAGCCCTTTGTCTACGGGAGTGAATCGGTCTGCCAGCAGCGTAACCTCGTGCTTCAAGACGTCGCCTTCGCCCTGTCCAGCGAGATTGAAATAAGAATGGTTGGTCAGGTTTAGCACCGTGTCTTTGTCAGTGGTGGCAGAGTAATCGATGCGCAGTTCGTTAGAGGTGAGCGTGTATTTCACTGTTGCCGACAAGTTTCCCGGGAAGCCTTCTTCGCCATCTTTGGAGAGGTAGGTGAGAACCAGCGAGTCGCCGTCGATTTTGCCGGTCCAGACTCGGCTGTCGAAGCCCTTTAAGCCCCCGTGAAGCGTGTTGTCGCCATCGTTCTTCGGGAGGGTGTAGGCATGCCCGTCCAGCGTAAATTTGGCATGGCCGATGCGGTTGCCGTAGCGTCCGATCAGCGCTCCGAAATATGGGTTCGTTTTGAAATAACCGTCCAAAGTGTCAAAACCGAGGACGATGTCGGCGGACTTGCCCGTCCGGTCAGGGGTCTTGAGAGTCACCACCCGGCCTCCAAAGGTCGTAATGGATGCTTCCAGTTTTCCGCTTTTCAGCGTGTACAGATCCACTGCCGTCCCGTCATTCGTTTTGCCGAACGGCTTCTTGGTTACCATCGTTTTCGCCTCTACGTGGAATGCCAGCGTCGCCGCCAGCGCGATAATTACTCGGAACATCCGCACTCTCCGTTGTGAATAAAAAAGCGGGCCTTTCGGCCCGCCTGTTACGCTAGTTTGGCTTCTTACACTACTCCGCGAGCACCACTTCTTCGCCGGGCTCTTCCGTCAAGCCGCCGGTATAAATCGACCGTGCCTCGTCGTCGTAAACGCTGAGATCGGTCGACAGGGGCTCATCCTGAATCGGCTCTTCTTCCACGACATCCTCGCCCGCAATCTTTACGCTGCGGTAGTATTCCAGACCCGTTCCGGCTGGAATCAGCCTACCCATGATCACGTTCTCCTTCAGACCGCGCAGGTAATCGACTTTTCCGTTGATAGCGGCTTCGGTCAACACTCGCGTTGTCTCTTGGAACGAGGCGGCCGAGATAAACGAGTCCGTCGAGAGAGACGCCTTCGTGATTCCCAGCAGCACGGCCTTGCCTTGCGCGGGCACGCCGTTGGCTTCGATCACGCGCTGATTCTCCTCGCGGAACCGGAATTTATCCACCACTTCCTCGGGCAGAAACTCGCTGTCTCCGATATCCTCGATTTTCACCCAGCGCATCATCTGCCGGGAGATGACTTCCAGGTGCTTATCGTTGATATTGACGCCCTGCAAACGGTAGACTTCCTGGATCTCGTTCACCAGGTACTTCTGCAGCTCCTTCTCGCCGAGCACGTGCAGAATATCATGCGGGTTGCGCGGGCCGTCCATCAAAGGATCGCCCGAACGGACCCGCTCGCCTTCCTGCACGTTGATGTGGGTGCCGCGCGGAATCGAGTAATCGATCTGCTGTCCATCATCGGCCACGATCGAAATCTTGCGCATGCCCTTGCTGATTTCGCCGTACTTGATGATGCCGTTGATTTCGGCGATCACCGCCGTCTCGCGGGGCTTGCGAGCTTCGAACAGCTCAACCACGCGCGGCAAACCGCCGGTGATGTCCTTGGTCTTGGTGGTCGCTCGCGGGATCTTGGCAAGCACGTCGCCCGCGTGGGCCTCTTCGCCGTCCTGCACCATTAAGTGCGCATGGGTCGGCATCAGGTAGCGTTTCTCGTCCGAGCGGGTACCTCCCGCTGGCCGCATGATGATCGTGGGCTGCCGCTTTTCATCGATGGCATCCGTCACCACCCATTGCGACATGCCGGTGATCTCGTCCACTTGCTCTTGCAGCGTGGTCCCTTCGGTCAGATCTTTGAAATGAACCGCCCCGCTGATCTCCGTCAAGATCGAGAACGTGTAGGGATCCCATTCCAGCAGGACTTCGTTCGCCTTCACGGGCGCGCCATCTTCGCGCAGAATCCGGGCTCCGTAGACGACGGGGTAGCGTTCTTTCTCGCGTCCCTTATCATCCAAGATCGCCAAGATGCCGTTGCGATTCATGGCAATCAGCTCGCCCTTCGCGTTGCGAACGGTGGTGACGCCCATGAACTTCACAAAGCCGGCCGATTTAGCGTCCTGCTTCGACTGTTCGCTCGATCCGGTAGCCGTGCCGCCGACGTGGAACGTGCGCATGGTCAACTGCGTGCCGGGTTCGCCGATTGACTGGGCCGAAATGATTCCTACGGCTTCGCCGCGCTCGACCATTCTGCCGGTCGCGAGGTTGCGGCCATAGCAGAGCTGGCAAACGCCGCGCTTCGCTTCGCAGGTCAGCACCGAGCGGATTTTTACGCGCTCAATGCCGGCGCCCTGAATCGCGTTCGCGAGCTCTTCGGTGATCTCGGAGTTCACTCCCACGATCAAGTTGCCCTCGTAATCGAGCTGATCCTCGAGCGCCACGCGGCCTACGATACGGTCGCGCAACGGTTCGATGATTTCGCCCGACTCGATGATCGGCTCCACGTAGATTCCGTCGCCGGTTCCGCAATCGAGATCGGTCACGATTACGTCCTGGGCCACGTCGCACAGGCGGCGGGTCAGGTAGCCGGAGTCGGCCGTTTTCAATGCCGTATCAGCCAAGCCTTTGCGCGCGCCGTGCGTGGAAATGAAGTACTGCAGCACGTTCAAGCCTTCGCGGAAGTTCGCCGTGATCGGGGTTTCGATGATCTCGCCCGAGGGCTTGGCCATCAGTCCGCGCATGCCGGAGAGCTGGCGAATCTGCTGTTTCGATCCGCGCGCGCCCGAGTCGGCCATGATGTAAATCGGGTTGAGGTAGCGGCCGGTCCGGTCATCCTCTTCCATCGACTTGAACATTTCGTCGGAAACCCGCTCGGTTACTTTCGACCAGATTTCAATGATCTTGTTGTAGCGCTCGCCCTGCGTGATCGCGCCTTCCTGGTACTGCGATTGAACTTCGATGACGGCCTTTTCGGCGTCCTTGACTAGCTTGGCCTTCTCTTCGGGCACGACCATGTCATCGATTCCGATGGAAATGCCGGCTCGCGTGGCGTACAGGAATCCGAGATTCTTCACGCCGTCCAGCATCTGCACGGTCACCTGCAGGCCGAACTTCAGGTAGCAGTGGTGGACCAGTTGAGCGAGGCCCTTCTTTTTCATCAAGCCGTTGATGAACGGCATATCGTCGGGCAGCACATCGTTGAAGATGACTCGACCGACCGTCGTATCCATGTACTGCTTCACGAACTCGATCGGCTCGGTGTGGATCACGTTCTGAGTGTCGAACGCCTTGGTCAGGTCGATTACTTTGCCCGTATAGCGCAACTTGATCGGCGTCAGCGTCTCAACCTCGCCCATTTCGAGTGCGATCAAAACGTCATCGGTCGATGCAAACGTGCGGCCCTCGCCCCTGGTGCCGGGACGCGATTTCGTCAGGTAGTACAGCCCGAGCACCATGTCCTGGGTCGGGATCGCGATGGGCGCGCCGTGCGCGGGAGAGAGAACGTTGTTCGAAGCCAGCATCAAGGTGGAAGCCTCGATTTGCGCTTCGGGCGACAACGGAATGTGAACGGCCATCTGATCGCCGTCGAAGTCGGCGTTGAACGCCGTGCAGGTCAGAGGGTGAAGTTTGATGGCCTTGCCTTCCACCAGGACGGGCTCGAATGCTTGAATCCCGAGCCGGTGCAGCGTGGGAGCGCGGTTCAGAAGAATAGGATGATCCTTGATCACCTCTTCCAAAATGTCCCAAACCACCGGGTCCTGCTGCTCGACTAGTTCTTTGGCTTGCTTGATGGTGGTGCAGTGGCCGCGCTGTTCCAGCCGGTGGTATATGAACGGCTTGAATAATTCGAGAGCCATCTTCTTCGGAAGGCCGCACTGGTGCAGCTTCAGCTCGGGTCCAACGACGATGACCGAACGGCCCGAGTAGTCGACGCGCTTGCCGAGCAGGTTCTGGCGGAAGCGGCCCTGCTTCCCTTTGAGCGTATCGGAGAGCGATTTGAGTGGGCGGTTGTTTGCGCCGCGCAGCACGCGACCGCGGCGTCCGTTGTCGAATAACGCGTCAACGGCTTCTTGAAGCATGCGCTTTTCGTTGCGGACAATCACGTCCGGCGCGTGCAGTTCCATCAGCTTCTTCAAGCGATTGTTGCGGTTGATCACGCGGCGATACAGATCGTTAAGATCCGATGTGGCGAACCTGCCGCCATCGAGTGGAACCAGGGGACGCAACTCCGGCGGAATCACCGGGATCACATCGAGAATCATCCACTCTGGCTTGTTGCCCGATTTGCGGAAGCTCTCGACCACACGCAGGCGCTTGGCGTACTTCAGCTTCTTTTGCTGAGACGCTTCGGTCTTCATCTTTTCGCGGATATCGAGGCTGAGCGACTCGACATCGATCTTTTTCAGAAGCTCCTTGATTCCCTCGGCGCCCATCATCGCGACGAACTTGCCGGGAAACTCCTGATCGAGCTGGCGCTTGCGCTCGTCGCTGATTACTTCCGCTTTGCCAAGTCCAGGGACCTCACCCGGATCCACAATCACGAAAGCTTCAAAATACAGAACGCGCTCCAACTCCCTGAGCGTAATGTCGAGCAGATACCCAATGCGGCTGGGCAGCCCCTTGAAGAACCATACATGCGAACACGGGCTGGCTAGTTCGATATGACCCAGTCGCTCGCGCCGTACGCGCGACAACGTGACTTCCACGCCGCACTTGTCGCAAATTACGCCGCGGTGCTTCATGCGCTTGTACTTGCCGCATAGGCACTCCCAGTCGGCGATCGGACCAAAAATCCGGGCGCAGAACAGTCCATCGCGCTCGGGCTTAAACGTTCGGTAGTTGATCGTCTCCGGCTTGGTGACTTCGCCGTGAGACCAGCTCCGGATTTTTTCCGGAGACGCAAGACTGATTCGAATGGAATCGAAGTCAGCGATCAGGTTTGCTCTATCGTATGGAGAAGATCGATACATATAAGATTCTTTGCTCCTTTAATCCGCCGCCAGGGCCGTATCAGGAACCTCGCGCGGCTTCTTCATTAATTCGACATCCAGGCAGAGCGATTGCAGTTCCCGGATGAGCACGTTAAAAGACTCCGGCACGCCCGGTTCCGCTGCCGCTTCGCCCTTCACGATCGCCTCGTAAATCTTGGCGCGTCCGTACACATCGTCCGATTTTGCCGTGAGCAATTCTTGCAAGACGTACGCTGCTCCGTAGGCTTCGAGCGCCCAGACTTCCATCTCGCCGAAGCGCTGTCCGCCAAACTGAGCCTTGCCGCCCAGCGGCTGCTGAGTGATGAGCGAGTAGGGTCCAATAGAGCGGGCGTGGATCTTGTCGTCCACCAAGTGGGAGAGCTTCAACATATAGATGTAGCCCACGGTCACCGGCTGCTCGAAGGGAACACCCGAAATTCCGTCGTTCAGCTTCACCTTGCCGGACGTTGGCAGACCGCCCTTGGTGAGCATGTCCTTAATGTCCTTTTCGGTGGCCCCGTCAAATACCGGAGTAGCGAAGTGGAATCCAAGCGCCTGGGCCGCCCAGCCCAAGTGCGTCTCGAGAATCTGTCCCACGTTCATGCGGGACGGAACGCCCAGCGGATTAAGCACGATCTCAACCGGCGTGCCGTCGGGCAGATACGGCATGTCCTCTTCCGGAACGATGCGCGCGATTACGCCTTTGTTGCCATGCCGACCGGCCATTTTGTCGCCCACCGAAAGCTTGCGCTTCATGGCGATGTAGCACTTCACTAACTTGATTACGCCCGGAGGCAGCTCGTCGCCCTTGCGGAGCTTCGCGATTTTTTCGTCGGTGATCTTTTCGAGCACCGCGATCTGACGCGACGTCATCTCTTCGATTTCGTCGATTTGCTCGTTCAGGCGCAGATCCTTGTTGGTGATGCGCATGCGCTTCAAGTCGCGGGCGCGCAGCTTTTCCACCACGTCCCGCGTCAGATCCATGCCCTTGGCGAGCAACTTTTTATTGGTCTTTTCGTCGTGCAGGTCGGCCAGCACTTGCTTGCCCTGCAGGAGATCCGAAAGGCGTTTGGCGCGCTCGTCGTTTAAAATGCGCTTCTCGTCTTCGAGGTTGCGGTGCAGACGTTCGATCTGGGTTTCCAGGATAGATTTGGACCGCTCGTCCAGTTCCGCGCCTTTGCGGGAGAACACCTTGCAATCGACCACGGTGCCTTCGATTCCCGGCGGGCAGTAGAGCGAGGCGTCCTTCACGTCGCCAGCCTTCTCGCCGAAAATCGCGCGGAGCAGTTTCTCTTCCGGCGTAAGCTGAGTCTCGCCTTTGGGCGTTACCTTGCCAACCAGAATATCGCCCGGCTTCACCGTCGCGCCTACGCGAATGATTCCGCTCTCGTCGAGGTTGCGCAGGAACGCTTCCGCAATGTTCGGAATGTCGCGCGTGATTTCCTCGGGTCCGAGCTTGGTGTCGCGAGCCTCGATCTCGAACTCTTCAATATGGATCGAGGTGTAGTAATCGTCCTTGACCAGCTTCTCGCTGACCACGATGGCGTCTTCGAAGTTGTACCCGCGCCAGGGCATGAAGGCCACCAGCACGTTGCGGCCAAGAGCCAGTTCGCCCTTATCCGTGCAAGGCCCGTCAGCCAGAACATGGCCCTTCTTCACCCGTTGACCCTGATAAACAATCGGCTTCTGGTTGATGCAGGTATTCTGGTTCGACCGCTTGAACTTGGTCAGCTGGTAGATGTCCGCACCCACTTCGCGGGACAACTGGCCCTCGTGAGAACCGTCGCTTTCCACGCGCACGATCACCCGTTCGGAATCGACCGAGTCGACAATGCCCGAGCGCTTGCAGATGATCACCGCCCCGGAATCGCGAGCTGTTACCCGTTCCATGCCCGTACCGACATAAGGTGCGTCGGCACGCAGAAGCGGAACGGCTTGGCGTTGCATGTTGGAACCCATCAAAGCGCGATTGGCATCGTCGTTTTCGAGGAACGGAATCAAACTGGCAGCCACCGAGACAAGCTGTTTCGGGCTGACATCCATGTACTCCACTTCGTCGCGGTGTTTGAGAACGAAGTTGCCGGCCTGGCGGGCGTTCACCAAGTCATTGACGATGCGCCCGTCTTTATCGAGTTCGACGTTTGCCTGGGCGACGATGTACTTGTCTTCTTCCCAGGCCGAAAGATAATCGGAATGAGCTTCAGACTCGATGCGCTGTTTTTCGCCTGTGATGTGCGCCTGCGCTTTGTCGAGCGCAACGCGCGTAATGACGTCCCCAACTTTCAAAGACGACGCGCCTGGGTTTTGAATCTTGACTTCGTCCACTACGATGCCATTCACCACGCGCCGGTACGGGCTCTCGATGAAACCGTAATCGTTGATCCGGGCAAAGCACGATAACGAAGAGATCAGCCCGATGTTCGGACCTTCCGGCGTTTCGATCGGGCAAATGCGTCCGTAGTGCGTCGGGTGGACGTCGCGAACTTCGAAGCCCGCGCGTTCCCGGGAAAGGCCGCCGGGTCCAAGGGCCGACAAGCGGCGTTTGTGGGTGATTTCAGATAGCGGGTTGGTCTGATCCATGAACTGCGAGAGCTGGCTGGAGCCGAAAAACTCGCGAATCGCGGCCATTACCGGCTTGGCGTTCACCAGATCGTGCGGCATCGCCGTCGACATTTCCTGGTACACCGACATCTTTTCCTTGATCGCCCGCTCCATGCGAACCAGGCCGATGCGGAATTGATTCTCGAGCAATTCTCCGACTGCGCGGACGCGGCGGTTGCCCAGGTGATCGATATCGTCGACCGCGCCCAAGCCTTTGCGCAGCTTCAACAGATACTTAATGGTGTCGTTGAAATCGCGCTGGTCTAAGGTGCGCTTGTCGAGCGGAAACTGATCGATTTTATCGTACAGCTTGATGTTGAACTTCATGCGTCCGACGCGCGAGAAATCGTACTTCCGCGGGTCGAAGAACATGCCCTGGAACAACTGGGTGGCGGTATCGAGCGTGGGCGGATCGCCCGGACGCAGCTTGCGGTAAATCTCGAGCAATGCATCGCTCTGGCTCTTCACCGCGTCTTTGCGCAGAGTCACGGAAATGACGTTGCCGGCGTCGTCGCGCTCGGGATAGAAGATCTCGAAACTCGGGATGTCGTTATCGATCAGCTTGCCGATATTGGTTAGTTCCTGATTCGCTTCCACCAGAATTTCACCGGTGGACATGTCGATCACGTCGCCGGCGATGTATGCGGATTGAAGATCGGTGGAGTCGATTTCCACTTGCTCGATCTTCGATTTGAGGATCGACTCGTAGACTGACTTGGTGATCTTGCGGCCTTGCGGGACAATCGTGTCGCCCGTTTTAGACAGAATGGCCTTCGAAAGCTTCAGGCCGATCAGGCTGTCGGAAACCTTCCAGAAGATCTTCTTGTCTTTGATGGTAATTTCGCTTACGTTGTAAAAGGCTTTGATGATGTCGGCGTCCGTTTTCAGGCCAAGGGCGCGCAGGAAAACAGTTCCGTAGAATTTGCGTTTGCGGTCGATACGAACATAGAGGAGGCTCTTGTTATCGTATTCGAACTCAACCCAGCTCCCGCGATAAGGGATGATTTTGCCAAGGAAATAGCCCTGCGCCGGGACGCGCTCGAAGAACACGCCGGGGGACCGGTGCAATTGCGAGACGATCACTCGTTCGGTGCCGTTGATGATGAACGTGCCGTTCTCCGTCATCAGCGGGATTTCGCCGAAAAATACTTCTTGTTCCTTGATGTCGCGGATCGTCTTGACCCCGGTCTCGGGATCTTTGTCGAAAACGGTCAAACGGATGGTGACCTTCAAAGGAGCGGCGTAAGTCATGCCGCGCTCTTCGCACTCGGCCACATCGTATTTCAACTGCAGGCCAACGGGATCGCCGCAGCGGTTGCAAAACGTGACGATGTTCTTGTTGAAGGTTCCGCATCGGTGGCAGAGGACGTCGCCGACGTGGAAAGGATCGGTCTTGATCGTCGCCCCGCAACTCGGATTGCGGCAGGTCGAACGCAAATGATGCAGCCCTTTCAGGTTGCCGCACTTGCACTCCCAGTTTCCAATGGAGTAATCGACAAATTCGAGCTGGCTGAGTCCCCGGAAATCCGAGATCGGAAAGACCGAGTTAAAAACGCTTTGCAGACCCGTGTCTTCGCGCTCGCCAGGAAGCAAATCCATTTGAAGAAACCGCTCATACGATTTCTTCTGCACCTCAATGAGGTTGGGAATTGGAATCGAAGTTTTGATTCGGGAGAAGTCTACTCGTTCGCGTATGGCGCCTTTTGCCAGATTTTCCATATCACTCCTAAGGCCGAACGGCTCGCGACACAATTAAAGGATCTTAACATCAAGGGCCGACCCATCAAGTTCAACACCCCAACGCCGGGTTGCCAACCGGCCAGTCAATTGGGTCGCGATGCCGGTCGACCCACAAATTGGGCCGAACCAGGGGTGTTTGCACACTGACGGCGGGAATAAATATTCATCCAGGAACGGGAAGGCTGGTTGCCATACACTGGTAGCGATGGAACAATTCGCATGGCAAGGCTTTGCACTGCCTCAGGTGGACAGTACAACATTCCGCAGGATGGGAGGTTCACAAGAGCAAGAATCCGGGTCGATCTCCGGCAATTAACAGTCCAAATATAGCAGACCGATGAGACGGAAGTCAAATCGGCCAGAAACTTGCTCGCCAGCACGGAAGTCGCCGACGCAGAACGCCGGGCACCCTGCTGGGCTTGACCCCTGCTCGGTCGAGCGTTATTTCACTTCGACAGTGGCGCCGGCATCGGCGAACTTTTTGCGGATTGTCTCGGCTTCGTCCTTGTTCACGCCTTCTTTGATCGCTTTGGGTGCGCCATCGACGAGGTCCTTGGCTTCCTTCAAACCCAAGCTGGTGACTTCGCGCACGGCTTTGATAACGTTGATCTTATTCGCGCCTGCGGCGACGAGGATCACGTTAAATTCAGTTTTTTCTTCCACCACGGGGGCTGCTGCCGCTGCCGCTCCGCCAGCCGCCGGGGCCGCCGCTGAAGCTGCCGCCGCCGACACGCCCAGCTTCTCCTCAAGCAACTTTACGAGCTGCGACGCCTCTAGCAGGGTCAGCCCTTGAATCTGTTCCGCAATTGCGTTAATATCCGCCATTTCCCTATCTGCTCCTATTTATTGTGAGAACTTGTTTTCTTTTACGGCCTGATCGACAACCACTGCCAAATTGCGCCCTACTCCGCCCACGGCGGTGACTAAACGCTGCGCAGAAGCCTGAATCAGGAATAAGACTTTTGCCAGAATTACTTCGCGCGGAGGCATGGAGGCGAGATCGTGGATCGCCTTGATGTCGATCACGCGGCCTTCCACCATTCCGGCTTTGAAAGTAAACGCAGGCACGGACTTGGCGTAGGCCGTCAGCGCTTTCGCCAGCGCCACGGGGTCCTTGGAGGTGTAGGCCAGCGAGGTCATGCCCGCCAAGCCCTTCATCAGGCTCTCGGCCGCAGTACCTTCGGAAGCTTTCTCCGCCAAATTGTTTTTAACAACTTTGTAATCGCCGCCCGCGCCCTTGATCGCCTTGCGTAGGTTGTAGTCCTGCAGCACGGTCATCTTCTCGTAGCCCGTCACGAAGATATTGTTCGCGGCCTCAAACTGCTTTTTCAGCGTTTCTAAATCTTTTGCTTTGTCAGACTTCTTCTTCATGAGATTCCTTCGGCGTCTGGAGAGCTAAACCTGTTTGGCGTTGAAAATAGCCGTGTCCAGGTGAATTCCAGGACCCATGGTAGAGCACAGCGTGACACTTTGAATATATTTGCCTTTGGCGGCTGAAGGCTTGGCACGGATCACAGCTTGGATTAAAGCGTTGGCATTTTCCAGGAGCTTGCCCGTCTCGAAGCTGACCTTGCCAACCGGGGCATGGATCACGCCGGTTTTATCTACGCGGAACTCCACTTTGCCAGCCTTGATCTCTTGAATGGCTTTGGCCACGTCCTGAGTCACAGTGCCCGTCTTCGGATTGGGCATGAGGCCGCGCGGTCCCAGCACCTTGCCAAGCTTGCCAACCGAGCGCATCATATCAGGAGTCGCAATGACTGCGTCGTAGTCGATCCAGCCTTCGGACTGGATTTTGTTCACGATTTCATCACCACCGACAATGTCCGCACCCGCCTCGCGAGCTTCGCGCTGCTTGTCCCCGGAAGCGATCACGAGCACTTTCTTGGATTTGCCTAAGCCGTTGGGCAGAACAACGGTGCCGCGGACCATTTGATCGGCATGCTTGGGATCCACGCCAAGGCGCATGTGAATTTCCAGCGTTTCGTCAAATTTAGCGAATTTGATTTTTTGGGCTAGTGGAACTGCATCGCCCAGAGTGTATGGGCGGGTTTCGACTTGCTTGGAAGCTGCGGCGAACTTCTTGCCGATTTTGGGCATTACTCCTCATTGGTGCAGACGGCGAAAGTGCAATACAATTTCGCCTCCCACTGAGCTTTTTAAATTTAGCGTTGTGACGCTCTTAGTAGAGTAGCAGACGATGGCCGGATTTGTAAAGTCCGGGTGCGATCTCAAAGCGATCTAGACACCGCGAGCAAAAGTGCCCGACTTCCTCCAGTAATTCTCGAACAGACCTTTCATTGCCTCTCCCATTCCTCCATGTTCGTACACCACTGCAGTCCAGGTCGGCTTGGTGATCACCGGATCGAGCAGCGCCAGCATGCCCCGCAGGCCGTCGAAGATCGCCAGCTTCATCGGCAGCGATTCCGCCTGGCGGATTTCCACACCAGACACCGCGTAATCCTCCAGCCGCCTCTGATGCAGCCCATCCAGCGTTCCCGATTCAATCAGCAGTCGGCAGACAACGCCTCTCGCGCGAGCCTGCTTCACCAGCTTTTCGTCGAGCGGGTCGACGGCATAAGGAGGGCGTGAGAATTCCAGATACTCAAGCCGGACATCGGACAGCATCTGGCGGTAATGAACCCCGGTCTGTCCCGGCTCGTTGACGATTCGCAGGTAATCAAGCGTCCCCCGGCCTCCCTGCCCTTCCGCGTAAGCCGACGCGAGATCGTCCACCAAACCCTCCGCCGACCGGCTCTGATCCTTCAATTCCTGCTGCATCGCCTGAGACCGGCGCGATAAGTAGCTGGGGATCGCAATGGTCGGTTCCACCGCCGAAAAGAGTTTGGTCTTCTCTTGAACGACTTGGGCGAACCCCTTCTCCACCAAGCTGTGAAGCACTTCGTAAATTTTTTGCCTCGGCACGTGTGAACGCGCCGCCAGCTCCAGAGCCTTGAAGCGTTGGTGACCAATCAATACAAGGTACGAGCGAGCCTCGTACGCGTTGAGTCCCAGCCCTTGAAGCCGGCGCCAAAATCGCTGAAAATCCATCTCGGGCAGTTCTTTGGTCATCGTAAGTGATAGAGCATATCAAATGGACCGGGCCAGTTTGTCTGTTAGAATCGCCAATAGACCATACATCCTGGACAGATTTGCACCATGCATAACCTTATGTCCGATCTTCCTTCCACACTCGGCAGTCTTCGACTTTCTTCCTATTCCGAACAACGATATACCGCCCGCGGCGTAAAAGACGAGCTGCGGCAGAACCTGATTTGCAAGCTGAAACGCGGCGAGCCATTGTTTCCCGGCGTGGTCGGATATGAAGATACGGTGGTTCCCCAAGTGGTGAACGCCGTTCTATCGAAGCATAATTTCATTCTTCTTGGACTTCGCGGCCAGGCGAAAACCCGTCTCATCCGCATGCTCACCACCCTCCTCGATCCGCACCTGCCCTACATCGCGGGCTGCGAAATTCGGGATAACCCTTACCATCCAATTTGCAGCCGATGCCGCACCTTGCTGCAGGACCTGGGTGACGAAACACCGATCGCCTGGCTTCAACAGGACGCCCGCTATGTGGAGAAACTCGCCACGCCAGACGTAACCATTGCCGACATGATCGGCGATATCGATCCGATCAAAGCGGCGCGCGGCGGACATGACATTGCAAATGAACTGACGGTCCACTACGGCCTGCTGCCTCGCGCCAATCGCGGCATCTTCGGCATTAACGAGCTGCCCGACCTGGCTGGCAAGATTCAGGTGGGCCTCTTCAACATCATGCAAGAAGGCGATGTGCAAATCAAAGGCTATCCGGTGCGCTTGCCTTTGGACTTGCTGTTGGTGTTCACCGCTAATCCGGAGGATTACACAGCGCGGGGCAAGATCATTACTCCTTTGAAGGACCGCATCGGCAGTGAAATACGGACGCACTATCCGGTTTCCCTCGAGCACGGGCTGGCGATCACGAAACAGGAATCCTGGACCGAGCGGCCATCCCCGATCCGGCTGGTAGTCCCGCAGTATATACGCGAAGTGGTGGAGCAGTTGGCCTTTCTGGCTCGTGAGGACAAAAAGATCGATAAGCGTTCGGGCGTCTCGCAGCGGCTGCCGATCTCTGCCCTGGAGAACGTGATCTCGAACGCCGAAAGGAGGGCTCTCAAGAACTGGGAAGATGTTGCCGTGCCCAGAGTCCTGGATGTTTACTCAGCGCTCCCATCGATCACCGGCAAGCTCGAACTGGAGTACGAAGGCGAGTTGAAGGGCGGCGAAGTCGTAGCGAGGGAGTTGATTCGGGCGGCCGTCGGCAAGGTCTACAGCTCGTACTTCGACGGCGTGAATGTCTCGCAAATCCTGACGTGGTTCGACCTCGGCGGTTCGTTGCGCCTGGACGAATCGCTTAGCTCGGATACCATGGTGCAGCAGCTTCAGAAGATTCAGGGTCTGATGGACAAGACTGCGGCGCTAGGGTTGGGCGTCAGCGAACCGTCGGCTGTGCGGGCGTCCGCAGCGGAGTTCGTGCTCGAAGGTCTGCACGCCCATCGGCGGATCAACCGCAACGAAGAGCAGGCATTCACGGCGGGCGAGCGCAAGCGGGAAGTTCCAGACAAAGAAGAGGGCGGTGGGCGGCAGCGTCCTAAGCGGCAATTCAATTAGGGCGTGCCATGAAATCCATCCGATACTCGAAATACACGGGAGACGACCTCGGCCTGAGCGCCGAAGACCTCCTAAAAGCTCTCTCGGATTTCTTTTTGGAAAGCGGCTTTCAGAATCAATACTACGGGTTCAGCGAGTGGAACCAGAACACGCTCGAGGACCTCAAGAGAGCTCTTCAGCACGCGCTCGAGCAGAGCGATCTGTTCGATCCCGAGCAGGCGGAGCGCATTCAGAAAACGCTGGAGGCGATGTCGCCTGAAGAGGTCGACCGGCTGATCGAGAAGCTGGTTCAGAAGCTCGTCGATGAGGGTTACATCACGATGCAGCCCAATGGTCCTGGCGGCGAGGGAGATGCGGACCGTCAGGTAAAGGTCGAGGTCACCGACAAATCCATTGACCTGCTTGGCTTCAAGACGCTAAAGGATCTTCTTGGCTCGCTGGGCAAGTCGAGTTTCGGATCGCACGATACGCGAGACTTGGCGACTGGTGTTGAAACCAGCGGGGGAGCCAAACAGTACGAGTTCGGCGACACCATGAATCTCGACATCAGCGCGACGCTTTTTTCCGCGGTCCAACGCGAAGGCCTGCAGGTTCCGATCAACCTGGAATACGGCGATCTGCACGTTCACCAGTCGGAGTATCAGAGTTCCTGCGCCACCGTGCTGATGCTGGATTGCAGTCATAGCATGATTCTTTACGGCGAGGATCGGTTCACGCCGGCGAAGAAGGTGGCTCTCGCGCTGGCGCATCTGATTCGGACCCAGTATCCGGGCGATAGCCTGCGCTGCGTCTTGTTTCACGATAGCGCCGAGGAGCTTCGGGTGTCCGAGCTGGCGCGGGTGCAAGTGGGTCCGTACTATACGAACACGCGCGACGGCTTGATTCTGGCGCAGCGAATTCTGAACCAGGAAAAGAAGGACATGAAGCAGATCATTATGATCACCGACGGCAAGCCTTCAGCCCTTACCTTGGAGGACGGTCGGATTTACAAGAATGCTTTTGGACTCGATCCACTGGTGATTGGCAAGACGCTGGAAGAGGTGAGCCGCTGCAAAAGGCAAGGCATCCTGATCAACACCTTCATGCTGGCGAGCGAGTATGGTTTGGTTAATTTCGTTCAGAAGGTTACGGAGCTTTGTCGAGGGAAAGCCTATTTCACCACTCCTTACAATTTAGGCGAGTATCTGTTGATGGATTACATGAATCGAAAAACGCGTACGATCCACTAGCTGTCTACTGGAAATTCCGCAAGGAAGCAATCGGATCGATCCGGGTCACGCGCCGCGCTGGGATCCAAGCCGCGATGAGAGCCACCGTCCCGAGAATCAAGGGAGCCGCTATGAATACTCGGGCGTCCCATGGCTTTACCCCATAGATTAGACTCACCATAAGCCGCGTTAGAGCAAGCGACGCGATAATCCCGATCAGCATGCCTGCGGCGACCAAACGCATTCCTTGAGAGATCATGGCGTTCTGCAGCGCACGCCCGTCGGCTCCGAGCGCCATGCGAATTCCCAACTCACGGGTTCGATGCTGCACCGAATGCGCCTGCAGTCCGTAGATGCCAATCGCAGCGAGGAGCACGGCTGAAATGCCGAACAAGACTAGTAGTAAAGTGTTGAAGGCTTCCTGCGCAGTGGATCGCACCAGCACCTCGTCCATGCTTTGCAGATGTTCGGCGGGCAGACCTGTTGCTATCAGCAGCTCCGTCTTGATCGCGGATTGCAGATCGGACGAGTCGCTGCGCGTGCGCACCACCCAGATCAAGGGCAGGCTGCGGGAATTCAGGAGGGTCAGTTTGTCGGGGACTTGCGAGACCGGAACGTAGACCATCGGCCTGGGATCGCTATTAAGCCCGGCATCCCGTACGTCGCCGACCACGCCGATGATCTGACGGGCTGGTTCTTCGAATGCGGATCCTTTGCCGATGAGGATGCGCTGTCCAATCGGATCGCGATTATGGAAAAATCTCTTGACCAAAGCAGTGTTCGCGATCACCACGGGCGCGGGCTCTTGGGAAGAGAAGCGGCGGCCTCTTCGCAGCGGAATCCTGAAAACGTCGAAGTATCCGGGGGCGATGCTGGTCCAGCCAATGATCGTTGGCACATCCGATGGTTCCTTTCCAAGAATCGTAAGGCCCAAGTTGAAGCTGCCCTCGAGCGGCATGCAGCAGGTGGTTCCGACCGCGACAACGCCGGGCATGGAACTAATCCGATCGATTCCGGCGCTTACCATTTGAGCTACACCGGCAGTTCGCTCGAAGCGCGGTCCGGAGTAGGCCATCAGCATGGTGACGACGTGATGTGTGTCGAAGCCGGGGTTCACTGCTCGCAAGGAGACGAAACTGCGAATCAGCAGAGACGCTCCGATCAGCAAAACGATGGCCAGTGCAACCTCCGCCACCACCAGAATGGAGCGCACGCCACTCTGGCGAAAGTCACCGGTCGCGCCCAGAGCCGGGATGAGTCCAAACAGGATTCCAGTTCCAAGCGAAATGAAAGCGACGAAGAGGCACACGCGCCAATCGAAGGAAAGGCTTGCAATTCGCGGAATGTCTGCGGGACTGAATGTGAGCAGCACCCGAAGGCCGATAATGCCAAGGACGAGTCCGGCCGCACCTCCGACCAATGACAGGACCACGTTCTCTGCAAGCAATTGGCGGATCAGTTGAGAACGGCTGGCCCCCAGCGCCGCTCGAATCGCCATCTCTCTCTTCCGGCCAGTGGCACGGACCAGTTGCAGATTCGCAACGTTCGCGCATGCGATTAACAACACAAAGCCGACCGCCCCTGCCAGGATCAGAAGCGAGGATCGAATATCGACTACGAACGCGTCTGGCATCGTTTGAAGCGAGAATCCCTGGGGACGCATCGCAGCCTGAGCCGGATACAAGCGCTGGAACGTGTTGGCGGTAAGCGTCAGCCGCGTCTTCGCCACGTCGAGCGAAACTCCGGGTTTGAGCCGGGCCGCGGCGACGAAGAATTGGGCATGATCGGTGCCTTGCGGCTCCAATTGAAGCGGGATCCAAACGTCGGGAGTTGGATAGAATTCGAACCCAGTCTTGATGATTCCAACTACGGCGTGCGGCTCGCCGCCAAGCTGGATGGTCTTGCCAACAATGCCGGGATCGCCTCCATACCTGCGGCGCCAGAGGCGCTCAGCCAGCACAACGACGCGAGGTCCGTGGGGCTGGTCCTCAGCGGGAGTGAAGGTTCGGCCGCGTTCGACGGGTGCGCCGAAGAGGCGGAAGTAGTTCGCGGTTACGTGCAGTCCCCTGATCTGTTCAGGCTCATCCCCGCCGGTAAGGTTGATAGCGGACCCGCCGCCGCTATAACCGGTGACGTCATCGAATAGGTCGGTCTCGCCCCGCCACAGATTAAATAGAGCAACCGAGGCCGAGGGTGATGAACCGCTGGGGGAAGTGAGCACGAAGCGAACGATTCGATCCGGATCGGGATAGCCGAGAGGCGTCAGAAATACGGTATTGAATACGGAGAAGATGGCAGTGTTCGCGCCGATCCCCAGTGCAAGGGTCGCGATGGCGGCGATGCTGAATCCAGGGTTCTTCAGCAGTCCACGGGAGGCGTGGCGTAAATCATACGTAAACATGGACGGTCAGATTCGCAGGAACAGCTTGCGGCGGTACATCCACCACAAGATGAACCAATAGGCGAGAAGCACGGCTATGCCTTGCATCAGAGGATCTAGTTCCTTGCCAAGGAATTGAAATACGTTCGGCCCGAAGTGGATGTGGAATGAACTGGCGATGAAAGTCTCGAACAAGTGAGCGATCAAGTAGGCCGCGATCGAGTTCATGCCAATCACTACCAGAGGGAAGGCCCACTTCCTGTATCCCTGCACCTCGATGATCCAAAGAAAGACGGCCAGCAGCAGAAAGCACGCGCCTCCGCTGAAGAGGGTCCAGCTGGGAGTCCAGATGCGTTTCACAACCGGACAGATGCCGGAGAAGTGCAGGAGCAATCCTGCGGCGATTCCGATCGCAGCGGCAATTAAGAGGCGTCTAGTAGGTATGCGGGGCGCGTCGGCTCGGAGCCAGCGGCCTGCGGCTAGTCCGAGGATCATGGTTCCGAGAGTCGGGATAAAGCTAAGAGTTAAGTAGCCGCCTCCATTCACGACGAAAGGACTGGTTCTTGGAAAAAGGTTCAAGAACCATTGATCAAACGCGGTTCCCAGATTATTGTTCTTGTTCCAGTGGCCCGCGAAGCCGGTAAAGTTGTGCTGCCAATTCGGGTCAGGCGCTGGACCAGCAGGGTAGAAAGCCCACGCCAGCCAATAGCCCACGAGAATGACGGCGAGAGCTATCCATTGCCAGCGCGCCGGCCGGAAGCCTAGCAGGAACAGGAACGGATACCCAAGGCCTATTTGCGTCAGCGTGTCTTCAAACGTGAAATTTGTTTGCTGTGCATGAGTAGAACGGAGGAAGATGCCCAGCGCGATGAGGATCAGGGATCGCCAGAGGGCATGCGCGAATAAACTGCTGAAGGTCTTGCCCTTGGCAAGGCGGCTTGCGATGGAGAACGGAAGCGCTACGCCCACCAGGAACGAAAAGGATGGCTGAATCAGGTCGTGCAGGGAACAACCGGCCCACTGCACGTGGCTTTGATTATAGGAGAGGGCGCTCCAGATCCAGTTGCCTGGAAAATTGCGGGCCACCCGTGAAAATTGGAGGACCTCGGCCATCATCAGGAGCATCACGAAGCCGCGGTATGCATCGAGCGCGGTGTTGCGGATAACGGGCTTGATCGCGATCATTTTGCCAAGTGACGGTCAACCAGCGGTCGCAAACATAATAACAGTGGCTGTGAGCATGACGGCTGCGCAAATCCAGCCGAGCCCTTTCAGGATCGGCCCGTTTCGTCGCTCTCCCATAACCTCCTTGTCGCTCGAAAGCAGCACAACGAGGATCACAAGGGGGGGTGCGAGAACACCGTTTAGCACGGCTGCCCAGAAGAGCATTTTGACGGCGTCAAAGGCGAAATAGCCCAGCCCGAGTCCAAGCGCCATCGCGACTCCGATCACTGCGTAGAATCCATGAGCGAGAGGCGGGTGCACGTCCAAGGAACCAACCCAGTCCTTTGCCTCGGCAATGGCGTACGCACATGAGCCCGCGAGGACCGGAACGCCGAGCATGCCTGCGCCAATCAGACCGATGCTGAAGAGCCAATATGCTCCATCCCCAGCCAACGGGCGGAGGGCCTCGGCCGCGTCGCGCGCGGTCGCGATGGTCGTCTTTCCGTGGGCGTGCAGAGTGGCGGCTGCGGTGAGGATTATGAAATACATCACGAGGTTCGAGAAAAACATGCCCGTGATTACGTCTGTTCGCGACCGGCGAAGTTCCCGATCCGTCGCTCCTTCGCGAAGTTCGATGGTGGACTTTCCCTGGGCGATCTCCTGCTCCACCTCTTGCGAGGATTGCCAAAAGAAGAGGTAGGGCGAAATCGTCGTGCCCAATATGCCGACCAGTGTTGCCCAATAGAGTCCCGACGATTCGAAGCGCGGGACGAGCGTGCTGCGAAAGACTACGGCCCAATCGGGATGGGCCAGAAACGCGGCGATGACATATGCGAAGAGGGCGAGCGTCAGCCACTTGAAAATGCGGGCGATAGTGCGGTAACTGGTCCAGAAGAGCAGGCCTACGATCAGCAAGGCGTAGGCGGGAGTCCAATAGAACGCCTTGATGCCGGTCATCAACTCGGTGACGTCGGCCATTCCGCCGAGGTCGGCACCGATGTTGAAGACGTTCGCGACCACGAGCAGAGTGCACGCGCTCCATAGAACCCAACGGGGATAACGGAGCCGGACCAAGCCCGCGAGACCGCGACCGGTGACCATGGCGAGGCGGGCGCACATGAGCTGGACGGCAGCCATGAGTGGGAAGGAGAAAAGGGCAGTCCAGAGAGGCGCGTAACCGAAGGCTGCCCCGGTCACCGAGTAGGTGGATATGCCGGAAGGATCGTCGTCAGCCGCGCCTGTGATTAAGCCAGGGCCGAGATTTGTGAAAAACCTGCGAAACTTGCCTTGGAGGAGGAGGCCGAATCGCTTGCGATGGGTTGGTTTCAAGCGGACGGAGCCATTAAGGCTAGAAACAGGCGGCCAAAGCTCAGCAGGGTTAGAACTAAGCATACGCCCGCGCCGACTTTGATCGCCGATTCCTTCCACATTAAACGCGCACGCGGCGTGATCAGGATAACGCCCATTAGGAATCCGCCCGCGAGTCCTCCGATGTGCGCCCAATAGTCCACGCCAGGAATGAAACTTAACACGAGCGCGTAAATCAGCCACCTGCTGTATAGCGATTTGACTGCCGCTCCCAACGCCGATTTATCCGTCACTCCGAAAGCGAGCATAGCCCCGATGAGGCCGAAGATGCCAGCCGACGATCCCACTGAACTCGCATTTATAGCCTGGGGACCTAAGATCGAACTAGCCAGAAAACCGGTCACCGTTGACACAAAGTAAAAAGCGATGAGCCGCTGCGTGTCATACAATTGCTCCACCTCGGCCCCGAGATCGAACAGCACCCATGAGTTCATCAGGATATGAAGAATGCTGCCATGCAGAAAACCGGCAGTCACCAGCCTGTAATATGCACCTTGCAGCAGCGGCCATGGGATACTCTCTCCGTAGTGCCTGATGATCGGCACAGAATTCAAAGCGTCCGCGATGTACAGCGCGAAGTTGATCAGCAGGATCATCACGGTGGTGAAGCGCGCCTGCGGAATCAGCCCGCCTAGAAAGTTTCCAGCCTGCAAACGTTCGGCCGCTTTCGGGGCCACTCGCACATCGCAATAGGGACAAACCTTATCGTCGGTCGTAATAAACGCCCGGCAATTCGGGCACATCCTTCGCTTATCCACTTAGCCTTATTGTACAATCCCCATGCATGCAGCCCATCCAGAGTTACACCTTGCCTCCGGACAAACTAATACAAGCGATCGAGTATGCGCACGCCCGCAACATGCTGCATTTTGGGGACTTTCTGATTTCGGTGCTCGTTCTCGTGGCGATCCTCCGTCTGCGAGTAGTGCCCCGAATGAGCCGAATGTCGCCCCTGTGGATCGTCAGCGCGATGGTGCTGCTTGTCGCCCTCTTCGATCTGCCTGCCGAGATGTACGGCCACTCGATTTCGCTTCGGTATCACATTTCCATCCAGGGCTGGCAGTCCTGGTTTTGGGACTGGACGAAAGAGCAGATCATCTCAGTGGTGATCGCCGTCGCCATGCTGTTGCCGTTTTACGCTTTGCTGCGAAGGCAACCCCGGCGCTGGTGGCTCTATGCTTGGCTGGCTTCGATTCCGATCATGATTGTCTCAGCTTACGCCGACCCGCTGATCCTGGAACCGCTGTTCAATAGCTTCCGCCCGCTCTCAGCGAAACATCCCGAACTGATCCCTCCCATCGAGCAAATGCTGGCCCGGGCCGGTGTGGGCATTCCTCCCGAGAGGCTTCTCGAAATGGATGCGAGTCAAAAGACCAATTCGCTCAATGCCTACTTCTCCGGAATTGGGCCCTCGAGCAGAATGGTGCTCTATGACACGATCATCGAAAAGGAGCCTGGCCCGCTGCTGCTCTCAACCATCGGGCACGAACTCGGACACTACGTCCTGAGCCACATCGCCAAGGGACTGGCGTTTGGATCTGTTTGCCTGCTTCTAGGACTGCTGATCTTCTCTCGCGCAGTTCCGTGGTTCATTTCCAAATGGGGCGAGTCCTTGAATATCGCGAGCATCTCCGACTGGGGTTCGCTGCCCGTTTTCATGTTGCTTGCGCTTGGATTGAGCTTCTTCGCCGAACCGGTAGCCAATGCTTACAGCCGCTGGCAGGAACATCAGGCTGACGTGTACTCGCTGGAAGCAATTCGCGGGTTGGTCCCCAACCCCGGCCAAGCCGCTGCACAAGCTTTCCAAGTGGAAGGAGAGAACGGTCTGGAGGAGCCGAACCCCAACCCTCTTATCGTGTTCTGGTCTTATACTCATCCGCCTGTCGCCGAACGGCTGCGCTTTTCGCTCGACTACGAGCTTGTAAAATAGAAGCATGTCTGACGTATTGCGCATCGCCGACCGGGAATTTCACTCCAGGCTTTTCGTGGGTACCGGGAAATACCGAAGCCATCACGAAATGGCGCGCTGCCACTCCGCATCGGGAGCCGAGGTGGTCACGGTGGCAGTTCGAAGGGTGAACCTGACCGATCGTTCAAAAGAATCGCTCCTCGATTTCATTGATCGTTCCAAATTTTTTATTCTGCCCAATACTGCGGCTTGCTATACGGCGGACGACGCGATCCGGACTGCGCGGCTTGGACGTGAGGTGGGCCTGTCCCATTGGGTGAAGCTCGAGGTGATCGGAGATGAGCGAACTCTTTTCCCCGACAATCAAGGCCTAATTGAGGCTACGCGTGTGTTGTCGAAAGAGGGGTTTGTCGTGCTGCCTTACACGAATGACGACCTGGTAAACGCCCGCAAGCTAATCGACGCGGGTGCGGCAGCGGTGATGCCTCTGGCTGCGCCCATCGGGTCTGGACTGGGCATTCAGAACGCGACCAATTTGCGGATTATGCGCGAGATGATCACGGATGTTCCCTTGATCGTCGATGCGGGAGTGGGAACCGCTTCAGATGCAGCAATCGCGATGGAAATGGGCTTCGATGGCATTCTTATGAACACAGCGATTGCCGCTGCCGAGGACGCTGAGCGGATGGCTCTAGCCATGAAATTGGGGGTCGAAGCGGGCCGTCACGCATTCCTTGCCGGGCGGATGCCGAAGAAGCTGTATGCGAGCGCGAGCAGTCCACTGATCGGCGTGGTGGGACACTAGATCCCACGGACGAACACCGAGCTGGATCACGATAGCTCATAATAGGACACTTATCTTCGGCACTGGGACTGCTATGGGCCTTCAGGGGTGTAATTTGTCCAACGTAGAACGAATTCGCGAATGCCCGGCTACAACGCCGAGCGATCCTTATTTTCGTCAGAAACTCGACTCTGGCTGGCGACTGGTAGCTGTAGAGTGGGAAAGAGACGTTCCTAAAACGGTGACTCAGTTCCTCCCTCTGGGGGAAGATGTGCCCTTCGGTTCGCAGGTGAGCGATGACTGCCAGCGGCTGCAGGACAATACTCAGGAGCGGTTGGTTCTAACTCGCATGTTGGAGCTGATTGTTAAAGACCAATCGCTCTCAGCGGTGGCAGCGGAGCTTAACAAAAGCGGCTATCGAACGCGACCGGGGCGCGAGTGGACTCCAGGCGCGGTCTTTGATATGTTGCCGCGCCTCATCGAGGTGGGTCCACGCATCATGACCGATGCTGATTATATTGGGCGAAAACGCCCGGCTTCGGTTTAAGAATCCAGCACTCCGCGATCCCCGGCGGTGCGCGCAAGGGGCTTCTCCGTCACGGCGAAGTCGGCTTTAGCCTCGCCGCTCGTGGCGATATCGGCACCACCTGTGTGGTGCAAGGTCTCTTTGGCACGTTTGGCCCAGTCCGAGTTGTCGCAATGGACCGAGAGCAGAATCCCGCCATTTCGAATCCGGCCTTCATAACGTTTGGCTTCATATTCCGGGATTCCAACGCCAACCAAAGCTCCCGTAAACCCGCCCACCGTGCCTCCCACGCCGATGCCGCTCAGCATGGCGAGGATCGGGCCAGCTGCAACAAAGGGTCCAATTCCTGGAATGGCAAGAGCGCCTATTCCCGCCAGCCACCCCAGCGCTCCGCCTAAAATTGCCCCTGAGCTCGCGCCTGCGACCGCACCTTCGGGTGCTTTGGTGTGCTTCTCGTGCCCGAAATCTTTCGATCCCAGGTTTTCTGGAAAAAGAACCGAGATGTCTGTATTGCGGAAGCCGGCATGCTTTAGAGCGTCGACGGCCTCGCTGACTGTTGCTTGATCGGGATAGAGCCCGAATGCAGCCACGTTTTTACCTGACATAATTGCCCTCCTTTTGATACATTTCGCTGCGCCCCATGGGTCGGTCCGAGGTCGCAAAATCGGCAGCAGCTTCCCCGGCGGCCGAGATGTCTTCGGCACCGGTCTGCTCCAGGATGGTTTTCGCGCGTTTCACCCAGTCGGAGTTGTCGCAGTGTACCGAGAGCAGAATTCCGCCCTTGCGAACCCGGCCTTCGTAACGTTTGGCTTCGTACTCAGGAATGCCCATCCCAATCAGAGCACCAGCCAAGCCGCCAATTGCGCCGCCAACTCCCATTCCACTCAGCATCCCCATGATCGGGCCCGCTGCGATAAACGGCCCCACGCCGGGGACCGCCAGGGCTCCGATTCCTGCCAGCCATCCCAGTGCGCCCCCAATCACGCCCCCAGAGAGCCCGCCCGTTGCGGCACCCTCAGGTGCCTTAGACTCTTTCGAAATGCCGAAATCTTTCGTGCCTTGGTTATCTGGAAATAAAACCGAGATATCCGTATTTCGAAAACCGGAGTTCTTCAAAGTATCCACAGCCGCTTCAGCGCTTCCCTGGCTGGGAAAAATCCCATACACGGCGGTATTCTTTCCTGACATTGTGTTCCTCTCGTAAATGTGAAGGTAGAAACCCTACGCTCCAACTTCGATGTGCCGACTAGAGCAGGTGCACGGCCAAATACGTAACCTTGAATTCAATTGGCCTATTTCATCGCCGGGCTTCCCCGACAACCTTATTTTAGATAAAAAGTACCGGCTTTGGTTAAGTTATTGTAATAAGGATGGCCAACCCCGAAAACTTGGCGGCTCTCAGAGCCGATGTAGATGAGTGGAATGATGAGCGATCGCAAGATCCAGATTTCCGCCCAGACTTGGCAAGTGCCGATTTGCGCGGGGCGAGCCTCGTGTTGGCAGATTTGAGGCACGCAAACCTGCGCGGTGCCAACCTGACTCTCGCCGACCTGACCGGGGCGGATCTGCGGTGGGCGGATTTGCGTAACGCGAACCTGGTTGGTGCGCGGCTGATCGGCACAGACTTCAGCGGAGCAGATTTGCGAGGCGCCGACCTGCGAACCGCTGAAGACCTCACCACCGAACAGATGCAGGAAGCCATGGGAGACGAGCGAACTTTGCTCCCTGACGAGACCCCGCGTCCGCTGCGCTGGACCATCCAAATCAGCGCACGATAGGGAGAGTTCGTGGCCCGCATTTTATGTATTCACGCGCATCCCGACGATGCGGAGATTCTGGCAGGCGGCACCCTCGCCCTCTTGAGCGACTTGGGCCATGCAATCACGATTATCAGCATGACGCCAGGAGACTGCGGCTCCGCAGAACTCCCGCCCGACGAGATCGCGGCGGTGCGAAGAGGGGAGGCTGCGGCAGCCGCGCAGGTGATTGGAGCGGAGTACCGTTGCGGAGAGTTCCGCGATCTCGCGATTTTTAATTGCGACGAGGCGCGCCGAAAAGTGACTGAGTTGCTGCGGTGGGCGAGGCCGAATCTAGTAATCACCGCCTCGCCGATCGATTATCATTGCGACCATGAAGCCACCAGCATCCTGGTTCGCGATGCGTGCTTCGGAGCTTCCGCTCCCAACTACGAGACTCGCGCGGATACACCTTCGCTTGCTCTCAACGCCATCCCGCATCTCTATTTTGTGGACTCCATCTCGGGCGTGAACCGCTTCGGCATCCCAATCGAGCCTCATTTCGTGGTGAATGTGAAGTCCACATTCGACGTAAAACGACGCATGCTCGCGATGCATGCCAGCCAGCGCGAGTGGCTTCAACGGCAGCATGGAATCGACGATTACATGCAAACCATGGAAGATTGGACCCGCCAGCGGGGACAGGTTGCGGGGATTGATTTGGGAGAGGGATTCCGGCGCTATCCCGGCCACCCGTATCCTCAGACTCCGCTGCTGGAGCAGCTACTGGGCTCGAAGGTCCTCATTCACGGCGGCCGCCAGAACGATCTTCAATAGAAGATCGGTCCCATTCGCAAAGTTAACCGGCGAAATGCGCTCGTCGTTGCCGTGGGCCCGGCTTTCTCCTCCCTCCCGAACAAAGATAGGAACCCCGTAAACCGCCATCCCTTTTCGGCGGAGAAACGAACCGTCCGTGGCGCCGCGCGACATATAAGGAACCACTATGGCTTTGGGCGCCGCATGGCTGAACACTTGCTCCATGGCTCGATACAGCGCAGTGGTTAGCGAACTCGGCTCCGTGGCAGGCATGTCCTGGCCCGTTGCAGGCGTCACCTCCACCGCAGGATCGTTCACGATTTTTCGAAAGCGCATTTCGATCTCTTCGCGGGTTTCGTTTGGAAGCCGGCGAACGTCTATCTGCGCCGTGGCTGAATTAGGGATGACATTGATTTTCATGCCGGCCTGCAGCATGGTAGGGGACAGAGAAGTGCGGAGCATAGCGTTCAGCTCGGGGTCCTTTTCGCGGATCTGGTTCGCCGCGCTAATGGCGAAGTTGGGGTCCTCCAGCTTGGGCAGCAAGGGCTTCAGCCACTCGGAGTCAGGAAGTTTCGCCATCTCGGTGAAGTAGCGCAAGGTGGTCGTGTTGAGTTTGACGGGTTGATCGGAATCGGCCAAACGCGCAATGGCCTTCGCGAGATGGACGACTGGATTATCGGGACGGGGCAGCGAGCCGTGACCTGCCGTGCCCTTCGCAGCGAGTACGACGCGAGTCGGAATTTTCTCGGAAGTTTGAATTTGGAAGATGCGCTGTCCTGAGTGCGTCTCGAGCGAAGCTCCGCCTTCGTTGAGAGCAAACTCAGCGTCGATCTTGGGATAGGCATGCTGGGTAAGCCAGTTGATTCCCGAGGAGCCAGCCTCTTCGTCGGCTTCGGAAAGCAGGATTACATCGCGCTTGAGCGCAGCTCCGGTGCGCTTGAGTTCCACCATCACCGCGAGTTCGGCGGCGAGGAGCGACTTATCGTCCTGAGCTCCTCGCCCGTAGAGATAACCGTTGCGCAGTTCGGCGGAGAAGGGCGGGACGGTCCACTGGGAGCGGTCCGCCGGAACCACGTCGCTGTGCGCCATGAGCAGCAGCGGGCGCTGGCCGGATCGGATTTTCGCGGGGATGCGAGCGATGAAACTCAAGCGGGCCGGGTCGGGTCCGAGCAGTTCGCAGGCGATTCCGTTGGCGGTTGCGACTTGTTTGAGATAGTCGGCTACGCGTGTTTCGTTGCCCGGCGGGTTGGTTGTGTCGAGTTTCAGAAGGTCGATTAGATAGCGGCGGGCGCGATCGCCGAGGTTGGCGTTGTCTTGAGCGAGGGCGCTGGAACAGAGCAGGAGGCATGTGAGAAGCCGCATTGGGTTCAATGTTAGCAGGGCAGCGGAAACGAATCGGGTAGACTGAAGGGTTGCCATGAAAAACGAACCACCAGCAGCAGCCACAGGCCACACTTTTCAAACTGTAAAAGAAATTGACGCCTTTGCCCGGGACCGCATGGATAAGGCCATAGTTGCGTTCCAGCACGATATGTCGAGTATCCGCACAGGCCGCGCCTCGATCAGCGTGCTTGATAATATTCGGGTCGACTACTATGGGACGCCGACGCCGCTGAACCAGGTCGCCACGTTGCACGTTCCCGAGCCGGGACTTATCACGATCCAGCCCTGGGACACCTCGCAAATCGCGCCCATTGAAAAATCGATCCGCACCTCGGATCTGGGTTTGAACCCAGGCAATGACGGGAAGCTGATTCGGGTTCCGATTCCGCCTCTCACCACCGAGCGCCGCAAGGATTTAGTGAAGAAGCTGCATCACGTCGCCGAGGATCATCGAGTGGCCCTGCGCAACGTTCGGCGCGACGCAAACGAGCATGTGAAAAGGCTCGTCAAGGACAAGCTGATCAGCGAGGACGACGATCGGCGGGCGCACGAAGAAATCCAGAAATTGACGGACAGCTTTATTCAAAAAATGGATCAAGCGGCCAAAATTAAGGAAAAAGAGATCCTCGATATTAAGTAGGCGGTGCGGAGAACACTTTGGTGCCCCCCAGGTAGGTTTCGAGCACGCTGATCTCGCTTCGCTTTTTGTCGTGGCGGAAGCGGACGAGGTCGGCGCGTTCGCCCGGTGCCAAGCCGCGCTGTCGTGAAGCGATACGCCCGACGCGTGCGGGATTGCGGGTGGCCATCGTGATCGCATCCCGCAAACTCAGGCCCGCAATCTTCATTGCCAGGGAAACGGCCTGGTCCATTTTTAAAGCGGATCCTGCCAGACGGGTCCCTCCCAGCAGACGCACGCTGCCATCGCGGTGGAGTTCCACGTCCACCTCGCCCAGCTTGTACCGGCCCGGCTCGCATCCGGCTGGCATCACTGCATCCGTTATTAGTACGGAATGCTCTACTCCTTTTGCACGCAACGCGACCTTTAGAAAAGCCGGCGCCAAGTGGATGCCGTCCACAATGAAACTTGCCGCTAAGCGATCCTCAGCAAGCTGATCCCAAATGTAGTTAGGGTGCCGCGACAGGACCGCGTGCGCACCGTTCCCAAGATGCGTGGAAAGCGTCGCCCCTGCCGCTACGGCTGACTGGATCTGCTCCGTAGTGGCTTTGGTATGGCCGATGCCAACCACCACGCCTTCGGAAACAACGTGCTCGATGAAAGCGACCGCACCGGGCCATTCGGGGGAGAGCGTGATCAGGCGGACATGCCCTTGAGCGGAATCCTGCATGCGATGAAACTCGCCGATGTCCGGCGGACGCACCCAGCGCAACGGATGCGCTCCTCGCGGGCCGTCTTCTGGCGAAATGTACGGGCCCTCGACGTGAAACGCCTCCATCGCGGCCCCTTCGGGAATTGCTTCCTTGGCTGCCGCGAGATTCGCTAGAGCGCCCGCCATATCCTCCGGCGAACCTGTGATTACGGTGGGAAAAAAACGCGTCACTCCGGTTTCAAACTGGGCGCGAATGGAGCGGCCAATCTCATCGTGCCGAGAATGGGGAGAGCAATAATCCACGCCCGCGAATCCGTTCACCTGAAGATCGATAAAGCCCGGCGCAATGTAAATTTCGTCAAGGGTGGGGGCGAGCACTGGATCCACTCCGTCGATGACCGACTGGAAGGAAATCTCTAGGTGTTCGCCGCTGATGGAATCGATCCCGTTACATTTCATCTAGTCAAGGGTTTATGCACAAGTTTCCCACAAGCGGCGGCCCTAAGTGTATGAGCAGCGGAGCGAAATACCTGTTGAAAACCCGGAGTCTTCGGCATATTGTTCTGGCTTTGAAACCAGCGCGCTGTTAGAGTTTCAAACAGATCTCCGTGAGTGCGGGATTGGCGGATAATCTCGGGGGAGGTGGCCGTTAAGATCGCACTCGCGGATCGGTCTTCCCGCCAATTATTCACTTTCAGCGCACAACCGCGATGCAGCCGATCACGTTGGATAAGCTTTTATAAACCTGCTTTGCCTAGCGTGGATCCGATCGCACGGGCGAACCGAGTCAATAGATCGTGATTCACCACGGTAGCGTCAATGCCAGCCGCGCGAACCGCATCGTCCACCTCGGCGCCATCATGCAGAGCAGTCAGCAGCGCCTCGGCCTGAGCGCCAGTGATCCCAAGACCCCTGGCTACGTAATCGGCGAAGCGCTCGCCGGTGTTCTGCTTCACGCCCTGGTCTTCCAGCAGCTCCTGAACGCCCTTAATAACTTCCGCGCTAATCATGTGTTCTCCTCGCGTGATTAGATCCTACTACACTCCCCGTCCGTATCTGCTATAAAAGGATGCAATGAAGAAAGCGTTTTACGGGTGGTGGATCACACTCGCCTGCGTGGTCACTTTTGGCCTGTCCACCGGCCTGCCCTACTACACCAAGGACTTCTTCTACGACTACTATGCGCGCGAGTTCGGCTGGTCGCGATCCCAGATCACCCTCGGGTTCCCCATAGCCGCGCTGCTGACCATCTGGGCCGGACCCCTTCTCATTCATCGCTTCAGCCCCCGCAAGCTGATTCTCATCGGCACGGGGCTCACGTTCGTTGCCCTCACGGGCTTCGGATTGATGGGATCGTCGCTGGCGGTCTACTATCTACTCTGGGTTGTTTACACCATCGGGTACATCCTCTCCGGCCCCATTCCCCATCAGATAGTAGTTTCCAATTGGTTTCGAGCCAATCGAGGCAAGGCGATGGGCATGGTGTATGTCGGGGTGGGAATCATCGGTGCGCTGGCCGCTTTTAACGTCAAAATCCTGACGGGCAACTTCGGCTTCCACACCGCGCTGATGGTGCTCGGAGCGCTTATGTTCCTGGCATGGCCCGTGGCCTGGTTCGTTTTGAAGGATCGCCCGGCCGATGTCGGACAATATCCAGACGGGGCAGCAGAGCCGCCTAAGGAACTCAGCGTAAAATCCCGCTCTTTCAAGGAATTGATGAGCAGTGTTTCCTTCTGGCTTCTTCTGCTGGGGAGCTTTTGTTCCATAGGTTCCATCGGGGCCGTGAACTCGCACATGAAATTCGTCTTTCTGGATGCAGGTTTTCAGAAAGGAGCTCAACTGGACGGAACCTGGAGCGCGGCGCAGACCATAATTTTGGTGGCGAGCATCGTAGGACGCCTTGCAATTGGAGCGTTCGCCGACAAATTCTCGAAGAAGTGGGTGATGACCGCTACCTACTTCATCGTTGCGGCCACAATCCCGCTGCTCCTGATGGTGAAGCCGCCGGGCACTCCGCTTTCCTTCGCGATCCTGTTCGGGTTTGCCATGGGAGCGGATTACATGCTGATCCCGTTGATGGCGGCGGAACAGTTCGGCGTCAACTCGCTGCCCAGGGCGATGGCGGTAATCCTGCCCGTGAACACCATCGGACAGACCTGGTTCCCCTACTTCGTCGCTCGGCTGCAAGAGCACTATGGCAGCTATACGATCCCAATGGGGACCGTTTTTGCGCTTGCGATGCTGGGTGCGCTGGCGATTGCCGTGCTGCCGCGCTTCGAAAAGGAAGATGAAACACTTTACCTACAAAACACTGAGCGAGCTGCAGCAAAACTGTAGCAGCCTGGGGACATCTCACGTTTATTTCGAACCCGATCCGGAGCAAGTCAAATCCATCCTGGCGCGCAAGGTGCAGGTTGGCCCGATGGAAGTGGGAAACTCGCTCGCGATTCATCCTATGGAAGGCTGCGACGGCACGCTCGACGGGCGACCTGGAGAACTGACTTGGCGTCGATACGAACGTTTTGCCCGGGGCGGAGCCAAGCTGCTGTGGTTTGAAGCGACAGCGGTTCGACCGGACGCCCGCGCGAACACGCGGCAGCTTTGGATTACCAAAGACAACGTCGACGACTATGCGCGTCTGCTCGATATGATTCGCCGGGTCCATCGCGAACATTGGGGATCGTCCGACGATTTGCTCGCACCCGTGCAGCTCACCCATTCCGGCCGTTACAGCGTGCCCAGGCGGATCATCGCCTATCATAACCCGCTGATCAATCAGAGGACGAACACCCCTCCCGATTACCCGGTGATCTCGGACGATGATTTGGAACGGCTGGAAGACGATTTCGTGAACGCGGCGCGGCTGGTTGTGCAAGCCGGTTTCCGCGCCATCGATTTAAAAGTGACCCACGGATACCTGTTGAACGAGCTGCTGGGGGCGAAGCAGCGTGACGGCCGCTATGGGGGATCGCTTGAGAATCGCACCAGGTTAATTCGAAATGTGCTCGGGAAGATGCAGGCCGAGTTTGGCGGTAGACTCATGCTGTGCATGCGACTGGGCTGCTTCGATAGCGTTCCCTACTCCGTGCCGGCAGGGGTTCCTTTGGAATACACGACGCCTTATCCCCACGGGTGGGGCGTGAATCGAGACAATCCCTTGATGGAAGATTTAACCGAAGTAAAGCAGGCCATCGGCTGGTTTCGCGACTGGGGATTGCAACTGCTCAACGTGTCGCTCGCCTGCCCTTATTACAACCCGCACATTCTCCGCCCCTTTGAAGCGCCCGACGAGGGGAACTACGAACAGCCGGAGCATCCGCTGTACGGGGTAGATCGGCATTTTCGCATCGCGGGCGAATTGCAGCGCGCCTTTCCAGATCTGCCGATGGTGGGGACGGGCTATAGTTGGCTCCAGATCTACTCGATCAATGCCGGAGCCCGGAATGTTGCCGATGGGAACATCCGGTTTGTCGGCTTGGGACGCAACGCGCTGGCTTACCCGGAGTTCGCCAAGGATGCGCTAGAGAAAGGTGTGCTGGAGGAACGGCGGGTGTGCAAGACGCTCACTTACTGCACTTACCTGATGCGGCAAAAGGATCACCCGCTCGGTCAATGGCCCGCTGGTTGTCCGCCCTTCGACAAAGAAGCCTACGGCCCCATTATCAAGGAGGTGCGAGCCGCGAATCGGGCCAAGGCCGCCCGGTAGAGGTTGTCGACTAATGACGGGACTGTCCGACCAATTCGGCAAAGCGCGACTTCAGCCGCACCTCCAGCTCTGAGAAATCCGCCCGAGACAGCCCCAAATCGGCGCAAATAAGGTCGGGATGCTGGCCTTCGCTGAAGCGCGCCACGGCTTCCCGATCGCGCGAGGTAAATTGGGATAGCGCCCGCTTCATCGTGCGAATCTGAGATTTATCAATCGGGACGATTAACTTTGATGTTGCCGCCGATTGGTCGAGTTTAGCTTTCATCCCGATGCGAAGGAAGCCAGTAAGCTCTGCCCCAGAGTGGATAGAACCAGCGCGCAAAGCCGAGATCCCCGCATCCAGCAGGTCGTCAACTCCCTGTTGCACGCTTCGCGTACCGAGCTTGCGTTTCAGAAAGAACCGCAGCCCTACAGCAAGATTCTGACGAAGTTCCTGGAGCGCAGCGGGATCGCCTGACCAGAAGTTATCGAGAAGCTCATCTAGACGCTCTTCTGGCGATGTATTCAGGGGCTGAACAGCCTCTGAAAGCGGAGGTACAACAAACCGAACGGATAAGGACACGAGGACCCACCTTTCGAACGAGTCGTTTGCTTTCAAGGCAAATGCGTTCCTGATACTTCTTCGACGCCTAATCTTACTTTTAATAGAGTTCCGTGTCTAGTACTCTCAGTACGTTCATGACCTATTAATAGTATCTCCAACATTGAAGATCTACTCTATTTGTATGGAAAGGAATAGGTTGTGAGCTTGAAAGAAAACTGAAAATATTTTTGGGGATAATGAAATGTCTCGCCATGAATTTGGTTTTAATCTCCACCTACGAGTTGGGAAGGCAGCCTTTTGGACTCGCCTCGCCAGCGGCGTGGCTGCGGGCGGCAGGACACTCGGTACAATGCCTGGATCTCAGTATTGATCGCTTGCCTGAGAACGGGTGGGGCGATGCCAGGCTGATCGCATTCTATTTGCCGATGCATACTGCTGCCCGGTTAGCGATTGCAGCCCTCCCCAAGGTGCGGCAAATCTCACCGGAAGCGCACCTTTGCTGTTATGGTCTCTACGCTCCCTTAAACTCTTCGTATTTGCGGGAACTCGGGGTAGGAACTATACTGGGGGGCGAATTCGAGCCGGGTCTAGTCCGGTTGGCGGAAGAGTTAGGGCGAGGAGGACCGGTTTCGCTCCCGCCGGTAGTCTCCTTGGATCGGCTTCGTTTTATCGTGCCCGACCGCTCGGATTTGGCCGCCCCTAACCGTTACTCTCAGCTTCAAGTGAATGGGCTATCCCGCTTAGCCGGGTATACCGAGGCGAGCCGAGGTTGTAAGCACATGTGCCGACACTGCCCGGTGGTTCCGGTTTACAAGGGCACATTTCGAGTCGTGCAGCAGGAGGTGGTGCTGGAGGACGTCAGGAGGCAAGTAACCTCGGGAGCGGAGCACATCACGTTTGGCGATCCTGATTTCTTGAATGGACCGGGGCATGCCCGACGGCTGATGGAAGCGCTTCATCGCGAGTTTCCGCAGGTCACCTACGACGCGACGATTAAGATCGAGCACTTGCGCAAGCACCGCGACTTGCTTCCGGTGCTAAGAGACACCGGCTGCCTTTTCGTGACTAGCGCGGTGGAATCGCTGGATGACGACGTGCTTCGGAAGCTAGATAAGGGACACACGTGCGACGATTTCATCGAGGTCGTGCACGAGTTTCGGAAATTGGACTTGGCGCTAGCCCCGACTTTCATTCCATTCACTCCTTGGACGACGCTTGAGAGCTACCGGCATCTCTTGAAGGTGCTGCTCGAATTAGATTTGGTGGACGCGGTGAGTCCGGTCCAACTGGCGTTGCGCCTGTTGATCCCGGCTGGATCGTTGCTGTTGGAGCTGGACGATGTCCAGGCAGTGCTGAGAGGATACGATGCTCCGGCTCTATTGCACCGCTGGAGTCACACTGTACCGGCGATTGACGAAGTGGCGGCGTCCGCGATGAAAGTTGCGGCCGGAAAGGGGTCGCGACGGGAGATATTTGGGAAGTTCTGGGACCTTGCGAACGGGGAGCGGCTACCGGACGAGTTCACCCTGATGCCTCGGGCGGCGGTCCCGTATTTGAATGAGCCGTGGTACTGTTGAGCCGAACCCACGGAAGAGCAGTTGGCTCTTGTTTAAACCTGTTTTCCTGCAGCGGTGATCAAGTGGTCATTGAAACTGAAAACAATGCTCGCTTATAAATTCCTTTCTGGCAAATATGGCCTCCGGGCTAGATTTGTCAGACCCGGAGTTGCGAAGCGCCTTCTTAGCCAACAAACAGAGTCTTGCGGAGTACGGCGGGATGCTCTGCTTTAGTCGGAACTGGCACAGTCCGGTTCTTTGGGCGCATTACGCGGACCGTCATAGAGGCTTTTGCTCGCTTTTAAACTGCCAAACGAACACCAACGGGCAGTCCAATATGTGGAACAGCCCATGGAATTCGAGAGCTAGACAGGGAAACGGTATTGCGTCTGGTGTACACAAAATTTGAACACTGGGCCTATGAGGAAGAGATTCGGGTCTTTGCAACTCTTACCCAAAAGACCGGAGATCACTATTTCAAGAGCTTCGATAATGACCTTCGACTTAAGGAGGTCATCGCCGGGCGAGCGAATGCCTACACACGGCGAAAGATTGAAGGGGCTCAGAGGATACCCGAACGAAGTCAAAATAGTCAAAGCACGGGCTGCGTACAACACCTTCACGATCGAAGAAGATGAGGCCGGATTCGGATTCCCTTAAAAGTCAAGACTGGGCGGTATCCACCCTCGGCGTTTGGCAATTCCTGGAGACTCAATTTGGGGGCGTGAATGTTTAAGATGGTTGGCGTGAAGCTTTTCAGGTGTTTCCAGGTCCAAGCTAGATCGTCATCACGGACGCATTCACCGGCTTCGACCCCACCGGGATCATCATAAATAACGGGCCTTTGCGCGCACGCTTAAAATCGGTCGTCGCCCGAGTGATGTTGGCCGTTCGCATCACCGCAATATCCCCGGAACCCTGATTCAACACCAGCACGTATTGATCGTCTGGCGTGATCGTGATGTGGCCCGGCTCCGACCCGACAGCGGTAACAGCAATCACCTGGCGCTTGGCAATATTTAAAATACTCACGTCCCCAGATTTAGGGTTGGCAACATACAGGTACTGAGGTGCCGCCGTTCGCGATACGGAGGCGGCCATTGCCCCGGGCGCGTGCCCTGCGAGCACCGTTTCAGACACCTGCGGAGTGTAGAACGGAGAAACCACGACTACGCCGTCCATACCCTCCCCTGTGACAAACAGCTCGCCACCATCCGCTTTAAAACAAAGATGATCGGGGCGCACGGCCAGCGGCAAATTGACGATCAGTTGACGATTGGAAACCTGGTAGACCGACAGCATGCGATCTCCGCGATTCGCCGCGATGAGAGCGCGCGAATCCGACCGGAAACGGACTGCGCCGATTTCGCCAGAGGCCTGTATCAGGGGTCCTGCCGCCCGGCTGCTTGTCTCGAAAATGCCGATGGCCGCGTGCGATCCGTAGCTCACCGCCGCGATATTGCCCTGAGGGTCGAGATCGAAGTCAACCGGATCGGCGGGAAGCGGCACCTGCCAGTCCACCCTAAACGTTTCCACTGCAAAGCGAATCAAGGCACGCGGCTGGCGGCAGAGGATGTAGAGATGACCTCCATCGGAGGAGAGTCGTATCGAGAGCGCGGTGCTGGCTAGCGTGATCTTGCGAGAGAATGCCAGCGTATCGGAGCGAATCTCGTGCAGGGTGCCGTTCTCGGGCGTTAAGGCGTGAACGAGAGGAAGTCGGGGATGAGCGATAACCCCGGTCGGGCGGCCCTGCAATCGAATGTGTCTGGCCACGGCGAACACGTTCAGATCCACTGCGGCGACAGCTTCGCCGTCTTCGTTCGCGATAAAGGCGAATCCCGGGTAGCCCGAAGCTTTGCGCGGACGGCAGGCCACGGTCGAAAGCGCTATCGTGCTTGAAAGAAATGATCGCCGTGTTAGCACCAACATCCAGTTTATAACTCAAGGTCTGTTCAATCGTAGGTTGAATCTTTCGTTAGCCAAATTCGCGCAAATGAAAGCGGCGATTGGGCTTAACCATAACAAGGCATGCCAGCTAGTAAGAAGTATGTTACGCTCGTGAAGGACTGTCCCGAGCCCATCCCTGCCGATTTGCCGGTTTCTTCCGAACGACCGCACGTGGTTTGCCCGAAAGCTGGGATTTAGGGCTCGAATATAAGGAACTGAAACAACCGATCCATGAACGTTCGCTCTCTTTTTAGCCTGTTCTCATCGGACTTGGCAATCGATCTGGGAACCGCCAATACTCTCGTCTTCGCGAAGGGCAAGGGCATTGTCGTCAATGAGCCGTCCATTGTCGCCATTAACAAGAACACCGGAGAGGTTGAAGCCGTCGGAAAGGAAGCCAAGGAAATGCTGGGCCGAACCCCCGGCAACATCGTCGCCATCCGTCCCATGAAAGACGGAGTGATCGCGGATTTCAAGGTTACCGAGCGCATGCTGAATTACTTCATTCAGAAGGCGCATGGACGCAAGGTCCTCGTCCATCCCCGCATCGTCATCGGCGTGCCGAGCGAAATCACGCAAGTGGAAAAGCGCGCCGTAATCGATTCAGCCTATCGAGCCAAGGCGAGCGAAGTGCATCTGGTGGAGCAGGCCATGGTCGCGGCGATTGGCGCCGGATTGCCAGTCACGGAGCCATCCGGGAACATGGTGGTGGACATCGGGGGCGGCACCACTGACGTCGCCGTGATTTCTCTTTCCGGCATCGTGTATTCGCGCTCGGTTCGCGTAGCAGGGAACGAGATGGACGACGCCATCATGCAGTTCTTAAAGCGCAAATACAACCTGCTGATCGGGGAGCGCACCGCTGAGGCCGTAAAAATTACGGTCGGGTCGGCATATCCTTTGGACAAGCCGATCACGATGGAAATCAAGGGAAGGAACTTGATAGAAGGCGTGCCCAAGACCGTCACGATCGACGACAGCGAAATCCGCGAGGCGCTCGGCGAATGCGTCGCTACCATCATGAATGCGATTCGGGTGGCGCTGGAACGAACCCCGCCGGAGTTAAGCGCCGACATTAGCGACCGGGGCATCGTTCTAACCGGCGGCGGCGCCATGCTGAAAAATCTGGATAAGAGAATTCGCGAGGAAACGGGATTGCCGGTTTCGATCGCCGAGGATCCTCTGGCAAGCGTTGTGCTGGGTACTGGAAAGATGCTGACGGATTTCAAGCTCCTTCGGCGCGTGGCGATTGAGTAGGTCGGTCGGGCCTACACGGCTGTTATGGAGTTTTTACTTAACCGCTATAGGAATCTGACAGCGCTGCTGGTAGTGGTTGTGGCGCAGCTTCTGCTCATCGCCTACCAAGTGAAAACCAGCAAAGATGTTCCGTTGCTGCGCCTTTGGGCCGTAACTGCGGTCACTCCCGTCGAACGAATCCTGGAAGTAGTCAGAAGAAACACGTGGGGTTTCGTCGAGGATTATTTCGTTCTCATCAACACGCGCTCGCAGAACGATAAGCTTCGGAAAGAGATCGGGCAATTGAAGCTGGACAATCAATATCTGCGGACCGAACTCTCCACCGCCGACCGGGCCCGTGCCTTGAGCGTGTTTCAAACTCAATCGCCTTCGAAAACTCTGGCCGCCAGGATCATCGGAAACGGCACCGGGGCGAATTCTAAGGTCGTATTTGTCGACCGGGGCTCCGGCAGCGGCGTTGAAAGCGGCATGGCGGTCGTAACGCCCGACGGAATCGTGGGCAAAGTTGTTGCGGCATACCCAACGGCTGCGCTGGTGCTGCTAATCACCGATGTAAATTTCGGGGCGGGCGTAATTTCTCAGAAAAACCGCGTTCACGGCACGCTCAAAGGCCAGGGGCACGACGGCACCGTGCTGGTCGATTACATTCAGAACGAAGAAAAGATCGAGACCGGGGAATGGTTTTACACTTCGGGGGATGATCGCATTTTCCCCAAGGGCTTTCCGGTCGGCCAAGTGACCGCCGTTCGCAGCGGGCGGAACTTGAAGGAAATCTACGTCACACCAAGCGGTTTTCAAGGCGGACTCGAGGAGGTGCTCATCGTTCTGGAATCCGTGCACCAAGCGATTCCAGATGTGGAGATATCAACGCCCGGGATTAAGCTGATTCCTCCGCCGCCAGATTCGCAGGAGAATCCAGCGAGTTCTCAAACGTCCGGCCTATTGACCACGGACGCAGATCGGCTGAAGGAGCAGTACAAGCAGGTGGGCGAAGCCCAGCATCACGCTTATGGGCAAAACCCGTATACGTCCACTCCCCCGGACTTCAGCAAACTTCCGGGGCTGAGGGAAACGCCCGCAGTAACTAAGCCCGTACCAGTCGTTTCAGAGGGACCCGCAACGGAAGCAGTCGTGAAACCTAAGGCCAAACCTGCCTTGGAAGAGCCGGTTCCACCCCGCAGTCCGACGGTGCTTCCCAGGCCCAAGCCGACAATACCCCTGCTGATTACCGATCCAACCGACGCCGATCCGAACGAGCCGACAGTTGCTGCGCCGCCTCGCAGGGAACCCAAGTTGGACGAATTCGGGCAACCCAAACTCCCCAGAAAGCCGTGAAGGAATCGCTACAAGCCGGCGTGTCCAAATTGGGCAGGCAAGCTTGCCCCACAGACAATGAACGATTACAGTGAGCGTCTGCTCGCCGACTCTTCCCGGAGGAAAGACAAATCCCGTTTTCGACCGCTGATTCTGATCGTAGTTCCGCTGATCGCGATTCTTTTTCAGGTCTACGTTCCGCGATTTTTTCCGTTTCTCTCCTATCTCGAACTGCCACTCCTGATAACCATGCACTTCGCGCTCACCCGCCGCGAACCCATCTCGTCGCTGCTATATGGCGCGGCAATTGGACTCTTGCAGGATTCTCTCTCAAACCAAAAAATCGGCATGTACGGGATCGTGAAAACCCTGGTCGGTTACTTCGCCGCATCGGTGGGGATGCGCTTTGATACCGAAAATCCCATTCTAACTTTCATTCTTGGTTTCTTCTTCTACTCCTTCCACCAATTCTTTTATTGGGTGCTGACCCGGGCCCTGCTCGGCCAATTAGTCAACTTCGATCTTCAACAGACTCTGTTGTTTGGAGTCCTGAATGCCGCCGTCGCGCTGCCCCTTTTTAGATTGTTGGATAAACTGAAGGTGACGCCTCATACTTAGAGAGTCTGCCGTGGACCTGCAAACCGATCGCGAACAAGAACGGCTGTCCTCCAAACCGCTTCTGCGGGACGACCCAAAATTCGCCTCGGCGAAAATCGCTTTTTTTCAATATTTAACCGTTGGCGTCTTCCTTTTCCTGCTAACCGGATTCTGGGATCTCCAGATTCGAAATCCGGAGGTATATTACCTGCGCGCCGAGCAGAATCGGATAAAGTCTACCCCGGTGCTGGCAGCTCGGGGAAAAATAATGGACCGCGACGGGCGCGTGATCGTCGACAATCATTCGTCGTACAGCGCCATCATCTCTCGTGAAAATTTGAAAGAAGAACACTTAAAGGGAATCGCTGACGGTTTGGATATTGAATACGAAGCATTGGTGAACCGGGTCAGACGATTCAGCGCGCCTAAATATATCCCGCTTGTGATCAAGGAAGAATTGACCACGGGAGAACTTGCGTTCGTCGAATCGCACCGCGATCCCGACACCTTCCCTGAGTTGGATTTGATCGTCGCACAGCGGCGCCTTTACCCCAAGGACGGCTTAGCGGCTCACGTGGTCGGATACGTTGGAGAGATCAGCGACGTGGAACTGAATCTTGAAGAATTCGCAAAGTTTCATCCAGGTGACGTGATCGGGAAGGAGGGGATTGAACGGCAATACAACGACATTCTCATGGGCGTGGACGGCAAAAGGCAGGTGGAAGTAGATAATCTGGGCAACGAGCGGCAAGTGCTGGAGAGCAAGCCCGACCAACCTGGGAAGAACCTCGAACTTACCATCGATCTCGATCTTCAGGTAGTGGCTGAACTGGCGATGGAAAACAAGCGCGGCGCCGTGGTTGCGCTGGATCCCAGAAATGGCGAAGTGCTGGCGATGGTAAGCCGCCCGGCCTACGATCCGAATCTTTTTGCGACCCGGATCAGAACCAAGGACTGGAACGATCTGCTCAAGAACCCGGCTCATCCTCTGCTCAACAAGGCGATCCAAGGCACGCAAGCGCCTGGTTCGACGTTCAAGCCGATTGTGGCTTTGGCAGGGCTCGAAACGGACACTATCGACGACACGTTCCACGTCGGCTGCGGGGGCGGGGCGAGTTTCTATGGCACCTATTTCCATTGCCACAAGGTGCATGGCACGGTAGATCTTCACAAAGGCATCGTGCAATCCTGCGACGTTTTCTTCTACAACGTCGGTAATAAATTGGGAATCGACAAGATCGCGAAATATGCCGAGATGGCCGGGTTCGGCCACCGGACCGGTATCGATCTCCCACATGAAGCGGAGGGCATTATGCCTTCTACCCGCTGGAAGAACAAGCTCTTCCGTGAGAAATGGTACGCTGGCGAGACTATTTCAGTGTCTATCGGCCAGGGTGCGGTCGCGGTAACTCCGTTGCAACTCGCCTCGGCCATCGGCGGCATTGCCGTGGGAGGAACCTGGAATACTCCCCACTTGGCGAAGGAACCGACCCGGCTGGCTCCCGCTCGCAAGGCCAATCTCAATCCGGATAACGTGCAGAAGGTAATTTACGGAATGTACGGAGTGGTGAACGAAGGGGGCACGGGCCGGCCGGCATTGATCCCCGGTCTCAATGTTTGCGGAAAAACAGGCACGGCCCAGCTTGCCTCGAACAAGCTCTTGAAAGGCACCAAACTCGGCCAAAGCATGAAGGACAACGCCTGGTTCGTCGGCTTCGCGCCGCGCGAGGCTCCCGAAATCGTCATCGTGGCGCTCTTTGAAAACGGAGAGCACGGCCCTAACGCGGCACCCATTGTTCGCGACGTCATGAAGGCCTATTTCGACAAGCAGGCCAGGCTTGGTCGACGCAAGACCCAAGTAGAGGCGGTGAACGGCTTCGAGCATCCGACCATATTGCAGGTTCCAGCCGTTGCATCGGGAGGGGTTAATTAATGGCGAGCTACCGCTCGATTCGCGACTTTGATTGGCCCATGTTCGTTCTTGCCTTGGCGATTTGTTCAATGGGCGTGTTACAAATCTTCAGCGCAACGCACGATACCAAGTGGGGCGACGCTTGGTGGAAACAGGTAATGTACATCATGGTCTCGGTGGTGATCATGTGGTTTGCGACTCTGATCGATTACCACACGCTGCTTGCCCAGGTTCCGATTCTCTACTCGGGGTCGGTGGTCATCCTGATCGCAACGTTTCTGGTGGGCACGAAAATCTTCGGATCGCGGAGGTGGATTGGCTACGGCAGCTTCAAACTCCAGATTTCGGAATTCGTTAAACTGGTGATAGTATTGCTTGTAGCTCGTTTCTTGACGGAGATTAAGACCGAGCAATTGGAATTGTCCGATTTGTTCAAGCTGGGGGGATTGGTCGGCTTGCCAATGTTGCTGGTAATGGCTCAGCCGGACTTGGGGACCGCGCTCACTTATCTCCCGATCCTAATCGTGGGTGTTTTTCTAGCGGGTTTGCGATGGCAGCACGCAGCGGCTATTGGCGTAATCATCGCGTTGGTTCTGCCGCTGGGTTACTTTTTCTTGAAGGATTATCTTCTGAAGGACTATCAAAGGGCCCGGCTGGTCAGCTTCGTAAATCCCAGTTCGGATCCAAAAGGAAGCGGCTATCAAGTGATCCAGTCTCAGATTGCCGTCGGTTCCGGCGCGCTCTGGGGGCGCGGAGTCACCCGGGGTTCGCAAACTCAAAACGGGTTCCTTCCGGTGCCGCATACTGATTTTATATTCTCGGCGTTTGCCGAGGAGCACGGATTTGTTGGTGTGGTTGTAGTTTTAGGACTGTACTTTTTGTTACTGATGCAGATCGTTCAGAACGCGCAAATAGCTCCTGACCGGGCTGGCATGTATTTGTGCATGGGAGTGGCTGCGTTATTGGTTTTCCACGTTCTCGTGAATGTAGGCATGGTGGTGGGCAGGATGCCCGTAACCGGGATCCCGCTGCCGCTCATGAGTTCGGGGGGGTCCAACACGCTGTCGATTTTTTTAATGCTGGGGCTCGTGAATAACGTGCGGCTTCGGCGATTCGTAAATTGATTTTTGAAGCGGTCGTGAGACGGCCGGTTGTTAGGGAGATTGAGGGTAAGCGGGCTTTACACGGTCTTTGATCCGTGGACCCAACCCAGAAAGATTCCAGCGCTCCAAGGGTGTTGCAGTTGAACTCCACTCTAGAGCCCTAAGATGTTCGTGCGCGCGCCGGGCAAACGGTCAAGGCGATCACCCGGCTGGTTGGAACTTCCGCTGCCCACTTTGTTCCTAGCGCTCCGCCCGCGACCTAAAACACGCGGAGAGTTAGAGCGATGAGTAAAGAGATGGTGATTTCGGCGAACCGCCACGAAACCAAAGTGGCGATTCTCGAGGATGATCAGCTAGTAGAGATTTTCTTCCAGCGCGCGAATGAGTATTCGCTGGCCGGGAGCATTCACAAAGGACGCGTGACGCGGGTGCTGCCCGGAATGCAGTCCGCCTTCGTAGATCTCGGTCTCGAGCGCGACACGTTCCTATATGTCTCGGACTTCTTCGAAGAGAACGACGAGTATGATCGCATCCTCCCTGCCAAGGAAGAGAAACAGGTCAGACCAGAGAAAGCTGAACGGCCCGAGAAGATCGTCTTTGTGGAAGCGGTGATCGAGAGCGGCACTCTGGATGAGCCCGCCTTACTACCTTCCGAGGATGCTCCCGAGGGAGGTCCTGACCCTGCGCTTTCCGCTCCGGCGAGCGCATCCATCCCGCCACGAAGCGCAGCCCCGGCTGGCGAACGCCGGGACGACGCGATCGACCGCGACCAGCGCGGAAGGAGATCACGACGACGACGCAATCGGGGCCGTGGTTTTCCTGACTCGAAGTATGCTTCCGAGGCCACGGAGGCCACCGAACCGCTGAAGTCCGCGCCCGCAGTCCAAACGGAACGGGCAGTAGAGGAGTATGAGTTTCCGATGTTGCCTGGCGAGTCGCTCGCCAAGTACACCAAGTCGGGCGAAGACTCCGTGCCGGACCCGGAGGAAAGCGCCGCCGAATCGCGACGCATCGAAGCTCGTTGGATAGAGGACGATCCGTCTGTTCCAGATCCCGTGGTTGAGCAGGCCATTGAGACTGCGCCTATGGAAGCGGAAGAACATTCTGCACCCTTCGGCGGGGCAGCAGCCGCACTGGAGCCGGAGACTCACGAAGAAACTCGATCAGGCAGCACGGACCACTCAGTTCAGCCGTCGGCAATCCCGACCGAGTTGCTTGAGACTGAAGCTGCGGATGATATTCCCGACACCCTGGAAGATGCCTTCCTGCCAATCGACTTGGATGATCCTGCTGAAGAGGACCGCGATCCCGTTCGCGATCCCGAAGAACCTGCCGGACTTGAAAACGAGAGCAGTGTTGCGGTCCACGGCGAGGAGACGCTGGAATCCGCTCAAACGGGCGAGACCGAAGGGCGGGAGCGGAGCGCGAGCGTGCGCGAGCCTGGTGGACGCTACATGCACCGGATGCCGCGCCGCACGCGTAGAAAACAGCGCGGCGGAGGCGGGACGCAGTTGGCGGAAGGCGTTTCCGCAGCCGCTGCAGAACCGACTCCTGTGGTCAAACCGGAACCCGCACCCCAGCGCGCCGTTGTCAAGACGGAGCGCGTTCTCCCTTCCATCACGGAACTGTTGAAGGAAGGCCAGGAAATCCTGGTCCAGATCGCCAAGGAGCCGCTTGGCCAGAAGGGCGCCCGGATCACGTCTCACATTGCGCTGCCCGGACGGTATGTAGTTTACATGCCCACTCTTGAACACATGGGCGTGTCGCGCAAGATCGCCAGCGACGACGAGCGGCTGCGTCTGAAGAGGATTCTCCAGGCACATCGAGCGGGCGTTCAAGGCGGGTTCATCGTTCGCACCGCCGGGGAGGGCAAAACGGAAGAGGAGATTCTCGCCGACATGAATTTCCTCGCGAACCTGTGGCTGGACATCAAGCAAAAATCCGAGAGAAAGCCCGCGCCGCTGCTGCTGCACCACGACCTCGATATCGTGCAGCGCATCCTGCGCGACCAGATGACCGACAATTTTAAGTCGATCTGGGTAGACAACGAGGACGCGTATGAAAGCATCCTTCGGTTCGTTCAGCGGTTTCAGCCCGCGCTAGTCACCCGCGTGAAGATGTATACTCGTTCGGCACCGGTCTTCGACGCGTTCAACATCACACAAGAACTGGAAAAAGCGCTCCGTCCAAAAGTTTGGCTTAAGTCTGGCGGATATATCGTGATCAATCAGACGGAGGCCCTGGTTGCCATCGACGTAAATACCGGCAAGTATGTTGGCAAGTCGAATCGGCTTGAGGACACGATCGTAAAGACGAATACCGAAGCCGTGAAGGAGATCGTGCGGCAGATCCGGCTGCGCGACCTTGGCGGCATTATCGTGGTTGACTTTATTGACATGGACGAGCGCAAGAACCGCCAGAAGGTGATGCTGGCGCTCGAGGAAGCCATGCGCGCAGACAAGGCGCCCTATAAAATTCTTCAGTTCAACGATTTTGGACTCGTAGCCATCACCCGCAAGCGCGTAAAGCAAAGCCTGGAACGCGCGTTGTGCTCGCCGTGTACCTATTGCGAAGGTGCCGGTTACGTCAAGAGCGTCCAGACCACCGTAAGCGAAATTTTGCAGGAAGCGCAAAAGATAGCGCGCGCGGTGGAGGGCAAGGATGTGCTGCTGCGCGTGCATCCGGAAGTGGCGAAGTTCCTAAAATCCAACCAGAACAAGTATCTGGAAGAGATGGAAGAGGTGTTACGCCGCCCCGTGCTCGTGAAAGCGGATCCTTTGCTGCATCAGGAAAAGTTCGATTTGGCCTAGGAGAAAAGTATTGGTGTCCACGGATTAGGTGGCCAAACATGGGCCTGAACCCGCCGTTTGCTTGGTCGAAGTCGACGTGGCCACCAAGGCTATGAACGAAAGCCATGTGCCCGGCGCAATTGCGTGGGCGTGGAACTCTCAATTGTGCGATCCGGTGGTACGGGACATCTTATCAAAAGCTCAGTTCTAAGCTCTGATGAATGATTCAGGCGTTGGCCACAAGTCCACCGTCGTATCAATACTCGGCCGCGGAGCGGATGATCAAGCTACAAGACGTGCTTTTGAAAGCAATTGCGAAGGAGATCACCTGCTGGGATGCGGTCGAGCTCATTCGGGGTGAGTGATCGGACGATGCGCCGCTGGCGGGGATGTTTCTGCATATCGACGGAAGCAAGCACCAGTGGTTCGGTGATCAACGCTGGCACGACCTGATTGTGATTCTCGACGAAATCTAGTACGCGCAGCTGGTGAGGAATCGACGCGGACGGTGATGGCGGGGCTCAAAGAAGTGATCGAGAACAAGGGGCACGCAAGTGGGCCGCGCGATGCAGGAACTGGGAGTGCAGATGATCGCAGCGTACTCGCCTCAAGCGCGGGGATGATCGGAGCGCAGTTTCGGGACTTGGCAGGGGACCTTGCCGCAAGAACTCAGGCTGGCTGGAATCGCCACGGCGGATGGTGCGAACGAGTTCCTGAATACCCGATACGTGGCGGAGTTCAACGGCAAGTCCACGATGGAGGCAAAGGAACAAGCAACGGCCTTCAGCAAGACTTCGCGAAGGGATCTGGACTGGATCTTTTCGGTGCGGAACGAGCGGGTGGTAGCGAAGGGCAACACCGTGACGATGGTGGATCGGGTGGGGCAGATCGGCAAGACGGCATTCAAGAATACGCTGGCCAAGCGAATATTTGATTGGGGCCATGGAAAAGAGAATCCAAAGGCGGGATCCCCACTCCACCGCCCGCGCCTGCAGCAGCAAGGAAGGAAAACGGACAGATCACGTGTGAACAAAAGCGAACAACCTAACTTGTTAGCAACAATCGACTATCAGTCTGCGCCTGATTTAGGGATCGTCTCAGTCTGCGATGCCTTGGGCGTTTCCCGCGCTTGCTTGCATCGCCGGCAAAACTCGCCCCCCTTGGCCGAAGTTCGGCTGCGGCCATCCCCGGCTCAATCGCTGACGTCCGGCGAGCGCGTCGCCGGGCTCCGCCACTTGCACGCCGAACGCTTTCAGGACCGTTCTCTTCCAGCGGAGGTTTGCCGTAATCCCAGAACCACTGCCAGTCGCAATGGACGCAATTCCTCGTAAACTCATGGAGGGGAGCCCGCCCCAGCCAACGATCATAATGCACGCCGGCGGGAACGGGCTCCGCGGGAGCGCGTCCGATGGTATAGCTCCACCTGAAACAGAGTCCGCGCACCATGTAAACGTCGCCGATCAGGCCGTCGTGAATAGGCTTCACCGCTTCCCGGGCAATCGAAGAACGGCCATCCGCCCGTAAGCGTCCATGCCGGTCTGGCACGCCCAGATGGCTTGCAGGGTGTGATTGTGGTTGGGCGTGGCGATGGATACCGCGTCAATACTCTTGTCTTCGAGTAGCTTCCGAAAATCGGTGAAGCCCTGAGGGCGCTTGCGTCCAAGCTTTTCGATTCCGTCCAGCCCTCCATCTCGACATTCGGCATATTCGCGTAATGCGCGATGTGCTGACGCCCTGGCTTCGAACGCCCACGCACGCAACCCGGACCGTGTCGTTCGGACTGGCCAGCATATGAGGGCGGGTGACCAGACTCGCCGCAGCGGAACCCATTAGAGAGTAGCGTCGATTCACGAATCCTCCCTACGAACTGCCGCGCTCAAGTTCAAGCTGGAATGGTAAACAGGAAACTCGAACCTTGCCCAGGCTTCGACTCCACCCAGATGCGCCCTTTGTGATTTTCGATCACGCGCTTGCAAAGAGCGAGCCCAATGCCAGCACCGAAAGCACGAGTTCGGTCGAGGCGCTGGAACATCTCGAAGATCTTCTCATGATAGGCGGGATCTATGCCCATGCCATTGTCGCGCACGCAAAAAACCCAAGCCTTCCCCTGTTCCCGCGCGGCAACCTCGACGCGGGGCGCTTCCTCGCGACGGTACTTCACGGCATTCGAAATCAGGTTTTGAAACACCGAGGTGAGCTGAGACAGGCTAGCCCGAACGCGCGGGAGAGGCTTTCGGATGACATCCGCGCGGCTCTCCTCAATGAGCGTGGTGCAATTCTGGAGCGCCTGGGATAATGCTTCGTCGGAGTGAATCCACTGAAACTCCTCCTCGTCGTGTCCGGCCGTGGCGAACGATAAAAGCCCTTGAATAATCCCGTGCATGCGACTGGTGCCGTCCTGGATGAAGTCGATAAAGAGGTTTGCATCGTCATCCAATCGGCCCTTGTAATTGCGGGCGAGCAGTTGCGCGTAGCTGTGCACCATGCGCAGCGGTTCTTTCAAATCATGGGACGCGGCGAAGGCAAATTTTTCGAGATCGGAGTTGGAGCGAGTTAATTCCTTTGCGATTCGCTTGCGTTCCTCTTCTTCCCGCCGGCGAGAAATGCCGATGGCGATACTGTGGGCCACGGAATCCAAAGCTCCCAGCGCCTCGGCCGGCATAGGCTGCCGTGCAAACATGCCCAGCACGCCCATCAGCCGATCTTCCACCACAAGCGGATATCCGGCGAAGGCCACGATGCCTTCGCGACGCGCCCAATTTCGGTCGCTTACCCGGGAATCGTTCATCACGTCGTTAGTGAGATGGGGTTCCCGCTCGGCAGCGATCAAGCCTATCTTGAACTGTCCTACGGGGATCCGCGCGTGCGCTCCGTTCAGATGCGTGTAGAGGCCCGCGCTGGCTTGCAGCTCAAGAGTGTCTCCGGCCTGGTTCAACGTCCAGATGCGGGCGAAGGCGGCCTCGAGGTTGCGCACCATCGCGTGAGCGCAGCCGCTCAGACAACTGGGCAGATCTTCGGATTCCGTAAGCGCCACGCCGACCTCAGCTCCGAGCAGCGCAAACCGCGCCCGCTCTGCGAGCAGCCTCGTGCTCTCGCGTTCGCGAGCCTGTGCTCTCTCCGCCTCCCGCATGGCCAGCCGAAGCTCCAATTCAGCGTGGCAAGATCCTGGAGCGTGCAGGTCTCCTCATGATTGAGTCCATCTGGACGCGCATTGGAGTCTATGACGCAGAGGGTTCCAAGATTAAAGCCCCGCGGACTAATCAAAGGCGCGCCCGCGTAGAAGCGGATGCCATTTTCCGCCCGCACGAAGGGATTGCAAGTGAAACGGGGGTCATTGCGGGCGTCGGGCACCACCATGACTTCCGAGGAGAGAATGGCCCAAGTGCAAATGGACACGTCGCGGGTGGTTTCGCTTAGATCCAAGCCGACGCAGGATTTGAAAAATTGCTTGTCCCCGGCGATCAGGTTAAGAATGGCTATTGGGGCGTGAAACAACCGCGCCGCGAGTTGCGTGAAGCGATCGAACTCGGGCTCAGGCGGAGTGGAGAGGATCTCGTAGCGATCCAAATCGCCGAGCCGATCATCCTCGTTCCGCGGCAAAGGATAGCTCATCCCGTCACTAGGGTATCAGACAGAGTTTAATGTACTGGGCGGCGCGGGCCCAACTGGGGACACTCGCGCCGCTCGTTGGGCTGCTACTTGCTTTTTGGATCAAGTTTGTGAGTGCCGTCGTAAATGCGTCTACGAAGGTCGCGCCGCTGTTTTGAAGATTATCTACGGTCATATAATCTTGCACGATGTCCGGGTAGATGCCAACGCCGTCGTAGTAGAGGCTGGCAGAATATCCCGGAGTGGCGACCGGGTGCAACCGCGTGATGACCCCTTCCGTGACGCGCGCAAACCCTTGAGAGTAGTTGGTCGCGCTGCTAAATCCGACGACGTTGCCGCCGCCGCCGTCCGTCCGCGTTCCGAAGATCGTGGCGCGCTGATTATCCTGGAGGAACATCGCGAAAATTTCAGCCGAAGAGAGAGTGAAATTGTCCGTCAAGACGATAACCGGCTTACTGTAAGACAGTAGCTTTCCAGTCTTGTCTAGTGGAGGGTTTGGGTCGAAAGAAGATCCGCAAATGGGCAAGCTGCCAGTACGTCCCCGATTTTCGGCAAGCGCCAGGTTCACATCCTTCAGGTACGCCGTGTAAAGGTCGACCACATACTGAGGAGCGCCCTGGGCTTTGGCCGCAATGAGCGCGTTCGAAAACGACAAGCGCCAGTTTTGAGTAGCGCGCAGTTCCTGACCCAGCCCCCGGAAAGTAGAGGGCATTAGGTAGCCTGCGAGGTTTTGGGCGTAGCAGCCGGAGCCACCCCCATTTGCCATGACGTCAACTACTAAGCCATCCGTATTTTGCTGGAAGTAGGCCATCTCGGCGGCAAACTGCTGCAAAGCCACCGTGGTGCTAGGGGGGGCGAACGAGGGAATCCGGATGAATCCAAGCGTGCTCGAACCAGCCTTGAACGTTCCTGAAAGAAACTGATCGGTGCTCTTCGATCCGAGTCTGACGACGAAACTGCCGGGCGGATCGAACACCGGGGCCAAACTGCCGAAGGGCGAGATGCCGCCGAACTCCCCGAAGGTCGCGGGCGAGGCAAGCGCGGTGAAATTCTGCAATTCCAACAGCGGCGCCATGTACTGCGGAACCGGGTCGGATTGCACGTTGGCCAACGGATCGCCAGAAGCATCGCTTGAGCCCGAAATCCACACGCCCCAGGGATTGCGCACGGACCCGTCTTCCCCCGTTTCAGAGCCGCGCCAGCGCACTGGGACGGCTGACTCGGTGTGTCGATGGCGACGGGTGATGCCGCGCGAGGCAAATGTCTCAGCGCTTCCATCGCCCACGCTCTGAGGGATCGGAATTACTCCAATATTACCCAGTCTGGTGCCGAGAACGTCCCATGTAATTGTGTAGGTCTGAGTGCCGCCCGTCTGCTGCTGCACAACGATGGTTGCTTTGTCGGAAATATCCCCTGCCCGGGCATTCCACCCTTCATAACGTTCCGTTATCGCTCCGGCTGAAAGACGCTGACGGCTGGTCGGGTTGCTTGACCCGTTCACGGCGTATGGACTGAGAGACTTTAGCAGATCGGCAACGGATTTTCCGTCGACGGAGATGAGTTCGTCACCGATTGCGAAGGGGTAAGTCCTTTTCGCGAGGTATGTTCGGTCGATAAAGTCAATGATGAATTTGCCGTCATAGATGTCGCCATCCATATGGAGCCATGCGTCGAAATTGGAGGGTAAGACGAATTCATCGTGGCTATCCTTTAAGCTGGCCACGTATTTCGTCAAGATGTCGTAATATTCCACATCGGACTTGGATTGATTGATTTGGTCGATCCAGGGCTTGACGTTGAATAAGTCAAAACCGAAAACGTCGCGTTTCAGCTCGTATGGTCCATAGTTGGTGGCGTAAAGGCCGACTAGCTGATTAAAATCGGCGAGTTTCTGTTCTTTCGTAAGCTGCGCCATGCAAAGAGGTGCCAGACACAGGAGGGGCAATAGGGTGCGGGATAAACGCATAAGAGTCCTTTAGATGACAGTTTAGCGGAATACACTATTCGAAGTGAACTCAATATCAGCATTTTTTTGGAATTTAAGCCAACAAGCGCTTCCGGGCTCCGGTCACCCTGGACGCAGCCTGCTCCACATCGGATTCGAGCGCTGTCATGTGGCCCATTTTTCGCCCGGCCCGGGGTTCCAGCTTGCCGTAGAGATGGAGCTTCATTTGCGGAAAGGAGCACGCGCCAGCCCAATCGGGCTCGCCTCTAGACCACAGTTCCCCGAGCAGGTTTGCCATGGCGGCAGGCCGGTATTGCTCGGTAGACCCGAGCGGCAGCCCGCAAACGGCACGCAATTGCTGCTCGAACTGGCTGGTGACGCAGGCGTCAAATGTCAGATGACCCGAGTTATGGGGACGGGGAGCTAGTTCATTGATCAACAATTTTCCAGCGCGCGTCACGAAGAACTCGACGCACAGGACGCCGATTACTTCCAGCTTCTCGAGCACGGCGCGCGCGATCTCAACCGCCTCTGCGGCCAGCCTTGGGTGAATGCGGGCGGGGGCGATGGAGACGTCCAGAATGCGGTGGCTGTGCTCGTTCTCGATCGCGCCGTAGTGTACGAACGATCCGTCGATTCCGCGAGCCGCCACAACGGAAATTTCGCGTTCGAAATCAATGAATGCTTCGAGAACCGCGTGGTCCGCGCCAATCGCTTCCCAAGCGTCGGCGATCTGGTCGGACGACTTCACCAGGAACTGCCCCTTGCCGTCGTACCCGAATGCTGCGGACTTCAAAACGGCTGGAAAGCCCAGTTCCTCCAGCGCCGTCGCAAGTTGCTCTCGCGAATGCACTTCGCAATAGGGAGTCAGGGGAAGGCCCGCCTTGGTGATAAATCGCTTCTCCCGGATGCGCTGCTGGGTAGTGTGCAGGATCTCTCCGTTGGGCCGGACGGGGGCGCATTGGGAAGCGGCTTCGGCGGTGGCGGTCGGGACATTCTCGAATTCAAACGTTACTACGCTGACGTTCCGGGCGAACTCGCGAACGGCATCGAGATCTTCGTAGGCGGCCGTCACTTCCACGTCCGCCACTTGGCCCGTAGGCGTGTCCTGATCGGGCGAGAAGGTGTGAACGCGATACCCCATTCTGCGCGCGGCGATCGCGAACATCCGCCCCAATTGGCCGCTTCCGAGCACGCCGATGGCGCTGCCCGGGAGAATCGCATTCATCCAAGCTCCTGGCCCAGCACCTTCTTGGCTTGTTCTTCACGGAATTCCCGGAGCTTGGTTTTTAAGACCGGATCGTGGTTGGCCAGCATGGCGATCACGAGTAGCGCTGCATTGATTGCGCCAGCCTTGCCGATTGCCATGGTTCCCACCGGGACGCCTCCGGGCATCTGCACGATGGAAAAGAGAGAATCCATTCCCTTGAGGGCCGCGGTTTCTACGGGAACCCCGAGTACAGGGAGCAGCGTGTTAGCCGCTACCATGCCAGGCAGGTGGGCTGCGCCTCCAGCACCGGCAATGATAATTTGGATCCCGCGCGATTCGGCGGTAGAGGCGTACTCCATCATCCAGGCTGGCGTGCGATGGGCCGATACGATTTTCGCTTCATGCGGAACATCGAAGCGGGAAAGCGTATCGGCAGCGTGGCGCATCGTTTCCCAGTCGGACTTGCTGCCCATGATCACGCCGACCAGGGGCTTGATCACCTATTGGCCTTGAGCCAGCGAGTAGCCGGGCTTGCCGTCGAACTGGCGAAGGTACTCGGTTTTGCAAATGTCCAAGCCGAGGTCCACGATTCGTCGTTGCAGGTCGAGAACTTTCTTGGGAGTCGCGTCCGAGCCAACGAAGCGGCAGCGGAAGCTATCGGTGCAGAACGTTTCCGGGAAGCCGTCGGGCCAGACTTTCTGGCCGCGGTTGGAGATCATTTGCAAGGCTAGACCATCGCCGTCTGCCTTGCGGACAGCGGCAGCCAAATCGTTCGGCATTCGGGAGCGCCATTCGACATAAACATCAATGCCGTCCAGCTTGGTTTCGGCATGCAGGAAAGTGGGAGCCTTAGCCTTCCCGGCTTTCTTAGCGGACGTGTAATCGACGGCTTTGAGTGTTTCCGGCTTTTGGCCCAGGCGTTTCACGACCGCGCTCGCGAACTCCTTGGTGCCAACCTTTTCCTTGCTGACGCCTTCGGTGAAGATATCGTAGGTGTGCACCCCGTCTTCCAGCGTGCGCATCCAGGCGTTGTGAACCGACTCGGCAATATCGTTCTGGCCGATATGGATCAGCATGAGAACCGAGCCAAGCAGCAAACCGGAAGGATTCGCCAAATTCTGGCCAGCGCGCCGCGGGGCCGATCCGTGGATCGCCTCGAACATCGCGCAGTGCTCGCCGATGTTGGACGAGCCCGCCAAGCCCACGGACCCCGCGATCTGCGCCGCGACATCCGAAAGAATGTCGCCATACAGATTCGGCATCACGATCACATCGAACGCCTCGGGGGTATCGGCCATCTTGGCTGCGCCAATATCCACGATCCAGTGCTCATTCTCGATGCCGGGATACTCCTTGCTCACTTCATCGAAGACTTCGTGAAACAAGCCGTCCGTCATCTTCATGATGTTGTCCTTGGTGAAGCACGTAACCTTTTTGCGGTTGTGCTGCAAGGCGTACTCGAAGGCGTAACGGACGATCTTTTCAGAACCAGGGCGCGAGATGAGCTTGAGCGTCTCCATCACGTTCGGGCTGAGCCGGTACTCGATGCCGGCGTAGCAGTCCTCTTCGTTCTCCCGTACGATGACGAGATCCATCTTGTGATGCTTGGTGCGAACGAAAGGGTGGTATGAGACGCAAGGGCGCACGTTGGCATAGAGGCCAAGAGTCTTGCGCGTGGTGACGTTTAAGCTTTTAAAGCCGCCGCCCTGAGGTGTAGTGATGGGCGCCTTCAGGAATACTTTGGTTCGACGGAGCGACTCCCAGGAACTCGGATCGATCCCGGCGCTATTGCCGCGCAGGTATACTTTTTCGCCGATTTCAATGTGCTCGATATCGAGCCGCGCTCCGGCCTCTTTGAGGATGTGGAGCGTAGCGGCCATGATCTCAGGGCCAATGCCGTCGCCATTGGCGACCGTGATGGGAATAAGGTTGGACATAGACGAATGAATCAGTTGCGCGGGGCGGTCAATCTTTGTGGGGCAGCCAATCCTGGCTGCAGCCGCCTTTTAGGCGGCTTCCCCTGGCCGAGGGAGCCAGCTGCACGAATCGAAACCCTTCATAGCCGGCTGAAAGCCGGCTGCAGGCACGATTGCCTGCCCCACATGGCAAGCCGCAATCCGGAGCATCGTAGCGCCCAGGTTTCACTTGTTCAGATAGCCTCATAAACATCAGCCGCTCATGGAGCCGAGGAATTGGGCATTGCTGGGCGTCTTGCTCAGCTTATCCAAAAGCAGTTCGATCGACTCCACCGGCGATAGCGGACTCAGCACCTTGCGGAGCACCCAGATGCGATTCAGCTCTTCTTTGGGCAGCAGAAGCTCGTCCTTGCGCGTGCCGCTCTTGTTGATATCGATGGCGGGGAAGACGCGCTTGTCGACCAGCTTGCGATCGAGGTGAATTTCCATGTTGCCGGTGCCCTTGAACTCTTCGAAAATCACATCGTCCATGCGGCTGCCGGTATCGATCAGCGCGGTGGCAACGATGGTGAGCGAGCCGCCTTCTTCAATGTTGCGCGCAGCTCCGAAGAACCGCTTCGGGCGTTGCAGCGCGTTTGAATCCACGCCGCCCGAGAGCACTTTGCCGGAGGGCGGAACTACGGTGTTGTAGGCGCGCGCGAGACGAGTAATGGAATCGAGCAGGATCACCACGTCGCGCTTGTGCTCAACGAGGCGCTTGGCCTTTTCGATCACCATCTCGGCAACCTGCACGTGGCGCGAAGCGGGCTCGTCGAACGTAGAACTGATTACTTCGCCTTTCACGGAGCGCTGCATGTCGGTGACTTCTTCGGGACGCTCGTCGATCAGCAGCACGATCAGGGAAACATCGGGCGTGTTGGTGGTGATCGAGTTGGCGATGCTTTGGAGCAGCATCGTTTTGCCCGTCCGGGGGGGCGCGACGATCAGGCCGCGCTGCCCTTTCCCGATGGGCGTGAGCATGTCCATGACGCGGCCGGAGTAGTTATCCTTGACGGTCTCGAGCTTCAGACGCTCGTTCGGATAGAGCGGCGTGAGATTGTCAAAGAAGATTTTGTTGCGAGCTTCTTCGGGCGGTTCGAAGTTGATCGCGTCCACCTTGATCAGCGCGAAGTACCGCTCGCCTTCTTTGGGCGGCCGGATCTGGCCGGAGATGGTGTCGCCGGTGCGCAGATCGAAGCGGCGGATTTGCGAAGGCGAAACGTAAACGTCGTCGGGTCCGGGGAGGTAGTTATATTCGGGCGCGCGCAGGAATCCGAAGCCGTCGGGCAGGCATTCGAGCACGCCCTCCGAGAAGATCAGTCCGCTCTTCTCCGCCTGAGTTTGCAGAATCTTAAAGATCAGCTCCTGCTTGCGAAGGCCGGCGGTCTGCATGACGCCCAGATCCTTGGTGATCTGGTTGAGCTTTTGAATGCTCATGTCCTTCAGTTCCACCAGGTCGAGCGTGTTGCCGTTCTTCTGATTGGCTTGCTGTCCGGCCTGTGCGCCGTGCCGCTTCCGGCCTCCGGCACCCTGCCCCGATCCAGTCTGTTCGGAAGGCCTCGCGTCGCTCTTCTGATCGGCTGCAGGACGTCCATCGCCAACGGGCTTGCCCTCTACAGGCTTGGCCTCGGAGGGCTTGGCGTCGGCAGGCTTGGCCTCGGCGGCTTTGGGTTCCGCTTCCGGGCTGCGCTCTTCAGCAGGTTCTGGCGAACCGGCTATTGTTTGCTCTTGATTTTCCAAATTGCTTGCCAAATTTCCCTCGCTCCCCGGCATCCGACCGCCGAGAACGGCAGAAACTCGCTCGAGCATTGGCTCTGCAGCGCTTTCATGCCGTGGTGTCTTTCCTTCTGAGTTTTCAGCTTGTCCATCTTCGTAGCGACGATCGTAAATCGCCGGTCATGGAACTCCAGCCAATCCCTGAGTTCCAAATCCTTATCCATCCAGCCCCGGCGTGAATCCAGGATCAGGAAGCACATGTCCAAGGTCTTCCGCTCCACCAGATAGCTTTCCACCAGTCCCTTCCACTCCGCCTTGATCGGCTTGGGCACCTTGGCATAGCCATACCCGGGCAGATCTACAAAAAGCACCCGACCGTCTATTCGGTAGAAGTTGATCGTTTGCGTCCGGCCCGGCGTAGCGCTTGTGAACGCCAATCCATCCTGTCCAGCCAAACAATTCAACAGACTCGATTTGCCCACATTGCTGCGGCCGAGAAACGCAACCTCGGGCAGCGACTCCGCCGGAAACTGGTCCGGGCGCACAGCGCTGATGATCAGTTCCGCAACCACAGCTGCTTCCTGGCCCTAATGCGAGACTCGCTCTTCGGCAGGCCGGGCGATTTCAACCGGCGACGAGGTTGCCGCCAGCGGCAGGGCGATAATCTCGCGCTCAAGCGCGATCTTCAAGACTTCATCCATCGAACGGACCAGATGAAACTTCATTTGCTTGCGTATGTTCTCGGGAATGTCCACGAGATCCTTCTCATTATCGTTCGGCAGAATGATTTCAAAGATGCCCTGCCGATGGGCCGCGAGCAGTTTTTCTTTGAGGCCGCCGATGGGGAGAACGCGACCCCGAACGGTAATTTCCCCGGTCATCGCAAGATTGCATCTTACGGGGATGTTGGTCAAAGCGCTGCAAATGCTGGTGGCCAGCGTAATGCCGGCGGACGGGCCATCCTTTGGAATGGCACCCTCGGGCACGTGGACGTGAATGTCCAGATTGCGATAGAAATCCCGAGGCAGTCCTAGAAGCTGCGCGCGCGATCGCACGTAGCTCATGGCCGCGTGCGCGGACTCCTGCATCACGTCGCCCAGTTTGCCGGTGATCTGCAGCTTGCCGCGGCCCTCCATGACAGTGGCTTCGGTGGTGAGAATCGATCCGCCCACCTCGGTCCAGGCCAGCCCGGTGGTGGCGCCGACTTCGTTCTGCTTATCGGTTTCCAGGTCGCGGAATTTCTGCGAGCCCAAATAGGCGTTCAAGTTATCGGGCTTAATTACCACTTTGGCAGGGACTTCGGATTTTAGGTTCGTCCCCCGATTGCCCTGCGCATTCACCACGGAGCGGGTGATCTTGCGGCATACGTTGCCCACTTCGCGCTCCAGGTTGCGCACGCCCGCCTCGCGCGTGTAACCCTGAACTAGGGCTTGCAGGCCCCCATCCTGGAATTCGACGTTCTTGCCGGTCAGCCCGGTGCCTTTCAATTGTTTGGGCACCAGGAAGCGCTTGGCGATCTCCAGTTTCTCAATCTCGGTGTAGCCGGAGAGGCGGATCACTTCCATGCGATCCTGCAGCGCAGGCGGAATCGTGTGCAGCACGTTCGCGGTCGCGATGAAGAATACCTGGCTCAAATCGTATTCGACATCCAGGTAATGATCCATGAACATGTAGTTCTGTTCCGGATCCAGCACTTCCAGCAGGGCAGCCGACGGGTCCCCGCGGAAATCAGTGGACATTTTATCCACTTCGTCCAACATGAACACCGGGTTCTTGGTGCCCGCCTTCTTCATCATTTGAAGAACCTGGCCGGGCAGCGCTCCGATATAAGTGCGGCGATGACCCCGAATTTCAGCCTCGTCCCGCACGCCTCCAAGCGACAGGCGGACGAACTTTCGTCCCGTGGCCTTGGCGACCGACATTCCAAGCGAAGTCTTGCCGACGCCGGGAGGTCCCACGAAGCACAAGATCGACCCCTTGGGATTCTGGACCAGTCTGCGCACTGCCAGAAACTCGAGGATTCGCTCCTTGATCTTTTCCAGGCCGTAGTGGTCGGACTCGAGCACTTCCTGAGCGAAGTTGAGATCGCGAATTTCCTTGGACTTCTTCTTCCATGGCACTGCCAGCATCCAATCGAGGTAGTTGCGCGAAACGGTGGATTCGGCGGACATGGGCGGCATATTCTCAAGCCGCTTCAACTCCGCCATAGCCTTCTCATGAGCGTCTTTGCTCATGCCCGCCGCGTCGATTTTCTTCTTCAGCTCGTCGAATTCGCTCTTCTCGCCACGGCCGAGTTCCTTCTGAATGGCCTTGATCTTTTCGTTGAGGTAGTACTCTTTCTGCGCCTTTTCCATCTGCCGCTTGACGCGGCCTTGGATGGTTCGGTCCACGTTCAGCTTCTCGATTTCGATATCCAGCATCTCAGTGACTCTCGTGAGACGGTCGATAGGATCGAAGATTTCCAGCAGCTCCTGCTTCTCTTCAATGGTGAGTTGCAGGTTGGCGCCAACGGTGTCGGCCAGCTTGCTCGGGTCGTCCACCCGAATGGCTGCGATCATCGTCTCATAGTTGAGGTTCTGGCTGAGCTTGACGTACTGCTCGAACAAGGTTGTGCAGCGGCCAACGAGCGCTTCGAGCTGGGGTCCGCCTTCCACCTTAAAGTGAAAGGTTTTGATCATCGCGCGGAAGTAGCCGTCATCTTCGCTGACCGAAACGATCTTGCCTCGCTCGACGCCTTCGACCAACACTTTAATATTGCCGTCGGATTGCTTCAGGCTCTGTACGATGTTGGCGACCGTGCCCACCGAGAAAATCTCATCCGGACGGGGCTCGTCCACGGACGGGTCGTGCTGCGTGGCGAGAAAAATCTTTTTGTCGCCAGCGAGTGCCTCTTCCAGCGCCCGAACACTGGATTCTCTTCCTACCACAAAGGGAGTCATCATGTACGGGAATATGACGACGTCCCGAATGGGCATCATCGGAAGCCGTCGTGTGTCGGATTTGTCTTTTGCAGTTAGCATCTTTGGGAAGTTGGCATTTTTGAAATCTGCACTTTTAGGAAAGAAAGATCTAGACAACAGGAGTGCGGAAAATCCGGCAGGGGGATCCTAGAGCCCCGCACTCGGAGCGATCATCGCGCGCTATACGTCCTTGAAAAATCTAGCCGGCCTTCTCAAGGAGGGCCATGTTGATCTTTTGCGTCATTACCATCTCTTTGGTAACCAAAAACTCGCGGACCTTCTTGTATGAGGGGAGGTAGTACATCAGGTCCAGCATGAGATCCTCAAGGATCATCCGCAGCCCCCGCGCCCCGACTTTGCGGTCCATCGCCAGGGTGGCAATGGCCTCTAGCGCATCGTCGCTAAACTTCAGTCTAACATTTTCGAACTCGAATAGTTTCTGATACTGCCGGATGATGGCGTTCTTGGGTTTGGTCAGGATTTGGACCAGCGCGTCCCTTTCCAAATCTTCCAGAACGGCGACCACGGGCATGCGGCCGATGAACTCGGGAATAAACCCGAACCGAATCAGGTCCACCGGTTGCACCTGCCCGAGCATATTCGCGTCTCGGCGCGTGGCTGCGGCCCGGCGGGTTTCGGCTCCCTCGTCGGGACCGACGAAGCCCATCGACTTAGTGCCAACCCGCTTGCCGATCACTTTCTCCAAGCCGACGAACGCTCCTCCGCAAATGAAGAGAATATTCGTCGTATCCACGGGAGTAAATTCCTGGTGCGGATGCTTGCGACCGCCTTGCGGCGGGACGTTGGCAATGGTGCCTTCGAGGATCTTGAGCAACGCTTGCTGCACGCCCTCTCCCGACACGTCGCGCGTGATGGAAGGGTTCTCGTCCTTGCGCCCGATTTTGTCGATCTCGTCTACGTAAATGATGCCTGTCTGGCATTTCTGAACGTCCCAGTCGGCGTTCTGAAGCAGACGGAGGATAATGTTCTCGACGTCTTCGCCGACATAGCCCGCTTCGGTAAGCGTGGTTGCGTCCACGATCGCAAAGGGAACATCCAGAATTCGCGCCAGCGTCTGCGCGAGCAAGGTTTTGCCGGTGCCAGTGGGCCCGATCAGCAGAATGTTCGATTTCGACAGCTCCACTTCGCTGCCGCGCTGCTTATTCATCTGGATGCGCTTATAGTGGTTGTAAACCGCTACGGCAAGCTTCTTCTTCGTGCCGTCCTGGCCAATCACATACTGATCGAGATACTCCTTCAACTCCAGGGGCTTCGGAAGCTTGTGAGGCGTTCCATAAGGCTGGTCATGCCGGTCGTCTTCAAGGATCGAGTTGCAAACGGCAATGCACTCGTCGCAGATGTAAGCTCTAGGGTAATCGCTAGGGGAGGATATTAGCTTACCAACAACATCCTGACTTTTATGGCAGAATGAACAACGAAGGGAATCGTCGGTACCAGCTCGCTTCACACGGTGTCTCCACGGCTACAAGATCTACTCTTCATTCCCGGGGCTGAGAGCCTAATATTTATTTCCAGTATACCAGCTAACCGCAACTTCGATTACAAAAAAATCACTTAGGACCAAGGCGTCAGGCTTCTTTGCGGGCATGTTCGAACAAAAAGGCCATGGTCTTATTGGTCCGGATCTGGTGGGCGATGCGGTTGAGCGCACCGGATTTCTCAAGCTTCTTGCGCATGGCGGCCACCGGTTCGCGCTCCTGACGGGCGATCCGCTGCACTTCGCGATCCACTTCGTCGTTTGCGGCGTGTATGGATTCGGCATCGGCCACTTTATCGAGCAGCAAGGTCGCCCGGACTCCCTGAATCGCTTTCGGACGAAGCTGACTCGAAAAGGTCTGCCACTCGGGCGTCTCTTTTAGCTTGCGAATGTCGAGCGGCTGGCCCGTAGCCTGCCGAATTTGGGATTCCGCTTCTGCCTCGATCTGCCGCTCGATGAAAGCATCCGGAACGGGAAAGTCGTGACCCTCCACCAAGCGTTCGACCAGCTCGTCCTTGGCTTTTTGCTGCGCCGCGAATTCCTTCTCGCGAAAAATCGCCTGGCGGGCCGTTTCCCGCACCTGGTCCAAGGTTTGAAAATCCCCTAGATCCTTGGCGAACTCGTCATTGAGGTCCGGCAGCTCCTTGGCCCTCAGCATCTTCAACCGCAAGCGGAATCGAACCGTCTTCCCAGCCAAGCCGCCTTCGGCGTAGTCTGCCGAATAGTGAATGTCGAACTCCTTTTCTTCCTCGGGGGTCATGCCTCGCAAGGCCTCGCTGAACTCAGGAAGCTTGTTGGGATCGCCGATCAGGATCACCATATCTTGCTGATGAATCGGCTCGTCCACGCCCGACACGCTGTCGAGGGTGACGGCCGCATAATCCCCGTTGACAGCGGGCCTCGGATCTATGTTGACGTACTGCGCCTTTTGCTCGCGCAGATCTTCCAGCCGCTTGGCGATCTCTTCGTCAGTGACTTCCGGCTCATGATAGTGGGCAGGAAGGCCCCGATAGTCCTTCAACTCTATGACCGGGGCGACTTCGAACTCGGCTTTAAAGCGCATCGGTTCGCCAGCTTCGAAGTGTACTTCCTTCACGTTCGGCGTGCTAACGATCTTGAGCTCTTCCTCTTCGATCCTTTTTTGAAAATGCCTGGGGATCAGATTTTCAATTACGTCCTGCCGGACTTGGCTGGCGAATCGCGTGCGAATAATCCCGACCGGGGTCTTGCCCGGCCTAAAACCGGGCAGACGAACCTTCTTTTGCAACTCGCCAACTACGCGCTCCGTTTCCCGAGTGATATCGTCATCCGGTACGGTAATCTCTAACTCGTGCTTGCAGCCTTCAATCAGCATCTGAGATCGGAAACCGGCGCCTAGTACGCGGCCGTGGCCAGCTTGGCGCCGTGCTTGAGAATCTCCGCCTTATCGGTGGCTTCCCATGAGAATGTGTCCTCGGTCCGCCCGAAGTGTCCAAACGCGGCCGTCTTGCGGTAGATCGGGCGCCGCAGCTTCAAGTGTTCGATCATACCCTTGGGCGTGAGCGAGAAGTTCTCACGGATCAATTCCACCAGGCGCTGATCCTCGACTATGCCGGTGCCAAACGAGTTCACCATCACCGAGACCGGCTCGGCGACGCCGATCGCGTAAGCCAGTTGGACTTCAACGCGAGTGGCCAATCCGGATGCAACCAGATTCTTCGCAACGTAGCGGGCCATGTAGCAGGCGGAGCGGTCGACCTTCGTCGGATCCTTGCCCGAGAAAGCTCCGCCGCCGTGCCGACCCATTCCGCCGTACGTGTCGACGATGATTTTGCGTCCCGTCAGGCCGGTGTCGCCGTGAGGACCGCCGATCACGAAACGTCCCGTGGGATTGATGTGATACTTGGTGCCTGAATCGACCATGTTCGACGGCACCACCGGATCAATCACGTGCTTTTTCACCTGCTCGCGCAGCTCTTCGGTGGAAACGGAGTCGTGATGCTGAGTGGAAACCACGACTGCATCCACGCGCTTGGGTTTGCCATCCACGTACTCGATGCTGACCTGACTCTTGCCGTCCGGGCGCAAGAAATCGAGACGGCCTGAGCGCCGGACTTCGCTCAACTGACGAACAAGTTTGTGCGCCAACATGATCGGAAGCGGCATCAGCTCGCTGGTTTCATCGCAGGCATAGCCGAACATGAGACCTTGATCCCCCGCCCCGCCGGTATCGACACCCATGGCGATGTCAGGAGATTGGCTTTGAATCGTATTGAGGATTCCGCAAGTCTTGGCGTCGAAGCCAAACGAGGCGTCGTTATAACCGATGTCGTCGATCACCTCGCGCGCCAGCCGGGGAACATCCACATAAGTGGTGGTGGTGATCTCGCCGGAGATGACGGCGATACCGGTAGTAATCAAGACCTCGCAGGCAACGCGCCCAGTCGGGTCGTCTTTCAAGACAGCGTCGAGAACGGCGTCAGATATCTGATCCGCCATCTTGTCGGGGTGTCCTTCGGTCACCGATTCCGACGTAAAAATATGCCTCATGTGGCTAGACAAAAAATGTCCTCCTGAAATGCTTGGCAATACCGCAGATTTATGGATTGGATCCAGAGCGGAACTAAACTCTTATTGTAGCGCCTGTTGTAGCGCCTGCGCAGAAACACGGTCAAATACAAGCTCCCAGTACTATCGGTGCCTCTTTGCGGGTACCCTACTTCGACCGTCGCGCGACACGCTTCTGAATGAGTTCGGCGGCTTCAGGCTGGTTATTCTTCAAAGCAGCTTCAAGGGCGCTCACGCCTTTGCGAGTCTGCATCTCTGGATCGGCACCGCGCGCGAGCAGCAGATCGACCACATCGACCCGGCCCCATGAAGACGCGTAATAGAGCGGCGTGGCGCCTGATTCGTCGTCACGCGCATTCACCTCCGCTCCGTGTTCGAGTAGGAGATCCACCACTGCCCGATTTCCGCCCAGGGCTGCGTCATGCAGCGGAGTCATTCCAGTCTTGTTGCGCTGATTGATTTTGGCCCCGCGGGCGAGCAGCAGATCCACTATGTCCGCAAAGCCCTTCAGACAAGCGTCCTCAAGCGGGGAAGTCCCTTCCGGTCCCAATGCGTTGAGATCGGAGCCCTTATCAAGCAGCAAGCCTACGAGTTCCGCTTGATCGCGCAAGATTGCCTCGTGCAGCGCGCGCGGCCCTGACTGGTTCGGCCCTTTCAATTTTGCCCCTTTGTCGAGCAACGCTTCGGCGACCTTGCCTTGACGATGGTGCAGCGCGTCGTCAAGAGGCGTCGCGCCGCTATTGTCCAGCGCCCCGACATCCGCGCCGGCGTTGAGCAGCACCGCCACTACTTCGAGATGGCCCTTAATCGACGCCTCGTGCAGCGCCGTGGCTCCCGTCTCTTCGTTCTTTGCACGGAAATTGGCACCATGCGCTAACAAGACCCGGACCACTTCCGCTTGGCCGCGCCAGCAGGCTTCATCGAGAGGAGTGCTTCCGCCCGCGTCCTTCGCATCTATGGGCGCGCCTTTGGTCAGCAGCAACTCCACAACCGTGGCCAATCCACGTCCCGCAGCAAGATGCAATGCAGTTGCTCCCGAGCGATCTTTCGCCTGGATGTCGGCCCCCTTTTCGATTAACAACGTGGCGATCGCAGCGTGATTGGTGATGATGGCGTAATGCAGGGCGGTGGATCCGGCTTCCTTGTGCCTCGCGTTCACATTGGCTCCCCGATCGAGGAGCAGCCCCACGATGTCTCTGTCTCCGGCCCAAACCGCATCGTGCAGCGCGGTGCCGCCTAATGAGTCAACCTCATTTACATCGGCGCCCTGATCCAGAAGAATTCGAAGTTTGGCGACATCGCCCGCGCGGGCGGCACGGTGAAGTTCGTCGACATCGGCGGCCCATGCCAGCAGTGAGAGCGTGGCGAGGAGCCCTAACTTCATGCCAGATCCAGGCCGCTATCCCCGTCTTCCATTCTTTCGAGGGCAAGCCGATGATCGAAATCGATGGGCGGGTCCTTGCGTAAGGCGCTGTACACGATGGGAACAATGAACAGCGTCGTCACGGTAGCCAGCAGCAACCCGCCGATCACGGCGCGGCCAAGCGGGGCGTTCTGCTCGCCACCCTCGCCCCACCCGAGCGCCATCGGAAGCATGCCAATCATCATGGCCGCCGCAGTCATCAACACCGGGCGGATGCGCGTATAACCTGCCGAGAGCGCCGCCGACCTTGCGTCCATCCCTTCGTCGATCCGTTGATCGTTGGCAAACACAACCATCAAAATGCTGTTCGCGGTCGCGACTCCGATGCACATGATCGCCCCCATGAGCGATGGCACGCTGAAGGTGGTCTGCGTGATGAAGAGCATCCAAACAATTCCCGCCAGCGCCCCCGGCAGAGCCATTAGAATAATGAACGGATCCACCCAGGATTGAAAATTCACGGCCATCAACAGGTACACCAGGATGACTGCAAAAATCATGCCCATCCCGAGCCGGTAGAACGACGTCTGCATCGTCTCCGCCTGACCGCGCAAGTCGAGCGAAATGCCGCGCGGCAGCTTGGGCGCGAATTCGGCCATGATTTTTTGTACCTCTGTCGCGACTCCG
>JBBRRB010000007.1:0-170972 GCA_038225555.1 Bryobacterales bacterium
GGAGACTGCGCGCTGCCCATCGGCTGTCAGCGCCACGCCAGTGACATAAGCCGAGTGGCCCGCCAGCGTGCGCAGTTCCTGGCCGCTCTCCAGATCCCACACCTTGAGCGTGTGGTCCCCAGAAGCGGAGACGGCGCGCCGCCCGTCCGCTGTCAGCGCCACGCCAGCGACATAAGCCGAGTGGCCCGCCAGCGTGCGCAGTACCTGGCCGCTGTCCAGATCCCACACCTTGAGCGTGTGGTCCCGAGAAGCTGAGACGGCGCGCCGCCCATCCGCCGTCACCGCGACGCCATAGACACGACCTGAGTGGCCCGCCAGCGTGCGAATGAGACTTGTTCCCGGCGGATGCAGGCACGGCCACAATGGTTTTAACCAAGGCCACGTGGTTCCTTGCGCAACATCTTGCGTAAACTCCGCCATCATTCCCGTTCCTTCGAACGGCAGCAACCGCCCCACCATCTGCGATGCAAACTCCTCAGGCGTTCGTGCAATCACATTGGCCGAAAGCCGCAGCGCGCCATGAATCAACTGCAGGGCCGCCGGATCCTCAAAGCGAGCCCGCACATAGTCCAGTTGCAGGTCGTGCAACCCAATTCCGCGCTCCGGTCGCGCGGGCTGCTGCCACGAACTCAGGGATCGATCCACAAAATAGCGGGCGGTGCGGCGGGCTTCCGATGAGTTGACTTTCCACAACGCTTGCAATACTACGAGCGGCGCAGGCACATCCTCCAACAGCACGGCCAGCTTGCGATAGCGGTCCTGCATGTGCGCTGGAAGTGCCTCGATGCTGACCGCCAAGCTCTTGAAGAAGCTCTTCTGACCAAGGGGCAAGCGGTCCTCAATGCCGCTGATATCGGCGCTTTCCAGCGCGTGAAGCGTATCGCGCCACTCAGGCGGGGATAGGTCCTTGAGGATGGCTCCGACCTGGGCTACCGCCGCTGCTAATTCGCCGCATTGTTGGATGATCTGGTCGGCTTCGGGTGGAAGGGCCTCGACCGCGATGCCAGCCCAGCGCGCGAGCAAAACCCGCGCCTCAGGCTTACTCAGCCGGTTAGCCGAATACTTGCGGTCCGTTACGGCGTTCGCGATGCCGGTATCGCGAGTGGTGAACAGCAATCGGGATCGTGGGGCATCCACCAGCAGTGGCTGCAAGTGGTCCAGGTTCCAGACATCGTCGACAACTACGAGGGCGGCCTTCTCACGCAGGATGGTGCGGTAACGGTTCTTGCACGCCAAGGGATTATCGTAGCCGCTGAGGTCGTCGCCCAGTGCGCGCGCCACCTCGCGCATGCGCGTGACGAAATCGCCATCCCACTCGCGCCCGATGGTGATCCACGCGATTCCGTCGGGGAAGGCGCGCTGCACCACCAAGTCACGGCATAATGCGGTGGCGAGCACCGTCTTCCCAATGCCTCCCATCCCGGCCAGCGCGGTCACCGCGATGTTTGCGCCCGCCCCTTCGGTGAATACGAGGTCGCGCAAGTCGGCCAAGGGCTGCTCGCGAAGGAGGTGATTTTGGGGGAGATTCGGTACCGTGTCATATCGCAGGGGGCGCGGGGTTGGAACGGCTGCGGCTGCGGTACCGATATCAGCAAGTAACTCTGCTTGCTGTTCCGGATACTTGCGCCATTGTTTGGTCTTGAGATGGATGGGCACCGGCGCGGTGGAAGCGGCTAGAACCGGGATCACCACTTTGCCTTGGTCGAGGGCCCAGATTTGTTCCGCGCGGCAGATCTCTGAAATGTAGGATGCGGGGGTGAGCACGGCGATCAGTACATCGCAGGCGTTCAAGGCCGACTCTAGTTCTTTGCTCCAGGACGCGCCGCCGGGGATCCTTTCGGTATCGAGCCAGACATCGTGGTTGGGGGCTTTTAGAAGATCGTGGAGAGCTTTCGCGATGGGGGATCCATCGTTACGGGCGTATGAGATGAAGATATGGGAGCCCTTGTCTATTGCCACAAGGAACGAGTTTAACGGATCAGGCGCGTATGCCTCAGGGTTGCGCTGGCTCGTAACTCTGATTGGACTTACAGGAGCCGGCTGAAAGCCGGCTGCAGCCAGGATTGGCTGCCCCACATTAGGGCGCAAGCAGTTCGTCCACTTCCGCGTAGCCCGATGGAATGGTAAGCCCAGTGGTGGATGCGCCGGCGTTTAGGAGCGCCTGAACGGATTCGGGCGAGCGGCGGTCGGTCCAATACGAATCTACGCAGGCTTTGACGGCGAGGGCTAAAGGGGTGCGTCCCTTGGCGTCTTCGGCGTTGACGTGCGCGCCGCGTTCCAGGAGGAGTTTCACGGTTGCATGTCGCCCACGCCAGGCCGCGACGTGCAGGGCAATGCTGTTCGTGGTTACATCCCAGTAGCCATCGCCTTCTTTGAACGGGGCGTTTACGTCCACGCCGAGGTCGAGGAGCCGGCGAACGCCGTTGGTGTTTCCGTTGCCTGCGAACTCAGCTAGCGGCTTGCCTGCTTCCGATAGGGGCTCGGGATCCTGGCTGGGCTGATCCCTGGCGCAAGCTGCGAGTAGGCGCTCCACTCCTTGTAGGTTGATGTGCATGCCGCGCTTTTCGAAGAGATCGAGCAGGTCGGCGCGTCCTCTTCTGGCGGCCATGGCTGGCGCGGACGTGCTTCCGGCCCCGTGGTCCAGCAAGGCTTCCACAATGTCGATAGAGTTATCGCGCAGTATGGCTTGCAGGAGGGCGGTGCGGCCCCAGCGCGTGATTCGATTGGGGTCGGCTCCGTGTTCTAGAAGATACTTGATGCCTGCAATATCGTGCCAGTCGTGCTTGCGGGCCAGCATGGTAGCGAGGCTTTCTGGAGTCAGAGTGCCGTGTTCTACCAGAGCCTTGAGGGCACGGTTATCGTAGGTTTCTGGTGCGTGGTAGGTGACTTCTTCGTCGTTCGCATTTGCGCCTGCTGCGAGGAGTAAGCGGGTCAGCGCTTCGTTGTGCGCTATTCCTGCAGCTCCATACAGGACGCTCTCGAACTCGGGCTCGGGACGGTGGGTGTTGTCGAAGTATCCGGTGTTTGGATTTGCGCCAGCATCGAGCAGTGCACTCGCGGCGCGCAGGAAAGAATCGGAGCGGGACTGAATGTGCTCTGAAAAACAGAGGTAGGTTAAAGCGTCCCAGCCGCGGGGTCCACCTTTTGCTGTTGCATTTGCTGAGTCGAGAGTGAGGAATCGGATTACGGCGGCAGCATCGCCGAGAACTGCCGCCGTATAAATGTCGGTGTTGGCCAGGGGGTTAGTGACTCGCTAGGCTACGGTCCGACCGCGCACAAAGTGCATCACGAGAGCGATTACCGCCACGATCAGCAATAGATGGATCAACCCGCCCGCCACGTGGAAGGCAGTGATTCCGAGAAGCCACATGACAAACAAAATCCCGCATAAGACAAGCAGCATAACATCCTCCTGCTTTCCTAGTTAGCATGTTTGATTCCACTTAGCTGGGCCAAGTCGGAAACATCCTAAGCTGGGCGCGCGCAACGTTTCAAGAAGCTGGGTGTTTTCTTCATAAGTTCCAAATGAGGAAAAATTACGCCGCTGGTGTAAAAACTTGGCTTGCGTCGAATTTCGAGGGTGCGGAAAAGGGGCGCGTCAAGCCCATCGAAGGGGCCCGCGGATTTGCGATTTTCCTCGTTTTCGTCGTTCATCTGCATGAGTTCTTATTGCCATTCGCGAGCGCGAGTGGGTGGATTCCTCAAGTCACCGGATTCATATATACCGTCGGCAACTTGGCCGGTGACTTCTTTCTTGTGCTCACGGGGTACTTCATCTATGGTTCGCTGCTGGCCCGGCCCACTTCGTACTTCCAGTTTCTTGCGCGTCAGCTTACCCGCATTTATCCTGTCTTTTTATGTGTCTTGAGCCTGTACCTGCTTCTATCGGTTCTCTTCCCCACACACTCCAAGCTGCCTGCTGACGGCGGCAGTGCTCGCTTGTACGTGCTGGAGAACTTGGCTTTGCTTCCCGGGCTGCTTCCGATCCGTCCAATTATCAGTGTTTCCTGGACGCTTAGCTTCGTCGTTTTCTTTTACTTGACGATGCCGCTGGTGATCGCGTTCTCGGGAATGCGCTCGTGGAGCGGCAGGAAGCGCGCGGCCTTTTTTGGGATGTTCCTGGTGATCTCGTCGTTCCTATTCATTGACACCGGAATACTGCCGCTAAGACTGAACATGCTGATGGTGGGGGTGCTTCTTTCGGAATTAATGGCTCGTAGTCCGCTGCCACTCTGGACGGGTTGGGTGCTGGCTTCTCTAGTTCCTGTGGGCATCGCACTCCGGTACTGGCTGGTTCTCTCGCGACACGAGACGGTGTTTGAGGTTGGCCGCGCGCCGGACCAGACTTGCATCACTGCGATCTGCTTGTTCTGCTTCTGCTATTGTTTGTTGACGCCGGGAGTGCCGTTTGGCGCGTTGTTTTCATGGACCCCTTTGCGTTGGTTCGGCAACATGAGCTACTCGTACTACCTGAGTCACAGCCTGACGATCAAGTTTCTATCGATTGCGGCGATTCCGCTCATCTCCACGGTGGTTCGATCGGATGTTGGGTTTTGGGCGATACAACCGGTGTTGTTCGTGTTGAGCCTGGTTCCTGGGGTGGCGCTTTTTGTCTTAGTGGAAAAGCGGTCGCGCGGGTGGTATGAAAGGCGCTCTTCGTTACCAGTAGGGTTAGTACGGGGTCTCGGATCAGTGAAGGTGTTTCGGTTGGTCGATAACGTTTAACTTGTGTTTTGCTTGATCGATCCAGTACGTTTTTTTCGCCCTTGGACCTGGACGAAAGCCGCCTAGAAAGGCGGCTGCAGCCAGGATTGGCTGCCCCACGTCCCTGTAGTTAGTAAAAGCTTTTCACCAGGTTGATCACGTAGGAGACTTGGGTTTCTTCCATCTGCGGCCAAATTGGTAGAGAAACGATCTCCTGGCAGGCTCGCTCGGCGTGCGGCAGATCACCGCGCTTAGCTCCGCAGTTCGCAAAGGTCGGGTGTAGGTGGAGCGGGACTGGATAGTGAATGCCCGTGCCCACTCCCCGGGCAGCCAGGTGCTCGCGCAACCGATCGCGAGTTTTTGCGCGCACTACATAAAGATGATGCACGCCCGGCTCGCGCCGCAACACGGGACGCACCGGCTCGAAATCCTGGAAGGCTTGGTCGTATAGAGCGGCAATGCGGGCGCGGCGCTGGTTCCATTCACGCAGGTGCGGAAGGAATGCTCTTAGAAAGCAGCACTGCATTTCATCGAGACGCGAGTTGATTCCTGGCAGCATGCTGACGTGCGCGTCCGCCCGGCCTCCGTCGCGAAGCATGGAAAGGCGCGTTGCGATTGCGGGATCGCTGGTTAGGATTGCACCTCCATCGCCCAGGCAGCCTAGGTTTTTAGTGGGATAAAAGCTGTACGCCACGTACGGGGAGTAGTCAGTGAACGGGCGCTCTTGGTAGGTTGCGCCGTGGGCTTGGCAGGCGTCCTGAATCAGCGGAAGGCCCAAGGTGGAGAGGCGGTGGAGGTCGCACGGCTGACCGTAAAGGTGTACGGGAACGATCGCGGCGGTGCGGGGGGTCTTGTGCGTTTCAGCTTGGGTCGGATCGATGAGGAGGGTTTCCGGGTCGACATCGCAGAATCTTATGGATGTGCCCGCTGCGAGGATAGCGATTCCAGTGAACGGGGCCGTGAGTGGCGAGGTGATTACCTCTTGCTCTCGGGCAGTGATGCCGGCCGCGCGCAGGCAGAGTTCGATGGCGGCGGTGCCAGACCCGACTCCTACAGCGAATGCAGCGTGGAACTCCGAGGCGAACTCGCGCTCAAACGACGACAATTCCTGACCGAGAACAAAGTGCGCGCGGGCGAAGAGCTGCTCCAGGCTTGCGCGCCAAGCCCCGGCGGCGGCTTCGAGCGGGGCGCTCAAGTTCATCAGAGGGACGTTCATGCCAGAATCACCAAACGGATATACAAGCGGATCAACTGAACCAGGGTAACGAGCAGCGAACGAATCCTGAAAAATTGGGATCGGCCATGCAGGCGCGGATAATGATGCACTCCGACTTCGACCACTTGGAACTTGCTCAGCTCCAGTGTGCGCACGAGTTCGACGCAGATGGTGCCGCTGGTGGAGGTGAGGTGGATGCGCTCGAGCAGCTCCCGCCGGATAAGACGGAAATCGCAATCAACGTCCCGGATGCGTATGCGGAAGAGGAAGCGGGCGAAGGCGTTGTATACTTTGCCGATCCAGATGCGATGCCACGGGTCGCTGCGCTCAAGTTTGAATCCGTTCACGAGGCCGACTGCGGGATGCATCTTTTCGAGGAGCAGGGGCAGTTCGCCTACGTCGTATTGGCCGTCGCCGTCGGTGTAGAAAACCAGCTCGTTGCGGGAGGCGGCGAATCCGGTACGGAGCGCGCCTCCGTATCCGCGGTTGTGCGGATGCGTGATTACTCGCAGGCGGGGGCCGTGCTCCTTCTGCAGATTGAGCAGGACTGCGGCGGTATCGTCGTAGCTTCCGTCGTTGACCACGATTACTTCGAAGTCGTCAGCGATATTGGAGAGGACCGAGAATGTTTTGTTTATCAGGTCAGGGAGCGATGGCGCGTCGTTGTAGGCGGGGAAGAATACGCTGAGGCTGCTGCGGGGCACCAAAAAGTAGGGGGCAGATTCTCGGCGGATGCGAAGCCGGCTCGAAAGCCGGCTGCATCCAACATGGCTGCCCCACAAACCTAGTTCATTTTTTGCTTGGTTAGGTGATACCCGATCTTCTGAGCGTCGGCTTCGTTCATGCACTTGCCATGTTTCGTGTTGCCGAAAAATTTGTCGCCGGATTTGTGATAGACCTTGGTTTCCGTGTTGGCCCAAACCTGGTCGCCCGAACAGGTCTGGCCGCCTGCCATTGGGGTGGCAGGTGCTTTGGTGTATGTAGGAGACTTAGCGGCGGCGGTAGGAACCGGCGGGATGGCCGCTTTGGTGACGGCGGCGGGTGCCGGTGCCGGTGCCGAGCCCGCTTTCAACATCGGAGCCAAGCCTTGAATCTGTTTCGCCTGCAGGCCGGCTTTGGATAAGTCCGCAACCGAACTATACGGTCTGCCGCCAACAATTTTCTTCGCAGTTGACGTGCCAATTCCCGGGACCGCTTCCAGTTCGGATTGGGAGGCGTTATTGATGTCCACCGCCGAGGCGGGTGCGGTCTTGCCGCCCTTCTTGGTTGCGTCTTTCGCCGGGGCGGGAGTTTGAGCAATCGTAAAGCTCGGCGCAATCAGCAGCGCGCAAGCCAGGCCCAAGCCCAACGTCCCTCTGTGTAGTCTCTGCATAGAAATCTCCATTTTCATCGTGATTTGGTTCAACCGTTTCTACTGTATCGCGTCTTTCCCGCAAAAACGCTTAACAGGGCGTTAAAATAGCGCAATATGACCAAAGACGAAATCTTGCTGGGCCAGCGCGAGTTCCTGTTTCCTTCGGTGTTTCATTATTTTAAGACGCCGCTGGTGATCTCCCATGCCAAGGATCAGTATGTATGGGACGCCGATGGCAAGCAATACCTTGACTTTTTTGGCGGGATCGTCACGGTTAGCGTGGGCCATTGCAACGAGGAAGTCAACCGCAAGGTACATGCTCAGCTTGATAAGCTGCAGCACGTGTCGACTGTGTTTGCTAACGAGCCGCAAGTCGCGCTGGCGAAGAAGATCGCCGAGCTTACGCCTAACCAAGCTCTGAAGAAGTCGTTCTTTACCAACAGCGGAACCGAAGCGAACGAGGCGGCTATTCTGGCGGCCCGATGCTATACGGGGTCCACCGAGATCGTCGCCCTGCGGTATGCGTACCATGGCCGGTCGGCTATGGCGATGACGCTGACGGGACAATCCAACTGGCGCTTGGGGCCTCCTACGCAAACGGGAATCTCGCATGCTGTCAATGCATATTGCTACCGGTGCCCGTATGGACTGACTTATCCTTCGTGCGAAGTTCGCTGCGCCAACGACGTAGAGGAAGTGATTAAGACAACCACTGGCGGACGGATCGCGGGATTTATCGCCGAGCCGATTCAAGGGGTGGCCGGATTCGTCACTCCGCCGAAAGAGTACTTCCCGATTGTGGCCGGTATCGTGAAGAAGTACGGCGGCGTGTTCATTAGCGATGAAGTGCAGACTGCGTGGGGGCGGACCGGCGGCAAGTGGTTCGGGATTGAGCAATGGGGCGTGGTGCCGGACATTATTACCAGCGCCAAAGGCTTGGGAAACGGGACGCCGATCGGCCTGACGGTAGCGCGCGCGGAGATCGCCGATGCCATGAAGGGGGCTACGATTTCGACGTTTGGAGGCAATCCGGTTGCGACGACAGCGGCCAAGGCGGTAATTGATTTTATCGAGGAGCAGCACTTGCTGATCAACGCCGCCGAGGCTGGCGCGCACATGCGGAACAAGCTGAACGAACTGATGGAGAAGCACGAAGTGATCGGGGATATTCGAGGGATGGGCTTGATGTTGGCGGTGGAACTCGTGGAGGATAGAAAGTCGAAGAAGCCGGCGGTGGCGGCGACGCTGGCCGTGATGGAAGCGGCGCGGGAGAGCGGTCTGCTGATTGGACGGGGCGGGATGGCGGGGAATGTTTTGAGGCTGACGCCCCCGCTGAACATTAGCAAATCGGATGTGGATGAGTTCGCGCGGCTGCTGGATGGCAGCTTGGCAAGTGCCACGGCGAGCCGCCTGGAAAAGCGGCTGCAGCCAGGATTGGCTGCCCCACAAGGCAGCAGGATGTTGTAGTACAAAAAATGAATTGTTATTTCTTGAGCTTCGTCTTACGAGCTACGAGTGCGAGTGGATCTGCCAGCCTAGATACTTGGTGGCAGCTTCATGTACCGCGCCCGCTACGCTTGAGAAGTTAGCGGCCACATGATGCTCGAACCCGTTCTCGCAGATGTATCTCAAGAGAGCCTGCATGTTCGGAATTTCCACCACCCCGGCACCGCCGAACGTTTCGAGCGAATCGTCGGTGAATCGGCCCTGCCCAACGTACCCGTCAATTCTCCCGGCGCGGTCGTTCGTTGAGAAACGGGCGAAACTCATGGCACCTGGTTTTACCCGCCCGACGCAGGTCCCGAATGTATTCAGCTTGCCTACCGTGCCGGCGATAATTTCCTGGAAATCCATCCGCACATCCTGGAAGAAATGCTTGGGCAGGTTGCTGCAGTGGAAACAGACCGCCTTGTTCGGATCGTCCCCGTAGTTATTGTTCCAATCGAGCAGTGCGCTCGGCGTCTCCGATGCCAGTTGCAGCGCGTGCATTCCAACCACGCCCGCGATATCCACCTCGCAGGCGCTCGAAAACAGATTGTTGCTCATCATGCTCATCACGGTGCATGGCACCACGCCGAAGTATTCTTCCATGGAGGTCCAGCATTGCACCGCGCTGATGGTCACTTCGGTTTGCTTCATCCAACCTTCGATCACCGCGCCCAGCTTCGCCATTTTCATCAGAGCGTTTTCAGGGATGCCGTGCGTGGAGACGTAGCTCTTGATCGACGCTAGCTTTTGTTGCGGCGCGTCATCGTTGTCTTGCATGCGCTCGATGCGCCCGAAGATTTCCGAAAGATCGATGGGCTCAACCGATATGCCGTTGGCTTCCAGAATCTTTTCGCTGTAGCGCACCGTGTTGAAGGCGGCCGGTCGCGCGCCAATCGCGCCGATGCGAAGCCGCCTTAGGCCTTTCACTACTCGGCAGGTGGCGGCAAACGATTCCAGATCCTTTGCGAACTCGGGCGAATCGGGCGATTCCGTGTGCAGAGTTGTCAGCGAGAAAGGAATGCGGTACTGAGAAAGATTATTGCAGGCCGACATCTTGCCGCAGAAGCTGTCGCGCCGGTCTCGAATGGTCATGCGGCCCGGCGTATCGGGCGTGGCCTGGATCAGCACGGGTACGTGCAGCCCTGCCCCCCTCAGCGTATCGGCAATGGCCCGCTCCTCCCCGAAATTGGGGAGGGTGACAATGACGCCGTCGATGGCATTCTCATGAGCGCGGAACAGTTCGGCGCAGCGTTTCGATTCTTCTCGGGATTCCACAGCGCCGAATTTCGATTGATCGGTCCCGAGCGCGATCACTTCGTAGCCAGCTTTCCGCAGCGCTGCGAGCATCTCTTCCCGACCGGTCTTGGCAAGATGGTCTGGGAAAAACCCTCGATTGCCTACGATCACTCCGAACGTCATTTTTCTCATGCTATTTCCTTTTATAAGGCGAGAAGCGCAGGCTGTAAAATCCGCCGATGGCGAGCAACAGAAGGCCCCACCAGATGGGGGTATGCAAGTCGGCCATCACTACCGGGTGCGCGGGCGGGCTGGCAAGTTCGTAAAGTCCCGATGCGGTAATCAGCACGCCGTAGGACAAGAGAAGAACACCGATAAAGAACCAAATGGAGACCATGTTTCTGGGAGCGTGCATGAACCCTTTTTACCAAAAGATAATATTCAAAATGATGAAGACTACGGTGATGACGCCTGCCCAGAAGATTGGCCGCTTGTAGATCGGCAAATCGCCTTCAGACGGCAGTTCGGTAGCGCCATAGACCAAGCCTGCCAGTTCCAGATCGGACTTCGGTTTTGTTGCGTAGCTCACCGCTACCGTGACCGTCACGCATATGATCCACGACCACAGCGCCCGGTACATGTTCTCAGCCATGTCCTTCGCGTCGGGCGAGAGCGCGATGATTCGCAGGGCCGACGGATCGAGTTTCACCCAGGCCCACATGCCGATCGACGAGACGGTTCCGGCAAGCAGTCCCCAGAATCCGCCCGCTGAAGTGGCGCGCTTCCAAAGCATCCCGAGAACCACCGTCCCGAATAATGGCGCGATGAAGAAGCTGAACAGCGCCTGCACATAATCCATAATGCTGAGGAACTGCATCACGAGATAGGCCGTGCCGATGCTCACCAGCACTCCCACGATTGTGCACCAGCGACCCACGCTTACATAATGCGCGTCGGTTGCCTGCTTGCGGATCAGGGCGCGATAGATGTCGTAAGTCCAGACGGTAGCGAATGCGCTCACGTTGCCGGCCATGCCGGACATAAATCCGGCGATCAGCGCAGTGATCCCGAGACCGAGCAATCCCGCTCCGCAATAGCGCGCCATCATCAGCGGCAACACTTCGTTGTAGCTATGGCCGCCGCTTGCAACCGCTTGGCCTTCTCCGACCAGATGCTCCGGCAACAGCGCCAGTCCTAGCAGACCGGGCAGGATTACGATGAAGGGCACCAGCATTTTGAAGCTGGCCCCAATGATGGGTGCCATCTTAGCCGATCGCAGATCCTTCGCGGCAAGAACGCGCTGCACGACGAGAAAGTCAGTGGTCCAATACCCGAAGGAGATCACCCAGCCGAGCCCCAGCACGATCCCGGTCCAATGAATGCCCATGGGATTGTCCGAAAAGTGGCCGAGCGTGCTCCAGAGATGTGTGTAATCGGCACCCGGGAAGTTGGTTTTGATGCGGGCCACCATGCCGCTCCATCCTCCGACTTCGATCAGGCCAAGAATGGAGATCAGAATCGCGCCTAGCCAGATCAGGACGAACTGCAACACTTCGTTGAAGATGGCCGAGAGCAGTCCGCCGAGCACGACGTAGACGGCCACGGTAATGGAAGAGATCCAGATGCTGACGTTGATGTCCCAGCCGAGCACCACCTTCATCACGAGGGCCATGGAGTACATGTTGATGCCGCTCATCAGCACAGTCATGAAGCCGAAGGTTACGGCGGAGAGCACGCGCGAGGGTTCGCCGAACCGCAGCTTCAAATAGCCTGGAACCGAGTGGGTTTTGGAAATGTAATAGAAAGGCATCATCACGATGCCGAGGAACAGCATGGCCGGAATTGCGCCAATCCAATACCAATGCGTCGCGAGAATTCCGTACTGATACGCGGCTGCGGCCCACCCCATCAGTTCCAGGGAGCCCAGGTTGGCGGCCAGGAAGCTCAAGCCCGCTACCCAGGCCGTCATCTCGCGGCCAGCCAGGAAGAAATCTTCGCCTGTCTTGGTGAAGCGGCGCAGGTAGAGTCCGATTCCAAGCACCGCAACGAAGTACAGGACGATGATGGCGAGATCAACCGGAGCTAGGGTGAGCAAGCGCGTCTGGAGTAGAAGGGCGAGTGGGGGCAAGCCGACTATCATATACGATCCAGCTCGCTGCTTGAACTAGTGACGGCTCTTCTCAGCGTCTAGGCGGACCTGATCGCGGTTGATACGGACGCCTGCTTTCCAGACACCGACAATCGCTCGCGTGGCGCGGATGTCTTTTGACGGATCTCCACTCACCAGCAGCAAGTCGGCGCGGCGACCGGGTTCGATACGGCCGCGATCAAGTAGAGAGAACTCGCGCGCTGGACCGGCGGTTGCGGCATGCAACGCTTCGAGCGTAGTCAACCCGCAGCCGGTGAGCAGTTCCATCTCGTGATGCAGGCTGATGCCCCAGCCGGTATCGGGATTCGGGGCGTCGGTCCCGGCCAGAAGCGGGACGCCCGCTGCATGAAGCTGGCGCATGGCGGCTTGCGCGTACTCGAAGCGGTGGCCTCGGCTAACTTGTTTGGGCAGATGGACGTGAATGATTTGCCAGGAGGGTCCGAACAGGTAGGGTCCTAGTCGCGGATCGTTGGCAAGTTCGCTCCCGCTGGGCGCGCCCGCGAAAGCCTGCAGGACTGATAATGTCCCAATCACAAAAATGTGGCGTGAGGCGGCAAAGGTAGCGAAGTCGGGCTTTGGGGGAGTGTCGTCGAAGATGTGGGCCAACCCGTCCACTCCTGCGGCGATTGCGTCATAAGCTTCCGCCTGGGTGGAGATGTGCGAGACCGCCAGCTTGCCTCGACGGTGCGCGGCCCGCACGATGGCCGCAAGTTGTTCCTTGGTAAACGTCGGCAGCTGGTGCTCGTACATGATCTTGATATAGTCAGAGCCCTCTGCAATGCGCGCATCCACGAACGCTTGCGGGTCGTCATGGGGGCCTAGTGTCGGAAGCTTGAGGTCCGGCATCAACTCGGTGGGGTGCCCTTTGGGGGCGGTGATGCCTACCCCGGCGGTTCGAAAATCCGCGGCATTTGGGTGTTGCCCCGCCTTGAGTTCAGTCCGGAGTTTCATCAAGTTTTGCATGTACCCGGCGTACATGTCGAGATTGGTGGTGACTCCCAACGCCGCGGCCTGCTCGAGCGATTGCACTTGCGCAATGTGGATGTGCGCGTCTATCAGGCCGGGGAGAAGAGTCTTGCCAGTGCCGTCGACGGATTCCGCGTTGGCCGAGGGTGTGGTTGCGATCATGCCGTCGGTTACTGCGACAGACTGATTGCGGAGCATGCGAAATCCATCAAAGACGTCAACGTTTCGAAAGATGAGGTTATGTGTTGCGGGCTGGGAGGTGGCCGAGGTGCAGAGAATCCAAAAAAGAGCTACGCTTCGTCTCATCTCTCACTGTTGCATGGATGAGGTGCTCGCTTGGCGAACACGCGTTCAACCACCGGGTTTATTGATCTCTAGGCATCGAGCCGAGGGCGATTCGACGGTGAATAAGCCGCCTAAAAGGCGGCTGCGGGCAGGATTGCCCGCCCCACAAATGTCATGTGGAGTCAAATCGTGAAAGGGTTGCGGACGGTCAACCCGCTCCAGACCTGCCCATGTGAGAAATCTTCGGACCAGAGGATGGAGCAATCGCAACTCATCGCGCTTCTGAGAATCATGGCATCCCAGAATGAGAGGGACTTCTCGCGATGGAGGCGGATGGCGAGGAGCACGTCGTTCGGTTCAGGTCGGTGAACTTTCCATTTTGCAAATCGCGAGATTTCTGCCGCAGCGTCGAGGGAGGACATGCCCTTCTTCTTGGTGACAACTACATAAAATTCCTGGAGAACCTGGATGCTGGTGCAGCCGACGCGATCAGACGAAAGACGCATAAGAAGCTCAGCCGCCTTCTCCCGCTTCGCTCCGGCAGTTCGATCGAACGCATAGACCAGAATATTGGAATCTACGAACTCGTCGGGCTCACGCATCCCGCTCATGCAACTGGTCACGGGTCAAAGTGATCTTTCCGCGTGTTCCAATATTGAAGCCCTTTCGAATATCCGCCATCATGGCTTGATGGGCTTCTTCGTAAGTCTCCTCCTCTCCCTCAGCGATTTTACGCAAGGCCTGGGTTAGCATGGCCGAGATGGACGTATCCTGCTTTGCAGCGATAACTTTAATCTGTTTCAGGAGGTCCACAGGGAGAGATAGAGTAACGTTTCGTGTGCTCACGAAAAAGAGTGTAGCACGTTTTAACGTGCAGTTCTACTGCTTATACACAACTCCGCCCTTCATGACGAACTTTACGTGCTCCAGGACAGTAATGTCCGTCAGCGGATCCGCCGTAACCGCCACGATATCCGCAAACTTGCCAGGCTCGATTGCCCCTAAATTGTCCTGTTGATCGAGCAATGCCGCCGCAACCGTGGTCGACGCTTGGATGGCCTGCATAGGCGTCATCCCGTACTTGACCATGTAGTTCAATTCCTTAGCTTCGTTGTCGGTCCACGCGAAACCGCCCACATCGGTGCCAAGGCTGATCTTCACTCCCTTCTCGACACCGCGCCTGAATGCCTTCTCCACCAACTTCGCCATTTCCACCCAGATGGGCGCTCCTGCCGCGGCCCGCCCTTCGGCAACATAAGCGCCAACGTAGATGGTGGGGCACCAGTACACGCCTTTTCGGATCATCTGATCCATCAAAGCGTCATCCAGCCCGTCCCCATGCTCTACCGTATCGACGCCGGCCCGCAGAGCGGCTTCGATTCCTTCGCGTCCCATGCAGTGCGCAGCCACCTTATGTCCCAGGCGATGCGTCTCGTCCACCAGGGCCTTGGCTTCTTCGTCGGTGAAGTTTACCCAGGAATGCAGCGCGCCGTCCTTCATGTAATAGCGGCGGTCAGAATAATATTTGATCCAGTCAGCCCCGTACTTAACCTGCTCGCGCACGGCACGGCGGATGTTGTCGGCTCCATCCACGATTTGCGACCCCTCCGGCAGCTTCAACTCCCACGAATATCCGAGCAAAGGATACATTCCCGTTGGAGCGAAGGATCGGGTGGCGACGAACATGCGCGGGCCTGGAATCACGCCGCGCTCGATGGCGGTCTTCAGATCCACGTCGGCGTACATGGCGCCTTCGGTTTCCAAATCGCGGATGGTTGTGAAGCCGTTCATGAGCGCGGTACGCGCGGACACGGTGGCGCGGATGGCTCGATAGGCGATCGACTCCTTCAGCAATTGAGAGTCGTAATCGTCGGCGGTAATGTCGCCCTGGAGCAGGACGTGCGTGTGATTGTCGATCATTCCGGGCATTACAGTGTAGGCGCTCAAATCGATTACCTGGGTTCCCATGGAGCCTGCGACGTTTGCGCCTACGGCTCGAATGCGGTCGCCTTCGATCAAGACTTTCTGGTTCGCGAGCACGCGGCCCGTTCGGGGATCGATCAGCTTTCCAGCTTGAATCAGGATTGATTTCTTAGATGGAGGCGGAGTTTGGGCCAGCAGCGCCAGCGAAAGCAGGAAAATTGCAAGTCGGAGTGGGAGCATCGAACTATTGTACGGGCCAATAATCGCCGACGTTCGGCTTCGTGGCACGCAGGATCTCGAGCACGGCTTGACGGTCAGCCTTGGTCAGTTTTTCATAATCTTTACCGGCGTCCCGGCCAGACAACACCTCCCACATGCGGCGATAGATCTGCTGAAGCGCCGCGTCCGGCAACTGATCGAACGCCTCGGAGTAGATCAGGTAACTGCACGGATAACGGAACATGCGCGTTTTCAAATCGAAGTCCCGCAGCGACCGCCCATCCTTGTCGCGCGGTCCTTTGAGCGTAAACTCAGCCGCGAAATTCGACGTGCCCTTGATCTCCGCCGTGAGCGGGGTTTCGTTGGCGAAGAGCATATATTTCACCAGCTCGTCGGCCATGCTCTTGATTCTGTGCTGGGTGGAATCGCTCATGTGATCCGCAGGCTCGCCAAGCGATCGGTTTATACCCGCCTGCTCGAGCAGCGCCATGCGGGTCTCGTATCCCACCCGTGTAATCATATTCACCATGCGCGATTGATGCTCCAGCGTCATCAACGCAACGATGTCGCTGTGAGGACTCAAGTACGATATGGTTGTGAACCGGTCCTTAAGATCGGTGATGTTGGCCCCAGCTGTAAGATCCATCTGACCGTTGGCATCGGCCTCGTTGTTTCCCATGTGCAGTTGAGAGCCATGCGTGCCTGTGACGTACCAGCCGCCCCACCTCTCCTTCAAGGGACTCCGATGATCCGTGATGAACGATCCGGCTTGAAACATCGGCATGCCTGAATGTTCCGGGTAAACGGAGCGCACCAGCAATCCGGGAACACCCAGGGTGGATCCTGAATGATGGCATTGCAAACATTCGCCCCTGCGCTGGATGCGAGGGTGCGCGACTTCTTCCTGGTCTAGCGTGTAGAACACCACGCCTTGCCGGGGATCCACGTCAGCGATCTCGATCACGTCGCCGCCCTTCACCCAACCGACAGCAGTCGTGTCGTTGAAGTAGAGCGCACGCGGAGTTCGCGGAGAAATTCGAGGCGCCTGAAAGCTCGTCTTCGAGAACACCAGGACCTGCGATGAAATTGGCAGGTCAAGCGCGCCTAGCAAAGAAGGCAAATATCCAAGGTCTGGGACGTAGTGGAGCTTGGCTTTACCGTCCTCGAGATTGTGTTCCAAGAGCGTGATTCGGTCATGCAGAGGGGCAGTGGCGTACCGGATTGCGTCATGGTCCAGCGGCACGGTATAGGACCCGCTCAGATCCGCAAAAGCGACAAACGAGACAAATGGGCACGCCACAGCGGCGAACAGAGCCGCGCGATTCTTGAATGCGATCACTACTGCAATTATCGCGCGATCAGTGCCTTCTTGCCCGCCTCGATAACCTTCAAGATCGCTTCGACGTCATAGACGCAGCCGCCCCACGTGCCTCCGCTCACATCCTGGAGCGCGGCCCACAGGCGCGTGTCGTCTGGAAGAGCGGGGTCCGGTGCCAGGTCCGGTCGCATGCCCCGTTCGGCCAGAATGCGGTCCCCGTCCACCAGGTTGATAGTTCCTTCGAGTCTGTTGCGATCCACTACGATTTCGATGAGGTCGCCATCCAGCACTTTGCCGATCGGCCCACCGGCGAGCGCTTCGGGCGAGATATGGCCTACGCAAGCCCCGGTCGAAACGCCGCTGAAACGGGCATCCGTGAGCACTGCCACATGCTTGCCGAACGAGAGGTGTTTCAAGGCGGAGGTTAGCTGATACGTTTCTTCCATCCCGGCACCCTTCGGGCCGCGGCAGATCACCACCAAGACGTCGCCCGCTTGGATGCGTCCTTGCTTGATCGCGGCGATTGCGGCTGGCTCGCTGGTGAACACGCGAGCCGGACCGGTCTTTCGATAGATGCCGTCCGCGTCCACCACGCTCGGGTCAATCGACGTGCTCTTAATTACCGAACCCTCCGGGGCCAGGTTCCCATGCGGAAAACAGACCGTGGAAGTTAGCCCCCTTCGATGGGCGGACTCCGGGTCCATGATCGCGTCGTCGGGATCGATGCCGTCCCGCTGCTGGAGCATTTCGCGCAGCTTTGTGCGGCGTTCCGAACCCTCCCACCAATCGAGGTTTGCGCCCAGCGTCTGGCTGGAGACGGTCAGCACGTCGGTGTTCAGCAAGCCGGATCGGCGCAAGTGCAGCATGACTTCGGGAACGGCTCCCGCCAGGAAAACCTGCACTGTGGGATGATTGCGCGGCCCATTAGGCAGACAATCCACCAGTCGCGGCACGCGGCGGTTGATCTCGGCCCAATCGTTGGACGTTGGCCGCTTCAGGCCGGCGGCATGCGCGATGCCGGAGAGATGCAGAATCAGGTTTGTGGATCCGCCAAACGCGGCGTGCACTACCATCGCATTCTGTAGCGATGCTTCGGTGAGAATGTCGCGCATGCGCAGGCCCCGAGCGCGTAGGCTCAAAACAGCCTTGGCGGAGCGGCGTGCCATATCGAGCCAAATAGGATGTCCCGAGGGTGCCAGCGCCGAATGAGTGAGCGACATGCCTAGGGCTTCTCCGACAACCTGCGAAGTAGCGGCGGTGCCCAGAAATTGGCAGCCTCCGCCAGGGGAGGCACAAGCGCGGCAGCCCATTTCGGCGGCGTGCTCTAGCGTGATCAGATTGTGAGCGAAACGCGCGCCGATGGTCTGGACGCGACCCGCATCCTCGCCATCCTCGGGCAGCAGCGTGACGCCGCCAGGAACCAGAACACACGGCAGATCCGGGGAGCCAGCCAGAGCCATCATCATAGCTGGCAGGCCCTTATCGCAGGTGGCCACGCCGATTACGCCGCTCCGCGTTGGCAGCGAGCGGATCAACCGACGGAAGATAATGGCGGCGTCGTTGCGAAAGGGCAGACTGTCGAACATCCCGGTAGTGCCCTGGGTTCGACCGTCGCATGGATCGGTGCAATAGCCCGCGAACGGGACCGCTCCGGCGGACTTGAGCTCCTCTGCGGCAGCCTGCATGAGTAGCCCAACTTCCCAGTGACCGCTATGGTAGCCGAGTGCGATCGGTGTTCCGTCGGCGGCGCGAATGCCCCCGTGCGTGCTGAGCAGCAGGATTTCGGGTCCGCCCAATTTGCTGGGGTCCCATCCCATCCCAGCGTCCTGAGTGAGCCCGAATAGATCGCCGGAGGGGCGGTTGAGGAGCATCTCGGCGGTGATGGGCAACGAGCCTTGCGGACCGGGGACATGGGTCCGAATATCGAAGAGCGCCGGGTCTGCCGAATCGAGAAGAGCGAGAGAGTCGGATGTCATTTTTCGGCTACTCCATTTAGCGTTAAGGTTAACTTGCAGTTTACCTTGCAGCCGAGGTGGACTTTCGCTGTGCAATTGGGATAGGATACGACCATTGGTTAGTAAATTTAGAAAAAGGGGTAGCTTATGAGCCGTGTTTGCTCGTGCCGTCATGCGCTAATTGCGTTAACAGCACTGTTATTTTTCACCACCTGCGTTTTCGCTCAATCGGATACCGCGACTATCGCTGGTACGGTACGCGACCCGTCATCCGCGAGCGTGCCGAACGCCACCGTGGTAGTTAGGAATGAGACCACCGGACTCGAACGCCGCGCTACATCGAACGAATCTGGATACTATAGCGTTTCGAACCTTCCGCCCGGAAGCTACACCGTAGCCGTCGAGGCGCCCGGTTTTAAGAAGTACGAGAAAACCAACAACAAACTGGACGCCAACATTGCCTCGACCGTGGACGCGCCGATGAGTGTTGGGGCCGCTACCGAGACGGTCAACGTCGTCTCTGAGGCCCAGGGGGTTCAAACTGAGTCATCCACGATTAGTCGCGTGGTTACCACGAAAGAAATCGCCGACACGCCGCTAAATGGCCGAAATCCGCTATTCCTGGCGCTGTTGAAGCCGGGCGTGAGCGGTGGTGCTTTGGCCCAGTTTAGTTTCGATCTAACCACGGGCGGTCTAAATATTAACGGCGGCCGTACCCAGGATAACCTGATCACCTACGACGGCGCAGTCGGCGTGCGTACTCGCTCCAACGGCACTTCAATTGGCACGGCGGACGTCGACGCGGTACAGGAAGTCCAGATCCTGACGTCGAACTACAGCGCCGAGTACGGTCGTTCGTCAGCGGGTCAAGTTCGCATCGTCACCAAGAGTGGCGGGCGCGATTTTCACGGCACGGCTTATGAGTACTTCAGAAATTCGGCTTTGAATGCCAACCAATGGCAGCGCAACCGCACAGTCGGCCGTCCCGACATCAGCGGGGTGGCGGCTCCCTTCCGCTACAATCAGTACGGCTGGAACGTCAATGGACCGTTGTTCATTCCGCGCAAGTTCAACAAAGATCGGAACAGGCTGTTCTTTCTTTTTAGCGAGGAGTGGACCAAGTTCCGGCAAGAGGAGTTTCAGCAGCTAAAGGTGCCCACGGACGCTTTTCTCCGGGGGGACTTCAGTCAATTGCTTGGGACTAACCAGTTCTTCAACACGCCGAAGTACATCAAGGACCCCCTCTCATCGAACGCATGCACCGCCGCCGATCAGAGCGGCTGTTTTCCTGGCAATATCATTCCGGCCAACCGGCTGAGCCCCCAAGGTATTGCCCTCTTGACTGCCTATCCGCGCGCGCAGGCTGGAGTGAACCTCGGTGGGAATAACTGGATTCTTTCGCCGCTGCGGCTGGATAACCAGCGCAAGGACACCGGCGCCGTCGATTATATCCCGTTCGACGCGCATTATTTTCGGTTCCGGGTCCAGAACTTTTCTTTGTACCACCAGGATTCGAACCGTGGTGGCACGGATATAGCCCCCGCAGCCCTCAACCGTCCAAATCAGACAGCGTCGCTAAATTACATCTGGACCATTTCCCCGACCAAGATCAATGAGTTCCTTCTCACGGCCAGCGCCGATCATGTCAAGATCACTGTGATCCCCGGCAAGTATCAGCGCAGCGCCTACGGCATCAAGTACCCGTACATATTCCAAGAGAAAGAGATCTTTGACAAGGTCCCGACCATCGACATTGCGAACTTCGCTACCGTAGATGGCGGCCCGTACCCGTCGTCGTCCGCAGGTCCCATTTACGACTTGTCGGATAACTTCACTTGGATCCGGGGATCCCACACGATCAAGTTTGGCGGACTGTGGGAATATCAAGGCCAGAACGACTTCGATCAAATCAACGTCTCGGGCGTTCCGGGCGGTACCAACAACCAGAACGGTCGGTTCGTCTTCACGGACTCCCGCCCCGGGGGATCGGGTCTGGCCATAGCGAACACCGCGCTCGGCCTGTTCGACACGTATGCCGAACTCGGCACCCGCAGCTACACGCCTTACCGCGGAAACATGTTTGAGGGCTTCGTCAACGACAGTTGGAAAGTAACCCCGAAACTGCACGTGGATCTCGGTCTGCGTTACACGGTAATCCAGCCGTATTTCAGTCTGTGGCGCAACATTTCGGTGTTCGATCCGGCATCCTATGACCCGGCCAAGGCGGTCCGGCAGGATCCCAAGACGGGTTACGTAATCGCGGGATCAGGCGACATCTACAACGGTTTGATTATCCCCGGCAGCGGGTTCACCGATGCCGCAAAAGGGCGCTTCCCGGCAGCGAACGATCCCCAATTCACGCGTCTGTTCAAAGGTGGAAAATCATACTCGCAGATCCACTACAACGACTTTCAGCCGCGCATTGGCTTCGCTTACTCGCTCAGCGAGAAAATGGTGCTCCGCGCAGGTGCCGGTCGTTACTTTTCACGAGTTGGCGTAAGCGACTCGGTGTTCCTGGGCGGCAATCCGCCTTTTCAGCCCACCATCGCCGTATCAAATGGTCTGGTGGATTCGCCAGGCGGATCGGCTGGAGGCAACATTAACTTCCCGCTGATCGTTACATCGCAGGATCCGATTTTTAAGAATCCGGAATCCTACCAATGGAATGGGACCTTGCAGCGTGACACCCACTTCGGAACAGTGGAAGTGGCCTATGTGGGCCGCCGCGCTCTGCACCAGCAACGTGAACGCAACATCAATGCGCTGTTGCCGGGAACGGTACAAGCGAATCCGGGCATCAACGCCGACTTTCTGCGTCCGTACAAGGGCTACGGCACGATCCGTGTGACCAACAACGACGGTAATGCGATTTACAACAGCGTCCAGGTGAGCTACAACAAACGGTTCTCAAAGGGCATCACCTATGGGTTGGCATATACTTTGTCCAAGAGCAGTGATGACGGCTCGCAGCAGCGCGACATTTTGCCCAATCCTCGTGACGCCAGCTTTGTCTGGGGACCCTCGGACTATGATCGCCGGCATGTGTTCGTCGGCAACATCATTTACGAGTTGCCCATCTTCCGTCAAAGTACTGGACTGACTAAGACAGCGCTCGGCGGCTGGCAGGTAACTCTGCTCACGCAGGTCCAGACCGGGACTCCTTTCACCGTTGGCACTGGCGACGATTTCGCTGGCATCGGAACTGGAAATGGCAACAACAGCATGCCCGCTTCCATCTACAACGTGGTCGGCGACCCGCACCAATCTGACGCCGGCTTTTCGGCAACGGGCGTAGGATCGGATCCCAAAACGTACTTCAACCCGGCCGCATTCGTAAAGCCGGCTCCTGGCACGTTTACTACGCAGCGGAATCGCAACCTGCTGTACGGACCCGGATTCCAGAACTGGACCGGTTCATTATTCAAGACGTTTGCAATCGGCGAGCATCAGGGCGTCACCTTCCGTGGTGAGGTCTACAACATTCCGAACCATCCGAACTGGAATGGCCCGGACACGAACCCGAACAGTGGAACATTTGGAAAGATAACGAACAAAAACTTTGAGCGTACCTTCCAACTCAGCCTGCGTTACGCCTTCTAGGCTAACGCCTCGCCTGATATAATCAATGCCCGTCCGGCGCGACTCCGGGCGGGCACTTTCTTCTTGGCCTGTGGCATACTCAAGGCATGACTACGGACGAGCGTTTGGACCGATTAACAGAACGCCACGAAGCTAGCTTACCAAGAGGATGGACCAGCTTTCCGAGCACATGGATAAGCTGACGATTGACATAATAGCCCCAATCGCACGCATCGTGCTGGCCCATGACCAACGCTTGAACAAGGTGGATCCCGCGGAATCTACCGCTTAATAAACTTCTCGATCCCGCGCCTGCAGTCGTCGGTCATCCGAGCGATTGCGTTCACCTGCACCCCAGCCTCGATTGCACTCTCGAAAGGCATCGCGTCCACGTGATACAACAGCCGCTTCGATAAACTAACCGCGGACCCCGACTTCCCCGCCAGCTTCGCCGCGTACGCTTCCACTTCCAAATCGAAAGTTTCTTCATTGAGCACGCGAGTGATCATGCCGATCTCGAGTGCGGTCTTCGCTGAAATTACTTCCCCCATCGCGATCAGTTCGAAGGCGCGCTTCTCTGAAACGGAGCGTCTGAGGATAGCCATTACCATGGCTGGGACGAAACCGATGTTCACCTCGGGGTAGCCAAACCGGGACTCTTCCGACGCGAGAATCACGTCCGCCGCTGTGGCCAGGCCGCATCCTCCAGCCAGGGCGCGTCCGCGCACGGCAGCAATTACCGGACGAGGATGATGACGCATTTGCAAAAACAGATCGGCCATTTGGCGAGCGTCGGCCATGTTCTCAATTGGGCCTGAATCCATAGCATCCAGCACTCCGCTCAAATCCGCGCCTGAGCAAAAGTCCTTGCCCGCGCCCGTGAGCAACACCACGCGCACGGACGAATCCGCAGCGCTGGCCGTCATGGCTGCCTTCAACTCTCGAATCATCTCCGCGTTAAGCGCGTTGCGCTTCTCGGGACGATTCAAAGTGATCCGGGCGATGGAGCCCTTAACGTTGTAGAGAATCAACCTCGATCTCCATGCGCAGTAAGGCCGCGCTGTAAGTCTTGCCTTGCGCGTCGGCCTTCAGCGACAGCGTGCCCCCGCCGTCCAGACTCTCATGCAGCAAAAAATTCAACGCGCCCAGATTCGGCAACTCAAATCGTTCCACCTTGCCAAAACAAATCCCCTCGAAGTGTTTCTTTACTTTGGCTGCCGTGACCTGCTCGGCCAGGATCGAATAGTATTCAGGCTTCAGCGCGATCAGCCCGACGTTGGCCGTATCTCCCTTATCGCCCGATCGGGCGTGAGCAATTTCACGAAGCTGGATGAGAGGCATGGCTCACGACTCCTGAATCGAAATTTGCGGCGAGACGCACGTCTTCGGAAGAAGTGCAGGCCAGTAGGCCACGATCTCTTCCACCTTGGGACGGCCGCTTCCCAGCCCCGTCACGGTGGGTGGACCATTTAGGGCAAGCGGCGCCAGTTCCTTGGTGAACCGTTCGATGGCCGCTTTGTCCGGCCCGCGCACGCCCACGCGCAGGACCACCTCGGCGATATCGGGAGAAGGTTCGCCAGCCAGGGGTCCATGGCATGCATTCGCTCCGATAAATTCGCTGCGGGTCGTATCGAAGCGCAGTCCTAGATGATCCAGCCGCTGGCGCAAGACGCGGTCGGCCGCCTGAGCTTTCTTATATGCACCGGGCCACGAATATGCGAGCATCCCAATCGCCTTGAATCCCGCCGAGTAGCTGATAGAAACTTTGTATGAATCCGTCGCGGGCCGCCCCTTGATCCCCGAAAAGCCAACGCGATTGGGGCCGTCTTGTTTCAGGTGAATGCTCGTGAAATCAGCAACGCAGTCAGTCGTGATGTATCCGTGCGGGTCGCCCAATTCGTAGAGCAACTGCTCTTTGATTGAGGCCACGGTAATCCGTCCACCGGTGCCTGCATGCTTGGTGACGACGAACGAACCATCCGCGCCCGCTTCGATGATCGGGTATCCAATATCGGCCAGATCCGGGATCGACTCCCAATCCACCTGGCAATTGCCGCCCGTGCATTGAGCGCCGCATTCCACCGTGTGCCCGGCGATGGTTCCAGCGGCGAGCTTATCCCAATCGTCGAGCGCCCACTTGAATTCGTGGATCATCGGCCCAAGCACGAGACCGGTATCGGTGCAGCGTCCGGTGATCACGAATTGCGCGCCTTGATCCAGCGCTTCGGCAATCGGGGCAGCGCCGAAGTAAACGTTGGCACTTTGGACGGCGGGGAGAATGCGCGAGAGCGGTTCGCCCGTATCGAGACTCTTCAGCGGGAACCCTGCTGCGATGAATTCGTCCAAGCGATGCAGGATGTCATCGCCAGCCACCACTGCGAGTTTCACGCCGCTGGTTCCGAGAGCCTTCGCCACTGCGTCGCGGCAAGCTTGCGGGTTAACGCCTCCCGCATTGGCAACCACCTTGATCTTGCGCTTCAGAATATCGTGCGCCCCGCGAGCGACCATGTCGACGAAATCGCGAGCATATCCGGCGCGAGGATCGCGGGTCCGCTGTTTCTGGAGGATCGACATGGTGATCTCGGCCAGATAGTCGAGAGTCAAATAGTCAATCGGGCCGCGCCGAATCTGTTCGAGCGGCGCTTCCAGGGAGTCTCCCCAGAAGCCTTGTCCATTGGCGATGCGAATCATGTCCTACACTCCCGGCTGCAGCCAAGATTGGCTGCCCCACAAGCTCGTGAAAATTGTTCCATGGGTGCCTAGAGCTTTTCTTCCTTGGCGATGATCTCTTTCATAATTTCGGACGTGCCCGCCCCGATCGTGTTCAAGCGCATGTCGCGCCACGTTCGCCCCACTGCGTATTCAGTGGTATAGCCGAAGCCGCCGAAGATCTGCATGCAATCATAGGATACTTTCTGCGAAAGTTCGGACGTGAGGAGCTTGGCCATCGTGATCTCTCGCATCGAACGCTGGCCGCGATTTGTTAAATCCAACGCGCGATAAGTCAGCCACCGCGCCGCTTCGATGCTGGTAAGGTGCTCTGCAAAACGGTGACGCCAAACTTGATTATGGCCGATCGGATGGCCGAACGCCTGACGCTGTTTCCCGTACTCGATCGCATCCCGCACCAGCTTGTCCATGCCCGCAAGTGTGAGGATTGCCGACGCCAGCCGCTCCCCTTGGAAGTTCTCCATGATGTAGTAAAAGCCCTTGTTCATCTCCCCCAGAACGTTGCGAACAGGCACTCGACACTCATCGAAAAAGAGCTCGGCCGTATCGGACGCCATGTTGCCAACCTTGCTCAGCTTCTTGCCCACCGAGAATCCTTTGGTGGCAGTGGGAAAGAGCACCAGGGACACTCCTTTATGGCCTTCCGGGCCCGTTCGGACTGCCAGGATGATAAAGTCGGCGCGCGTGCCGTTCGTAATCCAAAGCTTCTGACCGGAGATCACCAGATCGTCTCCTTTCATGCATGCGCGGGTCTTCAAGGCCGCAACATCTGACCCGCCACCCGGCTCGCTGATGCCGAGCGCTGCAATGGTCTCGCCCAGAATCGCGGGCCGCAAAAATTCTTCCTTCTGCTCGCGGGTCCCTAGCTCGGCTAGCACCGGAAGCGTGATCTCCGATTGCACAAACAGACCCATGTTCGCGCTGCCGCTATCCGAGAAGGCCATCGACTCCATGTAGGCCGCGCTGGCCCACCAATCGAGACCGCTGCCGCCCCATTCAGGATCGATGCGGATACCGAACAGCCCGAGGTTCGCGGCCTTTTTGAATAGCTCGCGCGGGAAAATGCCCGCGTGGTCCCACTCCTCCGCGTAGGGCGCGATCTCCTCGCGACAGAACCGCTTCACCGTCTGGCGGATCAGATCATGCTCTTCAGTGAAGTACGGGAACTGGCTCATCACGGGTTCTCGGAGGCGATTTCTACGAGCATCTGGCCAGGCGCGACCACCTGTCCGAGCCGGACCAAAATGGATTTGACCACACCGTTGATTGTAGTTCGAATCGTTTGCTCCATTTTCATGGCTTCCAATACGACGAGGGCGGTGCCGGCCGTCACGTGCTGTCCTTCCTCTACCAGAATGCGCAGCACTTGTCCCGGCATGGGCGAGTTCGCCATTTGGCGCGAGTCGGCGGAAGGTGGTCGCGGGGAGCGGTTGGCGACGGGGTGCATACCGACACGCGGATTGTTGCGATACCCATAGGGCCCTCCTCGCAAAGGACCCTCGAGCGAGTGAGGCGCAATCTCCAGCGCCTCAGGATCGAGCGTTCGGATCAGATACTCGCGATTCGTCTGAACGCCTCGGATCACCGTTGTTTTCAAAGCGTAGACCAACTTGCGAACGGCCCTCTCGCGATCGGGTCCATGCGCGACAATCTTAGCCAGAAGGGGGTCATACTGAATGCCGATCTCGGCCCCCTCTTCAATCGCGGTATCTACGCGGACATTGGCAGGCGGACGCCAGACTTGAATCATACCCGTGGACGGCAGAAAATCGTTCTCCGGATCTTCCGCGTACAGGCGTGCTTCGATCGCGTGTCCCGTTTGCGCAGGTCGCGGCGGCAGAGCGCGTCCTTCTGCGATTTCGATCTGGAGCTGAATGAGGTCCAGCCCGGTAACCATCTCAGTCACGGGATGCTCCACCTGAATCCGCGTGTTCACTTCGATGAAGTAAAATTCGCCATTGGGCGCCAAGAGAAACTCCACGGTCCCGGCGTTTACATATCCGATGTGGCGGGCTAGCATCAGCGCCGCCTCGCAAATGTGTGTACGTTGCGAAGAATCGAGCGCCGGACACGGACTCTCCTCCACTATCTTCTGAAAACGGCGTTGCGTTGAGCAATCACGCTCGTAAAGATGCATGACATTGCCGTGCTCATCCCCAAAGATTTGCACCTCCACATGACGCGCGCCTTCGATGAACTTCTCAATCAGCAGCGTGCCATCGCCGAAGGATCGTTCGGCCTCTGACCGCGCCGAGTCCATGGCTTCTTCCAACTCCACGACCCCACGCACGATCCGCATTCCGCGTCCGCCGCCTCCAGCCGCGGCCTTGATCAATACGGGAAACTCCGCAGCGCCCTCGGGTACGATGGGCAGGCCCGCTTCCCCTGCGATCCTGCGTGCGGTCGTCTTCAGGCCCATCTTGCGGATCACCTCGGCCGGGGGTCCGATGAAAACGAAGCCAGCGTGGGCGCACGCTTCCGCGAAATCGGCGTTCTCAGACAGAAAGCCGTAACCTGGATGGATCGCGTCAACTCGGGTCCGGCGCGCGGCGTCCACAACACGATCAATATCCAGATAAGAAGGTCCGATGCAAACCGCTTCATCAGCCGTCCGCGCATGCATTACGAGACGGTCCGCATCGGAATAAACCGCGATCGGGGAGATCCCCATTTCCCGGCATGTCTGAGCGATGCGAACCGCGATCTCTCCACGGTTGGCGATCAAGATTTTTCGAAAGTGTTTCAATGCCGGAACACTCCCCAAGTCATGGTCCCTTCCACCGGCTTGTTATACGCAGCCGACAGAGAGATCGCAAGCACGGTCCGGGTATCGCGTGGATCGATAATCCCGTCGTCCCAAAGGCGAGCGGTGGCAAAGTAGCAATCCGATTCCTGAAGAATTTGGCTTTCCAGCGCGGCGCGACCGGCCTCCATCTTCGCCTCGTCCACGGGCTGCCCGGCCTTGATGAGAGCTTCGCGCTTGATGATGTCCATGACACCCGCAAGCTGCTGCGCCCCCATTACGGCGATGCGATGATTCGGCCACGTGAACAGAAATCGCGGATCGTAAGCTCGCCCGCACATGGCATAATTTCCCGCGCCGTACGAACCGCCAATCATAATAGTGATCGCTGGAACGGTAGAGTTTGAGACGGCATTGATCAGCTTCGCGCCGTTGCGGATGATGCCTTCCTGCTCATAGGTCCGTCCCACCATAAAGCCTGTAATGTTTTGCAGGAAAACGAGCGGAATGTTTTGCTGATTGCAAAGTTGGATGAACTGCGTCCCCTTCCCCGACGAATCCGACATCAACACGCCGTTGTTGGCGAGGATGCCTACCGGGAAGCCGTGAACGTGCGCGAATCCGGTGACGAGAGTCACGCCGTACTCCGCCTTGAATTCAAGAAAATCGGAGCCGTCCACAATGCGGGCGATCACCTCGCGCGCGTCGAACGGCACTCGCGGATCAGCCGAAACGATACCCAGGAGTTCGCCTGGATCGTACTCCGGTTCCCTGAAATCGAGCATCGGAGCGTGCGGTTTGGGCAGATTGAAATGCGTGACTATTTCGCGAGCGATACGAATGCCATCCACTTCATCCTCCGCCAGAAAATCAGCGAGCCCCGACTGGCGCGCATGCATCTCGGCACCGCCCAGCGACTCCTCATCCACCACTTCGCCAGTAGCCATCTTGACCAGCGGAGGTCCAGCCAGAAAAACCCGCGCTTGACGTTTCACCATGACTACGTAGTCGGACATGCCCGGCAGATAAGCGCCGCCTGCCGTAGAACTACCGAAGACGACTGCGATGGTGGGAATGCGCTCCTTGGACCGTCGCGTGATTTCACGGAACCCACGTCCGCCAGGGACGAAGATTTTGCTCTGCACAGGCAGATCAGCACCGGCGGATTCCACGAGCAGAATAGTGGGCAAGGCGTTCTGCAGCGACATCTCCGCGAGCCGAGTATTTTTCCAGAGTCCGGCCTCGCCCGTAGAGCCGCCTCTCGCGGTGGCTTCGTTGGCCACAATCATGCACTCGCGTCCGCAGACAACGCCGATGCCGCCAATCACGCGCGCTCCTGGAAATTCGTCGTCCATGCCGGTACCGGCCAGGGGTGCGATCTCCAGGAAGTAGGAGCCCTCATCGAGTAGAAGCTCCACCCTGTCGCGAGGCAAGAGCTTGCCGCGTTCCAGATGGCGCTGAACGTACTTCGGTCCGCCTCCTTGGGTGGATTTCGCCAGTTCGGTATGCAGCCTTTCGACAGCCGCAAGGTTCGCTTGGTAGTTCGCTTTAAACTCTGGCGAATCTGCGATGATACCCGAACGAATTTTCATTGTCCGAGCTCATGACATTTGTTGCAAGCTGTGGTAGCGTGGCTGGCGCGGTGACAACTTACGCACGCCTTCATGGTCATCGGGAGAACCTGCTTCACCTCCTCCATCATCCACACGTCGCCATGACATTTTTGGCATGCGATCTTTGCGCCCGTGTGCTTCGCGTGGCTGAAATACGCGAATTCGGCGAGCATGTAGACGGAGGACTCCGGCTCGATTCGATCCGTTTTTGGGAACGCTGCGACCAGCTCCCGATGGCACCTTCCGCAGACCGAGGCTTCCGGGTAGCTGGCGCGCTCGCCGGTTTTCGCCGTGGCATGACAGAAAACGCAATCGAACTTCAGAGGTGCGTGCCGCTTGTGGCTGAAGGGAATCGCGTCGGCAGCTTGGGCGGAAAGACAGAAGAGCAGCGCGAGCGCGAGGTGAAGCACTTTGAACTACACCGGGCTGCGCTTCAACGCGTACTCGACTGCTTCCTTAGGGACCTCAAATTTCGCCACCGCCGTGTTCCCCATGTAGCCCAGATCCTTAACTCCCGCGGGACTTGTGTAGAAAGCATCCACCACCATCTTGCGCGCCCACTCGAAGAATCGAAGGCCCGGGCCCAATTCGGGAGACTCGTTCTTGATATAGGCGATCAGATCGAGCATCGCGGTCTGCTGCTCTGGCTTGGCAGCGATAAAGCTGGCCGAGTAGCGAGCTTCCATTTGTCGATCCAGCCAGCTCATTCCGCCCGTGTAGATCGCCGCCAACTCGGGGTTCTGACTCGATAGCAAATCGATAAAGGCAGGAGCCCCAGCCTGCATCGAACCTGGAATAATGTGCTCGGCCAGCTTCTGCAAGGTCAGGTACTCGTGATCATTGAACGCCTTGGGTTTGTAAACTCCGGTGGCGACCTTGTCTTCAGCCGCCATGGTATGGACGTGCTGCGCCGCTTCCATGGGCAATGCGCCCGCCAACACGCCCAAAGCGGCTCCGCGCAGGAGTTCTCGTCTAGATAGGTCAGACATTGCCTTTCCTCATTTCTTCAGCCAGATACTCGGCAGTGCGCCACGCCAGGGCGCAAATGGTCAGGGTCGGATTCTTGTCGGGGTTGCTCACAAAAGGAGCGGCGTCGGCCACAAACAGATTTTTCACCTCATGCGCCTGGCAATACTTATTGAGCGCCGACGATGCTGGATCGCTGCCCATGCGCACCGTGCCTAGTTCGTGAATGATCTCGCCGCCGAGCGAGATTCCGTCGCCTTCCGTGGTCGGCGGAGGCGGACCGACGACCTTACCGCCCATCGTTTCCAGAATGGCCTGAAATGTTTCGTGCATGTGCCGAGCCTGCTTCAATTCGCTGTCCGTCCATTGGAAGTGGAACCGAAGCACCGGGATTCCCCATTGGTCCACTACATCCGGATCGATATCGCAGAACGTGCCCTCGTTGGGGATTTGTTCTCCTCGGCCAGCCAGGTGAACGTAGGTTCCGTAGCGCTCGCGAATTGCGTCCTTCAAGGTGGCACCGTAGCCTTCATGGCGACGGCACTCCGCGTGAAAGGCTCCGACTTGCGGCATGAAGAAGCCACCGCCAATTTCAACGTGATAGCCGCGAGGGAAATCTTTATTCTTTTTATCCCACAGCCACCATGGAATGTAGACGTGCATTCCGCCGATGCCATCGGAGTTGTGGCGCGGAAGATTATCGAGGGCCGGGATATGCGCGCTGAGACCGTAGCCCACGCTATCGGTGAGATAGCGGCCCACTGCGCCCGAGCCGTTCGCCAAACCGTTCGCATGTCCGCTTGCTTTCGAATTGAGCAGAATGCGCGCCGATTCGCAAGCGCTAGCCGCGAGTACGACGGTCCGGCAGCGGATTTGCCTCTCTGTTCGAGTCGCCTTATCGATGTACGAAACGGCCGTGACCTTGCCCGTCGAATCGGTGATCAACTCGCGCGCCATCGCGCCAGTGAACATTTTCACACGCCCCGTCTTCATGGCAGGAAAGACTTGCACTTGGCTCGAAGAATAATTCGAGGCGGTCACGCACCCGCGTCCGCATTGCGCGCAATAATGGCAGGCTGGGCGCCCATTTGTGTCCTCGGTGATGATAGCCATGCGCGAGGGAATGCAGGGAATGTCCAGCTTTTTGCACGAGCGCTGCACCAGCGTCTCATGCACGCGCGGCGGAGGCGGCTTCTGGAACATGCCGTCCGGGGCGCTGCGAATGCCCTCTTTGGTTCCGGTGACGCCGATAAATTTTTCGGCCTTATCGTAGTAGGGCGCGATCTCATCGTAGGTGATCGGCCAGTCGGTGCCCAAGCCGTCGCGCGAGTAGGGCGTAAAATCGTAGTCGGCAAAACGCAAGGAAATGCGTCCGTAGTGATTGGTGCGCCCGCCCACAATGCGGGATCGGAACCATTGGAATTTGCTTCCCTTGGCAACGGTGTACGGCTCGCCTGGCAGCTCCCAGCCGCCTGAGGTGGACGTAAAATAACCAAAAGGCCAGGGGCTCTTGCCGAAGTAACCCGCTCCGCCTTCCCCGATTCCGCGATGAGGAACCTGATAGGGCCACTGGTGTTCCTTGAAATCTCTCGCCGGGTTAAGCATTGGTCCGGCCTCGAGAAGCGCCACTGAGATGCCCATGTCGGTGAGGACCTTGGTGACCGTCCCGCCCCCTGCGCCGGAGCCGATAATTACAACGTCATAGACTTGGGGGCTGCGGGTGATTTGGAGCATGCTGTGACGATTGTAACGCTTCCCGGTGCCTGCAAATACTGTTCGCCATTGCGGGCAATCACAATAGGGACATCTGCAGAAACAACTCGACGGAATTCCTTTACAGCTGGTCTAACCTGCCCCCATCCACCCGCAAAGCGGCGCCTTGGACGAACGCGGCATCGTCGGACGCGAGGTACGCGATCGCAGCAGCTATATCTTCCGGCCTTCCTACATCCGCCTTGTTAATCTTCTCCAGCCCGGACTTGACGTTCGGATTTTCCCACAACATTGGAGTATCCACCGCGCCCGGCAGGATCACATTCACGCGGATTCCCTTCGGCTTTCCCTCAATCGAGGCCGACCGGGTCAGCGACACAACCGCTGCCTTGGCAGCAGCGTATGAGCACACCAAAGCGGTGGTTTCCTCGGCGTGTATGCTCGATACATTCACGATCGCTCCGCCCGGCTTCATGCGCAGAAACGCTTGCTTCGTGAAAAAGAAGGCCCCTAACAGGTCGACGTGCAGCACCTTCAGCCAATCTTCCTCGGTGTGCTCCTCCAGCGGCTTGAAAATCATCAAGCCTGCGTTGTTGACGATCACGTCCAGCCTGCCGAATCGCTCGAACGTCCCGGCTACCGTCGCCTCCACCTGCGCTTCTTTGGAAACATCGCACGCGCTTCCCCAGGCGCTAGGTGCCCCGGCTGCCTCCGTCTCGCGGGCCGCAGCCTCCGCTTTATCGCCCTGCAAATCCGCGATCACGACGCTCGCGCCTTCCGAGCCGAATCGCTTCGCCGTTGCTAACCCGATCCCGCTAGCCCCTCCCGTAACGATCGCCACCCGCCCAGCAAACCTCAAAGAGTAGCTCCCTCCTGCTCGTCCGCGTTCGCGGGCGCAGTGTTCGCGGATTGACTGCGGGCTCTCGCCTCGGCCCAATTCTTGCTGGCCCACTCGCGATCATGCTCGCTCGGCGGAATGATGGGAACCTGCAAGCAGACGCTCTGAGTTGGAAGCACTTCAGCCCAGTCTTCGATGAGCTGCTTGTACGCTTTGCCGACGGGCCGGATGTTGCGGTCGAGATCGTACAGCCCTAGAGGGTTCACAGTCCCGTTGTCCTCCCGCAAAGCGCAATCCCAATCCACTTGATCCGTCAACGAATACCAGGTGAAGCCCACAATCGGCACTCCATCGTTCCTCACTCGCAACACGTTTGCCCACTCTTTCCATAACCAGTACACGGCTTCGTCGCCATTCGGTCCCTGACTCATATTCGTTTCCGTGTGCATTACCGGCAGTCGATAGCGCTGGTAATATTGCCAGGTGATTCCGTCATATCCGAACACTTCGCCTGACGGTTGCGAGCTTCCGTCTGGAGCCACGCGGTGCTCGTTGGTGACGTAATAATCGTTCCCCATGATGCAGTTGTGCTTCAGATCGTTATGGAGAAAAAAGTGGTATTCGTCGCGCGTCATGCCGTTGTCCATCACGTACTCGTACATCTCCGAATCGATTCTTCGGCCATAGTTGAGGTCCAGCGAAAGAAATCGCCGCGCGTTCATTATTTCTGCGGGCTTGATCGCCTTCGGGTTCTCGGCATGATAGTATTCCGAGGCCTCGCTTTGAATGAAGAAAGCATCCGGCCGGCTTTTTAGAATCACCTGCATGGCCAGGACGTTCGCCTTTACGATGTGCTTCAGAGCGGTTACGAAAGCGCGGTCGCTCTGTTGCTGCTCATTCCACCAGCCGTAGAGCGCGGAAAATAGAGCGCAGATGAACATTTCGTTTACCGGCGTGTAGAGCTGAACCCAGGAATACCTGGCCGCGAACGCCTGCGCATAATCCGCGAAGAGCGTCGGGAAATCGGGATTCTGAAAATCTCCAAGCCAATCGGGAAGGCCAAAGTGGCAGAGATCGGTGATGGTTACAATGTCGCGTTCGCGCAAGTCGTGAAACGTGGCGTCGGCGAAGGACCAATCGTATTTGCCGGGAGCGAGCCAAGTCGTGTGAATAGGCGGACCGTAGCGGAGGAAGGAAATGCCCAACTCCTGGACGCGGTCAAAGTCCGTGCGCCAGTGCTTGTAGTGTCCGCACTTTTCCATTTCGTCGACGCGGGTCTTGCCGTTGTGAATCGTGGGATTGCTGTTCTCGATCCCAGTGGCAAACAGGAATTGATGAGGCATTAGGAGTCAGAGGCCAACGATACCAAAATAGTTTCAAACTGGCAAATCACCCACGATCCTGCCATCCCGCATGGTCACCGTGCGATCGGCGAAGGCGGCCGCTTCCGGGTTATGCGTGATCATCAGGATCGTTTGTCCCAGGCGACGGTTCAAGTCCTGGAGAATCCCGAGAACCGCATTGGAATTCTCCGTGTCCAGATTCCCGGTGGGCTCGTCCGCCAGCAAGAGTGCGGGGTGGTTTACGATGGCGCGGGCGATGGCCACACGCTGCTGTTCGCCGCCGGACATCGCGCGCGGCTTATGGCTCAGCCGGGAAGTCAGCCCCAGCAGTTTCAATATTTCCTCGAACTGAGGATCGAGCGCGCCGTTTTGACCAGCGATATTGCGGGCAATCTCAATGTTGCCCCGGGCCGTCAAGGTTGGGAGCAGGTTGTATTTCTGAAAGACGAACCCGACCATGGTTTTGCGCATGTTGGTTCGTTCGGCGTCGGTCATTTTTGAAAGGTCCGTGCCGCCGATGGATACGCTGCCAGAGCTGGGCGGCGTGAGCCCTCCCAGGATGTGGAACAACGTCGATTTGCCCGACCCGGACGGCCCCACGATGGCCACGAACTCGCCGCGTCCAATTTCCAGATCCACCCCGCGCAGGGCCGCCACCTCGATGTCGCCCACGCGGTAAATCTTTTTTAGTTTGGCTGCTGAGATCATGGGCGGGCTACTCATAAGACAGCGCCTCAATCGCATCCTGTCGTGCGGCCTTCAGTCCTGGATACACCGCGCCGAGGAGAGCACCGGCGAGGGCAATTCCGCTGGCGATCGGCCACCAATCGGGAACGATGGCCTGAGTGAGAGAACCAGGCACCAGAGCGTCGATGATCCAGCGGGTTCCGTACGTCATCAGGATACCCAGGATGGAACCGATCACGCCCAGGAGAGCAGTTTCACGCATCAGGATGTTGACGATGTATAGCGGCGACGCGCCCAGCGCCTTCAGCACGCCAATTTCGCGCGTGCGCTCGAGCACCGCCGTGTACATGGATAAGAACACGACCAGAAATCCAACCAGCACCCCGATGCCGATGATCACGCCCAGGAACTGGGTGAAGGCGGGCACGTTGCTGACCGAGAATAACGAAACCCACTCTTCCATCGAGTAGATTGGATACTCCTTCAGCTTCTCCTTGAGTGCGCCGATTACCTGGTTGGTCAACGCCGGGTTGTCGAGTTTGGCGTAAATGGCGGTCAGCTTGCCGGTGTTGGCGGTGAGGTCCTGCAACACGTCCAGCGGCACCACCACGCGCGCGAGCATTCCTGGCGCGAAGATTCCGACCACCTTCCAGTCGCGATTGAGGATCTTCAACGGGTCACCTAGCTTGAGCTTGTGCTCGTTCGCATAGTACTCGTCGATAATCACTTGGTCGGCACCGGTGAACGGCCCGCCGGAGCGGAAATGGAAGCCTCCGCTCAATTTCGTGAAGGAGTCCAGATCCAGGCCTGTGATCGAATTGAGCCCGCCTATGCCTTGCACGAGTGCGCCGGTGGCAATGCGAACATGCGGCTGCTTCTGAACAAAGGGGAGAATTTTTGAGTTGAAATTTGTGCTCAGACCTATGGCGGAACTGCCTGGAGCGCGGATGAGAAGATCGGCCCCGATTCCCTTGGCTCGCGTTTTCTGATCGTCGAGCATTCCCCGGCCGAGACCGACCAGAGTTAAGACCATGGTTACTTGGAGGCCGATTACCAGGACGCTTAAGAAGGTTCGGATGGGCCGATGTTTGAGGTTTTCGATAACGAGTTTATTGATCAACCTACTAGTAGGATACGATCTGATGACGCAGGAATGGGTACACTAAGACCATAATGTCAAGTCGTCTGCTCGCCCTGGCTTTGTTTGTGCCAGCCGTTTACGCTCAGGGCCCCACCTACGCGAAAGAAGTGTCTCGGATCATGCAGGCGAAGTGCCAACTTTGCCATCGGGACGGGGACATCGCACCCTTCGCGCTCAACAATTATGACGACGCGGTAACGTGGGCACCGGATATCCAGCGCGTGCTCACCGACGGCACCATGCCTCCCTGGAAGCCGGTCGCAGGCTATGGCGAGTTCCGCGATGCGTTTTCTCTGACCGCTGACGAAAAGCAAACGATTCTCACCTGGATCGCCAACGGGACGGATCAGGGCGATCCGAACGACATGCCTGATGTGTTACCCGACAAGGGCCCTTGGCCGTTAGGTACCCCCGATCTAATTTTGCAAGTGCCGCAGGAGTTCACTCCACCTCGCGGGAAGGATGTTTACCGCTGTTTTGTGATGCCTGAAACCGGGTTGGACACGACCACTTACATGAGGGCCATTGACGTGCTTCCTGGCAATCGGCAGATCGTGCACCATGTGCTGGTTTATCAGGACACAACAGGAACAGCCGCCAAGATGGACGGCCAGGATGGAGATCCGGGCTATAGCTGTTTCGGTGGACCCGGGATCCCTGTGGACTACACAAATATTTTCGGAGCGCTCGATTCTTTGGGCGGCATGGCCGGATGGGCACCAGGGCAGCGCACTCATTTCCTGCCGGACGGTGTTGGGATTCAGATTAAGCAGGGCGCTCGCATTGTGATACAGGTCCACTACTATCCCATCGGTAGAACAGGGCCTGATCAAACTCAGATCGGGTTGTACTTGGCTCAGACCCAGACCAAGAAAAGGCTGTATCAGATTCCCGTGGTCAACATGGACTTTAAGCTGAAGCCCGACACCATTCAGGACGTAACGGCTGTTTTTCCGCCTTTCCCGCTGCCGCTCAGCGCCAAGGCGATCACGATTTATCCGCACATGCACTTGCTAGGGACCAAGATCAAGGCGGACCTGATCGATCAAAAAGGCAACGTGACGCCGATGATCTACGAGAACAATTGGGAGTTCAACTGGCAAGGTGCTTATACCTATGCGGAACCTGTCACGATTCCCACATACTCAAAGCTCAAAGTCACCTGCACGTTCGATAACACCAGCAACAATCCTAGAAATCCCAACAACCCGACTGTCGCAGTTGGATGGGGCGAACGCACAACCGATGAGATGTGCCTGGCATTCGTGGGAGTGACGCTGGACGTAGATCCGTTTACCGTGCTCAATCAAATCAAGCCGGTACGATAGACAGTGACAGCGGTCAAGGCTCTCGGACCCAAAAATCCGCCGCTGATCGGGCACATAGCTGCATTCCGACGGCAGCCCGTCGGTTTCTTAGTCCGGCTGCAACGCGATTTTGGCGACTTGGTCCACTTTAAGCTGGGCCCTCTTCACGCCTATTTTTTCAACGATCCCGAGTTCGTGAAGGACATCCTGGTCACGCGACAAGGCAACTTTACGAAGAGCCGAATGCTGCAGCGGGCTCGAATTCTGCTTGGCGAAGGCTTGCTTACGAGTGAAGGCCCGTTTCATTTGAGGCAGCGCCGCCTGGCTCAGCCAGCCTTCCATCGCGACCGTCTGGTTGGATATGCCGCCACCATGGGCGAGTATGCGGTCCGCATGCGGGACCGATGGCAAGATGGCTCAACTCTCGACGTTTCGGACGAGATGATGCGCTTGACTTTGGCTGTGGTCGGCAAGACGCTGTTCAGCGCCGACGTCGAGTCGGAGTCGAAGGAAATTGGCGAGTCGCTGACCAGCATCCTCAAAATGTTTGACTTGTTGATGCTGCCCTTCTCCGAATATTTCGAGAAGCTGCCCCTGCCAGCCATCAAGCGGTTTGAGAAGGCTCGGGATACGCTCGACCGCATTATTTATGGGATGATCGCGGAGCGCAGAGCCAGCGGCAAGGACCATGGCGATCTGCTTTCCATGCTGCTCATGGCGCAGGACGAGGAAGCAGACGGCTCGGGCATGACCGACAAGCAAGTGCGCGATGAAGCGTTGACTCTGTTCCTGGCCGGTCATGAAACCACTGCCAACGCGCTCACCTGGACTTGGTACTTGCTCTCGCAGAATCCGGAATGCGAAGCCAGGATGCACGCGGAGATCGACCGCGTTCTTGAGGATCGGACACCGGGTTTCGACGATTTTCCGAGCCTGCCATACACTGAGATGGTCTTCGCGGAAGCCATGCGGCTCTATCCTCCGGCTTGGGGAATCGGCCGGGCCGCTATCGACAGTTTCGAAATCGGCGGCATCGAAGTCCCAGCCAAGGCGCTCTGCATCATGAGCCCGTATGTAATGCATCGCAATCCGGTTCATTTCCCGGAGCCGGAGCGATTCGATCCTGATCGTTGGCTGCCTGAAGCGCGGCAGTCTCGTCCCAAATTTTCATATTTTCCATTTGGGGGCGGATCGCGGATTTGCATTGGCGAGCGCTTTGCGTGGCTTGAGGGTGTCCTGATGCTGGCTGGCTTGGCGCGCAAATGGAAACTGCGGCTGGAGCCGGGACATCCCGTCGAGATTCTGCCCCTGATCACTTTGCGCACTAAATACGGCATGAAAATGCGGGTGGAAGCGCGGTGAGTCGGCAGGCCTCTCTCAAGCGATCCCGGCTATTCCTGATTGACACTTACGGATTCATTTTCCGCGCCTATCATGCGCGTGCACGCAGCGGCGCTCCGCCCATGCGCACAACAACCGGGCTGCCCACCGAAGCTATTTTCATCTTCCATAACATGCTGCGCAAACTGCGAACGGCTTACAAGCCCGAGTATCTCGCTGCAGTCTGGGAGAGCGGACGAAGCTTTCGCGAAGAGACTCTCTTTAAGGACTACAAGGCGAACCGGGCCGAAATGCCGCCCGACCTCGGACAGCAAATTGCTTACATCCGGCTGCTGCTTGACGCGATGCGCATTCAGATCCTCGAGTTCGAGGGCTTCGAAGCAGACGACGTCATCGGCACCATTGCGAAGCGAGCCTCGCACGAAGTGGACGTGGTGATCGTGTCCAGCGACAAGGACATGCTCCAGCTTGTGGATGATCGGATCCATATGTACAACCCGGTCAAGGAAGACATGTGGTACGACGTCGCTGAAACCGAAAAGTTCATGGGGGTGAAGCCCAGCCAAGTTGCGGATTTGTTCGCGCTTAAAGGCGACGCGATCGACAATATCCCGGGTGCGCCCGGCATCGGCGACAAAGGCGCCAAGGATTTGATTTTGCGCTTTGGCTCCTTGGAGGGCGTCCTCGAACATGCGGCCGAGGTGGAGCGCAAGATGTACCGCGAAAGCCTGCTCAACAATCGGGACCAGATTCTATTGAGCAAGAAGCTGGCGACCATCGACACCACCGTTCCCATCGAATGGACGCTCGAGTGTTGTTCTACTCGAGAGCCGGATGTGGCCGCGCTCAAACCGCTCTATAAGGAGCTGGAATTCTTCAGCCACCTTAAGGAATTGGGGCCAACGGAGGATAGTCACAGTCGCGACTACCAAACCCTCACGACGCCTGAAGAAATCTCCGGTTATCTGGCAGGCTTGCCGCCGGATGCGCCGGTTTCCATCGCCGTATTGACCGCCGACGCCGATAAATTACCGCTCACGATGATCGGTATAACGGCCAAGGCCGGTGAAGCCCGCGCGCTTTCAACCGAATATATAGACCTGCTCAAGCCTTTGCTCGAAGATGCGGGCCGACCCAAGGTCGCGCACGACGTGAAAGCCGTGCTCCTGACGCTCTCGAAGCTGGGCGTAGAAGGCCGGGGCTTCGACCATGACGTGATGCTATACGCTTTTCTGCTGCAGTCCGATCCGGCTGGCTGTTCGCCGGACGTGCTAGCGGAGAAGTATCTTGATCGCAAGCTGAGCGCGGCGGCGGAGCAACAGGCTGACTGCTCTCTCACCCTTTATGAGCGCATGGCTCCCGACATTGACGCGCAAGGTCATCGGGAGTTGTATCAATCGATCGATCTGCCTTTGACAATGGTGCTTTCACGCATGGAGCGACACGGAATCCGAATCGCTCCGGAGCAGTTGAAGCTGCTCTCGGTACGCATGGATTCCGAACTGCAAAGGCTGTCTACGGACATTTACGAGCTTGCCGGAAGGCCTTTCAACATCAATTCGCCCCAGCAGCTCGGCAAGGTTTTATTCGAGGATCTCAACCTCCCGGCTCCCGTCAAGTATGGAAAGGGGAAGGTGATTTCCACGGCCGCCGACGTACTTGAGACTCTCGCCGTAGATCACGAGATCGCCCGCAAAGTGCTGGATTATCGCCAGCTCTCAAAGCTGAAAGGCACCTATGTGGACGCGCTGCCCTTGTTGATCGACCCCGCTACCGGCCGTCTGCACACCACCTTCAACCAAACCGGGGCGGCAACGGGTCGCCTCTCTTCCTCGAATCCGAATCTTCAGAACATTCCAATCCGCACGGAACTTGGCCGTGAGATTCGGGCTGCCTTTGTTCCGCGCGAGGGATGGCGGATCGTGGTAGCCGACTATTCGCAGATCGAACTTCGGCTGCTGGCGCACATGTCGCACGACGCGGTGCTGGTGGAGGCTTTCCGCAAGGGTGAGGACATCCATACGCGCACTGCGTCCGAGGTGTTCCGCACACCCCCGCTAATGGTTACGCCCGATATGCGGCGCGCGGCCAAGGCTGTCAACTTCGGGATCGTCTACGGGCAGACGCCGTTCGGGCTGGCGGCATCGATTAACATCGATCGGAAAGAGGCCGAGCTGTATATTCGCGCCTACTTCGAACTGTACGCGGGCGTGAAGAAATGGATCGCCAAAACGATTGACGAGGTGCGCCAGAGCGGGGTGGCGCTCACGCTGCATGGTCGACGTCGGCCCATTCCCGATATGCACAGCCGCAATCCAAACGCTCGATCCTTTGCCGAGCGAATTGCGGTGAATACTCCGCTTCAGGGAACTGCCGCCGATTTGATCAAACTGGCAATGATTCGGATTGATCGGGAGTTAACAGCTCGCGGGCTACAGACGCGCATGCTGCTGCAGGTACATGACGAATTGCTGTTCGAGTCTCCTCCGGGCGAGGCCGAGGCAGTTGCCGAGATGGTGAAGCGCGAGATGGAAGGCGTGAGCAAGCTGGATGTCCCGCTGGTGGTGGACGTCGGAATCGGAGAAAATTGGCGGGATGCAAAATGAAAACTGACATTGCGATTGCGGTTCTGTGCGCAGCATTGATGGCGGGCTGCTCATCCGCGCCGAAGACTCCTGAAGTCGCCAAGGAGACGAAGAAAATTGAGCCTGCGCCGACTCAGTTCAATGTGAAGTTTGAAACCAGCAAAGGCGATTTTGTGGTGGAGATTCACAAGGACTGGGCACCTCTGGGAGTTGACCGGTTCTATGAACTGGTGCAGGACAAATTCTTCGATGACGCCCGTTTCTTCCGTGTAGTCAAGAATTTCATCGTTCAGTTTGGCATCAACGGCGACCCGAAACTCGCCGAACTCTGGCGACAGTTGAAGATCGCCGACGATCCGGTTCGGGAGAGCAATCGGCGCGGTACGATTACTTACGCTACGGCTGGCCCTGGCACGCGGACGACTCAGGTGTTTATCAATCTGGCCGATAACGCCATGCTTGATCGTCAGGGTTTCGCGTCCTTTGGAAAGGTGACGGATGGCATGAGCGTCGTCGAGCATTTGTATAACGGATATGGCGAAGAGCCGGACCAATCGCGGATCGAAATGCTTGGCAACGAGTACTTGAAATCGCACTTCGAGAAGCTGGATTACATCAAGAGTGCCAGGGTTGTGAAATGAATTAGCGGGCGAGGAAGGCCGTCCAGGCGCGGACGCCGGCTTCGTTATGAAATTTGAGGGCTTCAAACCCGTCGCGCGCGGCTCGATCATCCTGAAGGAGTCGGCGCCCAACCCGTGCGATATCGAGAACATCGTCCGGTTCGGCTTTCCAGTGGTCGGGGGCCCAATCGATCGCTTCCGAGACTACTGATGGCACGCCTTCCGCAATGCCGTCGGCGGTCACCATATTGAACGACTCTGTGTAGCTCGGCTGCAGCAGGAGATGCATGTGGCCAACGCACTGCCGGAACTTGGGCCACGATTTCCAGCAGTTCTCGATCAGGGTCACGCCAGGCAGATCATCGAGCATCGCGTGTGCCGAACGCAGGATGGTATCACCGCCGCCTTCGGTCCTGCCTGCCGATAGCCATAGCTCCAAATCCGCTTTCATCGATCTGGCAATTTCGAGCGCGGCACCCGCAGCGCTCATCAAGTTCTTCAATGGGCGCGTAGCGCCGAAGGCCCCGATTCGCAGCGTGCCCCCTCTATAAAGGGGTCGGCTCGGGATCGCCTCGTTTTCCAAGTAATAGAGATTTGGAAGTAGAGTGCAGGGCGCGCCGTAAGCGCTCGTTATCCACCTGCAGAACTTAGCGCTGTTGCCAGCGAGATGGAAATTGAACGCGCCAGCTTCAATCTCCATCGCTTCACGGACGAGCTTGACCCCTTGAGTGTCCGCCTGCAGGAAGCCGACGTTGGAATGGCAGTTGACCGCGAACCTGGTCTCGGGATGAGCACCGATGAGAGCTTGAATTTCGGCAGAGGGGATCCAGGGGGCGGCAATTACGACGTGGCTGGCTGGTTCTCGTTGCAGACGCTCCCGCAGATCGCGTGAATGGAGAATCGGCCAGACTTCGGCGGCGAGACCCACGCGCCGGAGTGTCTTGACGACATTGATTGCGGAAACGCCGAGACCGATGTGGCTGATGTTCTTGTGCGCGGCAAAGTTCTTGTAAGCGAGGATAAGTTTTTGCATGGATTAGGCTTGCCGATGGAGATTTCTTCGCCATCTGCAACGAGCCTAATACCCGACTTGGAAATTGAACTTTGATTTTTCAGTAAACGCTTGAAACGGTTAGAGAAGGATCTTTAAGATTCGTGTCACCCAATTATTTGACTGGTGCCAGGAAGCGCTCGTCTATCTCAACTTGATAACCGCTGGCAAGTCGATTGGTCTCGTTCGCCATTCCAACCACAGCCATCAACTCGGCGAACATCTCGCCCGTCATGCCCGCCTTCCTAGCGCCCGCTGTATGCGAAGCGACGCAGTAGCCGCATTGGTTCGAGGCGCTGATCGCGACGTAGATCATCTCCTTCGTTACTGCATCCAGAGCGCCGGGCGTCATGATCTGCTTGACGCTCTCCCAGGTGCGGCGCAGGGTGGCCGGATCGTGAGCGATGGCTTTCCAAAAGTTGTTGATCCAGTCCGTCTGGCGAGTGGCCATGATGTCGTCGTAAACCGCCCGAACTTCCGGGCCGGCGTCTTGGTATTCGAGAAGTCCGAAGGTAGCCATGGCTGTGGTGTGATGATCCTATGAAGCTCATTTTACTCACCGCGACGCTTCTCGCAGCGGTCCTGCCACTTACATCCCAAGACTCGAACTTGAAGAAGCCGAAGTTGGAGAACGAGCGCGTTAAGATAACTGAACTAATTTATCAACCCGGGGTTCCGCGCGAGCGTTCCATTCGGCTGGCCGATCAGGTGATCGTTTTTCTGGACGATTGCAAGTATCAGCGAATCGATTCCGCAACTCAAGAAAAGACAGTCCGCGAACGCAAGTCGGGCGAAGTGATTTGGCACAACAAGGGCGAGGATGCGCCGGTGCTTATCAATCTCGGATCGAAGGCGTATCGGACCCTTGTCATTGAGCTGAACAAGTAAAAAGCAGCCGCCAAAAACCGAGCGGCCGCGCTACTTGAAGAGGGAGTGGATGAATTCGCGGATGCGCAGGCGCTTTTTGTGGCATTCGGGGTCTGGAGAAAAGCCGATGATTTTTGTGCTTTTTTCGACCCAAAGCGGCACCTGGTCCGTTCCATTGAAATCCACCGGCACAACTACGCCGGTACCGCACGTATCGGCTCCGCCAGCCTTGGCCGAAGCTGCGTTGGCGTGCGGACTTTTGGGACCCCAGTCATCCATGAAACGCGTGAAGGAGTAGTCGCGGCAGGGGGTGGCTTCCGTGCAGCCCCACATGCGGTAGGCATCCTGATAATCCTGAGCCTTCAGATGATCCAGGAAGAGATTCACCCGGGCTTCTTCGGAATGATTCTGAAACACGGACCAGAGAATCAGTCCCGCTACGGCCGCGATCACCACAACTGAAACGATCCACTTGACGGAGCGGATGCGCTTAGCCCGGTGTTGCTCCGCCTCTCCGTACGTTTCCAGGTAGCTGGCCATCAGACGGTTCCGGTGCTATTTAACAGGATAAGCTTTGTCGTAGGCGGTGACGGACTCTGCGGTGATGTCCATGGCCGGCTTAAAAAAGACGGTGTTGGCGCCATCTACCACGATGTCGAGGCCTTTCGACTCGGCCAGCTTGTTGACGAGTTCGCGCATGCGGACGCCGATTTTCTGCAGCTCTTCGTTCTGCTCGCGATCAATGTCGTCCTGATAATCCTGCTGCAAGCGCGTGCCTTCGCGCTGTTTGCGTTGCGCCTGAGCCTGGATCTCCTGTTCGCCTTGAGGACTGAGCTTGCCGCTTTGCGCCTGAGTCTGCAGATCTTGAAGATCCTTCTGGAGCTTGATGAGCTGGTCCTGGCGGGGCTTAAACTTAGTCTCTTCGTCGGCCCGCCACTTTTTGAACTCGGCGGTTCCGAAGACGGCCTGTTGGGAGTTGATAACTCCTACCTTGCTTTGCGCCGCTGCAAATAAGGTGAACACGGCCCCAAGAATGAGACTACGCGTAGTTGCCGCCAACATTAACTGAGGACTCCCAGGATTTCATCCTCGCGAAGAATTAAGTATTCCTCGCCGTCGACCTTGATTTCGGAGCCGGAGTATTTGCCAAACAGAATGCGTTCGCCGGCTTTTAAAGTGATCGGGGCGCGTTCGCCGCTGTCGAGCATCTTTCCTTTACCCACCGCAACTACTTCCGCCTGTTGCGGCTTTTCTTTTGCGGTGTCGGGAATGATGATGCCTCCTCGAGCGGTTTCCTTCTCTTCGATGATTCGAACGAGTATGCGGTCGTGTAGCGGACGAAGGGTCATTTAAATCTCCTGGAAGATCTTTCAGATGGAAGCGATAGGGGCATGGATTTTCCCGCCCGTTGGCTAACAGCATAACATGGCGACACCAGCCGCCGCCGAGCAACTCGGATGAAGCAGGCGTTCGATTCCGATCGGCGGTATAAAAGATAGATGGACGAGCGAGCGTTTTATAAGGAATCGCAGACTGCTAAGCCGGCGAGTTTGAACTGCACCTATTGCAAGAGCGTGGAAACCTACGACCTGCGATGGCTGGTTCGCACCAAGGTGGATCGGCTGCCCGGCCATGCGGACGAACGCGATCGCGCGAAGTTCAAGAAGGCGCAGAGCTACATGGTGCTTTTGGACGATAAGGCCACATGCAAGAAATGCCGGAGAGCGTTCGACATTTCCGGCGTGAAGACTACTGCGTTTTTATAGAAGCACGGAGCCGGCTAGAAAGCCTGCTGCAGCCAGGATGGCCTGCCCCACATTCAGTATCCTGAATTATGTGCGGCATTGTTGGATACATCGGTAACAGGAAGTCTGTTCCCATCATTCTCGACGGGCTTCGCCGTCTGGAATACCGCGGCTATGATTCAGCCGGGATTGCGATCCTGAACGGGGACAATCATCTTGAGGTGCGCCGAGCATCGGGTAAACTTCGGAACTTGGAAGAAGTGATTCGGATCAATCCCATGGATGGTCCGTATGGGATCGGACACACTCGCTGGGCCACTCACGGCCGCCCCACTGAGGAAAACGCTCACCCGCACCGCGACTGCACCGGCGAAATCGTGGTTGTGCACAACGGGATTGTCGAGAATTACCTCACGCTGAAGCACCAGCTCCAGATGGAAGGCCACAAATTTGTGACCGAGACCGACACGGAAGTCATCGCGCATCTGGTTGAAAAATACTACGAGGGTAACCTCGAGGACGCCGTTCGACGGGCCATCAAGGGGATAACCGGCGTGTTCGCGCTGGGCGTCATCGCCAGCTCGGACCCGAATAAGATCGTCGCGGCCAGGCAAGGTCCGCCGGTGGTGATCGGATTGGGAGATGGCGAATATTTCGTAGCGTCCGATGTCCCCGCAATTTTAAGCCACACCCGCGACATGTTCTTTCTGTCCGATGGCGATGTTGCGGTGCTCACGCCAGATGGCGTGCGCCTCACCGATTTTCAAGGCAAGCCTATCAAGCGTCAGGTTTCGCACATTCTGTGGGACCCGATTATGGCCGAGAAAGGCGGCTACAAGCATTTCATGCTCAAGGAGATCTTTGAGCAGCCGCGCGCCGCCCGCGATACGATGCTCGGCCGCGTGGGCCAGGAATCGGGCCGCGTGTTCCTGGATGAGATGAACATCACGGCGAAGGAATTCGGCGAGTTCGAATCGGTGAAGATCATCGCGTGCGGCACTAGCTGGCATGCCGCATTGACGGGCAAATTCATGATCGAGAAGCTCGCGCGCATTCCGGTGGAAGTGGATTACGGGAGCGAGTTCCGGTATCGCGACCCGATCGTTTCCAGGAAGGTCTTAACTGTGGTCATCTCGCAATCGGGCGAGACCGCCGACACTCTCGCGGCGCAACGGGAGGCCAAACAGAAGGGATCGAAGACACTGGCGATTTGCAATGTGGTCGGCTCCATGATTACGAGAGAGGCGTCGGGAACGCTGCTGACTCATGCGGGTCCGGAGATTGGCGTCGCGTCGACAAAAGCGTTCACGTCTCAGATCGTGGCGCTCTTTATTCTGGCCATGTATTTGGGGCAGGTGCGGGAGAAGTTGTCCGCAGAGCAGTCGCGCGAACTGGTGCAGGAGTTGATTCGGTTGCCGGGCAAGCTCGAATCCGTGCTCGATCATGACACTATTTACGATGGGCTGGTGAAGAAGCTGTTTCGCGCGACGGACTTTCTCTTTCTTGGCCGAGGCATTCATTTTCCGATCGCGCTGGAAGGAGCATTGAAGTTGAAAGAGATTTCGTACATTCATGCAGAGGGTTATCCGGCTGGCGAGATGAAACACGGGCCGAATGCGCTGATCGACGAGAACCTGCCCGTGGTGGTGATCGCTACGCGGGATCCGGCGAGCGATGAGAGCCGCATCCGTTACGAAAAGACGCTCTCGAATATTCAGGAGGTGAAGGCTCGCAGCGGAATCGTGATCGCGGTGGTGTGCAAGGGGGACGAGGAAGAGGTCGGCAAAATGGCTGATTATGTATTGCACGTCCCCCCTACGAGTGAATTGCTCTTGCCAATTTTGGAGATCGTGCCTTTGCAGTTGCTCGCGTATCATATCGCGGTGCGGCGGGGTTGCGATGTGGACCAGCCGCGTAATTTGGCGAAGAGTGTGACTGTAGAGTGAGGCAGTTCACGCATCAGATTCAGGTTGCGACTCGAGGGAAGGGTCTGTACGATTTTACTCGGGAGATTCAGGCTTGGATTCGCGATAAGGGGTGCGCTACGGGGCTTTTGACTGTGTTTTGCCAGCACACTTCGGCTTCGCTCGTGATTCAGGAAAATGCGGACCCGGACGTAACTGCGGATATGTCGGACTTTTTTGATCGGCTGGTGCCGGAGGATACGCGATTGTATCGGCATACTGCGGAGGGTCCGGACGATATGACGTCGCACATTCGTTCCGCGCTGACGCAGAGTCAGTTGAGTATTCCGATTCACGAAGGGAAGCTGGCGCTAGGGACTTGGCAAGGGGTTTATTTGTTTGAACATCGGGCGAGTCCGCATAGGCGGAGTGTCGTTTTGCATTTGCTGGCGGACTGATATGATCAAGGAGCAGCCATGGACGTTTCTTTGACCCCCGAACTCGAAGAGTTAGTGCGGGCCAAAGTTCTGAGTGGCCGCTACAGTTCCGTAAACGAGGTTGTTTGCGAAGCACTACGCTTACTTGAAGTCAGCCAGAGCTTCGAGATCACTCATCTTAAAGAGCTTCGTTCACGCATAGATGAGGGTCTTACTGCTCTTGATGGCGGCGAGGGTATTGACGGCGAGAGTTTTATGACGGGCCTGCTCGCTGGCATTGAGCTGAAAGAAGCCCAGCGCTAGGCTGAATGTCCGGCTACATTCTCGCCCCAACTGCGCAAGAAGACCTTCTCGAAATTCGCGAGTACTACCTGGAAAAGGCTAGCCGCAAAGTCGCGCGACAGATGCTCGTGGAATTTGTCGCCGCATTCCGTACAATCGCCCGCACCCCGGGCATCGGACACAAGCGAGAGGATCTCGCCCAAGGGCGACCTGTTCTCTTCTGGCCGATCAGAGACTATTTGATCCTATACCGGACGCTCGAGAACCGGACTGAAATCGTCACGATTGCACACGGCAATCGTGATATTGCCGCAATCGTCAGGCGCAGGACTCTGTAATTAGGGGCCGTCTCTCTTACGACCCCTACGAACGTTAAAGTTAGGCGACGGCCGCAGTGTGCACGCGGCTGCCCGATTCCTCGGCGGTGACGTAAAAGCTAAACATCGGAGCGGTATCGGGCCTGCTCCAGCGCGTCACTTTCCACTGAGTCCGCAAGAATCGAACGTCGGGTTTAGAAACAAGATTGAGCAACACAGAGTACAGCCCGCAGTAAAACTTTTGCGGGAACGACGCCAGCGGACGCGAGCCCCAACTGGCACCGTCTGAAGAACCCCAGATAGAAACCTCCAGGCTCTCCTGTTCGATGATGCGTGTAATGCCAAGGGTTAGAACGAGCAATCTGCCGGTCTCATGACTTGCGTCAACAACAGGACCAGCACCGTCGGCTCGAACAATATCTTCTTCCAACAATGAAATCGGCAGCATGATTAGCCTCTCCGGTGGGGGTGCCGGAACCGATGGCTAGCAACCTCGCAAGCTAAATCCGCTTAAGTCGGATTCCCGCCTCCTCAAGAGTCTCATATTTTTTACAGAAACAGAAGCGGATTAAATGCGATCCATCGCGGGAATCCGAAAAGAAGCTCGATCCAGGCACGGACGCAATGCCTACGTTTTCGATGAGGTGGCGAACGAACGACACATCGTCGGGAAATCCAAATCCGCTAATATCGGTCATAATATAGTACGCTCCGTTGGGCTTAAAACAACGGAATCCTGCATTTTCCAACATCCCAATAAGAGTGTCGCGGCGCTTCACATAATCTGTGGCTAAATGATCGTAATAAGAATCGGGCTGGCTCAGCGCGTGAACCCCGGCTTGCTGCAAGGGAGCGGCCGCGCCGACCGTAAGAAAATCGTGAACCTTCCGAATTGAATCGGTGAGATCCGGTGCTGCCAACACCCAGCCAACCCGCCATCCGGTGACGGAGTATGTCTTGCTCATGCTGTTCACCAGAATGCTGCGGTCGCGCATGCCTGGCAGCGTTGCGATGGGAATATGAGCTGCGCCGTCGTACACAATATGCTCGTAAATTTCGTCTGTAATTGCTAACGCGTCGAACTCCTGGCAGAGATCGGCGATCAACTGCAATTCGTCCCGCGAAAACAATTTGCCCGTGGGATTATTTGGAGTATTTACGATAATCGCTTTGGTTCGAGGAGAGAACGCGCGGCGCAGTTCCTCGGGATCGAAACTCCAATCCGGCGGCCTCAGGGAGACCAGCACGCGCTTGGCATCGCACAGCAGAGTGTCCGGTCCATAATTCTCGTAGTACGGCTCGAACACGATGACTTCGTCCCCGGGATTTGTCACGCCCAGCATGGAGGCGATCATCCCTTCGGTGGATCCGCAGCAAACTGTGATCTCTCGCTCGGGGTCGTAATCGAGCCCGTACCACTTGCGATACTTTGCGACAATGGCGTCCCGGAAGGCCTTGGCGCCCCAGGTGATCGCGTACTGATTGATGTCGGCCGTGATGGCTTGCCGGGCGGCCTCTTTAATGCTTTCCGGCGCGCTGAAATCCGGAAAGCCCTGTGCCAGGTTTACGGCACCGTGCTGCAGCGCGAGGCGCGTCATTTCCCGAATCACGGATTCGGTGAATCGGAGAGTGCGTTCGCTACGGAATCGCGGCCGCCGGTTTGCGATCTGGACCGGCTGCACCAGCGTCTTTTCGACTGATGTTTCCATCTGACGAGGCTAACGCACCCGCCTTGGCCCCGTAAAGTGACCCGTATAGCCGGGCATACAGGTCGGCATTTCTCAGGACGCTCTGAACGTAGTTCCGGGTTTCGTCGAAGGGAATGGTCTCGATGAATTCGGCGGGCTCCTGGTAATCTCCCCAGGTGAGCCATTTCGTCACGCGTCCCGGGCCGGCGTTGTAAGCAGTGAGCGTAAGCTCCCATTTTCCTTTCTGGCGGTCCAGCAGCGACTTTAAAAAGTAGGTGCCGATACGAAGGTTCATCTCGGGCTGAAAGAGCGAGTCGGCATGGAAACCAGCGAGGCCGAGTTTGCGGCCGATCTCACGGCCGGTGGATGGCAGCACCTGGGTAAGACCATAGGCATTCGCCCGCGACACCGCATGCGTGTCGAACTCCGACTCCTGGCGGATCAGCGCGGCGACTAGAAATGGGTCCAACCCGTGTTCTCGCGAGTAGCGCTCCAGCGGATCGCGATAGGGGAGCGGAAACGCCAGCTTCCAAAATTTGTCCGGCAGCGCATTGAGCGGAGTTCGAAGATAGTTCGGCGCGAGTTGTTTGATGTAACGCAGGGCAAGATCGGGAGCGTCTCGCTCGCTCGCCAAATCCGCTAGATCGATTGCGGCAAGCAGAGGTTGGCCATCATTCCTGGCACTGAACTTGAGTTCGCTCTCGGCCAAGTCATTCAAACCGGCGGAGGCGAGCAGGCGCGCGCGTTCGAGGCGAACTTGCATGGTGGGCGATGCGGCCAGACTCTCCCTGCGCGGTGCGGACGGGAACTGAATGGAATTCAACCAGGCGACCGCCCCGCTTCCTGGTGCGGTTTCCAACATAGGAGAAGACTTCAGACGCTGACGCGCGAGGGTCGCGTAGAAATAGTTTGGATAGGCGTTGTCGATCTGTTCGTAGTATGCGCGGGCTGCTCCCCAGTCCTTAATGGACTCAGCGGTCCGGCCCATAAAATACAGCGAGGCTGATGCCTTTTCCGAGGTGGGAAACTGTTTTACTAGCGCGAGGAACATAGCGTTCGCAGCTGGATCGCGTCGGGTATGTGCTGCCCAGGCCGCTCGCCACTGGCACTTCGAGGCCTCGGCGTTGGGGGCGAATGCTGCTGCGCAGGCGCGATAAATTGGTTCGTAGGAAGCCGCTGCGTTTTGAAACCAGAAGAAATCCCCTGCTGACAGGAGCGCTTGAAGCCGCCAGGGCGATTGCCGATGCTCCGTTTCAAGAACGGCGAGTGCTCGCTTGACCTCCGCGGCGCTATCTAAACGGCGCGCGCAACGGATGATCAGGTAGAGACGTTCCGCGTCGGCTTCCGGCGCTGAAACATGGAGTGCGCCCAAGTAGTCAAACGCCGCCTGATGCGCTCCCTCAGAGAACTGCGCTGCTCCTCGTTTTACATGCGCGATGTCGAGATCGACTCCAGCGAGTTGGGGAGCGATGATATCGATTTCCTCGCGAGCTCGGGTTGGATTGCCGCCTTCAAGCAGCTTGATGCAGCGCGCGAGCCGCATCTTTGCAGGCATCGAAGCCAGGCGGGAGGGATCGGTCCCGGCATCCGAGGCTTCGGTCGAGAGTGGATATTCGGCGAGGATCTTTTCGAAGTGGCTGGCCGCTTTCTTCGAATCTCCAGCATCGGCATAGGCGTGGGCGAGCAGGATCTCGGCCTCGGGAATCTTGAGGCTTGCCGCATGGCGTTCCACGAGCGCGATAGCCTTCCGTGGCTGGGCCTCTCTGAGATACGCGTTCGCGAGAAGGATCGCGGCCTTGGCGATCAGGGGAGACACCGGCGTCAAATCCCACACAGGCTTGAGCACCCGATCCAGGTCGGCGTAGTTTCCAATTTCAAAGCGGGCTGCGGCGCTTAGATATGCTGTGTAATCCACCAGCTTCGGAAAGCGACGCCCGGCATCCTCCAGATGCTGCAGCGCAAGGGAGTATTGCTTTTGCTGGAGTTCGTGTGCGCCGAGGGACAGGGAGCTTGAGTTATTTCTTAGCGGCTGGGCGGACACCCCTAAAGCAAGCAGGATGAGCAGAGCGTATCGCATTAAACGTGAATGGAATGGAGATTTGCAGCCTGACGCTCCGGTGCCAGGCCTTCGAGCACTGCGGCTCCGCAGCTCGCGATGAGTTCTAGCGCGTTGGTTTCCACGTTGGTGTCGGCATAGAGGATCGCGGCCACTCGGCCACGCACGAGCAGAGGAAACAGATAGAAGCGCTGGACCGGATCTTCACCGACAAGCTTCGCGATCCGCTCCGATAACTCGCCTCGGGTGCGCACCGCCACCACCGTATCCCTAGTCTCGACCGCGCTGGCGAAAGCAGGTGCTTCGCTCAGCGGAACCCTTTCCATCGAGGGCGTTTCGAGATGCGGCCCATTCACCACGAACAGATGCGCCCGCTCGCAGAAGCCATGAGCTATGTCGACCAAAGTCTGGCTCCACTGCCGCTCGCTCTCGAAAATGCGAAGCCGCCTGACTGCTTGGCTTAGTTGACCCGCAAGATCGCGGCGCGCTTTCGCAATGCGTGCATCCTCAAGCGCTTGATCCGTCATCCAGCTTTCAGTTTAACGTTATTGAGGCAGAGCAAAGGCCACGATACTTCCGCCTGAGGGAGCTCCATTTTTTCCTCCACCACACGCGATCACAACGTATTCGCGGCCATGCGATTCGTAAATGGCGGGCGTGGCATTCCCGGCAGCAGGAAGCGTGGTCTCCCAGAGTAGCTTCCCCGTCAGCTTGTCGTAGGCGTGGAATTTCTTGTCGAAATTTGTTGCGCCTATGAAGAGGAGTCCATTGGACGTTACCACCGGACCCCCATAGTTATCGCTGCCCGTATTCTTCATCCCCTTGGCAGCCAATTCGGGAAACTCTCCAAACGGGATGCTCCACCGGATCTCGCCTTTGTTCAGGTCAATTGCGTTGAGAGTTCCCCAGGGCGGTGCGATGGCTGGATAACCGTCGGGGTCGAGAAAGAGGTTGTATCCGTCAGAGCGATATTTCTGCCAGTTCGGATCTTTGGCTGGATTGGACGCGGCGTCCTGGCCCGTTTCCAGGAAGCGCACCAGCTCATTCACAGGACCATTGCCCAGCGAGGAGAAGCCAGGCATGCGTCCGCCACCTTGGCGAACGATGTTGGTGAGCTCTTCATGGGTGCGGCGTTTGGCGATTCCCACGAGCGATGGGAACTCTGGGGGCGTTCCCCTCAGGTCATCTCGATGGCAACTGGCGCAGTTGCTTTTGTACAGCGAGCTGTCATCGCGCGGAACCAGTCGCAACACCCAAGCCATCTCGTTGGAGTTTGCGTACAGGAGCGCGGTTTCGGGATCGAAGGCAGCGCCGCCCCATTCTCCTCCTCCGTCGAAACCGGGAAACACTATGGTGCCTTCGAGAGTGGGCGGATAGAACAAACCTTTCGAGTTCACCTTTCTAAACTTCTCGAGCACGGCTGCGTGTGCCTCGGGAGTGCGCGTGGTCAGCATGTCCTCAGTCAGCATTTGACGGGCGAACGGGGGAGGCTTGACGGGCAGAGGTTGAGATTGGGCAAGTTTTTCCCCTTCTACTGGAGAGGGCGGCGTCTTTTGAAACTCGATTGGAAATAACGGTTTGCCTGTTTTCCGCTCGAAGACATAGACGTGCCCGGTCTTGGTGATCTGAGAAATGGCTTCGATTTTGTGTGCATCGCGAGTGACGGTGATTAGATTCGGGGAGGCTGGAAAATCGCGGTCCCAAACATCGTGCCGGATTCCTTGGAAGTGCCAAATGCGTTTGCCTGTGCGGGCGTCAAGGGCGAGCAGGGAATTGGCGAACAGGTTGTCGCCGTGGCGATTGGCTCCATAGAAATCGAACGAGGCCGAGCCGGTGGCGGCGAACAGGATCGCGTTCTTCGCGTCAATGGTGACTCCGGCCCAAGCGTTGGCGCCGCCATTCACCTTCCATGCGTCCTTCGGCCAAGTGTCATAACCGAACTCGCCGGGATGCGGGATGGTGTGGAAGATCCAGCGCAACTTTCCGGTCTTGGCGTCAAACGCGCGGATGTGGCCGGGAGAGCCGGGCAGGGTCTCGCTCACGGTGCTGCCAAGGATGAGCGTGTCTTCGAAGATCACGCCCGGACTGCTGGCGCTGATGGTGACGCCTTCGATGGGACGGCCGAGATCCTTGCGCAGATCCACGCGCCCGTTGTCGCCGAAGGATTGAATCGGTTTGCCCGTGCGGCGGTCGAGCGCCCAAAGATCGCGGCGGTGGGTGAAGAAGACTCGGTCTTGATACAGGGTCACACCGCGATTGCGAAAGTGGCTGGTGGGCGTCTGGCCCGATTCGGGATCGAAGGTCCAGATTTCGCGACCGGTGGAGGCATCGAGAGCAATGACGCGGAGTTTCGGGGTGGTGGCGTAAAGGACTCCGTCGACGACAATCGGATTGGCTTGCATCTCTGAATTTTTGAATTCGTCGTGGGAATCGTAGCGCCAGGCGACTTGCAAGCGGCTGACGTTTTCAGGAGTGATTTGGGCGAGGGGGGAGTAGCGGATGTTATCGGGTCCGCCATTGACAGGCCAGTCCTGCGGAAGAAGGATGGCGGGGAGGAGAGTGAGCGCGGCTAGGCGAGCAAGCATCTGTCCCGAATTTTCACATAGAGAGGCAGGTGCGGGCAATTGGAGAATCGGGTAGCATTGGAGGTGGAGGAATGGGTGAGCGGTTGATACCGGCGGTCTTGAAAACCGTTTGCGGGGAAACTCGCACGGGGGTTCGAATCCCTCTTCCTCCGCCAGATTAAGCATTTTATTTTTAATAACTTAATTGGCTTCGATGTCGGTGCACTCTCACCGGGTAAGAGAACTGAGATGGAGTGCTAGCGAGGCGGGCGACTCCGCTATTATCCAATTGAGGACGCCATATGACCATCGAAGAATCGATTCTCGACAAGGTCCGACGCCTTCCGCCGGCGAAACAGGAGGAAGTCCTGCGATTTGCGGATGGATTGCAACGCACGGCAGGATTCAAGATCATTCCTGTCCGTGATCGGGGTAAGGAAATCAAATGGATCCATGAGAACCGCGCCGCTTACGCGAACCAGTGGGTGGCCGTCGAGGGCGATCACCTGATCGCCGCCGATGTCGATCCTCTTAAGATTTTTGCGTTCGCCAAACGTGAGGGCATACAGATTCCGTTTGTCGTTCATGTCCTTCCTGAAGACACGCTTCCGTTCATCCCAGGCTGGTAAGAATGCCGGTCTCGCTTGAATTCGAAACCTACCATCACTACAACGGGGGCAGCGACGGAATCGACGTCCCAATCACGCTTAGCACGTCGAAGCAATCTGTTGAACTCCTCGCGAAGTTGGATACGGGCGCCGCACACTGCATCTTCGAGCGCAGGTACGCTGAGATGCTTGGAGTGGAGGTGGAGTCGGGCCGTCTTCAACGTTTCCGGACGATGGCGGGATCGTTTGGAGGCTATGAACATGAGCTCACAATTCAGACGCTTGGGATCGAGTTTTCAGCCGCCGTCTTTTTCGCTCAAGATCCCAACTTCAGCAGAAACTTCCTCGGTCGCTCCGTTTGGCTTGACCGCCTGCGAGTCGCCATCGTCGATTATGGAATCCCACTTCCTCCGCCATTTTAAAAAAGATTTGACAACTTAGAAAAGGCGATTTATGCTGGACTTATCACTGAAAAAGGAGGTGGTCCAGTCTAAGATGAATATTGGTTGTAGTGACTGCAATAAACCCACGCGGGAGGTGGCCGACTGTTAAGTCGACCGCTCTAACGTTCAAGGTTTCGTCTCAGTGGCGAACCGCCGCTCCTGTGGAACGGCCACTTCACGCGAGGACGTAATAAAGCCTCGGGAATAATCCTGGGCTACCTGCCCCCTGCATAATTGCCTTATGCAGGGGGTTTCAATTTCTGTGCTCTTCTAGTTCTCTGGAGTGATGACCGGCTCGAGGATGTCGCCCCAGATAATCTGATAGGCCTCCACCTGATCCTCGATATTCTTCCCGGCCCGAATGAATACCCGCGTATTCACAGCAAGCCCGGTCCGGTCCAGTGACTCGCCTGCTCCGAGAAACCGCGTGTCCGCCCGCAATAGAATTGTCTTCCTCTCGTTCAGTCTCGTCCGCAGCAGCAGTTCATCGGCGGAGATTTTCAGCACCACCCCCGCGAACGTCAAGTTACCGCGAGGTGCGAACAGATCCGTTGCCGAGCGATAGGATTGGGGCCGGATGCGTTGCACCGGAACTAAGCGGGCGGGTTTCGTATCCGTGATTTGCACAGTTCGCGCATAGCAAATCCCGGTTCCCGTTTTGCGATCGGAGAGCACCTCGACGTGGTCCCCGCGCGAGGTCCCGGTGACGGTGATCCGCTCGTTCGATCTCTCGAAGTAAGTGCGTTCGTCGAAGGAGCACTGGAACACTCGGTTCTCCAGATTTCGGAACACGAGTTCCCCGCTCTTGGCCGTGCCTGACCACGCCAGAAGATCGCCCCTGATGATTCCGATGGGAGCGGCTTCTTGCGCGAAACACCGGCAAGCGAGCAGCATCAAAAGGAATCGGTGCATAGTCGAATGATAAGATGAGGCTTGCCAAATAGCAATCACGTGCTGGAACGCGCAGGGGCGTGGTTTCTGGAGTCTGGAATTCAGGAACCCAGCGGCGGGGTGGCTCGGTTTTACAGGTCCGACCTGGGTCAAAACGCGCGCGTTTCCACCGAGATCACTGGCTATGCTGTTAGCTTTTTCGTCTATCTTTTTCAGCGCAGCGGGAACCCAGCTTATCAGGAAGCCGCGCTTCGATCCGCACGGTTTCTGACTCGTTCGGCGTGGGATCCTACTCTCGGCATGTTCCCGTTTGAGCACTCGCCAGAACGTTTGGCATACTTCTTCGATTCGGGCATCATCGTGCGCGGACTGCTCGCTGAGTGGCATCTCACGCAGGATCGCGAGTTCCTCGACGTTGCAGTCCAGGCGGGCGCGGGCATGCTGGCGAATTTCGTCGGGCAGGAAGACATTCATCCCATCCTGGTTCTACCCGAGGCCAAACCCGTTGAACGCGCTTCGGCTTGGTCGCGATCCCCAGGCTGCTATCAGTTGAAATCGGCCATGGCTTGGCACGATCTGTTTGTGGAGACCGGCCGCCTGGAGTTCCAGAAAGCTTACGAATCGGCGCTGGCGCAGGCTTTAGAAAACGCCCCCTGCTTTCTTCCTGGCGAGGCCGATCGTGAGAAGGTAATGGACCGGCTCCACGCTTATGCGTACTTTCTCGAAGGCCTGCTGCCCTGCGCCCTGCGCCCAGATTGCGCAGCAGCTATTCGCGACGGCATTCCGCGCATCGCCGGGTTGCTCAGCGAAATCGCTCCGATTTTCGCCAGATCCGATGTGTACGCCCAGCTCTTGAGAATTCGTCTGTTCGCGGATCAGCTCGAAATCGTTCCGCTGGACACCATTGCCGCCGCTAAGGAAGCGCAGCAGGCCGCTCAATTCCAACTCGAAGCAGGCGGTTTCGGATTCGGAACGAAACGGGGCGTATTGATGCCCTTTATAAATCCAGTTTCCACCGCCTTTTGCGCTCAGGCTCTGGATATGTATTGCCTGCATCAGTCCAAGCGCTTCACACCCAATCTCAAAGCACTGGTTTGAAACAGCCGGTCAAAGTTCTGTTTGCGTCAGGATCGGAAGATCTGATCCCGACCGCGATCGAGCACATGCGCGCTCTCTTGCCGGAGATCCCGTTGGTGGTGGTCTCTGAATTTCCGCCCTCGGACGATTGCCGCTGGATCCCTTTTCACCTCCATCGGGATTTCCGGGACAACCTCGCCCTCTGCCGAGCCAGTCTGAAAGACAACACGGTGCGACTCTCGGCCATCATTTTGCAACCGCGCATGCCGTATTGGAAGATGCGGGCGATTGGGTTCGTTCTGTCGCCTTGGAATTTTCTCGCCTTCAACGAGGATCTTGGCCACTTCATGCTGCGCCCTCGATCAGTACCGACCATCCTCAGGCATCTGCTCTGGAGATGCCGAAATTTTTTAGTTTGGGAGTTCTCGCCGGGGGGCGCCATCTTCACATTCCTTTGGCGTGTGCTGCACCCCAAAGCGTTCCTCCGTCCGATTGAGGCCATCGCGGCGCGCATGGCGGGACGTCTAGCCGGAGGCCGCGCCCCAGCTAAGGATAACCCGCAACCGTCACTTTTGCCCGCAGGAATTTCGGTGGTGATCCCCAGCCGCGACGGAAAGGATCTGCTCGCTCGCGGCCTCCCAGAAGTGGTGCGCCAGATTGACGCGCTCTTGGGCGAGGTGATCGTCAGCGATAACGGCTCAACTGACGGAACCGCCGATTGGGTTCGTTCTGAAATTTCGGGCGCGGTGGTGGTCCATAGCGCCGAGCGGCTCTCCTTCGCCCGGGCTGTGAATGCCGGCATTCAGGCCGCCCGTTTCTCCCATGTATGTCTCCTGAACAATGACATGGTGATTGAGCCGGGGTTCTTCGAGGCGTTGCTCGCACCATTTCAATCCGTCCCGGATCTGTTCTGCGCCACTGCCCAAATCTTCTTCCCGTCGGGCCTTCGTCGCGAGGAGACGGGGAAGGCTGTGATGCCTATCGCGGCGGCTCGAAAAAAAGCCGATTTTCCAGTTACTTGCGAATTGCCGATTGAGGGAGAAGACCACAGTTACGTGCTGTACGGGAGCGGCGGATGTTCTCTCTACGACACCGCCAAGCTGCGGCAATTAGGGGGGCTCGATACAATCTACGAGCCGGCATACGTGGAAGATCTGGATCTAGGAGTGTGCGGTTGGCAGCATGGCTGGCCCACGGTTTTTGCCGCCGAGGCTCGTGTCCTGCATGAGCACCGGGCCACCACCTCGCGCTATTACACGTCTGCACAGCTGGATCGCATCCTGGAGATCAACTACCTGCGCTTTGCTGCCCGGACACATCTTTGGACGGAAGCGATCGAGCGGCTGAACCTACTCGCGGCTCGACAAGTGCCGAATCAGGCTGCTTTGGACGCTCTCCGCATCGCTTGGCGATTGCCGTTTTCCCGGTTGACCGGCCACGACTCCAAGCTCTCCTCTGAGGCGATCTTCGCTCTAGGCAGCGGAGCCGTGGCGGTATTTCCGGGCCGCAGCGCGAGGGATAAACCGCTAGTGCTCATCGCTACCCCGTACATCCCGTTCCCGCTTTCCCATGGAGGGGCCGTGAGAATGTCCAACCTGATGCGCCGAGCTGCCGCTGATTTCGATCAGGTGCTGGTCTCCTTCGTCGATGAATCGCGGCCCATTCCTCGCGAGATTCTCGACCTGTGCGTGGAGGTGGTCACCGTGAAACGATTCGGCAGCCATCTGCGCAGATCCGCCACCCGGCCGGACATGGTGGAGGAGTTCGATTCGCCTGCTTTCCGCGCCGCGCTGCGCCAGACCATCCGCAAGTGGAGACCCGGAATCGCCCAGCTCGAATTCACTCACATGGCCCCATATGCCGCTGACTGCGCCCCAGCCAAGACGATCCTGGTGGAACACGATGTGACGCTGGATTTACATCGGCAGTTGCTTGCGCAGGGGGAGGATTGGGAGCTGCGGCACCAACTGAAGCATTGGGTTCGTTTTGAAAAAAGCGCTTGGCGGGAGGTGGATCGGGTGGTCACGATGTCGGACAAAGACCGGAACATGATCGAGGGAGGAAACGCGATCGCGCTACCTAACGGCGTAGATATCGAGCGCTTTACTCCGTCGGAGGAGGAACCCGAACCGGGACGCCTGCTCTTCATTGGGTCGTTTGGACACCTGCCCAACGTGCTGGCGCTGGAATTCTTTTTGCGCGAAGTCTGGCCAGGTTTAGCGGAGGGAGTTACGCTGCACATCATCGCCGGATCGCGCCATGAATATTTCCTGGATCATCATCGCGATCGCGTCCGGCTGAACCTTTCCCAGCCCGGCATCGAGGTGGAAGGCTTTGTTTCCGACGTCCGCCAAGCCTATCGTCGCGCGAGTATTGTGATCGCGCCACTGCTCGCGTCGGCTGGCACTAATATAAAGGTGATGGAAGCGATGGCGATGGGCAAGGCGATTGTGAGCACCCCGGGCGGAGTGAACGGGCTCGACCTGCAGGCCGGCTCCGAAGTGATCGTGACCGAAGCAACCTCGGCCATGGCGCAAGCTATCCTTGACCTGCTGAAGCATCCGGAGAAACGGCGGGCGCTCGAACACCGCGCTCGCGAAGCGGCCGTCTCTCGTTTCAACTGGGATGCGATCGCGCGGCAGCAGAAGGATCTGTATCTTTCGCTTCTTACGTAACGGTATGGAGATTCCCCGTGGGGAGGACAACGTCGAGCTTTCTGTGGGTGGCAGGGAAGTCAAGCTAACCAATCTGGGCAAGCTGTTTTGGCCGGACGTGGGCATCGCGAAGAGAGACTTGCTCCAATATTATGCCGATGTTTCGGATGCTCTTCTTCCGCACATTCGCGATCGGGCCATGGTGATGAAGCGCTACCCGCAGGGCGCTTACGGCGAGTTTTTCTTTCAGAAGCGCGCCCCCTCTCCTCGACCCGAGTGGATTCCTATCTGCTCGATCCCGCATGCGTCTGGAAATATCGTGGATTTTCCGATGATCAACGATTTGGCGTCGCTGTTGTGGGTGGTGAATCTCGGCTGTATCGATCTCAATCAGTGGTACGGCCGCTGCGATGATGTGAATCGCCCCGACTATCTGCACTTCGATCTGGATCCGGTGCCAGCCGCGGGCTTTGAAGCCGTGCTGGAAACCGCGCTGATTCTGAAAGAGGCTCTTGACGAGATGAAGATTCCCAGTTACCCCAAAACAACCGGCTCCAAGGGCGTCCATGTTTACGTGCCGATCGTTCGAGGGCCGAAACAGAAAGAGGTCTGGACGTTTGCGAAGAAATTCGCTATCGCTCTGGCCTCGCGCAATCCGAAGCTAATCACTGCCGAGTACCGAATCGCCAAGCGCCCGGAGAATCATGTGCTGGTCGATTACAACCAGAACGCTTGGGGGCGCACTCTGGCTTCTGTTTATTCGGTACGCCCGAAGCCGCATGCGACGGTTTCCACGCCGGTTTCGTGGGAAGAGGTCCAGCACGGAATCCGCCTGGAGGACTTTCGATTGGACAATGTCGCGGAGCGCGTGCGCGAGAAGGGCGATCTGTTTGAGCCGCTGCTCGCGAAGAGCGGACGGGTTCACCTGGAGGAACTATTTTGACGCTTCCAATCAACCCGCCTTATCCGCCCATGGAGGCGCTGACTGCAGATGCCATTCCAGTGGGTCCCGAGTGGCAGTACGAACCCAAGTGGGACGGGTTTCGCTGTTTGGCTTTTCGCGATCACGGGGAGATCGAATTGCAGTCAAAGTCGGCCCAGTCGCTCACGCGCTATTTTCCGGAAGTGGTGGAAGCGCTGGCCGGTCTCAAAGCCGCGACGTTCGTGCTGGATGGCGAGATCGTGATTCCCTTCGAAGGCAATCTGTCGTTCGATCAATTGCTGCAACGGATCCATCCCGCAGAGAGCCGCGTGCGCAAGCTCGCGAAAGAGACTCCGGCCCGCATGATCGTTTTCGATCTGCTGGTGGACGAACACGGAGGCGCGTTGGCTGATGAAATGTTGGCGGTTCGTCGCCAGGCTCTGGAGGCCTTTGCGGCAAAGCATTTTGAGCTGGACGGATTGCTGGCGCTATCGCCTGCCACGTGCGACTTGGCCGAAGCTAAGAACTGGTTCCGAACCATGGGCGGCGGTTTGGACGGCGTCGTGGCGAAGCGCCTGGATGTGCCTTATCAATCTGGCGAGCGCGCCGGAATGCTGAAGATCAAGAATCTGCGGACGGCCGATTGCGTGGTGGGGGGATTTCGGTACGCGAGCAGCGGGAAGGGCGTGGGTTCGCTTTTGCTGGGACTGTACGATGATGCCGGTTTGCTGCATCATGTGGGGTTCAGTTCATCGTTTCAGGCGAGCGAACGCGCGGAGATCACGGCCAAGCTGGAAGGGGCGAAGGGAGCTCCCGGGTTTACTGGACGCGCTCCTGGTGGACCGAGCCGCTGGAGCACCAAGAGGTCGACGGAGTGGGAGCCGCTGAAGCCGGTGCTGGTGGTGGAGGTTCAGTACGATCACTATGCGGGGGGCCGGTTTCGGCATGGGACGAAGGTGCTGCGCTGGAGGCCGGATAAGGCGGCCGAGCAGTGTACGATGGCGCAGGTGGAGCGGGAAAGTAAGTCGCCGCTGGATTTGTTGAATTGAGGCGCTACGGGTGAAGGGGCAGGAGCATGCCCGTCATGCGAACCGGCTTGCGCGCGGTCGTGGTCAGTTCCAGCACCAAACGGCCATCTGCCTGGCTCGCCCCCTGCCCGTGCAAAACTTCCGGTCCCTGCGTCACCTGCACTTTGGACACGATCAGATGAGCGCCCGCTTCCAGGTGATAGTCGCCCGAGATTTCATCGACTTCAGTGTCGGCCGCCAGGGTGAGACCGTTTCCATCGAACGTGCCGTCAGACTTGGCGTTGAGCGCCAAAGCATTGCCTAACCCTTGGGTCTCGAGAACGCCCTCAAGGTCGAGCGTGCCGCCGCGGTAATCGATGCCGCGGAGCTGGCCAGCAAGCGTATAACGCGGAACAGGACCGCTCAAATCGATCGCCAACTTACCCGATCCCTCCTTGGATTCGAGCCCCGGAAAGTCCACACGGGTTCCATTCCACGCAATGCGCCCCCGAACGCTTCCGAGCTCATTCTCCCCGGATCGAAGGCTTCTTACCTGTAGGCTGCCATCGATCGCGCGGGCCTTCAACCACTCCGGCACAGGCCGCCGCTGGAGTCGCAAAGCGCGCTCGAGAAACCCCTGCTGCCGCGCCAGCGTTGGAAGCAGCACGCGCTCGGCCTCCGCCAATTCAAGTTTGTCGATGGATAGCCGCAAACGATCCAACCGGTCGGACTTCGCCGAGTAGCGATACTCTCCATCAAACCCGATCGTGCCCGCCCGGCCATGCATGCGGCTCAGGACGATCTGGTCCTTCTGCATCTGCACCGTTGCCGTCGCGAGATGCAGCGGCACCGAAAAACCTGGCACGTCGATCTGGGCGTTCTGCAATTCGAAGTCGCCTGTCCAGTCTCCGGGCGCGTCGTCATTCCGGGCGAAGGCCAGCGCACCTTTCCAGTTGCCCTCCCGCCATTTCTCCAGGAAAGGAACCGATCCGGTGCCAAGCAGCCGGGCGATGAGGCCCTTGGTCTGCGCAATACTCAACTGCTTCGTTTCGAGGCCCAACGTTAAAGCTCGCGTGTCCAGGGCGTAGCGTGCTTCCAGTTGCGCGGACTGATCCTGTTCCAGGATCATCTCAGCCGGTCCAAAGCGGACGTCGTTGTTGCGAATCGCGACCGGGGCAGAAGCGAACTCCGTCACCCCGCCCTGCGGAAATTTAAAGGAAGCATTGGTCAAAACCAACTCGCCGCTCATGCCTGCGGGTCGCGAGTATTCGAGTTCGCCGTTCAACTTTCCATCCAGCGTCGCGCCATCAGGAAGGGCTGCTCCCATATGACGGGCGGTATTGAGCAGGCTCGCGGCTGGCAAATCATGCAAGCTGAGCGAAGCTTGCCATTTGGGTTCGGTGAGATAATTGGAGGCCACAAATTTAGCATTGACGGGCGAACCCTGCTGATCCCCGGCACGGGTTTCGATGTCCAACTGTTGGGCTGGCAAACTGAGCGAACCGGCATAGTTGAGCGTCCAGACGTCGCTTTTGCCCGGCATCAAATCCCAGCGATGGATCCCTTCGATCCGCAGGTCTCCCGAGAGGTTCAGTTTCGATAAGGGGCCATCCAGCTTGAGGTTGGAGGCAACGACTCCGCGAATTCCAATGTCGTGAGCGTCGAACAGCCGGGTGAGTTCGTCAATCGCAGTTCGCTCAAGCTGCACGCTCATGCTGAGCTGATCGTCTGTGTTTGGTTTGGATTTCAGAACGCCACGGGCGACGAGCCGGCCTAGCCCCTGAGCAGTGTGATCGGTTCGGGAAGGTTCACCCGAGAATCGGATCACCACTCCGCCGCTCTGATTCGGGTAAATGTCCAAGTCAGCACCGCTGATATAGAAAACGGACTTGGTATTCCCGAACTTGAAGTTGAGACGGCCGTCGCTGATTTGAATTTCGGGGACGGGCGCGCTCGCTCCGGCATCGACCAGCCTGGCCCGGTTCAGAAACGGCTGAATGTTCCATGGACCCGCGTCCGACTTTACGAAATTCACGCTGGGCTCCGCCAGAGTGAGATGTGAAAAACCCAGGTGCCCCGTCCATAAACTGGCCAAGCGAATGCGAGCTTTCAGCGAATCGACGTGGGCGAAAGGCTCGATCCCCATGCCAGGGGCCTCTTCGATCAGCACGTCATCCAGCGTAAAGCCGAGGCCGGTGAACACGTTGAGGTGCACGTCGCCGATGCTGACGCGGCGGTTGAGCGACGATTCCAGAGCGCTTTGGATCTGGCTCTTAAAGTGATTCGCACTGATGAGCGGGGCGATTGCTCCGATCGCGACTAGAAGAATGACAACGATCAGCAACACCCGGCGAAAGATCGAGCGGGTCATGCCACCTCACAGCGCGCTGTCAAGTTGCGGAAGTCTTCGGGATAGTCGATGTCGACCAGGATGCCCGGATCATTCACTTCGACAAATTGCGTCAGTGGGCGATTGGCGCGGATCACGTCGCGGGCTTGCGCCTCAGCGGGGAGCGCCAGCAGTTGCGCAACGGCGTCCCGCGAGATGCACACCGGATGGCCTCTCTTTCCGTTGTGGATCGGGATTGTCACCGGGGCTCCGTGGAGCGCGAAGGCTTGTGCTAGTTGCCTGATTGTGGACTGCTGAATATTTGGGTAGTCGACTGGCGTGAAGATGACGGCGTCCATGGCGGGGAAAAGAGCGCTCAGGCCGCATTGCAGGGAACTGAGCATGCCCCGTTCGGGATCGGGATTCGTGCGGATTAGAACCTCGCGGGAACGTAGGATGTCAGCCTCGATGCGCTCTCCGCCATGCCCCAGAACAACTGTGGTTTGGCAACACACCTTGGCGAAAACGCGAATTAATCGATCCAGAAATGTCTCACCCTGAAGTTGTAAAAGGGCCTTGGGCACACCCATGCGGCGGGAAGCGCCTCCCGACAAAATCAGCCCGGCGATGGCCGGCGCGATCATTTGAAAACTGCTCGGGTGGATTCGCTGGCGAAGATTGATTTTGAGAGGGCGCGCCAATCGGAGTTGGGATCGCGGCGCATCGCGATCATCTCCGCCACTACTGAAACTGCGATCTCCTCGGGAGTGACAGCGCCAATTTCGAAGCCCATGGGAGCGAACACGCGGTCGAACGCATCGCGCGGGATGCCTTCCTTTTCCAACTCGCGGATGACGCCGATCACTTTGCGCTTGCTCCCGATCATGGCGATGTAGCGCGAGCCCGTGGTGACTGCCCAGCGCAGCACGCGCATGTCGTCCCGGTGCCCGCGGGTGACGATCATGATGTAAGTGGAGCCGTTCGTCAGCAGTTTGGGAAACACGTCCTCGTACTCTTCCGCGTGGATGTCTTCCGCTTCAGGAAACCGTTCGCGATTGGCGAAGGCTTCGCGGTTGTCGATGATCGTGGTTGCGAAGCCGGCCATGTTGGCGATCTTGGACAGGCTCTTTGATATATGCCCGGCACCGAAGATGAGCGCGCGAGGTTGGGGAACGACGGGTTCGACAAATACGTTGAGCTGACCGCCGCAGATCAGGCCGTTATCGTAAGCCGCGTCCTGGCCCAAACTGAAGGTAAGATGGCGGGGTTTTTCAGTCTCGATTACTTCGCGGGCCGCGGTCCAGACCTCGGCTTCGACGCAGCCGCCGCCGATGGTTCCGGCCATGGATCCGTCCTCGCGGACCAGAAGTTTGGCGGATTCGTAACTGGGAATGGACCCGTTCACTTGCACGATGGTGGCTAGCGCGCACTTCTGGCCGAGCCGCCGCAGACGGACGAGTTCGTCGAAGATGTCCATTCGACTCGATTATAACTTGGGGCGATAATATGCCTGATCGAAAGGAGTGTGTCGTGGTCTTTCGGTTCAAATAACAATTACTTGGTGACGCGCAACGAAAAGGATTCGGTGATCTCTTTCCCTTTGGAATCGACGGCGGTGAGCTTGTACTCTGTCGTAGCATTTGGACGCACTTCGATGCAGCGACTCAGGGCTGGCTTAACATCCTCCAGGTATGGCTCGATGCGAATGGATTTGGCGTTCGAAACGCTGTAGCACACCAGCGTCTTCTCGCCAGCTCGCACGGTGGCTGGCGATGCATAGAACCCCATGATCTTCACCTGGTCACCGCCTAGCTTGCGCGTAATCTCCGCGTCGCGCTTGGCTTCTGCGGATTGGGCTTCTTGCTCTGCCTGTTGCACGTCTCGATGACGCGACCAGAGCGTCCAGCCCGCATAAATGAGGGCGATCACCACCAGAACGGACAGGTAGGGGAGCAGCTTGCGGAGGGTTTCCATAGCTAAACGGTCCAGTGAAAAATCCCGTCGTTCGAAGCGCCTTTGATTTGGCCCAGCCGCCGCATAAATTCCAAGTGTGCCATCACCTCAAGCAGGGCGAACTGGTGGTTGATCGGCGACAGCTTCTTTTGCCAAAGCGTTCCCACGAGTGCGTGGGCGGTGCGAGGTTGATCCAGCAGTCCACGAATCTCTATGCAGCGCTCTTTATGGTGCAGCGTCGTGTTTTCGATCCAAGCGCGATGCCCCGAAAACGGCTGTCCATGCGACGGCACGATCAGATCCACATCCAACCGCTTCAGCTCCTCCAAGGATTGCAGGAAGCCCGCCAGCGTGTCGGATTCCGGCTGCCACGAAATGTTGGGCGTAATCTTAGGCAGGATCTGGTCGCCCGAAATCAAGAGCCTGTGGGCCGACGAATAGAGACAGACGTGTCCCGGCGAATGTCCCGGAGTCCAGAGAACCTGGAGCGGTCCGAGCGCTGTCGGGATCTCCTCGCCGCCCTCTAAAAGCTGATCGGGAGAGAGCGGGTGGAAGTTCTTGCGCAACGCCAGGAAGTGATCGTGCATGGTCCTTTGCAGTTGATCGGGTACTCCGGATTCCTGAAACGCGCGCTCGATCCAATTAGCTCGGAGTTCGGGGGTATTCACGATGCGGAGCTGACGCGCTTCCACTTGATGCATCACCAATCGCGCGCCTGTCAACTTGAGCAGCTTGACAGACATTCCCATGTGATCCGGATGCATGTGAGTGAGCAGGATCTGCCGGATCTCGGACCATTCGATTCCAGTCGAGGCAATGCCTTGTTCGAGGGCGGTAAAGGACGCCTCCGTATCCATCCCGCAATCGACAAGCATGTAGCCGGAGTCCAGCCGGATGAGGTGAACATTGACTGAGGCTAGTTCAAAAGGCAGGGGAAGTTCGATGCGGTAAACGCCGGGAAAAACTTCGGAGGCAGCGTTCACGAAACCGCGTCGCTGGCGTGATAGGAGCTGCGGACCAAAGGACCGGCTTCCACGTGAGAGAATCCTATCTCGTATCCAGCGCGCTTCAGAACGTCAAAATCTTCCTGCGGAACATACCGGATGATGGGAAGGTGCTTGCGCGAGGGCCTCAGATATTGCCCGAGCGTGAGGATATCCACTTGATGGAGGCGCAGGTCGCGCATCACCTGCAACACTTCGTCCATAGTTTCGCCCAAGCCCAGCATCAGCCCAGATTTGGTAGGGACGAAGGGCCGAACCTGTTTCGCGTAGGCCAGCATGCCGAGGGAGCGCTCGTATTGAGCGCCGAGGCGAACCATGCGATACAACCGGGGAACTGTTTCGGTGTTGTGGTTCAGCACGTCCGGATGCGCGTTCATAACCGTGTCCATGGCGGCGCGGGAGCCTTGAAAATCCGGCACTAGCACCTCCACTTTGCAGCCTGAAATGCGTTCGCGAATCGCTTGAATGGTGAGGGCGAAGAGTTCGGCGCCGCCGTCCTTGCGGTCGTCCCGGTTCACGCTGGTGATCACGGCGTATTTGAGACCAAGCGCTGCGCAGGCTTCGGCTACGCGCCTGGGTTCGTCGTAATCGACCGTGAGCGGAGCGCCCTTTTGCACCGCGCAGAAGCCGCAGCGGCGCGTGCAGACGTTGCCGAGAATCATGAAAGTCGCGGTCCGCCGGTTCCAGCATTCGCCTACGTTCGGGCAGGCCGCGCTCTCGCATACGGTATGCAGACCGAGATTGCTGACAAGCTGTTTCAGGTCCCGGTAGTTCTCGCCCACCGGCGCTGGCGCACGTAGCCACACTGGCCGTTCGAGGGGGGGAGTGATGGAAACGAGCACTGGTCCCATTCTATCGCGGGCGATTCGCCGCTGATTCGAGGAGAGGCCAGGGAGATGCGAGGTTCCTCGACATTAGCTGGCATGCTCATCGAGCGTGGACGAATTTGCCGGGCTCTCGGAAGACACCCAAGCTGGCGATGGAGCGCTTCCGGTTCCTCCCGCCTCACCTTGAGAACAAGGAGCCGCTCACGTCGGTACCACACGCCGGCGGTGAACGCCGTGTATGTCGGCCAAGCTCAAGGAAGCCACTGAAGGTCTCACTCTGCAAAAGCCGCCTCTGCCAATCGGGGCATTGCACCGGCCGGTGTCACGGTTCACGAAAGAGCTTGGCGAGGAGGCTCCGACCTACGGTACCGTGTTCAACACCGTCCGAAGCTTGCCAGCGGTTCTCGTCCCTCTCGCTCACTGCAATTTGGCAGACCGACCACACGCCGCTCGACATTCTGCTGCTTCTGCCCGACGGTGAGGCCGCGAAGTCTTGGCTCAGCATCGTGATCAATGACTACAGCCGGGCTGTAGCCGGACACTTTCTATCCTTTGAAGATCCATTCACCCTGCACACGTCGTTGGCACTGCGTCAGGCGATCTGGCGCAAAGAGGAGCCTCGTCATCGGACAGGCCTAGTGAGTAACTCGCTTTCATGGCATTGTTAACTATTTCACCCGGGACATCGCTAGAATTGGGATCATGGTCGTGAAGATCCTCTTCGCTCCGCAGGCGGCTACTCTCTTCCTCGCGGCTAGCATCCTGCTGGGTCAGTCCCCCAAGGGCGCTCTTGAAGAGGATCGAGAAGCGCAACTTAAGAAGCGTGTGGTCGCGTCGCTCCAAGTATCGATCGGCGACACAGTAGCGGATGTTGGATGTGGTGAAGGCTTCTATACGATTCCCCTTGCCCAGTTTATTGGTGCATCAGGAAAGGTGTTCGCCGTCGATATAGACGAAAAGGCGCTTTCCAAGCTGAAACAGCAATTGATTAAGGAACACCTGAAGAATGTGCAGGTACAGCAAGGGCTCGCGAACAACCCTCGGCTGCCGGCTGAGACCGTGGACGCCGCAATGATCGTGAACGCGTATCACGAGATGCCGGAACACGAGGCCATGCTGAAACACATCCGTGCGGCCCTGAAGCAGGATGGGCGTTTGGTCATTATGGAACGTATTTCCGACAAGTACGAAAAGCTGAGCCGCGACGAGCAGGTCAAGAAGCATCATTTGGCCGCCCAGTTTGTGAGCTCCGAATTGGAGGGTGCTGGGTTCGCGATTCTAAGACTTGACGACCCTTTCGTGGATTTACCTTACGACGCGGAAGATGGTAAACCGCGTTGGTGGCTGGTGGTCGCCCGAAAACTGCCTCGATAGCATAAAGCCCTCAACCTGTTTCCCAGACTGGTGCCGCCTTTCCGAGCGGACACTTCATGTATATCTACGTAGCGTGGAGAGCGGGGACATTTGACCCGAGGTCAGCACGCGTTGGTTGTCGGGGCTGCGCATTTTTAGGCTCTACAGTGTAAAGGCTATCGTGATATACTCTCAGACCATAAAGCGAGCCACGACGTATTTCGAGGCCGCCCTGGCGAACGGACCGGACACTAAGGCCATCGCAAAAACAAAAAGAGGAATTACGCTATGAATCCAAACACAAAGACTTTTCACGCCAAGAACTTTGACTTACTGAAGGGCTCGGCTACCAATGTTGCGATGAACCTTAAGAAAAACCCGACGCCGAACAAGGATCAAATCGAGAATATCGAGTCCAGTTTTAAGGCTTTGGATAAACAGGTAAAAAACTATTGCGAACACACCCCGGCCGCCGCGCCTGTGAAACAGAAATACGATAAGGCGCATGCCGAATGGCTACTCGTGAAGAGCGGCAAAGGTGACAGTAAAAAGATAGTCCCGGAAATGGAATGGATTGCGAAGTCCCCCTATGTTGCGCCAACTGGCGCAGTAGAGCGTCCGAGTACGCCCGCACCGGCGCACTAGAATGGGGTTGTAAGCTCGACCCCTGGAAGAGCACGCCAATTTGTGACCGTCAACGACGGCGGTTCACTCGCAACGTGTCTCAGGCGCTTCGCCGCGACTGTGTAGGCGGCTGAAGCGCCCGAGGGCCACGGCCTGTTTATGCCTTGGTCCCAGCTTTTCACCTGCTAACCTATTGAGTAAATGAGCCAAAGCATTACCGTTACCCTGCCGGACGGCAGTCAGCAAGCCGTTGCCGCCAGCACCCGGCCCATTGACATCGCAAAATCGATCAGCAACCGGCTTGCCGATGACGCCGTGGTGGCGCGAGTGAATGGGCAGTTCTACGATCTGACCCGCCCGCTGGAACAAGACGCCACCCTAGAGATTTTGACCTCTCGGAATCCCGAAGCTTTGGAAGTGTATCGCCACTCCACGGCTCACTTGCTGGCTGCAGCCGTGCTCGAACTTTACCCCAACACGCAGTTGGGAATCGGTCCGCCGACGGAGGCGGGTTTCTACTACGACTTTCAACGTGACACTCCCTTCACGCCGGAAGATCTGGAGAAGATCGAAGCCCGCATGTGGGTGCTGCAAGGTCAAGACCTGCCCTACGAGCGCAAGCTCACTGAAAAGGAAGCCGGACTCGAGAAATATAAGGGCGACTGGATGAAGCACGAGCTGATCCAAGAGAAGGCGGACAGCGTGTTTTCCGAATATACGCTGGGCCCCCAATTCATCGATTTTTGCCGCGGCCCCCACGTGTCCTCCACCGGCCGAATCAAGGCCTTCAAGCTGCTTTCGGTTGCGGGTGCGTATTGGAAGGGCAACGAGAAGAATCCTCAGCTCCAGCGCATCTATGGCACCGCATTCTTCAGCAAGAAGGATCAGACCGAATACCTGAACAAGCTGGAAGAAGCGAAGAAGCGAGATCATCGCAAACTCGGTCAGGAACTCGACCTGTTCAGCATCCAGGAGCTCGCCGGACCGGGCTTGATCTTCTTTCATCCCAAGGGCGGGACCATCCGGCACATCATTGAGGACTGGATGCGCGAGCAGTATGTGAAACGCGGATACTCGCTGGTCTATACGCCTCACGTCATGCGCCGTGATTTATGGAAGACCTCCGGCCACGCGAATTACTACAGCGATAACATGTTCACGCCCATGGAGCTGGATGACGCCGAGTACCAACTGAAGCCGATGAATTGTCCGGGCCACATCTTGATTTATCGCGATCGTCCGCACAGCTACCGCGATCTTCCCGTCCGGCTGGGCGAATTGGGGACTGTGTACCGGTACGAGCGCGCGGGCGTCTTGCACGGACTATTGCGGGTGCGCGGGTTTACGCAAGACGACGCGCATATCTTTTGCACGCCCGACCAGATCGAAGACGAGGTTGTAAACTGCCTCGAATTCGCCATGGACGTGCTGAAGCAATTTGGGTTTGACGCCTACGAGGCGGAACTCTCCACGTGGGACGGCGGAGCGAGCGGCAAGTACGACGGCTCCAAAGACCAATGGGACCTCGCCGAGAATGCTCTGAAGCGAGCCGTGTCGCGTCTGAACATGAAGGCTCAGTTGATGCCTGACGAAGCGGCATTTTACGGTCCTAAGATCGACATGAAACTCGTGGACGCGATCGGCCGCAAATGGCAGCTCTCCACGGTGCAATTCGACTTTACGCTGCCGCGACGGTTCGAGCTAGAGTACGTGGGCGAGGACGGGAAGAAGCACCAGCCTCTGATGGTTCATCGCGCGCTGTACGGGTCAGTCGAGCGCTTTTTCGGAATTCTGGTGGAGCACTACGCCGGAGCGTTTCCCGTTTGGCTGGCGCCAGTGCAAGCAGTGGTGATGGCGATTACCGATCGGCAGGCTGAGTACGCCGCCAAGGTAACCGCGGAACTGAAAGCGGCGGGAGTGCGGGTTCACTTGGACGATCGAAAAGAGAAGGTGAATCTCAAGATTCGCGACGCTCAGTTGCAGAAGGTGCCCTACATGCTGGTGGTGGGCGACCGTGAAGCCGAGGCTGGCACTGTCTCTGTGAGAAACCGAAAGCATGGAGATCAGGGAGCGAAGCCGTTGGGGGAATTCCTGAGTCACATTCAGCAGTTAGTGAACGACAAGGTGCCGGCGGAGTAGCTCTTGGCGGTCTCGCTTCTTACTTTGGCGGTTGCGTGCATTTTGGCGGGGTCGCTGGTTTATTGCGTTTTGATTCTGCTATCCGTGCGGAGTTATCTCGCGCAGCCTCATGGCCAGGTGGCTGGCGCACCGATCAGTGTCCTAAAGCCGCTGGCGGGAGCCGATGAAGGGCTGGAAGCAAATCTAAGAAGCTTTTTCGAGCAACGTTACGGAGACTTTGAAATTCTCGGTGCAGTGCGCGATCAGCAAGATGCGGCTGTTCCGATCTTTGAGCGGCTGCAGCGGGAGTATTCGCACGTCCATTCCCGGCTGATCGTTTGCGGCGAAGCTCCCTATGCGAACGCCAAGGTGTTCAGCTTGGCGCGGATGCTGAGCGCGGCGCGGCATGATCTATTGGTGATGAGCGATAGCGACATTCGGGTGGAGCCGGATATGCTGAGCACGGTCGCCGCCGAGTTCGCGGACCCCGAAGTCGCGCTGGCAACTTGCCCGTATCGGGCCGTGGCGGGCGAGAGTATTTGGTCCGCCCTGGAAGCGGAGGGCATGAACACGGAATTTCTGGGCGGGTTGCTGGTGGCCCGCATGCTGATGGGCGTGGATTTCGCAGTGGGTCCGACGATTGTGGCCAGGCGCGAAGTGCTCGATCGAGTGGGATTCGATCGGCTGAAGGAGTATCTGGCCGAAGATTTCGTGATGGGCAAGTTCGCGGCGGAGGCGGGTATGGGCGTCATTCTGTCGCGCACTATTGTGGAGCATCGGATCGGCGCGGAGGCATTTCTGCCAAACGCTTCGCATCGATTGCGCTGGGCCCGGAGCACCCGCCGTTCCCGTCCTGGCGGATATGTCGGCCAGGTGTTTACAAATCCGTTGCCCGTAGCTCTTGTGCTTTGCATGCTCCAGCCCGCTTGGTGGACAGTGCTGATTCCGACGATCATTCTGCGTGCTCTGGCTGCGCGTGCGGTTTCGATCAGCGTGCTCGGCAAAAATGTGAACTGGCTGCTTTTGCCGCTGCAGGATCTTCTCGGTTTCGGTTTCTGGGTAGCTGGATTCTTCGGGAACACGATTATGTGGCGAGGCCGTCGCTATTATTTGCACTCCGATGGAAGGTTCGAATTGCTCGCGCGTCAAACCAATGTATGAAGCCCAATGACGAGAGCGGCAAACTCCCTCTCGATAACCGACCCTTCCGAGTGCTGCTGATCGCGGGATCGGATCGGAGATAGTACAACTGCGCGGGCGCGGATTCCAAAGCTCGCACTCTCATGCTGCGAATGGCTGACCGCCTGTCGATTACGAAGACATCGGCAACGTTTATTCCCGCGCTCGGATTCAAAGCTGCAATGCCTCCGTTTCCACTTCCATGGCTCTTTGCGTATGGCCGTGCAACTGTTATGAGAAGGAACGCGACGCCGAACCGGATCTGATGTGGGATCTCGAAATGCGGGACGCCTATGCGCCGCTGGTTTGGCAGTGGCACTACAGCGGGATCGAAGCGCCGGACGAGCTCTGGAATTCGATGGGTGGACAGAACGCTTTGCTCAGTTCGTAGAGCAAAAGGGCAAGGTTCCCCCGGGGCTGTGGCGGGATCTCCGCATGCGTGCGGGAGTGCCCCGGGCGGATTCGTCGCCTGCCAGGCAGCAGGAGCTTGGACTGAATCAGGATCGGACTCTCTTTCCCGGTAGAGGTGAAGGCGAAAAGCTTCGGAACTGATCCTATCAGCCCCGGCTAAGATTTTTTGAGAATCGTAGCCACTCACCGCCACCTGGGTATTGAAGGGTCTGTTCCCACTTGCTCGCCAGAATTCTACTCGGCATCGTTATGCTGTCGGCATTGACCAATGCCAACGCCCAATCAGATTCAGCGGCAGATAGACGCCAGGAGATCCTAGACCGGGTTTTAGTCCGTTTGGCAGAAGACGAGGCGCGCATCAAGGAGCTGGAAGAAAAGCTGCTCCGGCAGACTAAGCCAGGTCCGTCAACAATCATCGGCGCGCCCGTGACGATCGTATCCCCAACCGCGCCGGAAATTGCGGCAATTCCCGCGTCCCCCGCAGCGCCATCCTCGTCCGACGAAACTGCCTCCGCCGATCCGCATTCGCACGGGCACATGATGGAGCTGCCAGGTGGCGGGCCGACGCTGCAAGTCCGAGGATTTTTCGATTTCAATTTCGGAGTCGGAACAGACGCGAATCCTCTGATCTTTCCGCCGGGCGCACCCCCTCACTCCAATTTCCAAATGGGCGAATTCACGCTGATGACTTCGTCGAAATTATCCGACAAGCTCAGCTTTATGTCGGAGCTTGTGCTCGGATCGGATTCCAGCAATGTCCTGGGTGTGGATCTCGAACGGTTCCTACTTTCCTATAGAGCGAGTAAGTACTTTGAAGCGAGCTTCGGCCGGTATCATACTTCGATAGGCTACTACAGCACCGCCTTTCATCATGGAACGTGGTTTCAGACTGCAACGGGACGCCCGTTCATGTACTTCTTTGAAGACAGCGGCGGCCTGCTGCCGGTCCACAATGTCGGCGTGAGCCTGACTGGCCTTGTGCCTGGAACCGGCGGACTGCAATTGCACTGGGTTGCTGAAATCGGCAATGGCCGCGCTTCCAATCGTCTCGACGCCCCGGTACAGAATTATTACTCCGATAAGAGTCACAAGTCTTACAATCTGGCCGCCTATGTCGCTCCGGACTGGCTCAGGGGATTGCAGGTGGGAGGCTCCTATTTCCGCGACCGAATCGTGCCGCCTGGCGTACCGGCGGCGAACCAGACCATCGGCAGCTTTTATGCCATCTACGTTACTCCGACCTGGGAGTTCATGAATGAGGGCGTGCTTTTGTCCAACCGTATTGAAAACGGCGGCCGGACTTTTAACACCCCTCTCGCTTACACTCAACTGTCTCGAAAGTTTGGGTCTTGGCGGCCTTACGTTCGCTATCAGTACGTGAATTCACCTGCGAACGACCCCATCAACGTGTACACAGGGCGATACATGGGACCTTCCCTTGGGCTGCGATGGGATTTTTCGGATTACGCCGCGTTCAAATTGCAGGACAACCGGCTTGACCAGCGGAATGCGAGGCCTCGCAACGGGCTTGATGCTCAGCTTGCGTTCACTTTCTGAATAAACGAGTGCTGGCGCGAGTTGTTTCGCTCGTCTTAATCGTGGGGCAGGTCGTACTTGGGTATGGCGAGGCCCAAGTCGCGGACACAAACGATCTGGCCGTGATTGTCAACAAGACGAGCGTAATCGAAAGGCTATCCTCCCGCGACCTGCGGAGCATCTTCCTGGGAGGGAAGGATAGTTGGTCCGATGGAACCAAGATTTTTGCGGTAAGCCTTCCAGCAGAGCGTCCCGAGACGCGCGCGGTCTTAAAGAAGATCTGCGGAATGTCCGAGAGCGACTTCACAAGATACTTCCTGATGATGAACTTCCAAGGCAAGTCGGTCTCGCCCCCTCGAATGTTGCAGTCGTTTGCCGCAATTAGAGCCTTCGTCGGAAGCACTGCCGGCTCCCTTGGAGTGATACGCGTGCACGATGTGGACTCTACGGTGCGCGTCGTGTCTATCGATGGGATCAGCCCCGGAGCGCGCGGTTACAAGCTGGCTCTGCCTCAGTAGCAAGACACCGGATGAGTATAAAACGCCTAACAATAACAGCAAAAATCTGGCTAAGTATCGGTATCTTTATTCTTGGTTTTGTGATTTCGGTAGCGCTCGGGCAGATCCAGGGGCTGGAAGGAGAACGGATTCTGCGGACTACTTCCGAGTCGCTATTTCCAGCCGTCCAGCATGGTCAAATGGGCGAAGCCGCATTCCATCGCGTCGTAAAGGATTACAGCGCCGCCGTAGTGACCCAGGATGCGGCCGAGCTAGGCCACGCCGCAGACGAGGGTGTTAAGGCGCTCGCCGAATTGAAGGTTGCTGCTGAGATTCGAGGCCTTTCGCCGCAACGCTCCGCCGCAGCGAGAAATCTGGCTGCCTCCATCGAGCGATTCCTGGCCGAGGCGCAAAGTACCTACGAGACGGTGCTGGCAAATCCGGTCGGTATTACGGCTGGCACGCAGCGCCAAATGAAGTCGTTGGCCTCCCAAATCATTAGCATCAACTCCCGTTTTCAAAGCCTCACCGACCAGTTCTCAAAAGACCTGCATCAACAGTTGAACTACGTTCAGAAGCAATCCGCACGGCAGCGTTGGACGGCTTTGGCGGTGTTCGGAAGCACGCTGATTATGGCCGCGCTAATCGTGAATTTCACGATCCGGCGAGTAATCACGGGCCCCCTTTTTCGCGTGAATGCCGAGCTGGTTTGCGCGAAGGAGAAAGCCGAAGAAGCGAGCCGGGCGAAGAGCGACTTTCTCGCCAACATGAGTCATGAGATTCGAACTCCAATGAATGGAGTTCTGGGCATGACGGAACTCCTCCTCGATACTGAGATGACCCGTGAACAGCGCGACTACATGGGCGCCGTTGAATCCTCCGCCCTCGCGCTCCTCACGGTGATTAACGATATTCTGGACTTCTCCAAGATAGAAGCGGGAAAGCTGGATCTGGAGGAAGTGCCGTTCGACTTGCGGGATCGTATCTGGGAAGCCCTTTGCTCGCTGAGCGTTCGCGCCGATCAAAAAGGACTCGAGCTCGCATATTGTATCGACGGCCATCTGCCCGACCTTCTGCAAGGCGATCCTGCCCGGCTCCGCCAAATCATCGTGAACCTAGTCGGCAACGCCATCAAGTTCACCAATCGGGGGGAGGTTGTGATCGAGGTTAGAGAAGAGTCTCGCGACGCGGGCGGCATCGTGCTTCACTTCAGTGTCAGGGATACCGGCATTGGCATCTCTGAGAGTAAGCAGGGCGAGATCTTTCAAGCGTTTACCCAAGCCGATAGTTCAACAACCAGGAAGTACGGAGGAACAGGCCTGGGACTTACAATTTCACGCCAATTGGTGTCGTTGATGGGAGGAAAACTGTGGGTTGAGAGCGCTGCAGGCCAGGGAAGCACGTTCCACTTCACAGCGAAATTCGGCCTGGGGGATGCAAAAGCGGTCGACTGCACGCCACCCGGCTTCGCCCATCTTGAGGGAGTTCCGGTTCTGATCGTGGATGATAATCTCACGAACGGCACCATTTTAGACAGACTGCTTTCGCGCTGGGGCATGCGGACGACGGTCGTGACTGGAGGCGTGGCGGCCATTCTAGAGTTGGACCGCGTCGGCGAAACGGAGGATCGGTTCAAATTGATTCTCATCGACGTTTGCATGCCGGAAATGGATGGTTTCATGCTGTGCGAACAGATACGAAAAGATCCGGGATTAGCTGACGTGACGCTGATGATGCTAAGCTCGGCGGCGCGCCGGGAAGACTCGGTCCGTTGCCGTGAACTGGGTGTGGCCGCTTATCTGACGAAGCCTTTGGGCCACAAGGAATTGAAGGATACGATTCATTCCATTCTGGCGGATAGCGAAGCGAGAGTTCGGGTATCTGCGTAAGACTACCGCCGGCCCGAGAGATAAAAAAATATGCCATCTCTACGGCTGCGGTTTCACCACCAGCGCAGGAACATTCTCCTCCCGCACCAACTTGTTGAACACTGGCACATCCGTCCCCATCATCTGTCCCAACTTCCGCAACTCTGCATTCACCTTGCTCGCCAAATCCTCATACACCGTGTCCTGCTGCGCCGTGGGCGGAGCATCCGCCATCGTAATATCCGACAGCAACGAGGCCAGCTTGTTGTTGAGCATAATCGGGAAATTCAGCGGATCCTCGCTCGCCCGATTCTTCGTCTGATACAGCGCTTCTTCCACCGCCGTCAGCTTCTTCGCCAGCGCCTTGGCCGATTCCACCACCTTCGGATTCTTCACCCGCTCGGCGTACTCATCCAACTGCTTGCGGACTTCGCGAATATCGATCACCGCCTGATTCGTGGCGCTCAGCTTGTCGCGAACCTGCAGCGCCACTTCCAACTGTTTGGCAAATTCCTGGGACGTCGTCCCAATGCGAGGGTCCTTCTTCACTTCGAAATTCTGCGTCTGAGTCCTGCCATCCGCAGTCATCCGCACCGTATACTTTCCAGGCGCGGCCAAGGGACCGCGAGTAGTTCCGGCCCACATGATCAGCCCCGGAAAATCGGTCGCATCCGGATAGCGGAGATCCCACACGAACCGGTTCAGCCCCTTATCCGAGGGAATGGTTCTAGCGGCTGGACGCCTGCGCGGCCCCTCTTCCTCCTCCATCGCGAACCCCGCCTCCATGCGAGGCTTGCGCGTCTCGATGGTCGAGAACTTTTTCACCAGCTTGCCCGACGAATCCATGAACTCCAGAGTCACTTCCCCTTTCGGCTTGTCCTTGAGCCAGTAATTCACCGCGATTCCAGACTGCGGATTTTGCCCGATCGGCGCATCCGCAGGCAAACGGAATCCGCCCGAAGGCTCTCGATAACCGTCCTTGGGTTGGAACAGATGCGCATCCTCTTTCAGCGCTGCATCGCTTACCTGATACACCAGCGGCAGTTCATCGAGCACATAGAACGAGCGGCCCTGCGTGGCCACCACCATCTCGTTCTCGCGCTTGTGAAACGCAATGTCCGTGATCGGAACGACGGGCATGTTGAGCTGGATTGACTGCCAGTTATCTCCCGCATTGAAGGATGCATAGATGCCGAACTCCGTGCCCGCCACCAGCAGGTTGCGATGATTCGGATCCTCGCGGATCACGCGCGAGAAATGGCTGGCCGGTATCCCTCTCACGATGCGCTTCCAGGTCTTGCCGTAGTCGGTGGTCTTATAGAGCAGCGGTTGGAAATCGTCAAGCTGATATTTCGTGGCGGCGAAGTAAGCCGTGCCTGCATCGAACGGCGACGGCTCAATCGAATTCACGCGCGACCATTCGGGCAGATCCTTCGGCGTCACGTTGCTCCACGACTTCCCGCCATCCTGAGTGACATGCACCAGTCCATCGTCCGAGCCGATCCAGATGACTCCCTTCTTCACGGTTGATTCCGCCCCTGTGAAAATCGTGCAGTAATATTCGATGCTGGTGTTGTCCTTGGTGATCGGACCGCCCGAGGGACCCTGCTTGGATTTGTCGTCACGGGTCAGATCTCCGCTGATCGCCTGCCAGCTCTGTCCCTCATTGACCGACTTAAACAGCACGTTCCCGCCCGCATACAGCACCGCTGGATCGTGCGGCGAGAGGAAGATTGGGAAGTTCCACTGGAAGCGATACTTCATCGCCTCTGCGCCCGAGCCCATCGGGTTGTCGGGCCACACGGTGATGTTGCGCATCTGTCCGGTGCGGTGCTCGTAACGCGTGAGCAGCCCGTCATACGAACCTGCGTAGACCACATCGGAATTCTTCGGATTGGGTTGGATCCAGCCGCTCTCTCCGCCGCCCACTGGATACCAATGGCTCTCCGTGATGCCGGGTCCGTCGGCACGCGTTTGGGTCTTCACTGTGGTGTTGTCCTGCTGGGCGCCATAGGCGTGATAAGGAAAATCTTCGTCGAGCGCGACCCGGTAGAACTGCGCCGTAGGCTGATTCATGATGCTCGACCAATTTCTCCCGCCGTTGGTGGAGATGGTTGCGCCCCCGTCATTAGCCTCGATCATGCGGTTGGAATCGTTGGCGGCGATCCACAGATAATGGTTGTCGCCATGAGGCGGGCGGATCGGCGTGTAGGTTTTGCCGCCGTCATCGGATCGATAGAACCCGACGTTGGTGACGTAGACTGTATCGAGCTTCAGCGGGTCGGCGAAGATGCGCGAGTAGTACCAGGCGCGCTGCCTTAAGATGCGCTGCTCATTGATTTTTGCCCAAGTCTTGCCTGCATCTTCGGAGCGAAACACGCCCCCATCTTCCGCTTCCACGAGCGCCCACACGCGATCCGGGTTAACCGGGGAAACCGCGATGCCGATCCGACCGAGAACGCCCTTCGGCAAGCCCGCATTGCGGCTGAGGTCGGTCCACGTCTCACCGCCGTCCGAGGACTTGAACAGTCCGCTCCCGGCTCCGCCCGATTCCAGAATCCAGGGCGTGCGGTACACTTCCCAAAAGCTCGCGTACAGCGTGTTGGGATTGCCTGGGTCAATCACGAGTTCCACGGCGCCGGCCTTGGGTCCGCGCGTGAAAACCTGCTTCCAGTTCTTCCCGCCATCGATGGACTTGTAGATCCCGCGCTCTTCATTAGGACCGAATTGGTGGCCCAGCGCGGCGACATACACGATGTCCGGGTTCTTCGGGTGAATCTTTACTGCCCCGATTTGCTGCGTCTTCTCGAGCCCCAAGTGCTTCCAGGTCCGCCCGGCATCCATCGACTTGTAGACGCCATCCCCGGGGGACGCATTGCCGCGAATGTCAGGCTCACCCATGCCGACATACACGACGCTCGGATCGGATTCGGATACCGCAATCGCGCCCACGGAGCCGGTCTTGATTTGGCCGTCGGACACAGGCGCCCAAGTTACGCCGGAGTCGACCGTTTTCCAGACTCCGCCACCCACCGAACCGAAATAATATACGTTGGGCTGCGACGTAATCCCAGCGACCGCGACTGATCGACCGCCTCGAAAAGGTCCGATATTTCGATACTTCAATTCTTTGAGAGAGTTCAGGTCAACCTGGGCGAACAGCGCCGAGGTGGTCAGCAGCAATGCGAGGGCTTTGAGGCTCATCAAGTTGGGAATATAGCACAGGCGGCCTGTTCGCTAGAATAAATCATTGAAGCGCGACATTGTGGTGATCGGGGCTTCCGCTGGCGGCATCGAAGCTCTACAAAGAGTGCTAGGCACCCTTCCGCGCGATCTGGCGGCGTCCTTATTTGTCGTTGTACATGTCCCTGCAAATCTCACATCACAATTGGCCCAGATACTTACTCTGCCGGGCAGACTTCCAGCGGTGCAGGTTATAGCGAGCCAGACATTCGAACAAGGCCGGATCTATGTCGCTCCCCCAGATCAACACTTGTTGCTCGAAAAGGATCGCGTGCTGGTTTGGCGCGGCCCTAAAGAAGATCGGCAGCGGCCCGCAATCAATCCGCTATTTCGCTCCGCGGCGGTTACCTATGGTCCGCGGGTAATTGCGGTCATCCTAAGCGGCGTGTTGATCGATGGGAGCGCCGGGGTTTGGTGGGTGAAACGCTACGGGGGCATCGCCATCGTTCAGAGCGCGCACACCGCGGCTTTCCCCGACATGCCGAAGAGCGTTTTAGACTACGTAACAGCTGACTACATCCTCGATCCGGGAGAGATCGGCAACATGCTGACAAGCCTGGTGACTCGACCGATCGAGATGGAAAACAACTGATGCCTGCAAAACCGGCTTGGTACGCCCATCTCGATCGCATTATTGAGGAGCTTCGGACCTCCTCCCGGCCTTTCATCGATCGACCCGCTATCGAATTTCTTCTCGGGGTCGGCCGTCGCCGAGCGCAGCAGATCATGGCGCCTTGCATTACGGAACGCGTGGGCACGAACGGCTTGGCCGACCGCGATGCGCTGATTGCCCGGCTGCGCGGCTTGGCTTCGAGCGGGGATGCATTTTATGAGGTCCAGCGTCGTCGGAAGGTGGCAGGGGTCCTCGCGCAGTTGCGAAAGGATCGGATTGATCGGCCGCAGTTGCTGGTGGAGGCGCCTGCTGAGGTGGTGAATCTCGAGATCGACGAGCTTCCTCGTGGCGTGGATATTGGGGGCGGTAGAATTATTATCGAATTCGGCCAGCCGCAAGAGGCGCTCGAGAAGCTGCTGGCGCTTGCTATGGCGATCAGCAACGATTATGAGAAGTTTGAGCGGCTCGCCACGCGCTAGCGAGAGAGCCGCCTCGAAAGGCGGCTGCAGCCAGGATTGGCTGCCCCACTATTCGTAACGCAACGCGCTCAGGGGGTCGATCTTGGTCGCGCGGCGCGCGGGGATGTACGTGGCCAGCAATGCCACGGCGGTTAGAATCAGAGCCACTGTGGTGAAGGTTGCCGGGTCGCTCGACTGCACTCCGAAGAGAAGCTTGGAAAGCAGACGCGTTAGCCCGTAGGCCGCCGCGAGTCCGATAGCTACCCCGATCAGGGTCAGCTTCATCCCTTGCAAAACCACCATGCGAACCATGTCGCCCTGGAGGGCGCCGAGGGCCAGGCGAATGCCCATTTCCTGAGTGCGCTGCTCAACCGTGTAGGACATGAGCCCGTAAATCCCGATCGCAGCCAACAGAAGCGCGATGCCGGCGAAGACTGTCAGCAGAAGCATGTTGAAGTTCTCACGGGAGATCGTCTCGCCGATCACCTGCTCCATGGTTCTGATTTTCGTAACGGACATTTGACTATCTGCGGCCATGATCTCGCGTTGGACTGCGGTGCTGAGGGAGATCGGCTCCACTGCGGTCTTGATGGTCCAGGCGGTTGGGATCACTCTATTCGCGAGCGCCGTCAAACCGTCCGTCACTTGCGCTTGGGGCACGTACATCATCGGTTGAGCCGGGCTGCTGAGACTGGCCTGCCGCACGGACGCCACAACTCCTACCACCTGACGGGCAGGCTCGTCGAAATCCGGGCCCAGCGTCTTGCCGCCTACTGCGAGCCGACGCCCGAGCGGATCTTCCTTGGGCCAATACTTCTTCGCGAACGCCTCGTTGACAATGATCACTTTGGAGGAAGTGCCGGTGTCCCCGTCATTGAAGGCTCTCCCGCGCATGAGATGAATCTTGAATGCGTCGAAGTAGTGCGGCGTGATGAACGCCCAATTTTCATCGCCGTTGAATGTATTTCCCTTCGCCGGGGGACGGCCGTCGATGACGAACGGCAGATCGAGGCTGCCTTCCACCGGCAAGATCACGGTCATGGCGGCGGCTTGAACCCCTGGCAGTGATTCGATCCGCTGGATCACTTGACGGGAAAGATTGGCCACTTGGGCCGTGGTCGAATAGCGTCCTCCAGCCAGCGAACTCTTCATCGTGAGAACGTTATGAGCTTCGAAACCTGGATCGACGTTCTTGAGTCCGACGAAGGTTCGAATCATGAGCGCCGCACCGATGAGGAGCACCAAGGCCAGCGCAGTCTCGGAAACTACCAACGCGCCGCGAAGCCGGTTTTGACGCCGGCCTGTGCCGGATCGTCCGCTGGTCTCTTTGAGCACGCTGTTTACGTTGGTGCGAGCAATTTGGAGAGCCGGGAACATGCCGAATATGATCCCGGTGAGCAGTGCGATTCCCAGAGTGAATGCGAGCACTTTCCAATCGAGAATGGCCACGGCCGCCGCGACTCCCTCGCCGTCGCTGAGTCGGGGGATGTTGGGAGGCAGGAGGGACATCAGCACACGGACGCCGATCGCGCCGAGGAAGAAGCCCAGCACTCCGCCCAAAGCTCCGAGCAGCACGCTCTCGGTCAACAGTTGGCGGATGATGCGCCAACGGCTTGCGCCAATGGCGCTGCGGATCGCGATTTCTTTCTGGCGTCCTGCGGCTCGGACCAGCAGCAGATTCGCCACATTCGCGCAAGCAATCAGCAAAACGAACCCAACCGCTCCCAGCAAGATCAGCAAGGCGGGCTTAATGTCGCCAACGGCGGCTTCCTGCGCCGGGACTACGGCAACACCCTCATCGCCGTCCATTGTTTTAGGATGGGCGCGGCGGAACTGCGCGGCGAGCACCTTCATTTGGGCTTGGGCAGCCGTCGCGCTTACGCCCGGTTTGAGCCGTCCAGCGATGGAAAGATAGTGACCTTGATTGGTGCTGTTAGGGTCGGGCTGAAGGGGGATGAAGACGTCGGAGGGAGGGTCCGAAACGAAGCTGGATGGAAGGATTCCGATCACGGTGAAAGGATCGCCGTTGAGGCTGATCGATGCCCCGATCTGCGTAATGGCGCCGCCAAAGCGGGATTTCCAAAGTCCGTAACTCAGGAGAGCCACGGGCGGTCCGCCGGGCCGGTCTTCCTCGGGAGTGAAGGTTCTTCCCGCGAGCGGGCTGACGCCGAAGACCCGGAAAAACTCCTGCGAGACATGAATAGCTTTTACTTGCTGCGGCCGTTCCTTGTTGCCAAGATTCATACCGGGGCCGGCGAAATCGTATACGGCCATCGAGTCGAACGCATCATTCTTTTTCCAGGAATTAAATTTTGGGATGGATTCCGAGAAGCCGGTTCCTGTCGGGGAGGATCGTCCGATGCGCATGATCCGGTCAGCGTCTGAATACGGCAGCGGCTGCAACAGGACGGCGTTGACGACCGAAAAGATGGCGGTATTGGCACCGATCCCGAGGGCGAGCGCGACAGTGGCGACGATCGTGAAACCGGGACTCTTCAGCAGCATGCGGGCTGCCAGGCGGATATCGGAGACGATAGATTCCATTGGTGATGGATACGAGAGCTGGAGGTATAAAGTTTCATTTAGGGCAGATTGTCAATCCGCCGCAGGTAAACAACCTGCCCCACAAGCTAGAATAAAAAGACTGCGTGCCCGGCGTGCCAACTTCTTTTATTTCTGAAATTCCCAGGCTTTCCGCTACGGCGGTGGTGGATATTCTCGCCGTTGCGGTGCTTATTTATCAGTTTATTCTGGTCGTGCGCGGGCGCCGCGCGGCGCACATTCTGACCGGCGTCATCGTGCTTGCGGCTATTTATTTTGGAGCCACTCTCTTCCGCCTCGAACTGCTGCGGACGCTGCTGGCCACGCTCGCGCCCTATACCGCCTTCGCGCTGATCGTCGTTTTCCAGTCGGACATCCGGCGAGTGCTGGCGCGCATCGGCCAGCGGCGTTTTCTTGGCTTTAGCGAGCTGGAGCGGAGGGAAGTGGCGGACGAAATTCTGCTGGCCATCACCCAATTAGCTCAGCAGCGAACCGGTGCGCTGATCGTAGTGGAGCGCAGCATCGGCTTGCGGACTTTTGTCGAGAGCGGCGTCAATCTCGACGCCAGCGTCTCGCGTGACCTCTTGCTAGCCATCTTCCATCCCAAAGCCGCGCTGCACGACGGCGCAGTGATCGTGCATGGCGACCGCATAGCCGCAGCAGCGTGCTTTCTTCCGTTGACCACCGATCCCGCGCTGACCGGGAAACTTGGAACCCGCCATCGCGCCGCTATTGGAGTAACGGAGGAAGCGGACTGTCTCGCGATCGTGGTTTCCGAGGAAACCGGACGCATTTCAGTGGCGTCGGCTGGCGAGATTGAGTTGGGGGTGCCGCCGGAGCGCATCGGCCAAATCCTCACTCGCAGGTCAAGTGATCGCGACGTACGCACGCCCTATCATCCTGCGGCGCAACCGGCTGCATTTCATGCCGAATCGGGTTCTCAGCGATGATGAAGCGGTTCCTCACCGAGAATCTCGCGTGGAAGCTGCTCTCCATCCTGCTGTCTTTTCTGCTCTGGGTCGTTGTGGCGCGCGAACCGGAGCTGGCAACATCGATTTCCGCGCCCATTCTTTTTAGGAATATTCCAAAGGATCTCGACCTGGCTTCCGACGTACCGGAGCGGGTTCAGCTAGAAGTGCGTGGGCCTGCGCCGCGTCTCACTCCAGCAAGCCTGTCGCAAGCCGCAGTTGTACTGGATTTATCCGATCTGCAGCCAGGCGAGCAGACGTTTACCATTCACGATCGGAATATCCGCCAGCTTCCCATCGGAGTCATGTTTTTCCGCGCGGTTCCCTCGCAGGTCAGCATGCGCTTTGAGCGTCTGATTTCCAAAGACGTTCCCATCGAACCTGCCTATGAGAGGTCGCCTCCAGAAGGCTATTCGGTTACCAGTTATCGCTTCGATCCGCCCAAGGTTCGAATTCGCGGGCCCGAAAGCCGCGTGAGGAACATCGATTACGTGAAGACAGACCCGATCGACATCAGCGGCATCGTGAGCGAGGCATCTAGGCGCGCGCACGTCCGGGTGGGCGACCCTCAAGTGCATCTCGAGTCGAGCCCCCAAGTGCAATGTGTCGTGACACTCCAAAAGCTGCCTAACAAGGATTCGAATTAGATGGCGCGAAAGCTGTTCGGCACCGACGGGATCCGCGGTGTCGCCGGGGAGTACCCTCTCGATCCGACAACCGTCCGCGCAACAGGATCGGCGCTGGGCAAGTGGGTGATTAGCCAGCAGCGCGAGCGCGAGGTGGTCATCGGGATGGACACTCGCGAGTCCGGTCCTTGGATGGCGGCTGAACTCGCGGGCGGGCTTGCGCGCCAGGGCGTCAGCGTGCAATTCGCGGGCGTCACCACGACGCCGGGGGTCGCGTTCTTAGCGAAGAACGGCCCGTTCGCCGCGGGCGTGATGATCTCGGCCTCGCACAATCCGTACCACGACAATGGCATCAAGATCATTGACCATTCAGGCTACAAGCTCGCGGACGAAGTAGAGGAGCGGCTGGAGGCTGACATCTTCCTGCATGTGGAGGAAGGCGGCGAGTCGGCTCCAGTGAAGCTGGTGGTGGACGAACAGCTTGACGATGCATATATCGAGCATCTTGCCGGCACAGTCCCGAAACGCTTCGATGGCTTGAAGCTGGCGATCGATTGCGCCAACGGATCGGCATCGAATTTGGCACCGGCGCTTTTCGAGCGGCTCGGAGCAAAGCTGATTTTAACGGGGTGCGCCCCGGATGGCCGCAACATCAATTTAAACTGCGGATCGCTGCACCTGGAGTCTTTACGGGAGACGGTGCTCGCGAGCGGGGCCGACTTAGGAATCGCTTTCGACGGGGATGCCGACCGGGCGCTGTTTGTCTCCCAAACGGGCCGGATCATCGATGGCGATGCGGTGATGCTGCTGTGCGCCAAACGTTTGATGCAACAGAACCGGCTCGGGGATAGCGCTGGCCGCCCCGTGGTGATCGCTACGGTGATGTCGAATCTGGGGTTGCAACGAGCGCTGGCCGCCAACGGCATTGAGATGGTGCGGACGCCCGTAGGCGACAAGTACGTGCTGGAAGAGATGCTGAGGCGAGATGCGGTGATCGGCGGAGAGCAATCGGGACACTTGATCTTCCGCGATTACGCTACCACCGGAGACGGGATGCTAACAGCGCTGCGGGTGCTTGACGCAGTGACGGAGTCCGGCCAAGGATTGGATGAGCTGACTGCGGAACTGAAGATTTATCCGCAGCTTCTAGTGAACGTCCGGGTGAAACGGCGCATGCCCCTGGCCGACCTCGCCGGGGTTCAAAACGAGATTCGCGCGGCGGAACTGGCGTTTGGCGAATCCGGGCGCGTACTCGTCCGGTTCTCCGGCACCGAACCGCTGGCTCGCGTAATGGTGGAAGGAGCGGATGCGGGACAAGTCCGGCTATTCGCGGATCGGATCGCTTCCCAAATCGTTAGCGAGTTAGGTGCAGAATAGAGAGGTGCGAAAATCATTTCTGCTTCTACTCGCGAGTACTGCTCTGTTCGCCCAATCCAACCGGCCCAAACTGCCGGGAGAAGATTGGGTTTCGCTGTTCAACGGCAAGGATCTTACTGGATGGATCAAGATCGGCAATGAGAAATGGGAGGTGGAAGATGGAACCATCCACGGCCTTGCGATCACTAAAGACTACGGGTATCTCCAAACCGACAAGAATTACACCGACTTCCACATGTCTCTGAAATTCAAATGCGAGGCTGACGGCAATAGCGGCGTCTTTTTTCACGTCGCCTTTAAGCCGGGGACGGCAGACGTTACCCAGGGCCCTCAGTTCGAGATTGATTGCACTTTGAACAAGCACACGGCGGGAGTCTACGATGTTGGCCGAGGCTGGATTGTCTGGCCGGCTCCCGAGAACGAGACGGTGGTGCGACAAGACGAGTGGAACGAATATTTGCTGAAGGTGGAGGGCAACCGGTACGTGGCCCGGCTGAACGGCGTGCAAATGATTGACTACACCGACCCAAAACCGAAAGGTGCGGATGGCGGGATCGCACTGCAATTGCACTCCGGCGGGCATGGCAATATGCGGTTCAAGGATCTCTTGATTCGGGATTTATCGAAGAGATAGACGCTGTACCGATGACCGAGAGCGAAAGTACCGAGGCGCGGCTTCGGGCCGAGATAGAGACCCTAAAAGCGCGTCTGGAGGCGGTCCGGCGCGAGCAGCCTGAAGCAAACGGGCATTTGCGCAAAGGCCATCTACGGAAGAGCACGCTTTGCGCAATCGCGGGTGCCGTGCTGGTGCTTGGCGCGTTTCTGGTCGGCTACCTTCCGCACATTCGCCGGCAATCGATGCTGATCGCGGAAGCTAAGGCTGGCGGCGAGGCACTTCCCACTGTGAACGTGGTCACAGTGCAACGATCGCCTGGAAGGAGCGAATTGGTGCTGCCCGGCAACATTCAGGCCGTGACCGAGGCACCGGTACTTTCGAGGGCGAGCGGCTACGTGAAGCGGCGCTTTGTCGATATTGGGGATCGCGTCAGCGCCGGTCAATTGCTGGCGGAAATCGATGCAGCCGAGCTCGGTCAGCAGGTGAGTCAGGCTAAGGCAAGCCTGGAACAGACGTCAGCCAGCCTGGAGCAGGCCACGGCTGACGTGGAGCAAGGCAAGACAAATGAGCAGATGGCGCGAGTCACCGCGCAACGCTGGAAGAGCCTCGCGGACCGCGGGGTTGTGTCGCGCCAGGAAAACGATAATTATCAGGCTCAATATGAAGCGCAACGGTCGCGAGTGCAGTCGCTTGAGAAGGCGGTGAACGTTGCCAAGAGCAACATCAAGGTGACCGAAGCGAATCTGGGCCGCCTTTCGGAGTTGCAGGGCTATTTGAAGGTTCGCGCGCCCTTTGCTGGAGTGATCACACAGCGCAATGTGGATGTCGGCGCTCTGGCTACTGAAGGAACGACGCTGCTTTTTCGCATCGCGCAAACGGATCGGCTGAGGACATTCGTGAATGTTCCACAAGCGGACGCGGGGTCGGTCCATGTCGGTCAGGTGGCGAAGTTGAGCATTCCCGATATTCCAAACAGACAATTTGCCGGTACTGTCACCAGGACCGCCAATGCGCTGGATCCGTCCAGCCGCACGCTGCTGACGGAAGTGCAGGTTGCAAACGCGGAGGCGCTGCTCATGCCCGGCATGTACGCGCAGGTGGATCTGACCACTCCCCGCAGCAACCCGCCGCTGATTATTCCAGGCGATACGCTAGTGGTGCGTGCGGACGGTCCGCAAGTCGCGGTGGTAACGGATCAGCAGACGGTTCACTTCCAAAGAATTCAGTTGGGACGAGACTATGGCGATAAGATCGAAGTGGTTTCGGGCCTACAGCCTGGAGAGCGCGTGGTTGTGAATCCGGGAGATGCGGTGCGGGAACGGGTGAAGGTCAATCCGGTGCTGCTGCGTGAAAAGGCCGCGGCTCCGACATCGGGACACTGACCGGTTTACGCCAAAGCGAGCGGCAATTCGACGTGAAAAGTACTCCCGACCAGCGGCGCGCTTTGCACCCAAATTCTTCCATTCATCGCTTTGATCAATTGGGCGGAAATCGCCAGCCCCAATCCAGTTCCCCCATGGCGGCGTTGGTTGGATCCATCCACTTGGGAGAAGGCTTCGAAGATGACCGACTGCATATCTTCGGGAATGCCTATGCCGGTATCCCGAACCATGATGTGAATTAGAGCCTCGCATTTTTCTCTACGTACGAGCCGGGCTCGGATATCGACGCTTCCGCGTTCGGTAAACTTAATGGCGTTGGCAAGCAGGTTCGTAAGCACCTGCCGCAGCCGGCCCACGTCGCCAAGCAGATTGGCCGGTATGTCTTGATCGATCTCTTCGGATACTTTCAACCCTTTTGCTTCCGCCTTCCCGCCCAGGAATCGAATCGATTGCCTGGTTACGTCCGAAAGACTGAATGCCGCGATATCCAGCTCAAGCCGGTTTGCTTCGATTCTGGAGAAATCCAGGATGTCGTTGATGATGGTTAGGAGCGACTCGGCCGAATCCCTGACGTTCTCCATGTACTCGCGCTGCTCGGAGTCGAGCGGTGTATCGAGGGCGAGTTCCGTCATGCCGAGAATCCCGTTCATGGGCGTACGAATCTCGTGACTCATATTGGCGAGGAACTGGCTCTTTGCCTGGCTCGCCTCCTCGGCTGCCCGCATAGCGGCGCTCAGCGCCTGCTCGGTTCTCTTTTGCTCGGATATGTCGAACATGGTGGCGAGGATGGATGGCGGTTGACTCTTCTCTCCCTGAATCAGTGTGGCGCTTTGGAGCGACCAAATTTGCGAGCCGTCTTTGCCCCGCAAACAAGCTTCGTATCCGCTCAGCTTCTGTTCGTCGTTGAGCCGGGAGAAAAACTCGCGCTCTTCTTCAATGCTCAGAAAGTGGTGTTTGATATTCGCTGACAGCGCCTCCTCTCGGTTGTCGTAACCGAGCATCGCCATGCAGGCTTGGTTTAGATCCAGCAGATCCCCGCTGGGGCTTGCACGGTAGACTCCGGCGAGACTGCGCGTAAAGAGCAGTTGATAGCTGCGCTGCGATGAATCCAATGTCTGAGCCTGGGCGCTAAATCTGCGATCCGCCAGCGCTCCCGCCAGCGTTAGCGCCAGGATGAGAATAGTTACGATTGCGATTCCGGCTACGCCAAGGCCGGTAACGCCAACCCAAGCTGCATCGGTCGCGCCGGGGCCGTTCATCACCGCTGGCGCGTTCCTGAAACAAGCCGCCGCCATTCCGGTGTAATGCATGCCTGCGACTGCGACACCCATCACGGCCGCACTCGCAATCTTGAGCCACTGCTTTCCATTCCGATCGGATCGCAGACGAAATGTAATCCAGAGCGCCGCCATCGACACTACAACAGCAATGGCAATGGAAAGGGCAACGATTCCTCCGTCATAGTGACATTTCGCTGGCAGACGCATGGCTGCCATGCCTGTGTAGTGCATGGTAGCGATGCCCGCTCCCATGAGCAATCCGCCCACACAGAGAGAGACTGCCCCCAGCTTCGGGCGACTGACGACGTAGAGGGCAACGAAGGAAGACGCGATGCCCGCTACCAGAGAAACCACCACTGTGGGCAGATCGTAGCGCACGGGAATCGGCAGTCGAAAAGCCAGCATTCCGATGTAATGCATCGCCCAGATTCCCAAGCCCATGGCGACGGCGCCTCCCGTAAGCCACGCGCCGCGGGTCTTGCCGTTTGCCGCCGTGGTGCGTTCGCCGAGATCCAGGGCCGTGTAGGAGGAGCAGATCGCGATGAAGACCGAGAGAGCAACCAGTCGGTAGTCGTAAGTATAGGAGAGGTCTACTCCCGTTAAAAGATGCATGAAATGGACAACTTCGGCCTGATTTTCTTATCGGCAGAAATAGGCGCAACGTGAGGCGCGCTGCGAAATGCGATACCTGCTACTCTAATACGCAAATGAAGACGATTTTTTCAATCATTCTCACTTTGTCGCTGTTTCCACTTCGGGCCGCCGACCCCGCTGGCTTCGTAGTCTGGCCTAAGGGCCTAGCCCCCGGGGGCAAGGGAGCGAAGTTCGAGAACCACGCATTGGGGGTGTCCCATCGCGATAAGAGCGGAGTGCCGGAGCTGCACGAAAAGCAGACTGACATCTTCGTGATTCAAAGCGGCGAAGCCGACATCTTAGTGGGCGGCGAGATTGTCAGTCCGGTGAGCACGGGGCCCGGCGAAGTGAAAGGGACATCCATTACGGGCGGTGTTCGAAAGAGTCTCGCGCCGGGGGATGTTGTACACATTCCTGCGAAAATGCCGCACCAGTTCTTTCTAGATCCGGGCAAGCAAATTACCTACTTCACGGTGAAAGTGGATTCGCCGAGTCAGTAACGCGGTAGGCGCTGTAAACGTTCTCGAAAACGTTGTCCCAGGACATGGAGAGGGCGTACTCGCGCGCGGCCAGCGACATCGACCTCTGCAATTGCGGGTCGGTAATTAGGCGACGCACCGCAGCGATGAAACCGGCATCGTCGGCTGCCACGAATCCGGTGACGCCCTCGTTCACCAGAAACTTCGGTCCTCCGCTGGACGTGACCACCACCGGCACGCCTGAGGAGTAAGCCTCCAGCACAACATTCCCGAAAGTGTCCGTGTGGGAAGGAAACAAGAAGAGATCCATGTTCGCGTAGGCCTCGGCAAGCGGTTCGCCCGTCAGGACGCCTGGAAAATCGGCGCGCCGCAGGTTTGCTTTGAGCCACCCGAGTTCATCGCCATCGCCAACTATTAAAAAGCGATAATCGGTCAGCTCCGCATCGATCAAGGCGCGCTCGATGTCGGCAAGAAAGCGCACGCTTTTCTCGGGCGTCACCCTTCCGACGAACCCCAGCGTAAACGCGCTGTCCAACCGTTTGCGCTTGGCTGGATTGAAGGTCACGGTGTCTGCTCCCCGCTGCATCAGGAATGTCGGCTTGCCGGTCAGCTTCGAGAGAAGGTCCACCAACTCTTGGTTCGGCGCCAGCAACACTCGCGCCCGGCTATAGAACCAGGCGCACATGCTCAAGATGGAGCGCTCCGCCAGATCGGTGGCGCCCTGACGTGGAGCATCGGGCATAAAAGAGATTAGCTTTGCGAGACGCTTAGCGCCGAACTCGTGCAAATTCGTATGCCAGGACGCGACGAGCGGAATGTCCATTTGATGGGCGAGAGTCGCCCCCAGAATGCCTAGATCGCTGGGGCCCGTGATGTGAATCAAGTCTGGACGGAAATCCCGCAGGATGTCGGCTGCCCGTTTCTTGTGGCGCAAAAACAGGGGATCGAACGACATGTCCCGCTCGATGGGAAACGCCGCTGGACCGCGCTCTAATTCGAGCGTCGTGACCGAGCCGTCTACTTGCAAGTCGTTTGCCGCGCCGACGTGAGCGCTTAGAAACGGCAGTTGCCGACGGCGCGCAAAGGAATCGAACTGGCGACTGGTAAGAGCTACGCCGTTAACTTCGTGGAACGAATCGGCGAAGAACGCGACTCGCGGAACGGCGGCAGCGTTACCCTCTAGGTTCAAATACGAACTCCTTCCGGTCAATCAGGTTTGGCGCGCGACCTTTCATCATCGGACAATAATTGCCTTAGGGGCATGTCACCGGTATAGCAGGTTGGCGAACATCTGGTGAAACTGGGCTTAGCACGGGCGACGGGAGGCCCCTGCCGCTCGTCATCGGTCAAGCTGGTCGCTCATTGTTTCGAGCATACCTACAAGCTATAATTCCACTTGCGCAGACTAGCTCTTCTTCCGCTCCTTTTCGTCACACTCACTGCCGCTACCCTCCCCAAACCCGAAAGCCACTTCGGACACCCCATTGGCATTGACCGCGAGCTGCTCGATTGGGACAAGGTGGTCTCTTATTTCAACGCCCTAGCAGCATCGAGCGACATGGTCCAGACCAAGGAACTCGGCAAGACCGCCGCGGGACGGCCCTTCATTGCAGCCACCATCAGCTCGCGTGAAAATCTCCGGGACCTGGATCGCTACCTCTCCATCCAGCGCAAGCTCGCCGACCCGAGGACCACGAACGACGCCGAAGCCGAAAAACTAATCGCCCAAGGCAAGACTGTCGTCCTGATCACTTGCTCCATCCACGCCACCGAGGTGGCGTCTACGCATACGGCTGTCGAATTCGCCTATCGTCTTCTTACCGAAGACAAGCCGCGTTTCAAAGCCATTCTGCGGGACACCATTTTTATCCTGGTACCCTCGCTCAATCCGGACGGCGTGGACATTGTCACTTCGTGGTATCGAAAAACGCTTGGCACCCCTTACGAGGGCACCTCCCCGCCCGAGCTGTATCACAAGTACGTGGGCCACGATAACAATCGCGATTGGTACATTTTCTCCCAACCCGAGACCCGCCACACGATTTCCCAGCTTCATAACGTCTGGCATCCTCAAATCGTTTACGACGTGCATCAGCAGGGTGCTTACGCCTCGCGAATCTTCGTTCCACCATGGCTGGATCCTGTGGACCCCAACATTGACGCCATCGTCACACAGCAATGCAACTCCATCGGATCGAGCATGGCAGCCGATCTGACGGGGGCAGGCAAGAAGGGAGTCGCCATCAATGCGATGTATGATTTTTGGACGGCATCCCGACACTATCAGGCCTATCATGCAGGGCTCCGGATACTCAGCGAATCGGCCAGCGCGCAACTTGCCACGCCCCTCACCGTGAAGCCGGATCAGATTCAGGGTACGGCGCTCGGCTACAATCCGCGCGAGCGCAGTTGGAATTACCTGGAGCCCTGGATGGGGGGAACCTGGCGTCTGCGCGACATCATCGACTATCAACTCGTGGCGATGGAATCGCTGCTATTTCAGGCGTCTCTGCATCGCGAGGATCTGCTGCGGAACTTCTATACGATCGGCAAGCGGGCGATTGCGCGCACGAGTCCCTACGCGTTCGTGATCCCGAGCGTTCAAAAGGATCCAGGCTCCTCCCGCAAGATGCTCGAACTGCTTCGGTTTGGGCAGGTTGAAGTTGAGCGGGCGAGCGCCGGATTCGAAGCCGGAGGGAAGACGTATCCCTCGGGCAGTTACGTCATTCGCATGCAGCAGCCCTATGGCAGCTATGCAAAAACTCTCCTGGAACGTCAGCACTATCCCGACCTGCGTCTTTACCCGGGAGGCCCGCCCAAACGCCCCTATGACGTGACCGCGCAAACCTTGCCGCTGCTTATGGGGGTGGCTGTGGATAGCGTCGAGCAGGCTTTTGGCGGCACCCCGCTCTCGCAAGCCTTTGCATTCCAGTTCGAGCCACTCAGCCGCGCTCCGAGCGGCGGATTCAGCGCAGCCGACATCGAGTCCTGGAGAACTGTAAACCGGCTGTGGAAATCGAGCCCTTCGGTCTGGCGCGACCGGATCACGGGAGACTTCTTCCCCCAATCGAAACCGGACCTGGTCGAAATCAAGAAGCCCCGCATCGGGCTGTACCGAAGCTTCACTCCCGCAATGGACGAAGGTTGGACCCGCTGGCTGCTCGAAAACTTCGGCTTTGATTATCGCAACGTTCCCAATCCTGAAATCACTCTTGGCAACCTGAGGCAGCGCTATGACGTGATCGTATTCCCTGACCAGCCGGCCAGCACGATCACCGAGGGATTCAAGGCCGGGACCATGCCTGAGCAATACGTGGGGGGGTTGGGCGCGGCCGCCGCTGAAAACCTGAAGCGCTTTGCATCCGAGGGAGGGACGCTGGTCTTTCTGAATCATTCGAGCGAGTATGCGCTTGCGGAACTGGGGGTGAAGGCAAGGAACTCCGTGCAAGGCGTTCCCAATCGGGACTTTTATTCGCCGGGGTCGCTGCTGAACGCAACGTTGGATACAGCCAGCCCGCTGTCTTACGGAGTGCCGGCGGATATCGCGATCTGGAGCGAAGGAAGTCCTGCTTGGGAGCTTATCGACGGCAGTCCAGCGCGCGTGGTGGCTCGCTATCCGAAGGGGAATGTGCTAGCCAGCGGATGGCTGCTGGGGGCGAAATACCTGGAAGGCCGCGCCGCGTTGATAGAGTACCCGATGGGGAAAGGCCGCATTGTTTTGTTTGGGATGCGTCCTCAGTATCGGGCGCAAAGTTATCAGAATTTCAAGTTGTTTTTCAATTCGCTAATTCTGCGGTGACGGTATTTAATCAGTGTCCGCTTTTGGTAATTAGTGATCTGTCCGGTTTGTCTTCCTTGCGCCTGCGGTGATCTCAGCGAGCAGATAACGACATTGCTTACGAGCGTCAATAACATGCTGACGACAACAGGAGAGACCAGTAGAATCGACGTCTATCGAGTAATGTCCGTTTGTCAATTGGTTCCATTCTAGTCTCGTCCTCGCCCTACTAAATAATCGAGCGCTCCCCATCCTGGTGCGTCTGCAAGACCACTAGAGATAGAAATTCTTATCCCAGCCGTGCTTGTGCAGGATGGCCAGCGTGGCAGCGTCGAGCGGGCCTTTGGCGGAAACAGCCACGTTCGCCTCCGCGTTCTTCAGGCGACGCATGCCGGGGATCACAGTCGAGACTGCCGGATGCGAGATACAGAAACGCAGCGCAGTCTCGGCCAAGGGTTCACGACCGCTCAGGTCAGCCTGGAGTGCATCCACGCGTTCCATCACCCGACGTATGCGATCGCCTTTGAAGTAGAAACTGCGAAAATCATCCGGTTCGAATTGAGTGTCCAGAGTCATTGTTCCAGTGAGTGCGCCTTCATCCAGGGGCACGCGCGCGAGCACGCCAATGTTATGTTTCTGGGCGAGCGGGAACAGGTTCTTCTCCGGGCTCTGGTCGAATATGTTGTAGATCACCTGAACCGTATCGATCAGGCCGGTCTGGATCAAATCAAGCGCCGAATCGGGCTGATGATCGTTGATGGAAACGCCAACCGCGCGCGCCTTGCCCGAATTCTTTAAGTCTTCCAGTCCTCGACGCCATTCATCGCGCTCGATCCACTCCGGGTTCCAGACGTGAAGTTGCTGCAGGTCGACAGTGTCCAATTGGAGATTGCGCAGACTCTCTTCCGTACACCGAATAATGTAGTCGTAGGGAAAGACGTCCTCAATCCCGATCCCTTCGCGCGCGGGCCAAATTCGATTCATAGGAGGGACTTTTGTGGCCACGAATATTTTTCCCGTCGTTTGGCGAACCACCTCTCCCACGAGGCGTTCGCTGTGGCCTTCTCCGTAAGCCAGCGCCGTGTCGATAAAATTCAAGCCCAATTCAATCGCTCGCCGCAGGGCTTTCACGGATTCGTCGTCATTGCCTCCCAGCCATTGTTTCCCGCCAATCCCCCAAGCACCATATCCGATTTCGCTGATTTCAAAGCCCGTTCGTCCTAGTTTTCGATATTGCATTCTGCCACTATCATAGTGAACGTCCGGCGAGATGCGAAAATCGGGCATGAGCGCTCGCCATCGCGTAGTGATTCTTGGAGGCGGGTTCGGAGGGCTATATGCGGCCAAGTCGCTGCGCAAAGCTCCCGTGGACGTTACTCTCATCGATCGCCGCAATTTCCACCTATTCCAGCCGCTGCTCTATCAAGTTGCCACGGGAGCGCTATCGCCGGGAGAGATCGCATCTCCACTGCGCGCAATTCTGGGAAGCCAGAAGAACACTCGCGTTCTGCTGGGTGTAGCCGTAGACCTGGATGCCGTCAAACGAACCGTGCTGCTGGATAGCGGTGAAATCGAGTATGAAACGCTGGTGATTGCCACGGGCTCGCGCAATTTCTACTTCGGGAAGAATGCCTGGGAAGAGCACGCCCCCGGCCTAAAAACAATCGAGGAAGCGACGCAGATCCGCCACAAGATTCTCTATGCATTTGAAGCGGCCGAGCGGGAAACCGATCCGGTCAAGCGCGGCCAATGGCTTACTTTCGTGGTCGTCGGCGCGGGGCCGACGGGTGTGGAACTGGCCGGAGCGCTGGGCGAGATTGCCCACGATACGCTGCGTCACGACTTCCGGTCCATTCGTCCGGAAGAGGCTCGTATTCTGCTGCTAGACGGGTCCGATCGCGTTCTTCCGCCCTATCCGCCGGACTTGTCGCGCAAGGCCGAACAATCGCTGATCCGGCTCGGAGTGCGAGCCCGAAGCAACGTCCGCGTGACGGATATCGACGTGAACGGCGTGACGCTGCAAACGCAGAACGGGACGGAGCGGATCGATTCCAAGACAGTGATTTGGGCGGCTGGGGTGAGGGCTTCGACATTTGGAGAAGTGCTGGCCAAACGCGCTGGAGCGACGCTCGACAAAAATGGCCACGTCTCTATTCAGCCGGACTGCTCGCTGGCTGGCTATCCCGAGATTTTCGTCATCGGAGATTTGGCGCGTTTGGAGCAGGACGGCAAGGCGCTGCCCGGCGTAGCTCAGGTGGCCATGCAACAGGGCGATTACGTGGCCAAGGCGATCCAGCAGCGGCTGCGAGGGGAACATCCGAAGCCGTTCCGCTATTTCGATAAAGGCAACATGGCGGTGATCGGTCGTGCGGCGGCGGTGGCGCAGATCGGCAAGCTGCACTTTTCAGGCTTGTTCGCGTGGCTGCTCTGGCTTTTCATTCACCTGATGTATCTGGTGGAATTCTCGAGCCGCGTCGTGGTGTTCGTCCATTGGGGGTTCTTGTACCTCACGTTCAACCGGGGCGCCCGACTCATCACCGGCAGCGATAGATTGCGGCCGGAGATCGATGTGGACGAGACTGCAGCAGTGTCCAGCTTGCCGAAGTCTTGATCCTTGGCCGCCTGGAAAGGGCTGCAGCCAAGCTTGCCAATTTCAGCTTATTCTGCGTCGGTTAAGCCGGCTGCAGGCAAGATTGCCTGCCCCACTTGGGTTTTCACTGCCCCCACTTAGGTGAATCGACCTTTGCTTTGGAGCCTCCGGAGCACTGTCAGGTTATCCTTCTCTATCGCCCGCAGCAAAGTGGCTTTCAGATCCGTCCAATCCGGCAATCTGGGCCTGGATTGAGTGTTAGCCAGATTCGGAGCCTCCTTGATGGGCGTACCTACATTGGCCGATTCCTTTACGCCGTATTCTTGTGAAGGATCCGATGGTGCACAGAGCGGTTCAGTCATGCGGGGCCTCGATTCGAAATTAAGAGATTGGCGGTTTTCCGAGCGGAGCTGAAAAGCCAAGGCTGCTTGTCTTCGTCCTGCAAGTTTTGTTCCCATTTGCGCGACTTATTGCTGGAAGTGATTACCACTGCGGCCACGGGAAGCCAATACTTCGAATCGAGCACCGGAATGGTCAGCAAAGACTGACGATCTTTGAAGTAGTCCGAATTCTTATCGGCGGCATCAGGTTCGGGAAAGTCCCATCTCACAGTGTCGGCTCGCGTAGCTTCGCGAGGTTTTCCCAGAAGGAACGCCGCGCTGATTGCGCCCAGGTCATCGGGGCCGCAAAGTGGGACGTTCTTCCTATTCAGGTAATCTTTCGCTTGGCTTGCGGTTTGCAGACCGCGAGTAGACGCGAGCGGAGCCAATATAAATTTGGAAGGTCCGAGTTTCATCGGCACAAACAGGGCACAGGTGATCCTTTCCTCTTCCGGGATCCCGAGCCAGCGCTGCACCTGCTGGCAATAAGCATCGAGAACACAGTGCGCGGCGATCTGCCAATCGTCAGTGAATTGCACGCCCTGGAGTTGCTTCTCTATCCAGTCGATTGAAGTGTCCAGCCATATCTCGGGCGCGGTGTCCTGATCCGGCACGCCCCAGTGAATATGCCTGAGCAGCGAGGGGAGATCGTCGTAGCTGTTCACGGATAATAGAGTGACTTTGCGTTGTTCCCACCGGTCTGCCACATACTCGTTGATCAGGCGGTCCGCTTGCCCTTCGTATTTCAGAATGACGTACAGGTCCGAGATTGGGTCCAAGCCGGAGCGGCTTAGCCGATAGAGCATCCGGCGCACATTGGGATCCTCCATGCTCATTCCCATGATCAGCGTGGCGCCCTCGGTTTCGAGCAATACCTGCATCCGTCTATTGGCCAGCGCGTCCGGATAATTGGGGAGTTCCAGGTAGTGAGACTCGGTGATGATGAAGCTGCCTCCGTACTCGGGCCCGGAGGATTCCGTACAGGGATCGATCCAGCCGTGAAGATGGTGGATCAGCGCGGCAGCCGTGTCATCGGAGCGATAGGTGTACCCTTGCGGGTCGCGAAACTTGCGCCAGTGTTCCCCGCGTGAAGTGTGGTGCAGCTCTTCCATTGCCAATTCCAGCAGGTGATCGTAGTTGGTGGTATACAGGCTGGCCTTGTCAGACATGACCGCGAGTTGTTTGTGGACCGACCTCGGCCGGAATTCGCACAGCTTATGTTCTCCATAGAGAGCGTTGGAAAAAAGTCTGCGGAACTCGTGGCGCGATACCCGGGACGCAATGAAATCGGTTGTGCCGTCGCGGCCGAGAGCTGTGTAGAGGGTTTTAGCCACTTCCGACTGCTTACTGGTTTCCGGCTTCGACCAACGCCCATCGTCGCTTTCAAGCCAGCCTTCGAGGAGTTTCAAGCTTAGGTTCTCCCAAGACGGCAAGCCTGAGTCCATAGAGGTTCCAGCGCCAACCAGGATGCGCAACTTACCAGCCTGATAGACGTTATGCAAGTGGCCGATATGTTGTTCTTCGGATTCCCGCTTTGGGCTGTCGCCAACGGTCTTCGATGTCGGCATTACGGCAAGTATAACTCGTGCGGTTACAATTTACCTGGCTAAACAGAAAAAGGCAGGCCATTGCAGGCCTGCCTTTTCGTTCTAACTGCGGACGTCCTACTTAGAAATACAACTTCAGAGCAAGTTGCATCTGTCGAGGCGTATTCAACAAATCGGCGGAGCTGGTCAGCTTGCCGAAATTTTGATCCTGCAACTGAGTATCGCCCGCGCCGAAGCGGACCCGATTGAACACATTGAACGCTTCAGCCCGGAACTCTATTCGCAAAGATTCCCAGATAGCGAAGCTCTTGGCGATGGAAACGTTCTCATTCAGGTTCGGGAACTGCCGGACCTTCGGATTGTAGCGGGTCACGTTGCCAATGAAATTGTTCGAAGTGCCAATCCCTTGCAGCGGGAACGGACCACTCCCGTAAGGCACCAGGAAGTTATCCACCGAGGGATCGAACTTCCCGTTCTTGGTCGGCGCCCTCCAGCCGTCATACGAAGTTACATACGCGGCTTGCCGTCCGGCAAAGAGCGGCAGAGAGTAGCTGGTTCCCAGTCCCACTGGCTGTCCGCTGGAGTAATAGTTAATGCTGCTGACGCGCCAACCGCCCAGTGCCACAGCCGCGATTCCATGATCCAGGAAGCGCTTGCCCTTGCCGACCGGTAGCTCATAAGTGAGCCCCAGCTTGAAGTTATGGGTAACATCGAACTGGCCGATCGACTTCTCCAGTCCGCGATTGTATTGATCCGCTGCCTGTCCGTTGCCCCAATAGGAATCGGAGTCGGTCAGCAGCTTGGAGAATACATACGACGTCTGGAAATTCAGTCCTGCGGCATACCGCTTTTCGAAACGCAGGATGAAAGCGTGGTAGGTGGAGTGGCCGCTATGGTCGCCGCCGCCCGAATAGGTATCGATGCCCTGATACTGCGGGAACGGACGCAGAGCCTGTTTCACCGTTGCATTGCCGCCCCACTCGTTTACGAAATTTGGATAGGGAGGAGTTATCCCCGCCGCTACCGCTGCAGGACTCGTCACCAAGCTATTCAGAACCGCCGTTCCGTACTTTTGGAAGTAGATTGGGTTGACTTGGTTATACCCGAGCAATTGGGTTTGCAAGTGCGATCCGAGCACCCCGTTATAACCAACCTCGACGAGCAAACTGGAGCTGAGCTGCCGCTGGATCGAAAAATTGAAGCTGTGCAGAGCCGGGGGTCTGGTCGCTTCCCGTCCTTGGAACCAAGGCATGCTGTCCTTGTTCGAGAAAGAAGGATCAATGAACGGAGGAATTGGATAACTGGGGAAACCCTGGCTCAAAATGAACGAGGGCGTCACGCTGTTTCCGCCGGGAGGGCCATAGGTTTGCGTGAATCCCCTCTGATGGGTGGAACCAGTCACAGTGGTTATAGGAGCGAACGCCAAAGCGTAAGCGGCCCGAACGACCGTCTTTTCGTTGTAGTTGTAAGCGCCGCCGAGGTGCGGGCCGAACGCGCCGAAGTAAGAGTCGGCCAGCGTGCGCGACCCAACGCGGCCTGTGCCGGAACCGGCGAAGATCAAAGCGCCCGGAATACCGTCCCGAGGATTGATCGTGGTGGGCGAGAAATCACTCCACTTGTCGTTGAGACCGGTAGGAGGTAGCGTGGTCTCCCAACGCAGCCCGGCGTTGATCACCAGCTTGCGATTCACGCGCCAATCGTCCTGGAAGAAGCCCGCAAAATACGGCCATTGCTGTCCGATAAAGCGAACTGTATCGATGGATCCGCCGTTGGTGTAACCGAGCAGGAAGGAGGCAAACGGATTTCCGCCCGCCGTGGTTAAGCTAGTGTCGTTCCCCTTGCCCGTTTCTGTGTTGCTGAACGAAGCGCAGCCGGAGATGCACTGCCGACCCAAACCGTTGTAATGGTTGAGCTGATACATGCCGCCAAATTTGAAGCTGTGGCTGCCGCGAATCCAGGTGAAGTCGTCATTGTAGGCGTAGACCGTGTTCTCGGACCCGTTATTGGCGGCGCCTCCCCACTGGCTGTAGATGTTGCCGCTCGTGAACAAATTGAGCAGGTTCTGGTTGCAATCGGGCACGCCGGCGAGACAAACCTTATCCTTCCAATTGATGCCGCTCACCACGGTCGCCTGAGGCGGATCGTGGGCCTGACGCCAGTTGTTGCCCCCGGCGTAGAAGTGGTTCAACTTCGTCGGGCTGAACATATGGTCCCAGCTAAAGCGAACCACGTCGCTCAAATTGCGGGTGTCATTGTAGTTGGCGTAGAAGCCGGGAAGAGACGGGGGACCGTCGGCACCAGGTTCCACGAACTGGCGGCCGTATCCGTAGTAGCCGGAAATGCGATCTCTTTCGGAGAAAACGTGGTCACCCTTTACGCTGAATTTGTTTTCGGGACTCACCTGGGATCCGTTTGTGACTAAGTAGTTGTTATTCACATAGCCGACCGTTCCGGGTGCGGCGCCGTTATTGGGGACAAGCTGTCCGCCCTTCCCGCTGGCGAACGCCGCGAGGGCCTTAACCGATACGGCATCGAACAAGGTCTTGGGGACGATATTGCCGGGAAACTGCTGGCGGGTAACATTTCCTTTTGAATCGACTACCTGCGTAGTGGGATCGTAGACCGGAATCAGTTTGCCGCTGGAATCCACCCACTTGCTGAAATCGCCGTTGTACATTTCAGGTGTGGGAACCGTGAAAGACGCGCCCGTGGCACCCGCACGATTGCGGAAGCCCTCATAGCTGGTGAACCAGAACGTCTTGTTGCGGCCGTGGTAAATCTTCGGAATGTAAACCGGACCGCCGGCGCTGAACCCAAAATCGTTCTGCTTGTAAATGGGGATGGGCTTGCCCGCGCGATTGTTGAACCAGTTGTTGGCGTCAAAATCGTTGTTGCGCAAGAAGTCGTAAGCGGTCCCATGCAGACGGTTGGTCCCCGACTTCGATACGAAGGTCATAGTGCCGCCGCCCGCGTGGCCGTATTCAGCCTTGAAACCGTTAGTATCAACGGTGAATTCAGTGACCGCTTCCAGCGACGGCGCGTTTAACGCAACCCAACTCTGCGATAGCGCGCGAGTTGTGTTGGTGGAAACGCCGTCGAGGGAAGTGCCATAGCTGGCCGCTTGGCCTCCGCCCAGGCTGAATCCATTGTCGCCGCCGAGCTGTTTCGATTCCGGCGTCAACTGCGCGAGATCGAAAGGACTGCGGAGCGCGCCGCTGACAACCAGCGGCAACTCGTCTACCTGCTTGCTCGTGACCGTAGTGCTGGACTTGGCGTCTTCCGTTTGCAGTTGAACGGCGCTCGCCTGCACCTCGACTGTTTGTTGCGACGTGCCAACTTCAAGGTTCACATCGGCCCGAACGCTGGTGGCGGCGTCGACCGTGATACCCGTGAGTTGCGCTGGACGGAAGCCTTCCTTTTCCACGCGCACATTGTACTTGCTCACTTGTAGACTGGGAGCAGTGAACTCGCCGCTCGCGTTGCTGGACAGTGTTAGCGACGTATTGGTCGCTGAATTTGTGACGATTACCTTAGCGCCTGGTATTACTGCGCCGGTTGTATCTCGAACTGTTCCCTCGATCGTTCCGCGCTCGGACTGGCCGAACAGGAACGTCCCAACAAACAAGAACAGTATGCCTAGACGCCACACGGCGCTAGCCTGAGGTTGGGAAAACGACATAGTTAACCTCTTTCTAATGAACGAAAATTTTCGCTGAAGCGAATTATGCCTTAGTTTATCACCGGTGAAACCCAGTGCGCAGTCTTAACGGTACAACCGGATACAATAGCCGTCTGGAGAACATTCACTTGGAACAGAAACTGAGCGGCCGGGTTGCCGTGATCACTGGCGCAAGTCGCGGATTGGGAAAGGCGATGGCCATTGCGCTCGGCCAGCAAGGAGCCCGCTTGGCGCTGGTGGCCAGGGACGTGGAGCATCTCAATGCAACCGCAGATGCGGTAAGAGAAACAGGCGCCGAAGCGGAGATCTTCCGCACCAATGTCACCGACGAGAACGAAGTACGCCAGCTTGAGAAGGATGTGCTCGCGCATTTCGGCGGCGTGCAGATTCTGATCAACAATGCCGGCATTAACATTCGCAAGAAGGTCCCTGACTTTACTCTGGACGAATGGCGCAGCGTGATCGATTCCAACCTTACCAGCGTATTTCTGATGTGCCGATCCTTCGTCCCTCATATGAAAGGCAAAGGGTACGGACGAATCATTAACATGACGTCGATCATGAGTCATGTTTCGATGCCTGAGCGCGCCGCATATTCGGCCAGCAAAACGGGATTGCTCGGATTCACGCGTGCGCTAGCTCTGGAAGTGGCGCTGGACGGAATCAGCGTGGTGGCGATTAGTCCGGGTCCGTTTGGCACCGAGATGAACGCGCCGATCATGAACGATCCGGAAAAGAACGCGGCGTTTGTCGCCAGGATTCCGATGGGGAGGTGGGGCAAGCTGGAGGAGATTGGTCAATTGGCGGCGTTCTTGTGTTCGGAGGATGCCGGCTTTATCAGCGGCACGGACATTTTGATCGATGGGGCCTGGTGTGCTCAATAGGCGCGCGTTCCTGGGCGCCGGCTTTGCGTTAGCCGGGTGCCGGGGCAATCGCCTGAAGCGGATCGCGGTGATCCCCAAGGGAACTTCGCATCTCTTCTGGGTGTCGGTGCGAGCGGGATCTATGGCGGCCGGCCAAAAGTTCGGAGTGGAGATTCTGTGGAACGGACCGGCGCAGGAGACCGAGTACGACCGTCAAATTCAGATAATGGATTCGATGATCGCTCAGCACGTGGACGGCATCGCGCTGGCGGCGACTGAACGCAACGCGCTCGTGAAGTCGATCGATCGCGCTACCGCCCTCGGAATTCCGGTTACGGTCTTCGACTCGGGCGTGGACACCACGAACTACATGACGTTTCTGGCTACCGACAATTACGAAGCAGGGAAGAAAGGCGGGCGTGAGCTTGGCCGATTGCTCGAGGGGAAGGGCGATGCTGCGCTCGTGATGAACGCCCCGGGCAGCACGTCCACAATGGATCGGGAGCGGGGATTCGACGACGTGATGAAGGCGCAATTTCCAGGTATCCGGGTTGTGGCGCGGCAGTATGGCATGTCGGACCGTTCCAAGGCGCGGACGGCCGCCGAGAATATTCTGACCGCACACCCGGACCTCAACGGTATTTTCGCCTCCTCGGAGCCCAGCAGCGTAGGAACATCGCTAGCGCTGAAATCGCGCAGCTTGGCTGGCAAGGTAAAGTTCGTGGCTTTCGATGGAAGCGAGACCATGGTGGAAGACATGAAGGCAGGCGTGATCGACGCGATGGTTGTCCAGGACCCGTTCAAGATGGGATTCGAAGCGGTGAAAACGTTGGTGGATAAACTACAGGGCAGGAGTTCGCCGAAGCGCATCGATTTGAGCGCGCGCCTGGTAAGGCGGGAGGACCTGGACAAGCCCGATATTCAAGAATTGTTGTTTCCGAAAGTGCCGAAGTAATTGCGTTTTATGCCGGAACCGCGTACTTCTCTTCGATCACGCGCCCGTCAAAGAGCGTGATCGTTCTATCCGCACGGGCCGCGTAACGAGGATCGTGAGTGACCATGCAGATGGTCGCGCCTTCCTTATGCAACTCGCTAAGCAGATTCATTACGGACTCGCCGTTGGCGGAATCGAGATTGCCAGTCGGCTCGTCGGCGAGCAGGATGGACGGCTTGCCTGCGAGTGCGCGCGCAACCGCCACGCGCTGCTGCTGACCTCCCGACAATTGCGAAGGATAATGCTTCATGCGGTGGGCCATCCCGACGCGTTCCAGCGCCTCTTTCACTAACTGCTTGCGCTCGGTGGAAGGCATGTTCCGATAGGTCAACGGAAGCTCGACATTTTCGTAGACGGTGAGATCGCCAATCAGATTGAAGGCCTGGAAAATGAAGCCGATTTCGCGGTTGCGCACGCGGGCTCGGGCCGACAGCTTCATGTTCTCCACCTTGATTCCGTTCAGCGTGTATGCGCCGTCGCTTGGCGAATCCAGCAGGCCGAGGATTGCGAGCAAAGTGGATTTTCCGCAGCCCGACGGGCCGGAAATCGAGAGATATTCGCCCTTTCGAATGTAGAGGTGAATCCCGGCCAAAGCGTGCGTTTCCATCTCGTCAGTCTGAAAGACTTTCGATACGCTCTCAAGCGCGATCAATGTGTTTGCGTCTGCGGGCATGCGAACTCCTTTCCCTTAGTCAACACTTGGACGAACGCATTCTAGATCGGTTAGGTTCCGCCAATTTCAGGTTTTTATCGGAGCGGCAGCTTACAGGTCCTCAGGGCGCAACCCCGTTTTCTTGGCAATGCGCGCAAGGAGTGCCGGGCCAACTTCTTCGTTGTCATTAAGGGCGAAAGTATAGTTGGGCCAGCCAAATCGTTTGAGTCGACGATGAGACCCGCTTTGCCAAGCCACTGTCCATCCGATTGAAGCAACGCCCCCAAGACTCTTTTGGCCTTCACCGAGGGCCAGTAGCTCATGCGAAGGAGAAGACCTTCGCGAATTGCGGTGGGAGTTCCTCCCCATGATCGATGCAGTCGGCCGCGACACGCAAAGCCAGGGCTCGTACGGCTGAAATCGCTGCCTCGCGACTGGGGCCATAGGCCATCACTCCGGGCATGGACTCGACGTCAGCCCACCAACGACCGTCGTCTTCTTGCCCCAGAACGATCAAGATCGAATCTGGTAGGGTTGTTTCCATCGATCTCCGCGACCCCCGTCGATATCGTAACCTCTTTGATATTCTGATCAGCAGCTCGCTATCCGAGCGGCAACGTCAGGCACGCTTCGCAGCCCGGTCCGCTAGTGGCGTTCATCAGAGTAAGAGTTCCGCCATGGGCCTCGGCGATTTGCCTGCTCAGCACCAGCCCGATGCCCGACCCGCCTGGCTTCGTTGTGAAAAATGGCACGAAAAGATTGGCGGTATTGGCCAGCCCGTGCCCCTCGTCGCGAACCCAAATGACCAAGTTAAGATTCTGCCGACGCCAGCCGACCCGGACTTGGCCGCCCGTCTCAAGGGATGCGTCCGCAGCGTTGCGGATCAGGTTGATGAGCGCTTGTTCCAACTGGTCCCCGTCGGCGCGGATGGTCAGCTCGGGGCCAAGTATGAGATGGGGCGGCAAGCGGGTTTCGAGTCCAGACACGCGGCGGATCAGGGCCCCGATGTCGACTGGTGCCAGCGTAGGCTGCGGCAGGCGCGCCAGGCGGGCGTAGGCGCTCATGAATCGGCTGAGCGATTCGCTGCGCGATGCGATCACAGCGAGGCCGCTGCGCATATCGTCTTCCCAGTCGGACGCCCGAGGGTTGCGATTCAAGATGGTCTCGAGGCTCCCGGCGATGGACTTAATGGGTGCGAGCGAGTTGTTCAACTCATGCCCAAGTACTCGAACGAGACGCTGCCAAGCCTTCAGCTCCTCTTCGCGCAGGGGACGAGTAAGATCGGTGAGCACCAGCATCTGGTGGGGCAAGCCCCCCTCCCGAAAAGTGCTGCGACTGATGCTCCAGCGACCTGCGCCCCCGGGAAAAGTTCGCTGGACGGTTTGCTGAGGTTCGCCCGCCAAATAAGCTTCCACACCCAGGGAAACGGCGCTTTTGGCGAGAAGCCGCTCCGAAGGCTCACCCAGCAACCGCTCGGCGGCCCGGTTCACGAGGCGCAACTTTTGCTCGCCATCGAACGCAAATACGGCAACTTCGATCTCCTCCATTACCTTGCGCAGGAGCGTAGTGGCTTCTAATGCGCCCAGTCGCTGAGACCGGAGAGTGGAGCTCATCATGTTCACCTGCTGCATCACTTCGCTGAGCGCATCGTCTCTGCGGACCCCCCGCGCGCGGATGGAATAATCGCCTTCGCGCATGGCTTCGAGAAGGTTGGCCAGGGTTCGCAAAGGGTTCGCGACCCGCTCGCGCAAACCGAACGAGAATCCCAGCCAGCATCCCAGGATGATCACTGAAAGGGTCCACTGCTCGCGGGCAGGGCGTTGGTTCGCCCATAAAATGATTAGGGAAGTGAGGACGGCCGGAGCTCCCGCGAGCAGCGCCAGCAATAGGATGCGCTCCTCATGAACCAGGTTTGGCTTGCGGAGCTTCACAGGTGGGGCAGGCAATCTTGCCTGCGGACACGCTTTCCAGCGTGTCCAGCCGGCTGGAAAGCCGGCTGCAGCCAGGATTGCCTGCCCCACAAAGCAGCGAAGATGTAGAACAGGATTGTGTTCACAAGCCGTAGCGCTGGAGGCGGCGATAGAGTGCGCTGCGGCTGAGTCCTAGCGCGCTGGCCGCATGGCTGACGTTGCCCCCATAGCGCGCCAGTGACTTCTTGATCAGGAACGCTTCCACCTCCTCGATACTCATATCCTCCAGCTTGGGGCTGCCTTCCCGGCCGGTTCGGAGAGCGAGGTCGCCGATGTGGATCAGATTATCTTGCGCCATCAACACCGCTCGTTCCATGACGTGATTCAACTCGCGGACATTGCCCTGCCAGGCATTATCGAGGAGCGACTGCATGGCCGGCCCGTCAAAGGCAGTGATCTTTTTCCGGTAACGCTGCGCGTGCATGGAGAGGAAATGAGTTGCCAGCAGGGGAATGTCCTCGCGGCGCTCGCGCAAAGCCGGGAGATGGATTTCTATCGTGTTCAGACGGAACAGCAAGTCCTGCCGGAACCGGCCATTTTCCACCTCTTCGTCTAAGCGGGCGTTGGTAGCGGAGATCACCCGCGCGTCCACCTTGCGGGTCTTGGACGAGCCGACCCGCTCCATCTCGCCGGTCTCCAGTACGCGCAGCAGCTTCGACTGAAGGTTCATCGGGACGTTCGCGATTTCATCGAGAAAAAGCGTGCTGCCGTCCGCGAGTTCGAAGCGGCCCACGCGGTCCATCTTGGCGTCGGTGAAAGCCCCTTTCACATGGCCGAACAGCTCGCTTTCGAACACGCCTTCCGCAAGGCCGCCCGCGTTGACGGTAACCATCGTCTTGGCCGCCCTTCCAGAGACGGCGTGCAGCGTTTTGGCGACCACCTCCTTGCCGGTGCCGGGCTCGCCTGTGATCAGGATGTTCGCGTCGGACGGACCCACTCGCGTGATTAGTTGCAAAACCGGCTGCATGGATGGCGCTTCGGCAATCAGGGTAGGAACGCCTTCGGTTCGCAACAGACGATTCTCGGCTTCAAGGCGCAGTCCGCGCCGGAGCGCGTTGCGCAACTCGATCTGAGTACGCACGATGCTGACCAGGCGCTCGTTCTCCCATGGCTTCTGAATAAAATCACGGGCGCCCCGACGCATCGCTTCCACTGCCAATTTCACGGTGCCCCAGGCGGTCATCACCACCACCGGAAGGATGGTATCGATAGACTGAATGCGCGTGAGCAGGTCGAGCCCCTCCTGGCCCGAGGTGGTGTCCCGGCTGTAGTTGAGGTCCATGATGACGCAGTCGAAATCGCGCGCCTCGATGGCCGACAAAACGGCTGCGGGTGAATGGGCGGATTCGATCTGAAAGCCTTCGCCTTTGAGGAGCAGGCGCAGGGCCTCCAGGACATCGGGCTGGTCGTCGGCGATCAGGACGCGGGAATCCAAATTTGCTGCAAGCTTCATTAGAGAGGGGTTGCCTTCTTCAGGTTACTCCGCTCGCAGGGCCACTACCGGGTCAATTGCCGTCGCTCTCCTTGCGGGTGCCAGCACTGCTGCGAGGGCAACTGCCAGCAAAACGGCGGCTGCAATCGCAAAGGTTCCAGGGTCGTTGGCGTGGATTCCGAAAAGCAAGCGCTCCGTGAATCGACTCAGCGCAAACGAGGCCGCCAGTCCAGCTAGGATGCCTGCCCCGACCAGCCCCAGACCCTGCGAGAGGACCAGACGGAACACGTCTCCGGCCGGAGCACCGAGGGCCATGCGGATGCCCAACTCCGCGGTCCTTTGTGCGACGGAATGGGCCATCACGCCGTACACTCCAATGGACGACAGCACCAGCGCCAGAACTCCAAACAACGCCAGAAGGCCCGCGCCCATGCGGGAGGCCCATAGGGATCGATCGATGAGCTCCTTCATGGTGAACGCGTTGGTGATTAGAAGGTTGGGGTCCATTCCTTGCACCTCCCGGCGAACCGTTCCCAGCAGGGAGGCCGGGTCGGAATCGCCGCGGAATACCAACGCCATTTGGGGCCAATACTTTTGAGCAACAGGCACGAACGCGCAGGCGCGGGGGTCCTCTGAGACGTTGAAGTACTTGTTGTCCTTAACAATGCCGATCACCTGCACCGGGTCTTTGTCGCCGAAGAATCGGAATCGCTTCCCAAGCGCATCCTGATTGGGCCAAAACTTGTTGGCCATGGTCTCGTTCACGACAGCTACCGGCGTGGATTGCTCCCGATCCGAATCGCTGAAAGACCGCCCGCGCATAAGCGGAATTTCCACTGTTTCAAAGTAACGAGGTTCGATGTTGTTCACTAAGACCAGGACGCCGCGATTCCCCGGAGCCGGGTCCTGCCCCTCGAGAAATACGCTGCGGCTAAAGCCCCCGAAGCCCAGCGGAACCGAACTCGCCAGACTTGCCGACCGCACGCCCGGAGTGGTTCGGAGCCGCTCCAGCATTTGGCGATAAAACAAAATTGCTTGCTCAGGAGTGTAGCCTTGACCACCCAGGTTGGTTTCAAAGACAGCGAGCTTGCCGGAAGCGAAGCCCACATCGATCTTCTGAGCATTCTGCAGGCTGCGCAGGAACAAGCCCGCACCCACCAGCGCCACCAGAGACAAGGCGACCTGCCCAACAACGAGCAAATTCCGCAGCGTGAACCAACTGCCTCCCCGCGCCCCTTGCGACGTGCGCTCCCTCAATTCAGCGATTACGTCCGGACTCGCCGACTGGAGCGCCGGGGCTAAGCCGAACAGCAGCCCGGTGAGCAGCGCGATGCCAAGAGTGAACAGGAGCACGGTGCCGTCGATGGACAGGTTCAGATCGTTGGCTCTCAGAAAGGGAGGACGGAAGGACCATAAAAGGTTGCGGCCCCATGCCGCGATCACCAATCCCGCCAGCCCGCCGACCAATGCCAGCAGCAGGCTTTCTATGATCAACTGTCGAGCTAGGCGGAAACGCGATGCGCCCATGGACAGGCGGATGGCGATCTCTTTGCGGCGTCCCGCGGCTCTCACCATTTGCAGGTTGGCCACGTTCGCGCAAGCGATCAGAAGCACCAGCGCGACCACGGCCATCAGAAGGCGTCCGGCGCCTACAACATTATCGCGTCCATTTGGATTGATCAGGCTGTCGCTCAGCGGGAGCAGTTTGACGCCGCGCTCGCGGTTGTCGGCTGGATATTCATTTTGGAGATGCAGCGCGATGGTCTGCAACTGCGCGCGCGCCTGTTCGATAGCTACTCCAGGCCGCAGGCGACCGAGCACGCTTAGCAGCAGAAAGCGGCGGCTCTCGAACAGCTCCTGTTGGGGCAGCAGTTGAGTATACATGGCCAAGGGCGCCCAGAGTGCGGGGCTTCCCAGCGCATTGATCCCGGTAAAATTCGGCGCAGTCACGCCGATCACCTGGAAGGGATGGCCGTTCAACTTCAGAGTCTGGCCCAAAATTCCGGGGTTGCCTCCGTACTGGCGTTTCCAAAAAGCGTCGCTCAGGACCACGACCGGGTGAGCGCCTGGAGCGGCATCCTCGTCCGCCGAATAGGTTCTTCCCAGAGCAGTTTTTGTCCCGAGAAGATCGAAGTAATTGCCAGAGGTGAGTTCGCCGAATATTTGTTCGGGCTGTGCGTCGGTTGCAAGCGCGATGCCCACGGGAGCATACGACGCCGATGCGCTGAATACAGTGTTCCGGTCGCGCAGTTCTCGGAAATTGGGGGCAGAGACCGGAAGGAAGCCGGGGTTTCTCGAGTCGGCCGTATAAACACTGACCAGCTCAGAAATATTTCGAACTGGCAACGGGTGCAGAAATACCGCGTTAATTAACGTGAAAATGGCAGTGTTCGCGCCAATTCCCAGTCCGAGCGACAAAGCGATGACAGCCGTGTATCCCGGTTGTTTCCACATGCTCCGAAGAGCGAACTGAATGTCTTTCATTAGACGCGGCGAGTTCGACGGAGACGGATGGTGCCGTTTACCGTCACCAGCTTCACTTCCGGGCCGCCTTTGCCCACGATCCCCGACACGCTCTGCCCTGCGGCATGGCTGCGCGTGGCCACCGGGAAGTTCGCTACAACGGCACCGTGGAGGGTCTGGGCGAACAGTCTCGCGCTCAGACAGTTAGGCATTTCCAGGGTGATTCCGCCATTCACCGCCGAGAATTTGAGGCTGCGCCCGGAGCGGGTCTTCCCAATGGAGGCAAGTATGGAACCATTCACGGTTTCGGCTTCGCTCGACCCGGTGGTCCGAATGCGCACGTTGCCGTTGACCGTGTAGCCCGAGGCATCCCCTTTAAGAGAATTCGCTTCCACGCTTCCGTTCACGGTTCTGCCGATGAAACGAACACCCTTAGGCACGCGCACAGTGAAATCGACGCGCTCATCGCGTTCCGCGTCATTGGGATGAACGGCGCGGAACGTCAACCCATGCTCGTCCTGAGTGACGGTGATTTTGAGGTCGGATTGCTCGGTGACTACTTCGGCTTGGTCACCCTGGGCCGGTTCGGCGCGAATGGAGCCCAGCGTATTTCGGATCTCGATGGACTGGCCTGCGGACACGTGCCCGCCCCAGTGAAATGGATGGCTGTCCGGTATGATAGACGCGGCCATCCCGGTCATGACAACGAACGTCAGGAACATGTGTCATCTCCTAGCGAATATAAAACAAGAGCGCCCCACAAAGACTACTCATAGCGGAGTGCTTCCATAGCGTCGACGCGGGCGGCTCGCAGAGCGGGAAAAAGGGAAGCCAGCAGCGCGACAGCGGCCAGCACCAAAGATCCCGTGAGGAACATCCCGACATCGGTCGGACTGACTTCAAACAGCAAACTTCTCAAAAAGCGCGTCAAGGCGACCGCGCCCACTAACCCGGCGGAGATTCCGACCAAAGAAACGGCCGCGCCTTCCCGCAGCACCATAGCAAGAATGGTTCGGGTTTGCGCACCGAGCGCCATCCGCACGCCGATCTCACTGGTGCGCTCGGCGACGGAGTATGCCATTACTCCAAAGACTCCGATAGACGCGAGCACGAGCGCCAAGCCCGCAAACGTTCCCAATAGAATGGATTGGAAGCGCGGACGGGCCACCGTCTTGGCCACCAACGACGACATCGGCATGATATCGGCGATGGCCTGGTTGGGGTCGACGCCATGAATCACGTCCTGCGCCATGCGTGCAATATTCATCGGATCGCCCGCGCTTCGGATGACCAGGGTGCCGCCCCCGGACGACTCCTGCGCATCCGGGAAGTAGACGGTCGGGAGAGCGGTTTCGTCTAAGGCTCGCTGCTTTACATCGCCTACCACTCCTACGATTCGGTACGGCTTGTCGTTCCCCCACTGTACTTTTAAGCCGTGCCCAACCGGATTCTCGCCCGCGAAAAATTGAGCGGCTAACGCTTGATTGATTAGCGTAACTTTGGGAGAGTCAGTGCTATCCTGCACGCCAAGAGTTCGGCCCTTCAAGAGCGGAATTCCCATGGCGCGGAGATAATTGGGAGTAATAATGGAAACGGTACATACGGGCTGATCGCCGGGCTTCGGTACGGGTTGTCCCTCGACATAAAAGCCAGTGGCCGAGTACATGCGGGTCATCGGCGGAAACATAATGGATCCTGCCGCGGTTACGCCGGGCAGACGCTCAAGCCTAGCGAGTATTTCCGCGAGGCCATCCGAGCCTCGCTTCAGGTTGACGCGCATGGTTAGCACGCCTTCCGCCCGAAATCCCGGCTCTACATTCTGCAGGCGCACCAAGCTCTTGATCATCAAAGCAGCACCGATGAGCAGCACCAGTGCGAACGCAATCTCGCCAGCCACCAGCGCAGATCGCAGCCAATTGCGACGGAGACCGCCAGCCACTCCGCGACCGCCCAGGAACTCAACACGCGAAGCATTGAAAGCCGGGATTACGCCAAACAGAAGACCCGTTAGCAACGAAATGCCCAGGTTAAAAGCGAGCACGTTCCAATCGAGAGAGACTGAGTTCACCCTGGCGATCGACATGCTTTCGGGCAACATCGCCAGCAGGCCGTCTCTCGCCCAGACGGCGACGATGAGTCCCAACGCCCCGCCGAGGAGGCCGAGCATGGTGCTTTCCACAATCAGTTGGCGCACGATCCGAGCACGGCTGGCACCGAGCGACGAGCGGAGCGCCAATTCCCGCCGACGTCCTGTGGCCCGAATCAGCATGAGGTTCGCCACGTTTGCGCAGGAGATCAGGAGCACCAGCGCTACGGAGGCAAGCAGGATGAACAACGGAGTTTTGAGAGCGCCCGAAAATTCCTCGCGCATGCCGACCGCCGTAGCTCCCCACTTGGCATTAAAGACCGGATGCTCCGCAGACATTTGCGATCCGATGGTCTCCATTTCCGCCCTTGCGGACCTGAGCGACACGCCCGGCTTCATGCGCGCTATCGCGGAAAGATAGCGCCCCTTGCGCTCGACATCGGTGCGCAGTACGTGCAAGATCCAAAGCTCCGCTTTCATATCCGGAAGCGGAAGCCGGACGGCATGACGCCGACAACCGAGACGGGGTCACCGCTCAGTTGCAGTTTGCGCCCGAGAATTCCCGGGTCGGATCCGTAGCGCCGCTCCCAAAGACCGCGGCTGATGAGCGCATAATATCCGTGCCCTCGAACGTCCTCTTCGGGAAGAAAGTTGCGGCCAAGCACAGGTGTGACTTCAAGGACGGGGAAAAATTCGCGCGTGACATATGCGGCATACACCTGTTCCCGCCGTCCATCGCCCGCAATGTCCACTGTCGTGTCGATGTAAGCGGCCATGCGCTCAAAGGATTGCGTGCGGCGTTCCCACTCCTTAAAATTCTGGGGATTCGCCACATTCGTCTTTCCCGTGCCGGGGCTGCGCTCCCAGAGCATCACAAGACGGTCAGGGTTCTTGAATGGCAGGGGCCTGAGGAGCACCGCGTTTACGACGCTGAACATCGCCGTATTCGCCCCGATGCCCAGCACCAGCGCAAGCAGCGCTATGAAAGTGAACGCCGGTCGCTTGAGAAGCATGCGTCCGGAGAAGCGAAGATCATTCCAGAGTGATTCCATTTAATGCGACCTGGGAGAGGGCGGGAGCAAGTCTGGTGCCAGTGTGGAAGAGCCCGAGCAGCCGCCAAAAATCGAGCGGCCGCGCGACCGTGGTCGCCGGGAGTGTCCGGTTGTGGGATAGGGTTCCGCAAAAGCGGGACTAACGCGCCAGCGCGATTGTAAGCAGAATTGCTCTTTGGCTTCCCTGCCAGGAATCCTTAGGATCGAATGCCTCGCCCAACGAGTGCGCACCCGTCCCGAGCCCGCCGCCGCTGATCGTAATAGCCGGAATCTGCAGGTTCATCGGCACGTTCGAATCCGTCGACCCCTCGCGCAACTGCTCCTGAATGCCGAGCGCGCGCGATACCGCCAGCGCCGTACGGACGATGGGCGAATCGGCCGGAGTCTGGCCAGGAGGGCGAATTCCGACGAGCTCGGGTGATACGCTGACCTTGCCCTTGCCATCCCATCTCCGATTCTCCTCATCAACGGCAGCCTGAACCGCTGACTTGAACTTGTCGTCCAAGGCTTTGAGCGATGCTGGATCGGCGGATCGCATATCCACCTCCATCCAGGCCTCATAGGGAATCGCGTTCACCGAAGTGCCTCCTCCCACGCGTCCCACATTGAAGGTGGTCTTGGGGGTGGCTGGCACCTGAAATTCGTCGATCTTGGCGATGGCGCGACCCATGGCGTGAATCGGATTGGCCATGCCAAAAGCTCCGTAGCTATGGCCGCCCGGACCCTTGAAGGTAACGCGATAGCGAAAGCTCCCGACTCCGATGTGGGCAATTCCGAGCCCGGTGCCGTCAATGGATACAAACTTATCGATCCCGCCTTTCAAGCTCTCGTAGAACAGATTCTTGGCACCCCGCAGGTCGCCCAAGCCTTCCTCGCCCACGTTCGCGACGAACGTGATAGTGCCCGGGGTTACCACTTTGCCTTCATCGAGTGCGCGAATGGTCGCAAGCAGCACAGCCAGTCCGCGGCAATCGTCGCCGATGCCGGGCGCTTTCAGCACCTCGCCGTCGCGGGTAACCTTCACGTTCGTGCCCTCCGGGAAGACCGTGTCGAGGTGGGCGGCCAGGACCAGGTTTGGACGAGCGGCTTTCCCCGGACGCGTTCCGATCACATTTCCAACCTTGTCGATGTACACGTTCTTCAAGCCGAACGCTTGGAACCTGCGCTTCAGTTCCAGTCCGCGCTGAGTTTCCTTGAAGGGCGGGGCCGGGATCTCGCAAACTTGCGCCTGGTCTTGCAGCGTTTTGGGTTCGTTTCGTTTTGCTGCTTCGAGGGCTGCATGCACGGCGGGTTCTTTCGCCAAGTCGGACGCTTCCTGGCCGAATGCTGCGCAGGCCAGCAGCAGGGAGAGAAGTGGAGTTGTACGCATTGGTTTCTATACTAGCGGGGCCCGCAGCAACTGTCGCTGCGAGTTGACCACGGCACCCTGGTTCCTATCTAATGTTGAATCATGCACAGACGCGAATTTTTCCACGGCATGCTGGCCGGGCTGGCGGTCTTCCGGCTCAATGTGGCGCACGCGCAAACCGCGCCATTCTTAGAGCGGGCGCGGTCCGGGACGCCTCATCGGGGCAAGGTGCTGATTGCGATTCAACCCCACTCCGACGACATCGCCCTGTTTTGCGCTGGAACAGTCGCCAAACTGATTCAGGAAGGCTACACGGGCTACATGATCCGAGCCACCAACGACGACATGGGCGATGACGTTGGCCTGCCGGGAACGGTGGGAGAAAACGTGCTGCGCAACGAACGCGAGGTGGCCGAACAAGCCCTCGCGCTCGGGCTTAAGCGGGACTTCGCGCTGAACTACAACAACCATCGCATGAGCGACATCTCTCGCAACGAGCTGATCTGCCGGCTCATTTTCCTGTTCCGCTTCCTCAAGGCCGACACCGTGTTCTGTTACGATCCCTGGGGCCACGATGAGGAGAACCCGGACCACTACGTCCTCGGTCATTGCGTGGAGGCGGCCTCCTGGATGGCTGGGCGGGTTCACGATTATCCGGAACAGATCGCAGCGGGATTCGAAGCTCGGGCGATTACGGACAAATACTATTACGCACGCCATCCCGACATCACGCGAGTGGTGGATATCAGCGGCGTTGTGGAGAAAAAGATCGACGCGAATATCTGCAACGTGGCCAAGGGTCCAGGCGGACACCATGGCTCGCAATTGCGGGCGGAGTTGGCGAAGCGGGGCAAGAAGCTGGCTTTGCTGGGAGACGACGATCGTACCGCTGACCGCAACTACATCCGCGAGTTTGTGCTGGCGCGCGATCGCGAGCTCGAGAAAAAATATGGCGTCGAGTACGCCGAAGCGTTCCACTATGTACCAGGCCCGGGGCCGTCGCGCGTGGATTCGTATGTTCAGCAGCACGCAGTTCCGTCGCGCTGATCCATGGACAACTTACTCCGCAAGCTCGGGCTGCTGGATGCGACATTCATCGTAATCGGAATCGTGATCGGCTCGGGCATCTTCTTGTTGCCGAATCTGATCGCTCGAAATTTACCGTCGGGTCCGGCCATCATCGGCGTGTGGATCGTGGCGGGAGTGCTGTCCTACTTCGGGGCGCTGGCGTACGCGGAACTCGGCGCGATGATGCCGGATACGGGTGGGCAGTATGTGTATTTGCGCGAAGCCTACGGCCCGCTCTGCGCGTTTATGTGCGGCTGGGTTTTCACGCTGGCGGTGCTGCCTGGGGGAACGGCTTTTCTGGCGGTCGGATTCTCCATCTATCTTGACCACTTCGTGCCCTTATCGCCGGGGGCGCGAAACGCTGTTTCTCTGGCGCTGGTTGCGGCGCTCTCCGCGATCAACTACGTTGGCGTGCGGGAAGGCGCGTGGGTGCAGCGGGTGTTTACGTCGCTGAAAATCGCGGGCTTGTTGCTTGTGATCGGGGCCGCCGCGTTTGCTCCGCACGTAGCTGGGACGTCACATGCATCGTCGCCGCTAGTCTCCTACGGCGGCATCGGTTTCGCGATGACTGCATGCTTGATGGCGTATAACGGCTGGAGCTATGTGAGCTTCGTGGCTGGGGAAGTGAAAGACCCCCAACGCAATCTGCCTCGGTCGTTGGCGCTGGCAATGGCGATTGTGATCGCTCTGTATGTGTCGGCGAATCTCGCCTACATGAACGTGCTGACTGTGCCGGAAATCGCTGCCTCCGAACGCGTGGGTGCCGACGTCGCGGGCCGCGCAATGGGTTCAGCCGGGGCAACTGTCCTTTCCGCCGTCGTGCTCCTGTCTGTGATCGGTGCGATCAACGGCTGCATTCTCACTGGCGCACGCATCCCGTTCGCGCAGGCTCGGGACGGCCTGTTCTTCCGCCGGTTTGGGACGGTTCATCCGCGCTTCAAAACACCCGCGTTTGCAATTGTGGCTCAGGCGATTTGGGCGGGCGTGCTGATCTTGACCGGGTCTTACGAAACGCTGTTTTCATATACCATGCTATCGGCGTGGATCTTTTATACCCTGAGCGTTCTGGCCGTTTGGGTCCTGCGCCGCAGAATGCCCAATGCCGTCCGACCTTATCGGATGTGGGGCTACCCTGTAACGCTCTGGCTGTTCGTCATCGTCTCGGTCTGGTTCATGGCGGATGCCCTGATCAATCAAACCAAGACGTCGCTCATCGCGTTTGCGATGGCGGCGGCGGGCATTCCGTTCTACTATGTTTGGCGGGGTTCGAAGCACGCATAGCGCTGCCAATAATCCACTGGTGTAGCATGAGCCTTATGCACGGACGAGATGGCTGATTCAGCGCCTGTACTGCGACGCGAGCTTCGGCTCTGGGACTTGGTATTCCTCAACATTACAGCCGTGGCGAGCGTTCGTTGGGTAGCTGCAGCGGCGCACGCCGGGCCTGGATCCATCAGCCTTTGGATCCTTGCAATCGTCGCGTTTTTCATTCCTTCCGCCTTTGTTGTCGCAGCGCTCTCCCGGCGTTTTCCAGACGAGGGAGGCCTCTACGTCTGGACCAAGAATGCGTTCGGCCCGTGGCATGGCTTCCTCTGCGCGTGGCTGTACTTCCTTTCGAATCTTCTGTTCGTCCCCAGCCTGGCGCTGTTCGCAATCGGCGTGAGCGGGTACGTCTGGAATACCGATCCGGCCCAACTCGCCAGTAACCGCATTTACACGCTGTCGGCGACGCTCATCCTCCTCTGGGGAGCGTACCTCGTGCATCTGTTCGGCTTGAAGATCGGCAAATGGGCCGGAAATATTGGCGGTGCCTCGACATACCTGTCCGCTGCCCTGTTGACCCTCATGGCAGTCTGGCTCGTGTTCCACGGTGGCTCTGTGACACGCTTCCATCTAGTGCCGGAAGCAACTTGGGACAACCTCAACATCTGGTCTCAAATCGCGTTCGCTTTCGTGGGGTTGGAGCTAGGACCTGTCTTAGGCGCCGAGATTCTGAATCCCACCAGGAACGTCCCGCGCGCCGCCTGGATCAGCGCAGTCGGGTGCGCGGCCTTTTACATCGCTGCCACCGCCGCCATTCTCGTAGTGCTGCAACCCGCGCAAGTCAATCAAGTGACGGGGCTCGCGCAAGCGGGAAAAAGCGCGGGCGCTCGACTCGGGTTGCCTGGATTTTCCCAAGCCTTCGCACTGCTAATCGTGATCGGGACCTTTGGAGCACTCGCGTCCTGGATCGGCGGGAACACGCGCTTGCCTTTCGTAATCGGTCTGGACCGCTATCTGCCTGCAGCCTTCGCGAGCCTGCACCCGCGTTGGGCCACGCCCCACGTTTCCATACTCACCCAGGCCCTCGCCGCCACCCTTCTCCTGGCTGCCACCCAGGCAGGAGAAAGCCTCACGGCCGCTTATCAGATCCTGGTGGATATGACGGTGATCACTTCATTCCTGCCATTTCTCTATATATTTGCGGTCGCGTGGAAGTACGGTCAGCGTTTGGCCCCGGCTCTTGGGTTGAGCATTTCCGTCGCGGCCATTTTGCTTTCCATGGCACCTCCCGCGGACGTGGCTTCCTGGCGAATTTTCGAGGCCAAGGTTATCGGCGGGTGCTTGTTGCTGGGCGGGCTGGGGCGGTTCGTGTTTATGCGGAACCAGAGGGCGGCCGCTTGACCTACGCCGAATCGGTTCGATACCTCTACTCGCTGGGCAACGAAATCCACACGGCTAAGCTTGGCTTGGAGAGGATAGCGCCTTTGCTCAAAGAGCTTGGAAACCCCGAGAGTGCCAGCCGTTACGTGCATGTCGCCGGAACCAACGGGAAGGGATCCACTTCGGCGATGATCGAGAGCGGACTTCGCGCCACCGGCCTGCGAACAGGTCTCTACACTTCGCCGCATCTCTCAGAACCCACCGAGCGCATCCGGATCGGGGGCGAGCCGATTACCCGCGACGAATTTGCGGCGGCGTTCAACACAGTCCACGAGACCGCCGAGCGAATGCTTGCCTCAGGCGAACTTGACCTCCCGCTCCCCTACTTCGAGACCGTTACCGCGATGGCCTTCCTGGCATTCCGCGATGTTGGAGTGGATTGGGTAGTGCTGGAAGTGGGAATGGGCGGGCGGCTGGACGCCACCAACGTGGTGCGACCCTATCTCTGCGTCATTACTCCGATCGACTTGGACCACGAGTCTTTTCTGGGTGATACGGTGGCGAAAATCGCGGCGGAGAAAGCTGGCATTTTGAAGCCTGGCGTGCCGGCAGTGTTCGCTCATCAGCACCCCGAGGCAGCTGCCGTATTGCGAGAACGGGCAACGGGACCCTACACGTTCGCCGATGAATGGCCCGTGCAAGATCTCGAAATGGATGCGCGCGGCAGCCGGTTTACGATTCGAAATTTGCGAGTAACCTGCCCGTTGGCGGGCGAGCACCAAGTTGAAAATGCGCGGACTGCAGCGATCGCTCTGCATCAGCTCGGTTTCGCGCCGGACGGCATCGGCCTCACGCGGTGGCCCGGTCGATTGGAGCGCGTATCCGAGCGTCCGGAAATTATCCTGGATGGCGCTCACAACCCCGCCGGCATTCGCGCACTGGTGGAGTATATCCGGCGTTTCTATGCGGGTCGCAATATTTGGCTGATCTACGGCGTTATGCGAGATAAATCGTTGACCGAGACTGTTGAGACCCTATTTCCGCTTGCCAGTCGCATCATTCTCACTTTGCCTGCCAACTCGCGCGCCATGCCGCCCGAGAGTATTCCTGCACCGGCCGCGATTGTCACGCAAAGCATAAGCGAGGCCCTGGACCACTTGCGCGATGTAGGCCCGAACGACGCGGTCTTTATCACCGGATCTCTTTTCGTGGTGGGTGAAGCGCGAGCCTTGCTCGTACAATAGATAGAAAATGTCGTTTCTGCGCGCGATTCTGATTACCGTTCCCCTCGCCACGATCGCCACTATTCTGTTCGGAGCGTATGGAGTGGTTCTCTCGTTCTTCGATCCCACGGGGGACCGGCAGATGAAACTCGCGCGATCCTGGGGCCGGGCGATCTGCGTTCTCTGCCGCATTCGCGTTGAGGCGGAAGGTCTCGACAAGATCTCGCCCGGCGCGCACTATATCATCTGTCCGAATCATCTCAGTTATATGGATACGCCGGTTATCCTCTCGATCCTTCCGGTCAATTTTCGGTTTATGGCCAAGAAAGGTTTATTTCAGATCCCGTTCCTGGGCACGCACCTGCAGCGCGCCGGCCACATCGCAGTGCCGCTCGACGATCCGCGCGGCTCCATACGGGCGCTTTCGCATGCGGCGAAGATCATCAATGAGCGACGCATTTCGGTGCTAATTTTTCCCGAAGGAGGACGTTCCGAGACCGGCGAATTGCAGGAGTTCAAAGAGGGAGCCGCGTACACTGCGATCAAGGCGGGGGTGCCGATCATGCCCGTGGCGCTGTGCGGAACGCGCGAAATCTTGCCCATGCACTCGCTGCATGTTCGCGGCGGCGACGTCTGCGTTCGGGTCGGCGATCCTATTATCACCAGCGGCCTCGCGCTGCAAGCCAGGACGGCGGTAACCGAGCAAATTCGCTCCCGGATTGTTATGCTTCTTAATTCCGCTTCTGTCGGTACTCATGCCTAATAGACTCGCTTTCTTGCTGATTGCGGCGCTGCCGCTGGCGACTCGATCACAGACTATGTCGATCGAGGATTACTCGCCCAAATCGACGCTGGTGGTGCCGCAGCACCCGGTGGCTCGTGCAAAATATCCGTTCATCGATGTACATAATCATCAGAATTCGACCATGTCGAAGGACAAGCTGGATCAGCTCGTGCGCGATATGGACCGCATCAATCTGCGTGTAATGGTGAACCTCAGCGGCGGTTATGGCGACAAGCTGGCCAAGGGCGTTCAGAACATGAAGGGCAACTATAAGGACCGGTTCATCGTATTCGCAAATATCGATTTCACCGGACTGGACGATCCCGAATATTCTAAGCGGGCCGCGTCCCAACTCGAACAGGATGTCCGCAGCGGTGCGCAGGGTCTGAAAATATTTAAGAATTTCGGAATGGACTTGAAAGACTCGAAGGGGCAGCGCGTTCATGTCGACGATCCGCGTTTCGATCAAATCTTTGAGACTTGCGGCCGTCTCAAAATACCGGTGCTGATTCACACTGCCGAACCGTGGTCGTTCTTTCAGCCGATGGATAAAAATAACGAACGCTGGCTGGAGCTAAAGACGCATGCCGGACGGGCTCGTCCTCCAGAGAAGTACCCGAGTTGGGAAACGCTCATGACCGAGCAGCACAACCTCTTCGCGAAACATCCGAATACGAATTTTATCGATGCGCACTTGGGCTGGTATGGCTCCAACCTGGCAGAGCTGGCTCGGCTGATGGACCGACTTCCAAACATGTATACCGAGATTGGCGCGGTTCTGTACGATCTGGGGCGTCAGCCGAAATTCGCGCGGCAGTTCATGATCAAGTATCAGGACCGGGTGATGTTCGGGAAAGATTCCTGGAATGTGGATGAGTATCCCACCTACTTTCGCGTTTTAGAAACAGGCGACGAATACTTCGATTACTACCGGAAATATCACGCGTTCTGGCAAATGTATGGCCTTGAACTTCCAGATGAAGTCTTGAAGAAGCTTTATTATAAGAACGCTCTGCACATCATTCCGGGCATTAATCCGGCAATGTTTCCCGACTGAAGCGCGTTGGCTAAACATCGCGCGGGCGCAAATACCAATCGAGAATCTCGTCTTCGTTCGCGAGTTTCGGTTCCATCGAAACGTCTGGATGGGTTGTCCGGAAGCGTTGAAGCATGAGCTGCTGCAACTCCCCTCCGATCTGGACATGCTCTTTGATGACGTTATGAAATTCGCCTGGATCGTCCTTCAGATCGAATAAGATTCGATAGCGGCCCGGGGTCGGGTTGTCAGTAACGTATCCGTCCTTGCGCTCGCGCTTGCCGGTGCAATAGATGAATTTCCAGCGATCGGTGCGAATGTAAGCTTCCTCATTCTCCAGGTACTCGCTGAAGATGTGGTCGCGGGCTTGGGGCTGGTTGCCTGCGAGGTACGGGCGCAGGCTTCGGCCATGCGTGATTGGGAGCGGGTCGAGTTGCAGCATGTCCACGATGGTCGCGGGCACGTCAATGTGCTCCGTCAAATCGCGCACCACTCCAGACTTGATTCGGCCCGGGTGGCGCATGATCAACGGCACACGCAGCGCCGGATCGAAACCGCAGTGCTTCTCGAAACGGCCGTGTTGAGCGAGATTGTAGCCGTGATCCGCCATGTACACCACCATCGTGTTCCGGTCTAGCCCCGATTCCTTGAGTTTTTGAAGCAGTCGGCCGACATTCCGATCCAGATACTCGACCGAGGTGTAGTAGGCGGCGTTGATGCCCTGCTTATCGCCGTCGCTCAGATCGCGGAAGATCAGCGGAATCTGCCACGCATCTTCCGCCCCTGGCCGGGGCGCATGGAATTTCTCAGGCTGGTATTTGTCGCGATACTCGAAAGGAAAATCGTAGGGCGAGTGCGGCTCTAGAAAGCTCACCCACAGGGCAAAAGGCCGCCCGCGATTGCCTTCCAGATACTTCTCCACAAGACGCATTTGATAGCTCGCCCGCATGTCGGCATCGTAGCGAGGGTAGGGGAGTTTGTCGGCGTTGAGCCAGATGCGGGCAGGGTCCTTGAGCGGCTTCCACGGCGGCTTGATCCGAGTTCCCGATGGAAGAGGGCCGGGGACTGTATTTGTCTGCCATCCGGCGGTCAGAATGTCTTCCGTGTGTGCCACATCGAACCCATGCATGCCATTCTCGCCGGGACGGTTGAAATGCATTTTGCCGAACACCGCTGTCGTGTATCCGGCTTTGCGAAACTGCTTCGCGAGCGTGGGCTTATCGTCGGAAAGCGGCGTGGGTAGCCGGGTTACTCCAGCCATATGCGGCATTTGGCCGGTCAAGAAGCTTTGGCGCGACGGAGTGCAGACCGGCGAATTGCAGTAGTGGCGTGCAAAGCGTGTTCCTTCGGCGGCCAAGCGATCCAGATTCGGGGTGCGGGCGAGCTTGTTCCCATCCGCGCCTAGAACGTAGCCAGCATGATCGTCGGCGAGGATGAATAGAAAGTTAGGCTTCTCGGGTTGAGCCGCGGCCAGCATTGAAGAGCCAGCGCCTGCCAACATGGCTCGCCGAGAAAGCATGTGAACCATCGTACACTAGCTGAATTGGGTTCGTTTTGAAAAAACGGGGGAATGGTTCACCCTAGCCAGCGAACGGCACAAACCGCAAAGCTGATTCGTTCATGCAATACCGCTGGTTCGTGGGCGCTGGCCCGTCTTCAAATACGTGCCCTAAGTGAGCGGCGCAAAGTCTGCAAACTACCTCCACCCGCTCCATGAACATGCTCACGTCTTTGATCGTCCGAATATTTTCCTCGGCGACAGGTGCCCAAAAACTCGGCCAGCCCGTGCCTGAATCGAACTTTGCCTGCGAGCTAAAAAGAGCGGTGCGGCAGCAGACGCAGCGATACAATCCTGACTCGTGGAGATCATGATAAGTGCCGGTGAATGGAGAATCGGTCGATTGTCGCCGAGTGACGTAAAACTGTTGAGCGCTGAGCTGCTTCTTCCACTCCGCATCGGACTTCACCACCTGATGCACGCGTTTTGAACCGAGTCGCTTTCCGCGATCGTCAAACTCGACAATGTCGACTTCCTCATTTGGATCGCCCTGGCGCTTGTCTTTTGGGGCACTTCTCGACGACACCGCCACCAATCCCAGGAACGCGAACGGCGCAATGAGCAGCGCTCTCCGCTTCACCAACTCAGCTTTCAGGTTCATGGAACGTCAAATGATTGACGTCGTGCTCATGAACTTCCGGTACATCGGGAACGGACTCCACCGGATCCGGAGCTGTCGGCGGCTCGGGAGCGGTTAGCGGCATCTCGCACTCGCAGCAGTCACTGCACCGCTTGCAGCGTGCGCAACGATGATTGCGGCAAGCGTCCTTCGTGCAGGCAACGCAAATTTGAGTAGAAGGTTCATTGCATATGCTGCATACGAAAATGGATGTCTCAGTCACTTGCGCCTCTCCCGGGGGACGGGCTCGTGCAGGATTGTGGCCCGGCAACGCTGAGCCTCCTTGTCCGCCACTTGAAACTCTTGTTCTTTCTGCACGGAAAGATCCTGAATATATTGTCGAAGCCGGTCTCGATTGGTACTGTTTTCATTCACTACGCCCTGCAAGAGATCGGCGAGCGCGGGATTTTGATATTTGCGCATCCCCTCGAAGACGGAGCCGAGTGTCGATTCCATTGCCTGCATACGGAAGAAGGCGTCCAGCGCAAGAGGAAGCCGCTCGGGCTGCTTAGCCAGCGATTCCACGGAACCTTGAAGATAGGTCAGCTCGGTCTGCGCCGTCTTCCATTGAGAGATGTAAGCTTGAGGAGCGCCATTCGCAACCATCGCATCAGTCTTCACCTGAGCAATTACAGACTTCAGGTGATCGGTTTGCACGACCAACGCGTCGAGCAGCCTGCGTAGGTCCCACTCAGTTGACACGCCGCCCGTCTGCCCCTGAAGGTGCGGATTCGCAATGGCGATCAGGAACAAGGACGCAAACTTCATCAGCTAATTTCAGTTTCCCATACCAGAACTTGCGCCCGCATTGGGCAAAGTGGCGGTTTTGAGCCAAAACTGTTCGACGGCGCTGATCACCTCAAAGAATTGGAACACGTTCACCGGCTTGGTGATGAAACAGTTTGCGTGAAGATCGTATGCGCGGACGATATCACTCGTCGCTCGTGATGTCGTTAGGACCACCACGGGAATTTTCCTCAAGAAGGCGTCTTCTTTTATCTCGCGGAGCACTTCCCGACCGTCCATCTTCGGAAGGTTCCAATCCAATAAGATGAGATCGGGAGTGGGCGCATCCGCGTAGTGACCTTCACGGCGAAGAAAGTGCATCGCCTCGACTCCGTCCCTTGCAACATGCAAACTATAGGGCAATTTGGTCTCATTGAGAGCTTCTTGAGTAAGGCGCACATCCGCCGGATTGTCTTCCACTAGAAGGACTTCGAATATTTTACCCTCGGGTGTGTGAGAGCCTTCCATTTCGAATGTTAGACAATTTTAATCCCCAAACAGTTACACGGGAAAACGTATTCGTAATCTTTCTAACGATAAGTGATGAGCGCTGGATCTTCGAGATGAGGCACTGCATTGAATCCGCTAAATGAGAACCGGTCGCCTGAAAACAAAAACTCGGCGTAGCTGGCGTTCCGAGATGTCCAGCTTAGTTCGAGCGTCTTCCGGGCCGAAAGTTCAAGGGCGAGGCGCGCAGTTGCCGCGATCACTCCGCCCGATGTGAACACCACAATTCGTCCGTTCTTTTCCGAGCCCTCTTGGATGCGTGCGATTCCGCGCTCCACGCGTTCGCAGAATCGCTGCCAGGATTCGATTTCAGGTGAATCGAGTTCGCCAGCCACCCACATGCGGGTGATGCGTTGAAAGAGACGATCGTAGACCCGAGCTGCTGCGCCGCGATCGCCGGCGGCTCGAAATTGCGCCTCCAGGGCGCGAATGTCCTCGTCCTTCTCCATGAGCCCGGGCAGAAAGGCGCGCATTACTTCGATGCCCGAGTACTCGTCCACTTCCGGCAGGGCGACCGGATCCGGCCACGGCAGACCGGCTTGCAAGTACGCCTCGATGACCAGTTCGCCAGTACGAATGTGTCGCTCAGCAGGGCCGAAGTAGACTTGGTCAAAACTGACTGCGCTTCGCACCCAGTACTCGCCGAGCTTTCTAGCTTGGTGTTCGCCGAGGTCCGAGAGCTTGTCGTAGTTGTCGGAAAGAAAAGAGGCTTGGCCGTGCCGGACCAGAGTAAGAAGCGCCATGGGGATAAGTTCCAGCGTAGCGCGAGGTGACCGAAGTTATACTGCTCGGAACAGCAGCAGGTCGAGACTGAACGTGACTTTCATCGCTTCCGGGGGCTGAGATCGCATCGGCCGGTAGATCGAAAGGAGCACATCGTGAACCGCAGGAGCATCCAGATCGATGGCGGTCGATGCGCGGCGCTGATCGACTAGCCTGAACTCCTTTGCGAATGTCTCGACGGTTCGGGCCACGCGATCCCGCCCCGCGCCGCGCAATTCGATGAGATCCTCAGGTGCGGGAATCGCAACAAGCAAGCTGCCGTCCTTACGCAGGACGCGCCGAAACTCACTCGAATTCATCCGCGCCGTGATTGACAAAATGCAAGAGAACGAGCCGTCTGCGTAGGGCACGAAGCGATCGGCGTTCGCCACGATCCATGCGCATTCGGGGTAGCGCCGAGCTGCGGCATCAATGGCCGGAACCGAGATATCAACGCCGTGGGCATCGAAGCCGATCTCGCGAGCAAGCGTGCCCAGGTAGAAACCCTCTCCGCAGCCGACATCGAGACCGGTATCGTTTGGGCCGGGGAGCATCCCCGCAATTCCTCGCAGCATTGGCTCAGTGACGCCGCGATCATGCAATCTCCGCCGCGCAGCGATTGCGGCCTCCGTATCTCCCGGCTGCTTAGACCTCTTGTCCTGCGGCTGAAGCAGGTTGGCATACCCGCTGCGGGCAATGTCGAACGAATGTCCATTCGGACAAAACAGCCGCCGTTCCTCGCGAGCCAGCGGCAGGCGGCAGCCCCGGACCGTGCAGAGCAGCGCGCTCAATAAACGTCGATCTCGATTTTTGCTCTCGGCGCGGTCACGTAGGCCGACACCAAACTCTCATTTCCATCCCAATCCACGGCCTTCACGCCAAACACGAGATTGTCGATCGAGACATCTTTCAGTTCATACTCAGTCACCTTGCCGACGAAAATCTCGCGTTCCCAGAAGGCCGACGTAGTTTGCCGATAGACCACCACATATCCGGCCAAATCTTCTTCAGGGTTGTCGTTCTTCCATCTGAGCCGTGCATCGTAACGCGACTTGCCACGCGAAATCAACGGCGACAACTGACCTTTTCGCGGACCCTTCGCGATCTCCTCCGTAACAACGGGAGCCTTCGGCGCTAGCGCTAAACTGGCCAGTGCAGCCGCGTTAACTTTGGCCACGCGAGCGGTGTAGGGGACCGACGTGTTCGCGAACGTATCGGTAGGCGTGTGCTGATTCGCGAAGTTCTCGTTGGGAGTGGTCACGCGAACCGCCGCGTAGCCTTCCTGATTAAACGGAGTGTGGTCGCCGCCCCGGCCAAATCGGTCGTGCCGGAACACCGGACCCACATGCATCGAAGGGATGTAGCGTTCGGCGACATCGCGAACGTAGCGGGCCAGTTGCCGGGAAGACGAATCAGCCGGCTCTTCCGAGAAAACCCAGATCAAATTGTTCTCGCTGTGGCCGTTGCCCGATAGATCGCTGCCAATAATGTCGTTGTTGAGCACCCCGTCGATCTGTTGTTTGCCGGCATGCGCCTTGCGCGCGTACAAACTGGCCCCGATCAGCCCTTCTTCCTCGCCCGCGAACGCGATGAAGACGATCGTCTTCTCAAATTCGTATTGGCTCATCACGCGCGCCAGCTCGAGAACGGCAGCCGTCCCGCTGCCGTCATCCGTCACGCCAGGAGCCACTTTCTCAAGGGTGTCTTCGCTGTACACAAGCTCGTCGCCCGTGGCGGGGGGTGCCCCTTCCGGCCTGCGTTTCAGGGCAACTGAATCGTAATGGGCGCTGAGAATGAATTGCCGCTCGGGACTCTGGGTGCCTGGCAGCACGGCCACGACGTTATAGAGGTCGACGTCGCGAAAGATGCGGTTTTTCTTCTTTACCTTGTAGCTGTCGAACGTGACTTGCAGCTTGGGACTGTAGCTCTTGAACTGAGCGGAGATCCAGCGCCGCGCCGCTCCGATGCCCTGGGTTTCGTCTTCCTGACTGGAAAAAATGTCGCGCGTTCCGAAGCTTTCCAGCTTCTTGAGCGATTGGGCCATCCGCTCTTCGGACACGGAATCCACGATCTTCTTGATCGTCGGATTCACTGACTTCATCTCGGCGCAGGCACACGCGGCGAACACGAGCAATAAATTTGCGAACCTCATCTAGCCTTGGCAGGGTAGCTGTGTTCGAACTTGTTCCGCGAATTGTAAACGGTAAACGACCCATCCTGCTGCGCTGATAGTTTCAAGTATTTCCCCTCGCAATTTTCGTCGACATTCGCGATATAACTATCGCGGGTGTTGTGCTCGGTGCCCCCTTCGATTGAATAATGAACCTGCCAGATGTCTTCGATCCCAGGCGCATCCTTGATAACCTGCCAGGCCGACGGGCTTCCACCCTTCTTGGCCCCGTTATTCATCAGCGCCACGCGCGGGTGGATGGCATTCACCAGGACGGGATTTCCAGACTGGTCCGACCCATGATGAGTGGTGAGATACACGTCCACCGTGCCGATCAGGTTATTCGGGCACACCAGTTCCGTCTCTTTGTTCCAGGTAAGGTCGCCTAAATCCAGCAGCCGGAACGAGCCGTAAGAGATCAACGTGCCAAGCGAGCGTCCGTTCTCAGACGTGTCCACCTCCTTCTTTTGGACGCTGGCACACGCGGGATTCGGCTGTCCCGCGCCAGCCATCGCAGCAGATATGTGTTCCCCGGCTGCCGTGAGCGCCGTTATGTCTAGACCCTTCACCGGAATTTTATCGCCGGGCTTGACCACAATGTGCTGACCTCGCGGAAGCACCTTCTCGTAGTCTGCGTAGTCTTCGCGGGTCACCTTGGACTCTTCCAAGTTCGGGCCATGATCGACAAACGCGCCGATCTTCATCCTGTCCGCCAATTGCGTGATTCCGCCGACGTGATCGCGGTGGTAATGAGTTATCAGAACATAGTCGATCTGCTTCAACTTGGCGTGCTTGGCTAGCGTGACGATGCGGTCCGCGTCGCGGCCGTTGAACCCTCGCCAACCCGTATCGATCAGCATCGATCCCCCGGCAGGCGAGACGATGAGGGTTGCCTGGCCGCCCTCCACATCGATAAGATAAACGTCCAGAGTCTTGGCGGCGTGCAAGACGGGAGAAATACAAAGGAGTATCGCAATGAGCGTAGATCGCATGTGCCGAAATCGTATCATAACTAAGCAGGAACCTGCGCGGTGGAAATATCGTAGTTTAGAGTAACAAGCCATATGCCGTACTGCTGCAAATGCGGAGCCCGCGTCGGAATCACCGACACTTTTTGCGCCGCCTGCGGTACGCGCCAGCCCAATGTTCCAGCTTCGGCACCGGCACCTGACGTTCTCTCAGGAATCAGCCCGCGCACCGCTTCCTTGCTCTGTTACGTTCCCCTCGTGGGATGGCTGGCCGCGATCGTCGTGTTGGCGTCGGCGAATTTTCGGCACAACGCACGCGTTCGATTCGATGCCTTTCAGGGCCTGTACCTGTTCGTCGCGTGGCTGATTATCGAGTGGGTGCTGCGGCCGCTATTTAGCTGGCCAGCGGAGGGGCTGCATTTTTACCACGTGGTTCCCGCCCTCCTGAAAGCGGTGGTTTTCGGAGCCTGGATCTTCATGATCATCAAAGCCAGTCAAGAAGAGCAGTTCCGGCTCCCGATTGTGGGAGAATTGGCCGACAAATCCGTTACCGAGCAGCGTTAGATTAAGGCGCGGTAACCACTCCCCCTTGACATGCGTCTCGTAATTTAGCAGGATTACCACATGCGTCTAACCGGGGCTACTCTTATTTTGGGCTCGCTTGCCATTTTCTCGGCAAACGGGCAATCCGTAATTTCCGTGCATTCGGGCGTCGTCCACTACGTCGATGGCAGTGCATACATTCAAGACAAAGCAGTTGAGATGAAGTTTGGGCACTTCCCCGCCATCAAGGTGAACGAGGTTTTCAGGACCGAGGAAGGACGCGCGGAAATTCTGCTCACTCCGGGATCGTTCTTAAGGGTAGCTGAGAACAGTGAAGTTCGAATGCTTTCCAACCAATTGAGCGATACGCGATTCGAGCTGCTGAAAGGCGAGATTCTCGTTGAATCGGTGGACTTTACCAAAGACTCCGCCTCCGCGAACACCAAGGGAAACGTCATCTCAGTGCTCTTCAACGGCACGACGACGATTCTGGAGAAGGCTGGACTCTACGGGTTCACAAGCGATCCGAGCCGTCTGCGGGTTTACGAGGGCGAGGCTCTCGTTAAGACGGCTACCGACCAATTAACTCTCAAGCGCGGCAAGGAAACCCAACTCGGGGGCACGCTGATGGCGGAGAAGTTCGACGCGAAGGCGGGAGACGAACTCACCCGTTGGAGTTCGCGCCGCTCCGGGTATCTGGCTACGGCGAATGTGTCTGCTGCACGTTCCATGTATACCGGCTCCAACAACTCGAATTCATACGGAAGCGGCTACATGGGAGGGTATTCGGGTGGATGGTTCTTCAACCCGATGTTCGGAATGTATACCTTCGTTCCGCTGGGCGGAATGGCTTTCAGTCCGTTCGGTTACGGCTACTATAGTCCTTACACGGTTGGGTATTACTACCCCTACTACGGTGGATCCTACTACCCGGGAAGCGGTTACTACAACTCGGGGTCTGGCGGAGGCGGGAGTACCTCAGCGAATGGAGCTGCCACTTCTCGGCGATCCACTGGCAATTACGGCGGAAATTCGGCCATTCGGGGAACGATTGCGAATCACTCGCGAGGTCCGGTTGGCATGGGGTCCGGCAGTTCCGGCTCGGTTTACTCTAGCAGCCGCAGTTCTGGGGTGAGCGACATTTCATCTGGCTCCGTGGGCGCATCTCGCGGCGGTGGAATGCCTTCAATGGGCAGCGGCGGCGGTGCATCATCTGGCGGCGGTGCATCCTCCGGCGGTGGTGCCCGAGGCGGAGCGTCCTCCGGCGGAAGCAGCGCTCGCGGCCGGTAATTAGAAGATCATCAGGGGATCGGCCTCACGCAGACCGATCCCCGATAAAGCTCCGATTTTCACTTCCCGCAGTACATTGGCCTCGCCTTTTCGATTCAAATCCACTCTTAAAAAGTTGTCACTCAGCGCATCCTGGTCCAGCGTGACTACGGACAAGGTCTTGCCAATCATAGCCATTCGGAACTGCAGGTTTTTCGAGGTTGCTAGATCGCGCAGAATGCGATTCCTGTCTTTTCGAACTGGCATCGGTACCTGATCGGCACTCTCGGCAGCAGGTGTGCCAGGCCGTTCAGAGTACGTGAATACATGCAGATAAGTGAAGGGAAGGCTTTCGATAAATGCGCGGCTCTCCTCAAACTCCTCGTCCGTCTCGCCCGGAAAACCGACCATGACGTCGGCGCCAATCGCTGCATCCGGCATGAGCGCCCGCGCCTTCCGGACCCGATCTTCGTAGTGCCTGGGACGATACTTCCGGTGCATCCGCCTCAGCACGCGATCGGAGCCGGATTGGAGCGGGGCATGAACATGCTTGGCGATTCTCGGCGAGCCTGCCATCAGTCCAAGCAAATCGTCGCTGAAATCCATGGGCTCGACTGAACTCAGCCGCAGCCGTTCGATATCCGTTTCGGCGAGCAAGCGTCTCAGCAGGTCCGCCAATCGGATGGTGCTGCCGGGCTCCCGTCCCCATCTGCCGAGGTTGATTCCGCTCAGGACGACTTCACGGTAGCGGGTTGCCAGCGCGCCCACTTGCTCGATCACCCGCTCTGCGGGAGCGCTGCGGCTGCGTCCGCGCACGAAGGGGATTATGCAGAAGGAGCATCGATTGTTGCAGCCGTCCTGGATCTTGAGATTGGGACGGGTCCGGTCCCCTGCCGCGTCCTCGACTGGGGCCGCCAGGAAATCGTGTTGCGCGAAAATATCCCCGACGTGGACTCCCCCGTGGTAAGGCGCTCCGTTGGCTGAATCCAGGATCTCCGGGATCTGCACCTTATGCGAATTCCCCACCACCCACTCCACGCCAGGCATGCAGGCTAGATCTTGCGGCGCTCGCTGGGCGTAGCAGCCCGTCACGAGAATGCGGGCGGACGGGTTCTCGCGGTGGACTCGACGGATAGTCTGGCGCACGTCGTCATCAGCGTTTGAAGTGACGGTGCAAGTGTTCAAAATCACGAGTTGGGCCGCTCGGACTTCGGACTCCGGCTTCATTCCCTTAGCTGTCAAAGCTGCCTCGATAGCCGCTCCATCGGCTTGGGAGGCCCGGCACCCGAAATTATGAACGTGAAAACGATCCACTGTCTTGTCTGATTGCTGTTACTGGCTGTCGGGAGCCTTCACCGGAATTGTCACGATATTGCTCGTGAATACATTCTGGGCGATAAAAAGCTGGGTCTGAGGATTGGTCGGAAGAGTCGGGCTGATTTGAAGCTGCACTTCGTAAACTCCCAGCAAACCCGGCTTTAGACCTGCATTCAGCACGTTAGCGGTCGTGCCGCCAAGCTGGGCGTCGTCCACTGGCTGTGTGGGCGAATTCTGGGCTGTGCCGTTGTACACGATCCCGGTATTGGCCATAAAGTTAGGATCGCCCGTTTGGACCAGACCGATGCCGGTCGCGAAAATGGAAATGATCTCGCCCGGAACAGCCGGGTTATCCACAGTCACCTGAGAGCCAGCGGTGCTTGCGCAGCAAGTGGCAGTTTGCAGAGCCGTCAGCGCTAGCTGAGCACTCGTGCTCCCCGCGGTAGCCACCGTGATGCCATTGCCGTCCGGTCCCACTACCTTGGCTGTGAGAATGATGCGGGTATACTGGCCGGCGGCGATGGCGGTCACGGGAGAATTCGGATCGGCATTAATCAGGCCGATTAGCGCATCCCGAATCTTCGAGAGCGTGTCGCTGCTTTGAACCGTGTAAACGTAACTTGTGCCATTGATAGTAATGGTGCCAGTGTCGTTCGCTTTGCTGTTACCGCTCACATCCACAACCGCAGTGCTGAAGCTCGTAGTATGAATGGCGAAGGCAGGCCGCGGATCCGGTCCGTCCCCCGCCAAAATACCGGGGTTTTGCAGCACGATGGGAACGTTGACAGCGGTAGTGGCGGTAACGGTTCCGTCGCGATGCTTGGTTACCACGTATGAACTGACGCCGGTAGTGTCTTGCACGCCAAATGGGACTTGAGTGTTGATCTGGGTGGAGGATACGCTGAGCAGCGGGCCTTTGATGCCGTCAAAGTACACAGTCACCCCGCCCAAGGTGGTTGGATACTCGCCATTGGAATTCGGCTGGCCGATCGCATTGGTGTCCGACAGATTTGTTCCGAAAATGGAGACAAGAGTGCCTGGTGCAACTTCCGCCGCTGACTGGCCGCGGCCCAAGCTGGCACCGGACGCTGTTGCAGTAACCACTGCGCTAGTGGATGTGCTGACGGCGAGCGTAATCGAATTGCCCCCAGCACCGCCCACTTTGGCTGAAAGCACCACCTCGTTGAAACCCGGATTGGCAATGGCGAAAACATTGGGATCGCCGGGAGATTTATTGATCAGATTCACGAGCGCGGTGACAATTGTGGTCAGGGTGTCGGCTTTGACGATCGTGTAAGTATAAGCCGTTCCGTTCACCGTAATGGTGACCGTATCGCCTTCCTTGATGGTGCCAGCCAAGTCCACCGTTCCGACGGCGAACACAGCCCGGCTGAAAGCATTCGTAACCGCATTGAGCGGCAGAGCGACATCTGCCGGCGTGTAAACCAGAACCCGCCGGTCATACGGGTCGCTGGCATATAAGTTCGAACCGTCCCACGCCAGGGCGCTAGGCGTCCGGATCGTGTCCGAACTGGAGCGAGTAATATTCGCATCTGGTCGGAAGGTGTCGCTGCTGTCCGTAATGACGTCGGCGAACTCATCGGCCTGCCCTAGGATCGCGTCGGCTCGCGCGCCACTCACCGCCGGAATCTTGCTGTAGACCAGAACCCGGTCGTTGCCGCCATCGGCCACGTAAAGGCGGGTTCCGTCGGAAAGAGCAAACCGCGGAAAACTGAGGGTGGAAGCGCAACGGGCCGGGTAAGTCGGCTTATTGGTGGTAGCGTCGGTACCGGTGGCTGTGCAGGTGGCCGGAGTATTGTTCGCAAATGCGCTCGTCAAATCCGGCTGACCAACGGCGACGTCGGCTGCCTGCTGGGTCTGAGTTGGGATGGCGTTCCAAATCAGAATGCGGTTGTGGCCCAGATCGGTGACGAATAGACGCTGCCCGTCCGAGGTGACCGATACCGGATTCAGAAGATTGTCGGGCTTTGCGTCAGCGTTACCGATGGCGATGTTTTGTTGCGGAGCGCTGGTGAAATTGGGTTGGCCCAGAACATAATCGGCTGGCTGATTGTTCGTGGTCGGGATCGTATTCCAGACCATCACGCGATGGTTCTGCGTGTCGGCGACAAAGAGACGCGTGCCCTGGATCCAGACCCCTTGCGGGCCGCGGAACGATTTGTTATCCACCACAGGCGGCTGTTTGACGGTCTTGAAGTCCGTTTGGCCCAGCACGATGTCGGCCGACTGGCCGTTCACGGTGGGAATGGTTCTCCAGATTAATACGCGGTTGTTGTCGGTGTCAGTCACGGCCAGAACTTGGCCATTGCTTGCCACTGACGTAGGCGTTCTGAAGTTCGACGAGGTGAGTCCCGTAGCAGTGCTGACGAAATCGGGCTGGCCTACAACAGCATCGGCCTGTTTGACCGCGGAACTTCCAGCGCAAACCGGGCAACGCTGGCCCTGCACGAGGTCCTGACTTGGATCTCTAACGAACCCAGAAATATTTCTGTAGATAAGGAGACGGTTCTGAATGGGGGTGGCTTGAACCCGGTTCCCATCCACGACGAAAATGGTGTCGTTCGCATAGGCGACTCCGCCCACGGCACCGAGTTGAAATGCGGAGGGGATGCCGGTCGATTGGGCGGTGAAGGTGGGCTGCCCGATAATCAGGCGGGCGGCTTGGCCCGTGTTGAAATCGGCCGCGCAGGCCAAAGATGAGAAGAGGGCGAGAAAACTGAGATGCTTCATGAACTTAGGAGTGACTTCCAGTATACCAAGGTAAAGCGACGGACCCTTGAATGGCTTGGTTTCCGATTTCTCGGAAGTGGCGAGGGGCTAACATAGCTATATGCACCGAAGGAGCTTTCTGCAACTAGCGGCCGCTGCCCCCGCACTCGGCGGCACGACTGCGGTCCGTGGCGAACCGGCCTATAAATCAGTGAGCCGTTTCGCACCTGAATCTGCACGCGGAATGCCAGGGAAATATCCAGGCACGGCAGTCCGCACCCATTCTGAAAAATCCATCGACAGTTCGAGCGGAAAAGTGGATGCTCCTACCGTCCGCGAGATGCTTTCACAAGGAATGCGGGCGCTCACCGCTCAGAAGGACAGCCGCGATGCTTGGGCTAGTTTCTTTGCGCCCTCGGACGTGGTTGGGATCAAAGTAAATTGCTCGGGCGCGCCAGGAGTAATGTCCACCCCCGAAGTGGTGGCCGGGATTGTGGAAAATCTGATCTCGGTTGGCTTGAAACCTTCACAGGTATGGATTTACGAGCGCTTTCCGGATCAACTCTCGAGCGTCCACTATGACCGGTTTGTTCCGGCTGGAGTAAACATCGACGCGATTGAGAAATCGCGCGGGTCCATTATCGGGTACGATCCAAAGACTTATGTCGAGGTAGATTTTTTTGGTGAGGACGACACCCGCTCGAATTTAGTCCGCCATGTTTCGGAACGGTTCACAAAGATTATCAATGTGCCGAATATGAAGGATCACGGCGCGGCGGGCGTAACCGGCTGCCTCAAGAACATCGCTTATGGCAATTTCTCCAACGTGGCCCGCTCGCATTACCGTGAGAAGACGAATACACTGTCCTTCATCGGCACGCTCGCGTCACTCGAACCGCTACGCTCCAAGACTGTGCTGAACGTGATGGATGGCTTGCGCGGGATTTGGCATGGGGGCCCGTTCGCCAAGAGCCCGAAATTCTATTTTTATCCTAAGCAGATCGTGTTTGGAACCGACCCGATCGCGCTGGACCGGCTGCTGATCGACGTGATTGACGAAAAGCGCAAGCAGGAAGGCGCAATTTCGGTGTGGGATCGCTCGATGACGAATGTGAAGCAGAGGGGCGGCGACCTTGATCCGAACGTGAATCGATTTATTCGCGAGCCGGGACATATCGAGTACGCGTCGAAGCTCGGCTTGGGCGTCTACGATCTTCAAAAGATTCATCTGAAGAGCATTGAGGTCTAGTATGAGGCTCATCAAAACCAGTTGCCTTCTGCCCGGAACAAAGCCGCCTGAAAAGGCGGCTGCAGCCAGGATTGGCTGCCCCACATTTCGTCGCTTGGTGCTAGAGTGCTATTTTTCCTAGCCGCTCTGCTGCCTTGCCTGGTTTGGGATGGCGATCCATCTATAGCGAACAAAGCGGGGGTGGATCGCCTTTGTCCCTCTACCGACTTGAAATCTCTGCACAAGCTGCCCCCTCCCGGAGTGGAGTATCGGAACAACGAGGCGTCCGCGAGCCGCAGCCCGTGGCTGGACGCGAATGGCTGGCGCATTCAGCGCGCGGGAAACGGGCGTTTTTACTATGACGTAAAAGGCGACGCAGCCTCGCTCGCCGCAGCGGAAGCTTATGCCTACGATGCGGACGCCCTGATTCACACCGATCCACAGGGATTGAGTGCGCTCTCGCAGATCCTTCCGTTCCTTAAGCAGCTCAAGCCAGTGGAGCTGCCCGCGCTGGCCAACATCGGTTTCATAGACGACGGAACGGACGAATCCGGCGAGTTGATGAACCTGCTGGCTAGGCATAACCTACTGTTTCGCATCGTGCCGGCACCCGATCCGCGCCTCGACGTGAACGTGCGAATCGGGAGCAAGGATTTTCCAAAGGCCGAGGCTGCTGACGCGAATCTGATGGCCCATAAGGTCCGATCGCAACTCACCGACGATAAGCGACTGCTGCGGATTTATGGAAGCGAGGTAGTGGTGGGCAGGCTTACGGGAGACCGGACCCACGCACGGCTCCATCTGATCGATTACGCCAAACGCCCGGTGGAGGGCCTGCGGGTGCGCGTGCTAGGGTCGTACCCTGTTCACCAAGTCCAAGTTTCGGGCACGCCTGATGCGAAGCTTCTCGATTACACGGTTGAAGGCGGCGCGACGGAATTTACTTTGCCGCTCATGAGCCGCTATGCCGTCATCGACTTATCCGCAAAATAGTGCCTTGGCCGCAGTTCACTCTCACGCCCGATTTTTAGGAGTTAAGTTATTATAAATTAACCGTCCGGTCGCAACCTGGAATAGAGACGGTACGGAGGGGCCACTGGCCAGAGGATAAAACGATGGAAAAGCTGGCGCAGAACATTCAGGAAGCTTTTCTAAACAACGCCCGGAAAGACAAAGTCTTCCTGACAATCTACCTGATGAGCGGCGTTAAACTTTCGGGCAGGATCAAGAGCTTCGATAAGTACTCGGTTGTGCTCGAGACCAACAATCAGGAACAACTCATTTTCAAACATGCGATTTCGACTGTAGTCGTTTCGAGGCCTTTCCACACTCCCGGCAACACGCACCCAACCGCATCTGCCGGACCCCTCGTGCCTGGCGCTCCGCTCCCGCCCGACCAGCCGGAGGACTAATTCAAGTGACACGGACCGGGCAGGAAAAGGCGATCCTAGTCGGAGTCGACCTGAGGGCGCGAGCCCGCAAGCTGCCGACTGACATTCCCCAGTTTTCGCCGGAAGAATCGCTCGTTGAACTGAAGTCTCTGGCGGAAAGCGCCGGTGCGCTAGTCGAAGAGATCGTAATTCAGGCCCGAACCGCGCCCGACGCGGCCACTCTGGTCGGTTCCGGCAAACTCGAAGAATTGAAGGACCTGATTCGCTTTCACGAGGCCGATACGGTTCTGTTCGACTCGGAGTTGACTCCCACGCAGCAGCGGAATCTGGAGCGGGCGCTCGATTCGAAAGTTCTCGACCGCACGCAGCTCATCCTGGACATATTCGCGAGCCGCGCGCGGACTCGGGAAGGGCAGTTGCAGGTGGAACTTGCTCAACTCAACTACATGCTGCCTCGGCTTACGGGGCGGGGTGTGGAAATGTCCAGGCTGGGAGGCGGTATCGGCACGCGAGGTCCCGGCGAAACGCAGCTCGAAACAGACCGGCGGCGCATCTATGGGCGGATCAAGAAGCTTTCGGACGAGTTGGAGGGCGTACGATCGGGGCGGACTACTCAGCGGCGGCAGCGGCAATCGGTTCCGTTGGCTACTATTGCGCTTGTCGGTTATACCAATGCTGGCAAATCGACGCTCTTTAATCGGCTGACTGGAGCGGGGGTGCTTACCGATGCCAGGATGTTCGCTACTCTGGACCCGACCGTGCGGCACATCTTGTTGCCATCGCATCGTAAGGTGCTGCTCAGCGATACAGTGGGTTTCATCCGAAATCTTCCCACCACTCTGGTGAAGGCATTTCGCGCCACTCTGGAGGAGGTGACAGAGGCATCGCTGCTGCTTCACGTCGTAGACGTTTCTTCTCCTCACGCCGCCCAACAGACTGCGCATGTTTTCAAAGTACTCGCCGAGATAGGCGCGGAGAATACTCCAGAAATCCTGGTGATGAACAAGGCCGACCTACTGCCCGAAGGAGTGGACGACGAGCACGGACTGGCGCAGAGAATCCTGGGAGAGACGCGGATTCGAGGAAACTCATCGGCGATTGCGGTATCGGCCCGCAGCGGCACTGGATTTGACGAGTTGCTGGCCTTGATCGATAAGCGTCTGGCTCTCGATCCGGTTTCGCACGCAGTGTTCCGCCTGCCGACGGCTGAAGGCTCGCTTTTACATATCCTTCACGAGCGTGCGAAAGTGCTTTCCACTCGTTACACGGACGATAGCTGCGAGGTAGAGGCGGAAGTTCCCGAGAGCGTCAGGAAGAGGCTGGAGCCTTTTTTGATCGACGCTTCACCGCTGGAAGCTCCTGAGTAATCGCAAGCAGTTCTTTGAAAAGAGCAAACGGGATGACAGCCCAGTGTTGCTCGGCTCCCCCCAGATCGCCATCGAACTCGAGCAGCATGCCGGGTTGGCTGTTCAGAGCTCGGGCTTCATCGGTGACTTCGCGAATTGTAAGGGGTGCGATTGTGAATGAGCCCCTCTCAGGAGCTTGCTGGGACAAGAACAGCCGAGGGCAACAACACTCAGGCTGATCGGGAGTGCCCTTCTTGGGGCGGGGCTTTCGAGGCGCATACCGGGTACCCTTGGCAAGAGTATTCAAGAATTCATCCACCCTTCACGGAACTCTCATGAGTATACGCCTTTGAAGGGAAAAGTAAAATAGCGTTTAGAGAATACTAGTAGTAGTTGTTTAACTACGCCGTCAAGGTAGCAGGGCCTAGCCGCCCGAAGTGCTTCGCCATCCGCTGGCGCAATTCCAAGCGAGCTCGCAGCAGTCTGGATTTGGCCGCAGCCACCGAAATACCAAGTCTCGCGGCGACGTCCGGCATCGGCATCTCTTGAATATCCCGCAATAAGAACACATTCCTCAACAGTGGAGGAATGCGATGGATCTCCCTTTTCAACACTGTGGCAACTTCAGTTTGTCCAAGCTTATATTCCGGGCCTTTGGTAGGATCGGGCAGTTCCAGAGTGATTGCGTCGTCGCCGATTTGAGCGTCGTCCAAATACAGAAATCTCGCGCGGCGAGCTTGCCTTAATTTCATCAAGCATTGATTAACGACGATCCTAGTGAGCCAGGTGGAGAACTTTGAATCCTGCTGAAATTGTCCGATGTGTTCATAGGCTTTCCACAGTGCGTTTTGCACTTCGTCCTCCGCATCTTGTCGATCCCGCAAGATCGACAGGGCCAGCTTTGTGCACGATGACCGATGCCTTCGAATCAACTCGCTAAACGCAACTCCGTCCGCCCCTTGGGCCATTTTCACCAGTTGATCGTCAAGCAGTCCGCCGTATCCATCCATGTTTTGCATCTGGGTTCCTCACGAAGACGTCAAAATGGCGTCTTCATGAACGACTCTAACGTGAACGAAGTGCCAATAACCGAGATGACTGAAACTCGTTTCAGTGGCACAGAAAGTAGTGGCGAGTCATTCAGTCTTGATAAACTGAATTCTATGGCGACTGAAAACGCGGAAGAAACCATCCGCCGCGTCCTCTCTTCGTACGAGCTTGGGCGAAAGCTTCATCAGCTTCGGATGAAGAAGAAAATCGCCCTGGTCGATCTTGGGCGCCACACGGGGCTGTCCGCCTCGATGTTAAGTCAGCTTGAAAATGGGAAGCTCGTGCCAACGCTGCCCACTCTTGCCCGTATCGCGATGGTGTTCGATGTGGGTCTCGATCACTTTTTCGGGAACAAGCGCAGAAAGGGCCTGTTCTCCATCGTGCGGTCCGATCAGCGGATTCAGTTCCCAGACCGGCCCGATTCCCCCAAGCCCGCCTACTTCTTCGAGTGCCTGGCATTTTCCACGCAGGACAAGAGCCTGCAAGCCTACTTGGCGGAGTTTCCAAATCGTTCTCCGGATGAAGTAACCGAGCACTTCCATGAAGGCGCTGAATTTCTGCACGTGTTAGAAGGCTCGGTAGCCGTTCGCTATGAAGATGAAGAACACATCTTGAATGCCGGCGACAGCGTGTACTTTAACGCTTCCGAGCCGCACGCCTATCGCGGAATGTCCAAGCGCTCCGCCAAGGCCGTGGTGATCACGACAGCCCCGCGCGTTTGAAGGCGTCGATTTCAGCGATCTCTTCCGGACTTAACCGGAATTCCAGGGTTCCCACCACTCCCTCCACCTGCTTCGGCGAACGCATCCCGACGATAGCTGCCGTCACTGCGGGATGGCGCAGCGTCCAAGCGATGGCGATCTCGCCAGGCGTGCGCCCATGCCTGTCTCCGATTTCTCGCAGGATGTCCACCAGCTTCAGATTCTCAGTAAAGTTGGGCTCCTGGAATGCCAGGGCGCGCTTGCGAAAATCATCGGGAGCGAGCTTGGCGAAGCGTTCCTTGGTCATCGTTCCGGTGAGCAGGCCCGACTTCATAGGCGAGTACACGATGACGCCCACATTGTGCTCCTCGCAATAGGGGAGCACCGACTCCTCGATCTCCAGCGAAACGAGCGAGTAGGGCGGCTGCAGGGAACTGACGGGGGCGATGCGATCAGCCCGGCTCAGTTGCGCCACATTGAAATTCGAGACGCCGATCCAGCGCACTTTGCCTTCTTGCTTTAGTTGAGACAGCGTGGTCCAGCCCTCTTCGACGTCTTCGTCCGGCTCCGGCCAATGGATCTGATACATGTCGATCACGTCCGTTTTCAAGCGGCGCAGGCTCGCCTCTACTTCGCGGCGAATCGAATCGGCTTTCAGGCTCTTGGCGATCTCCCCCTTCTCGTTCCAGATCCGCTCGCATTTGGTAAAAACGTAAGGACGCTTGCCAACTCCCTCCAGCGCGCGTGCCACCACTTCCTCTGAGTGGCCAAGCCCGTAAACGGCGGCCGTGTCAATCCAGTTGACGCCGTGTTCCAGGGCCGCGCGAATTGCTGCGATGGATTCGTCGTCGTCCTGCGGGCCCCAGGAAAAGGCCCATCCTGCTCCGCCCATAGCCCAGGCACCCACGCCAATCGGGGTCAAGTGCATATCGGTGTTGCCAAGTCGTTTCGTGATCATACCCTTCGATTGTCGCCCAGGCTTAAGATGGGCTGTGTGCATTACGTAATCGTCGGGAATGGAGTAGCCGGGATCACGGCGGCGTTCGCGCTGCGCGAGCGCGAGGCGAACGTCCGGATCACCGTCATCAGCGGCGAGACGGACTATTTCTTCTCGCGAACCGCGCTGATGTACAGCTTCATGGACCGGATGTCGCCCCGCGATCTTGAACCGTTCGAGCGCAAGGTTTACGACCGCAAGAAGATCGAGCGGCTGCGCGATTGGGTGGTTGACCTGAACGCCAATTCGCGAACTTTGCGGCTTAAATCGGGGACTTCGCTGGGATATGATCGGCTGCTTCTGGCGACGGGGTCCGTGCCCAATTCAGCCCCGTGGCCTGGAGTGGATGCGGTGTGCGAGGGACTGGCGCACTTTGTTTCCTGGCAGGATCTGGAGGAGTGCGAACGCTTGACAGCCTCGAGTCGGCAGGCCGTGATTGTTGGCGGCGGATTGATCGGTGTCGAACTCGCCGAGTGCTTGTCATTCCATGGCGTGAAGGTGACATTTCTGATTCGCGAGCCGTGGTACTGGCCAGTCGCGCTGGGAGGAGAGGAGGCGGAAATGATTACCGCGCACCTTCGAGAGCATGGCATTGATGTGCGGCTGAACGAATCCATCGCAGAGGTGAAATCAGACGCCAACGGGCGAGTGAGCGCGATACATACTGCTTCGGGCGAGGAGATTGCGTGCGACTTCCTGGGTGTATCCATCGGAGTGCGTCCGGCGATCGATTGGCTTCGGAAAGTCTCCACCCCGCCTCGGCTTGGCCGCGGGATCCAGGTCACGCCTGCTTTTGAGACCTCTCTTCAAGATGTATGGTCGGCTGGCGATTGTGCCGAGATTGCCTTGCAGGACGGGTCGGTGCTGGTGGAACAAATCTGGTATTCCGCGAAACGGCAAGGCGAACTCGCCGCACATGCAATGCTGGGCGATGCGGTGGCTTACCGGCCTCCCATCTTTTATAACAGCTCGAAGTTCTTGGAAATCGAGTTCACGACTGTGGGCCGCGTGATGAACGCTCCAGAGGGCTGCGTGGATTATTATCGCCGCATCCCCGGAAAGCAAGCCAGCATTCGCATTCTGGAGCATGCAGGCGGGGTAATCGGATTCAATATGCTGGGCGCGCGCTGGGATAACGGACGTTTGGAGCAATGGATCCAAGAGCGCCGACCGTTAGGCTATGTGATCGAGCACCTGCGCGAGGCTCAGTTCGACGTGGAATTTGGGCGTTTGGATCTCTCCGCTATAACCGCCTAAACCAGCAAAGGCCGACGCTATTCGGTACGATGGAATAAATGAGTGAATTGAATAGCTTCGGGGCGGCCACAACGCTCCGCGTCGGTGAGAGCGAGTATCGCATCTTCGCACTGAAGGCGCTCGAAACCGCCGGGTTCAACATTTCCCGCATCCCCTATTCCATCAAGATTCTGCTTGAAAACCTGCTACGCAACGAAGACGGACGCATCGTCAAACGCGGAGACATCGAGTATGTCGCCCAGTGGAAGGTTGGCGGACCTGTCAACGAAATCAGCTTCCGGCCGGCCCGCGTCCTGCTGCAGGACTTCACCGGCGTTCCCTGCGTGGTCGATCTGGCCGCGATGCGCGACGCGCTCAGCGAGATGGAGGCCGACCCGAAGCTGGCGAATCCCCTGATTCCGGTCGACTTGGTCATCGACCATTCGGTTCAAGTGGACAAATTCGGGACCGCCGACTCGTTCAGCTTTAACGCGCTGCTTGAGTTTGACAGAAATCGGGAACGCTACGCCTTCCTGCGCTGGGGCCAGAAAGCTTTTCAGAATTTTCGCGTGGTTCCGCCCGATACCGGGATCGTCCATCAGGTGAACCTTGAATATCTTGCACCCGTGGTCTTCACGGACGCGGGTCAAACGCCGGCGGTCGCCTATCCCGACACCGTAATGGGAACGGATTCGCACACCACCATGATCAACGGACTCGGCGTGGTCGGGTGGGGAGTGGGCGGCATTGAGGCTGAGGCTTGCATGCTGGGACAGCCAATTTCCATGCTGCTGCCGGAGGTGGTTGGCTTCAAGCTGAAGGGGAAGCTTGCCGAGGGCTGCACCGCTACCGATCTGGTCCTTACCGTCACTCAGATGCTTCGCAAGAAAGGCGTGGTCGGAAAATTCGTTGAATTCTATGGACCCGGGGTTGAGGCGCTGAGTCTCGCCGATCGCGCCACTATCGCCAACATGGCACCCGAGTACGGCGCCACTATCGGACTCTTCCCGATTGATTACAAGACACTCGATTATCTGCGCCTCACCAATCGGCCTACCGAGCAGATCGCGCTGGTGGAAGCCTATGCCAAGGCTCAAGGCCTTTTCCTCACCGAAGACTCTCCCGAGCCCGAGTACTCCACGACTATCGAACTAGATCTCGCGAAAGTGGTGCCGTCGATGGCAGGGCCGAAGCGGCCGCAGGATCGTATCGACCTGCCGGATGTGAAGAAGAATTTCTTGACCACGCTCAATGAGGAGCCTCGCAAAGCGCAGCTCACGATGGGGGGTGCCACAACGACGATCCAGGATGGCGCCGTCGTGATCGCCGCCATCACCAGTTGTACGAACACGTCGAATCCATCGGTAATGATTGCGGCCGGTCTGCTGGCCAAGAAGGCAGTGGAGAAAGGCCTCAAGTCGAAAGCTTGGGTGAAGACGAGCCTCGCTCCCGGGTCGAAGGTGGTCAATGACTACTTGACTGATGCTGGACTGTTGCCGTATCTGGAGGCGCTGAATTTCCACATCGTCGGCTATGGTTGCACCACGTGTATCGGCAACAGCGGACCGCTTCCGGAAGCTGTAGCGGAGGTAGTGGCGAAGGAGAAATTGGTCGTGGCGGCGGTGCTCAGCGGCAATCGCAACTTCGAAGGCCGCATCAATCCTTTGGTGCGAGCGAACTATTTGGCGTCGCCTCCGCTGGTGGTTGCTTATGCTCTTGCGGGGCGCGTCGACATCGACTTGCAGAAGGAGCCGCTTGGAGCCGACGAGAACGGAAAAAAAGTATATCTCAAAGACGTGTGGCCGACCCAGGAGGAGGTCAACGAAACCGTGCGTAAATCGGTGCGGGCCGAGATGTTTGGCAAGGAATACGCGGAGGTTTTCCAAGGCGACGCGACCTGGAATTCGATCAAGGCTCCCACCGGCGATCAGTACGAATGGACTGACGATTCCACTTATATCAAGAAGCCGCCGTACTTCCACAACATGGCGGATCCGGCCAGTTCCGTACGGGATTTCCAGTATTTGCGCGTGCTTGCATCGCTGGGCGATTCAGTGACTACGGACCACATCTCGCCGGCGGGTTCCATCCCTAAGGACAGTCCGGCTGGTCGATACCTGATGGAACTAGGCGTGAAGCCGGGCGATTTTAATTCCTACGGCGCGCGCCGCGGAAATCACGAGGTGATGGTCAGAGGGACGCTCGCGAATATCCGCCTGCGCAATCTGCTCGCGCTCGGGACTGAAGGCGGCTGGACCACGCACGTGACAACCGGCGAGAAGATGTTCATCTACGATGCCGCGATGCGTTATCAGCAGGAAGGAACGGGTCTCCTGATCATTGCAGGCAAGGAGTATGGTTCAGGATCGTCGCGAGACTGGGCCGCCAAGGGTACGCTGCTGCTGGGTGTCAAGGGCGTGATTGCCGAGAGCTACGAGCGCATTCACCGCTCGAACTTAGTTGGCATGGGAGTGCTGCCCATGCAGTTCCTGGCCGACCAGAATCGAGAGAGTTTAAAGCTGACTGGACTCGAAGAATACTTCGTGACTGGAATTCCCGACGCGGTGGCATCTCGCGGCAATGCACGCGTGAGGGCGGTTGCAGCGGATGGGACAGAGAAGACGTTCGAGGTGCTGGTGCGCATCGATACGCCTGTCGAAGCGGAATACTATCGCTTTGGCGGCATTCTCCCGTATGTCCTGCGCCAACTGGCGAACAGCCGGGCTGAGGCACTTCAGCTTACTTAGCGATATGATGCCGTGGCAGGATGATGTTCAACTCTTCGCCTTGATGCGGCAGAAGCTATTCACGGCGGTGGTGGGCGACATCCTGGATGAGCTGGGATTGGTGCATCAGTTCATGCCCCGGACCATTCGGCCGTTGCGCGACGACATGGTAGTGGCGGGCCGGGCCATGACCGTTCTTGAAGAAGACACGACCACATCCAAACCGTTCGGCTTGATGCTCGAAGCGTTAGACGATCTCAAGCCGAACGAGGTCTATCTTGCGACGGGCGGTTCTCCAAATTACGCGATGTGGGGCGAGTTGATGTCCGCACGCGCGATTCGGCTTGGGGCTGCGGGTGCCGTATTGAACGGGTGTTCGCGCGACACGCGGGAGATTCGCGACTTGAATTTTCCTACTTTCTCTCTTGGATCGTACGCGCAGGATCAAAGGGGGCGCGGTCAAGTAGCGGCGTTTCGCGTACCTGTTCAGATTGGCGAAGTGGCGATCGCGCCTGGCGATATTGTCTTTGGCGACGTGGATGGCGTGCTGATAATTCCTCGCGCGGCGGAGGAAGAAGCGATCATGCGGGCGCTCGAAAAGGTCGCCAAAGAGAGCCAGGTTCGGACTGCGATCGCGCGAGACGGCATGAGCGCTGTCGCCGCTCTCGCTAAATTCGGTGTCATGTGACGAGGCCGGCTGAAAGCCGGCTGCAGCCAAGATTGGCTGCCCCACATTTCAGGTCTTATTCGGACCGCAGCGATACCGCGGGATCTACTCGTGTGGCGCGCCGTGCTGGAATGCAGCACGCCAGGAATCCTACAAGCGATACGATAAGGGCAACACCCCCAAGCGTGACCACATCGTGAGGGGTAACACCCCAAAGCTGGCTCGCGATGAGACGGTTGGCAGCGAGGCTGGCCACCACTCCGGCGGCTATTCCGATGACAACCACCAAGCCGCTCTTGCTCAACACCATGCGGAACACCTGCGAGGCGTCGGCCCCAAGCGCCATGCGTATTCCGATTTCGCGCGCCTGTCGTGAAACCGAATACGAGATCACGCTGTAAGTGCCGATTCCAACCAGTACCAGGCCGATGCTCGCGAAAATCCCCAGCACGAACAGGCTGAATTCGGGACCGGAATACGAGAAAGATTGCAAATAACCTTTGAGCGTGCCGGTAAGGGTCAGCGCAACGCCACGATCCACTGCCCAAATCTCGCGCCGCACATCGTTGAGCATAGCCAGCGGGTCATGTGCTGTGCGCACCAGGATGCCGCGTTCATACGACGCCGTAACGGTGTATGGAACGAATGCCTCGGGCAGGATTGGATCTTGCAGTCCCTGATTTTTAGCGTCGCTGATGACTCCGACAATTTCGAACGCGGGATTGACCACCGGGTCGGGGCTCTTGGACAGATCGGTCAACACCAGGATGCGGCCAATCGGGTCCGCTTGCCCGAAAAACTTACGCGCGAGGGTCTGATTGATCACAGCGACCTTGCGCGCCCCGTCGACTTCGCCGGGAGTGAAGACGCGCCCGCGCAGCAGTTTCAGACCGAGCGTCGGGAAATATCCTTCGCTGCAAAGCTGATAGATGGCTCGCCATTTCTCGGTGTGCAAGATTCCTGGCACATCGGCTTCGCTTCCAATTCCCCCGTAGGGCGGAAGCGTACTTGTTTCAGTAACGGCGATGACTCCAGGCAGGTTGCCGATCCGAGCCAGAATTTGGCTGAAGAACTGCTTTCGAGCGGCGGCGGTGCGATAACGCTCCTTCGGCAAGGGAAGACGAGCGACCAGGACGTTGTCGGGATTCAAACCGAGGTCCACCGTTTCCAGGGCTACCATGGTCCGCATCATCAGCCCTGCGCCGCCCAGCAGCACTAAAGAGAGCGCGATTTCGCCGATCACTAATCCGTACCGCAGGCGCGCGTGCCGGAATCCGCCGCCCACGCCTCTAGCGGAATCCTTCAGCGGATTAGCAAGCTGTTTCCGAGTAGCATGCAGTGCCGGGGCCAGACCCGCGAGAATCGTCGTGAGCGCGGCCAGAGCCAGACAGAAGGCGAGGACCGGGAGGTTCAGCTCAATCACGGATTCGCTTGGAATGGATGATTCCGGGATGGCGCGCACCAGCATTTTCAGACCGCCGTATGCCATGGCACAGCCGAAGATCGCTCCGCCTGCCGCGAGCAATGCGCTCTCCACCAGCAACTGCCGGATCACGCGCCAGCGGCTCGCGCCCAGCGCTGCCCGAATGGCGATCTCTTTCTCCCGCGCGCTCGCCTTTGCCAGAAGCATGTTCGCGACATTCGTGCAAGCGATGAGCAGCAACAGGGCTACAGCGGCGATGAGAACCATTAGAGTGGTCCGGAATCGCCCCACTACCGTGTCGGTGAGGGTCTCGACGCGCACGCTAAACGACTCGGGGTAAAGATCCGGATACAGCTTTGCCATCCGCCGCGCCAGCACCTCGTACTCGCTTGCCACTTGCGCGATCGTGACGCCGGGCTTCATACGGCCGTCCATGACGAAATACCGTCGGCGCGCATCCGGTTCGGCGGGATCCGGGTTGTGAGGAATCCATAGATCGGCGCCGAAGAAGGTGAAGCGCGGCGGCATAACGCCCACGAGCGTGCGCGGCTGGTTATTCAGCACTAGCGTCCTGCCCAAGACCTTGGGGTCGCGGTTGAAGTGCTTCACCCACATCTTATAACTCATCACGAACACGGGCGGCGCGCCGGGTTTGCCGTCCTCCGGGTTCATCCCGCGCCCCAGCAGCGGCGCTACGCCTAGAAAATCGAACGTGTTCGCTGTAACGTCGCAGCCTTGCAAGCGCTCCGTGCCTTCGGGCGTAGTGTAGAGCACGTCGCTCTGGTTAGCGCCTAGTGTATCTTCGAAGACGCGGTTCTGGCGAGCATACTCGATGAACTCCGGAGTTGTATAGGCGGCGCGCCCTCCCGGCTGGGAACGCTTTGTGTCGTGTATTTCAACCAACACGATCCGGTTGCCGTCGCGATAGGGCCAGGGATTCAGAAGGACGTTGTACACTACGCTGAAGATTGAAGTTGCCGCGCTAATTCCCAATCCGAGCGCGAGTATGGCGAGCACTGTGAAGCCGGGCTGGCTGCGGAGGCCGCGCAGGGCATAGCGCAGATCGCGCCACATCGTGTCCATGTCGTGTTAAGACGAATAAGAATCCAGGAAGTTCCCTAAGAATCAGACGAGCCGGTCCGCATTGCTGTAATGTAGGGGAAGCCATGCGAGCAATTTGTACTCTGGCAAGCGTTTTGGTGCTGACCTTACCGACCGCGGCGGCTGACAAGTCTGGATTCGCGGGTACATGGGAAGGAACTACAAACGACCTCCCGTCGGTGGAGCTTACGCTCCAAGACACCGACAGCGGAGTCGGAGGGGTCATAGGATTCTACTTTCAAACCCGCGGGGCCGATGGCAAGTGGCGTCTGGGCCCCAAATCGACGGGCGAGCTGCTTACGCCGAAACTAGACGGGCGTGTGTTGACCTTCGAGACGCTTCACCACAAGAAGCATGGGAGCCCGGAACTGGGACCAAACAACAAGTATCGTGTAAAATTCGTCAGCGCCAAAGAAGCTCGCTTGCAGCAGATCGTCAACCAGGAGACCAAGGCAGACGACTCGGGCCTAAAACTAACGCGTCGCGAATAGTATAATGAGGCTGCGATGTTGACTGCTATATTAGTCGGAATGCTGGTCGCTCAGTCGCTCCCACCGGCCATGCAAAGCGCCATAGGCCGCGTCCTCAAGGGCGACACACGAGGCGCTCGCACTCTTGAAACAGTTCCCCAGCGTCCGCCGGTCTGCTCCGTCCCACTGATGGAAATGCGCATCGATCATCCTGAGTGGTTCTCTGTTCGGACGATGCCTGTTCCGCCAGATTCGCGGCCAATGCCCCGAGCCTTGGGCTTGGCTCCGCCTTGCGAGCCTAAGAAGCTCAATTAAGAGCCGCCTGGAAAGGCGACTGCACGGTCGCAAGTGCCGGCTGAAAGCCGGCTGCAGGCAGGATTGCCTGCCCCACATGTTAGATTGTGACGCCCACCCGCCACAGCGCATAGCCGATCGATTGGCGAAAGTATAGCCACTTCTCCCGCCACCCTTCAGGCGGCACAGACGGACGCGGCGACCCGTAGACGTTCACCCCGCGCGATTGCAGCATCTTCTTTACCCGGTAAATATGGTACCCGTCGCTGACCACGATCGCCGAGTGCAAATCCATCCGCTCCATGATCTCGGCCACCGCGGTCACGCTATAAGCGGTGCTTTCGCCTTCCCCTTCCACGATGATCGCCTCTGCGGGAACGCCGCGCCGGGTCAGATAGGCGCGTCCTACCGATCCTTCCGTGAACATCGGGTCTCCCCCGGCGCCGCCGGTCGTGATGATGTGCGGAGCCATTCCTTTTAAGTACAACCAGAGCGCATGATTCAATCGAGCCTCCAGCACGGGCGAAGGCCGACCCCTGTATTCCGCCGCGCCAAGAACGATAATCGCGTCGGCCGCACGGGCCTCATCCACCGTCGATTGCCGCTGGATCTCGGAGGTAACATGCAGGAGATAACCAAGCGCGACGGCTAATACAAGCACAACGGACGTTCCCCCGATGGTCCATTTCATGATGGTGGCGGCGTATCTATTTTAGAGGTATCTATGGTAGATATGATCTGACGGCTGAAGGCTGCTTATTGACAGTCTACTGCATGGACACTCTTACCAGCGTTCACAATCCGGCTCTTAAGGACATCCGAAAAGCGATTCTGCGCGGGTCGTTGACGGCCAGCGGAGCCTGCATCGCAGAGAGCCTGCATCTGCTTGCCGAAGCTCTACGCAGCGGCTGCGAGATAGAAGCTGTGTACGCCATGCAATCGTCCGCCTCGCGTGTCCAGGACCGTTTGCGGGGTGAAGAAGCTCCGCTGACCATCGTTCCCGACGCTGTCTTCCAGAGCATTGCGACAACGGAGACCAGTCAAGGCGTGTTGGCGCTAGTCAAGCCCCCGCGATGGACTTTGGATGAGCTATTCGCGCGAGAATCTCCTCTCTTGATTCTCGACGGCATTCAAGACCCCGGGAACGCAGGTGCGATGATCCGAGCGGCCGAGGCGTTCATGGCAACCGGGGTAGTGATGCTGCGGGGTTGCGTAAGCCCTTACAATCCCAAAGCGCTCCGTGCCGCTGCCGGATCTACCTTTCGAGTGCCCATGGTCTCCGGCGCCAGACAAGAACAACTGCTCGCGGCGCTGCAGAAACACAAGACGGGCCTTTTCGCGCTGATGCCTTCCGGTTCCGTAGCAATGAGCGACTGCCGACTCGATCGCCCCTGCGCGGTGGTGATCGGAAACGAGGGGCGCGGAGTGAGCGAGGAACTCCTGAGCGATGCGGTCGGATTGCGAATCCCTACGTTTGGGGTGGAGTCGCTCAACGCCGCGATGGCGGCCACCATTTTCCTCTATGAAGCCTGTCGCCAGCGAATGGCGAGGTCCAGTGAGTCTCTTTGAGCCGGATGCTTTAGCGAGTATGGAAGTGGACGCCTCTCGGCCCTTGGCCGAGCGCATGCGTCCAACCTCGCTAGAGGACTACGTCGGGCAGGAACACATTCTCGGGCAAGGCAAGCCGCTGCGCTCCCAAATCGAACGGGGCGATTTGAGCTCGCTCATCTTGTGGGGACCTCCGGGAGTTGGAAAGACGACCCTGGCAAGGCTGATCGCCCGGGGTACCAAGTGCGACTTTATCCCCTTTAGCGCGGTCCTCAGCGGGATTAAGGAGATCAAGGCCGTTATGGCGGACGCTGAGCGCAACAAGCGTCTGGGGCGGCGCACGGTGATCTTCGTGGACGAGATTCACCGTTTTAATAAGGCTCAACAGGACGCGTTCCTGCCTTACGTCGAGAAGGGGGACGTGATCCTGATTGGAGCCACCACCGAGAACCCATCTTTCGAGGTGATCTCCGCCCTGCTCTCGCGGGCGAAGGTGTATGCTTTGCGGCCGTTGACGGAGGCCGAAATCGTGGGTCTGCTCACTCGGGCGCTGCCGGTGTTGGGCGTTCACGCGAGCGAAGATTTACTCCAGCAAATCGCCGTCTATTCAAGCGGTGACGCACGCTCCGCTTACAACGTGCTCGAGTTGGCAGCCGCTGCCTCGAAGGACGGCACAATCACGGCTCAGGCCATTGAAGACTCGCTTCAGCGGAAGCTGCTGCTCTATGACAAATCCGGGGAAGAACACTTCAACCTGATCTCGGCGCTGCACAAATCCGTGCGATCGAGCGATGTGGATGCTGCGCTGTATTGGCTAGCGCGCATGTTGGAGGCTGGCGAGGATCGCATGTATATTGCCAGGCGGCTGGTCCGCATGGCGATCGAGGATATCGGCATGGCGGATCCGAAGGCTCTGGAACAGGCCATGTCGGCGATGCAGGCCGTTCACTTTCTCGGCATTCCGGAGGGCGACCTGGCTCTGGGGCAAGCTTCCATCTACCTTTCACTCGCGCCCAAATCGGACGCCAGCTACCAGGCTCTGAACAAAGCCACCGAGGAGGTTCGGAGCCAGCCTTCCCATCCGGTTCCGATTCACCTGCGGAACGCCCCTACTAAGGCCATGAAGGAATGGGGCTATGGGAAAGAGTACCAGCATGCCCATACGTTTACGGACGCCCTCACGTCGATGGAATGCCTTCCAGAAGCCCTCCGGGGCAAGCGATTCTACGAACCGACCGATCGCGGACTCGAGAGCAGAATCGCGGAAAGGCTGCAGGAGATTCGTCGCAAGAGGCACTCCTAGTACGGGACTTTCTGCCTTTGGTACTGCAAGGAATGGGAGGAATCAGCTATTGTGACACCAGCGGTGCTGAAGCATTCTAGATGAGTAAGCACACTGACTGAAGGCCGAGCCAGAGAATTGAGGACCAGAACTGTGAGCACTGCGAAAGACAAAACGGACCGACGCGGTTCCGACCGCTTCCCGATCGAGCGCGAGGTGAAGTACAAAATTCTGAGTAAGAAGCATGAAGAACTTGGCCAGGGGCTAACGGTAAACATCAGCAGCAACGGCGTCCTGTTTACCACGGATCAGCTGCTGGTTCCGGGACGCAGACTGGAGCTCAACGTCAGCTGGCCTGCTCAGCTAAACAGCAAGATCGCTCTGAAATTAGTAGCGCGGGGCCGGATCGTGCGCTGCGAAGAGGGCCGGGCCGCGATGGAAATCCAGCAATACGAGTTTCGGACTCAGGGCAGCCAGGCCGCTGTCGCGTCGGCGGTGGGAGCAGCGTTCAAGCTTCAGTAGCTTTCTTTATTTTTGCCGGGTTAGAGATCGAGGTTTGCCGGGCCAGCCTAGGGCTCTATATGAAGAAGTCTCCAGTTCCGATCACTTCAGCCGGGCCGGTCAAATAGACCGAATCGTCCCAGCGCAGGTGCAGATCTCCCGCTAACGTTTGAATGTGAACCGGCGTCTTCACCATGCCTCGAAGGATCGCCGCAACAGCCGCACCAGTCGACCCCGTGCCCGAGCTTAGGGTTGGCCCGACGCCACGTTCGAAGAAGCGGACATCAATGGTATGCTCGTCCACCACTCGAACGAACGAAACGTTCGTATGTTTCGGAAAGATGGGGTGTGCTTCGATCTCTGCGCCGGTCTGTTCCCATGTCGCGGGAAACTCCTCCGCAAACACAGCACACTGAGGGTTGCCTACATCGAGGATGGTCACCTCCTGCGTGCCCGCTCGCAGCAGCAGGGGAAACCGGACCTGATCTTCGACAAAGCCAGGCGACCCCATGTCCATCTCGAACAAAAACGTTCGATCCTTCTGTTCGATCAGCCGCAGCGTCTTCGGTCCGGCCCCCGTCATCAGTCGCACCTCATTACCCGCCAGACCCGCGTCCACAAGTACAGCCGCAGCGCAGCGGGTTCCATTGCCCGACAGTTCCGCCTCGCTGCCATCGGCATTAAACAGCCGGATGGAGTCGGGTTTCAGCAGAATCCAGCCGTCCGCGCCGATTCCGGTATGCCTGTTGCAGATGGCCCGGGCGACTGCTGGAAGATTTTCGGATGGGGCATGGTCGTCCCACGTCAGTAAGAAATCGTTGCCCGCGCCATGGGCCTTGATGAACGGTATCGTCATGTCAGTTCCTTCTGGAGATCCGGATCTCCGGCGCGTCCTTCACGGCAATCGTCTGCATGCGTCCGTACTTCCGCGGAGTCACGGCATGATCGACCGGATCGTTGGCCATCGACACCGCCCACTCTTCATGCAGGAATTTGTCCGGGAACGATACCGCGAACTGCCACTCAGGTTCGTTGCCATCCTGCAGCACTTCTCGAAACGGAATGCCCGCCTCTCGGAACGCTCCAGCCAGATCGCCCAAGGTGGAGAAGATGCCCGTACCCGGCTGATAGCGGGAACTCAGGTACTGAGCCGCCTGATGAGTCCAGGCTCGCCGCGCTTCGGAGTTCACCTGGGATTCCTTCCAACACACCCACGCCTCCGGTCGCGGATGCGCCAGCCACGGGATGACCGATATGAAAATCACAGCCGAGGCGACCAGCACGCGTCGTCGGTAGGAGATTATGGAGACGGCCGCACCGGCGCAAATCCCCAACAGTGGCAGCGCGGCCAATCCGTAGCGGCTGTTGTAATAACTGTGCGGCCAGAGCGTTGGAATATAGATCGGATTTCCCGATGAATGCATGCTCCAGACGTAAAAAAAAGGCGCCAGCGCGAGAAGCACCAGCGGCCACCAGAGCCGCTTCCACAAGGCAGCCAGCATTCCGATACAAGCGACCCCAACCAATCCCCAGCCAGCCGTCAATTGGACTGCGGCCCCGAAATATTGGAGGGCTTTGGGCCAGTCGTGTTCGCCAGGATAGGGCTTGCCGCCTTGGATCGCTTTCGCGGAGTAGGGGCCGTTATAAAACGAGAGCGCATTGCCGAAATACCACCAGTTATGCATCAGCCAATAGACGGGTCCGGCGCTGGCGATGAAGCCGAACAGCAGCGCCGCGCGGATCTTCCCCGCACGCGCAGTTAGCAAGAAAAAACAAGTGACAAAAGGAATGATGAACCACCCCTCATAGCGTGACATCGAGGCCGTTAAGCTGGCCACGCCTGCGCCGGCAACCATCCCGAGCGATTGTGTCTGGTGAAATTCCGCAGTGCAATACAGCAGCGCCATCAGACTGGCGAACAGCACCGCTTCGTTCATCGGGATCGATTGTATATATAGAAAATTAGGGTTTAGTGCCACGCATGTCAGCGCTGCAGCCGCAGCCGCGTCCGACCCAAAGATGCGCTGCGCCGAGGCGAACAGAAACATGCCGCCGATCACGAAGCAAAGGGCACTCGGAATTGCGCCGGCCAAGCCCGTTTGCCAGAGACGATCGTTGACGACAAGCGGGAGCATCAAAGCATGCGGCAAGGGCAGCCATACAGTGCCGATCTGGTCATAGCCCGGCGTGCGCGAGTCAACCACTCTGCGAGCGATAGCCAAGTGCGCTTCGGCATCGCCGTAGTAGAGGGTCCAGCCGTTGTATTGGACAGTGGCGACCGCGGCCGCGCTGATCGCCGTCAGGCAGAAAAGAGCGATGAGATGCGCTTTCAAAACTCGGTGAACTGGCGAAATTCGTTGAAGCGGGCGTCCACTTCCTGACGAGTTAAATCGCGAAAACGGTCCACTCCGAACTTCTCGCAGCAGAAGCTTCCCATCACGGACCCGTAAATCACAGCCCGACTCAATTCTTTATGATCCACGTGGCCCTTCTTGAGATCGAAGCCACGCTCGGCGAGGTAGCCCACAAAGCCGCCCGCGAAACAATCGCCAGCCCCGGTCGGGTCGAAGACTTCCTCCAGTAGATATCCGGGAACCATGAAGTGCGCGTCCCGGCGAAAAAGGATCGCGCCATACTCGCCGCGCTTGATCACCAGCGTGTTCGGACCCATGTTGAGAATTACCTGCGCCGCCCGCTTCAGATTGTTCTCCCCCGACAGCATGCGGGCCTCGGCATCGTTGATCAACAGAAAGTCCCATTCGCGGATGGTGGCGAGGAGTTCTTCCCGGAAATCTTTGATCCAGTAATTCATGGTATCGCCGCCGGTCAGGCGAACGCTCGTCATCTGAGCCCTGACGCTGCGCTGCAGGGCTGGCTGAATGTTTCCGAGCAAGAGGTAAGGCGTGTCGCGATAACTGTCAGGAAGCTTGGGTTGAAAATCGGCGAAAACGTTCAAGTCGGTCCGCAGCGTTGTGCGGTCGTTCATGTCGGCGGAGTAAACACCCTGCCAGAAGAAGGTCTTGCCAGGCACGCGCTCCAGACCATCCAGATCGATTCCGCGCGAGAGCAAGAGATCGTAATCCTGCTGGTCGAAATCGTCGCCGACCACGGCCACGATCTTGGGCTTTGTGAAGAAGCTCGCCGAGAGACAAATATAGGTGCATGCGCCGCCGAGCATCCGATCGACGCGGCCATGCGGGGTTTCGACCCCGTCGTAGGCTACTGAACCGACAACAACAACTGACATTGTTTTGATTGTAGCGAACGGCTTAGGCGGCAAGCCCCGGGTAAAATCGTAAGATGCTGACACACCACTTGGCCCAAATCAACATTGGACGTCTGATTGCTCCTTTGGACGATCCGAGGATTGCCGGCTTTGTCGCGCAGTTGGAGCCCATTAACCGGCTTGCGGATAACAGCCCAGGCTTTATCTGGCGATTGCAATCCGAGCAAGGGAATGCAACCGATGTCGTCTACAACGACGACCCTTTAATGATCGTCAATATGTCTGTTTGGGAGTCTCTCGAGGCGCTAAAAGACTTTATTTATCAGTCGCGACATATTCACGTTTTCCGCGACAGGGCAAAGTGGTTCGAGAAAATGGAACTGCCGCATTATTGCCTCTGGTGGGTTCCTGTCAGCCACCGTCCAACCGTTGCTGAAGGAAGAGTGCGACTCGAACACTACCAGCGCCATGGGTCCACGCCGGAAGCGTTTTGGTTTAACGAGTGGCATCCTGTCGGAGCAGAGTTAGCTCGCCAGTAGGAGTCAATGGCGTGGCGCAATCGCCCAGTCTGCTCGACCATTTGCGATTGAAGGCCCATTCCTTCGCGTAATTGGCCAGGATAACGAATGGGACGGCCAGGAAAAGAGGCGCCAGCGTGACAGTCCACGCTCTTTCCTGTATCAAGGACCCGCCGATCCCCATGACTGCTCGCGTGAGGGTCCAGTAATCACCCGATATTCCGCAGGCGCGGCCGGCCCGGTTCTTGAGGCCATCCAGAAATTCGTTGACGCCGCCAACGGCGGGAACGTCGGTATAAGTCATGCCCAGCGCGGCGAGCGTATGTGCGTCGCTTCCGGCGACAATGGCCTTATTCCAGCGCCTGGCCAAGCGCGCGGCCGATCGGTTACAGGTTGCCAGCATCTGCCCGTTGAGGGTTTCAATGCCGGGGAAGAAAGTTTCGAAAAAGGCAAAGTCTGAATCGGTGCGCGGTCCCGTGAGGCTGGAGAAGACATGGTTGATGCTGAAGAACAGGTTCTGTTCGCCCAGATAAGCGATTAGCGAGATGAGATCGTCGCGGCGGCGCTGCAGCTCGACATGGTGGCGATCGTCGATTCCATAGACTCCCATGTGCAGTTCCGTTCCGCAGGGGGTGCGGCAAGTGACCTCTTCGCTCAGGAAGAAGTCGGGATGGTGGCGAAGTTCCTCGACGGCGTCGATGGAATCGTGGTCGGTAACAGTCACGAGATCCATATTGCGGCGCTTGAGAGTTTCGTATACGGCCTCCGGCTGATTGTAGCTCTCGCGGCAAATGCGGTTGAGCCCAGGCACCGTACACATGCCGGAGTGTAAAGAATGGACGTGGAGGTCGCACTTCATATACATCTCCTTTGTTGCACGTAACCGGTTACAAACGGATGATGATGATGAGAACTGTCAGTTAAAACAGCTCTTATCTGTTATGTTTTCAGGGTGCGAGGGATGCACGGCTCACGATTATGCCTAATTCGCGCGGATCCGCTGTCGAGGGCGGGAGCCATTTATTGAGCCTAAACTCGAACCGATTTTCACCCGGGCGCATCCACGACGCCGGAATCTCCCGCGTGAAAACCTGCTCGCCAGGCGCAGTATACGTCTGTGCCTCGAAAGAATTTCTGTTCACTTGCCCCTTAAGGGTGATCGGCCCCAGCTTTCGGATCATCGTATCCGGGAGGTAAAGCTGGACCGTTAGCCGCGAGAGCAAAGGAGGGTCGGGAGCGTCGAGCGTGATGGCGAAGTTCCGAGCCGACCATTGCCAGCCGCCTTCCTCGCTTGGATAGAATCCGCTCAGTTTTGCTGGAGCCCGCTCACGGGTCGTGCCTGGATCGATCTCGAGAACATCCGCATAACCGGCATGATTTCTTTGCAGCGCCGAGTAAGTGCGCATGGTCGGATGATACTCCGCAACTGCTCGCAAGAAGGCGGTTGGCGCAACAGGAAACTGTCGATTGCCCTCGGCAGTGACAAGAAAAACACCGCCTTTGCGGATCACATCCTTCCAGAGCCGACGCTGGCCGCTCTCCTCGGACGTGGCGCCTCCGTAAATCTCTATCGTTCGGAGGGCTCCGCCGGTGAGCAGATGCAGATTGTTCTGGAGGCCCCAATCCAGGATTTGGATCTCCTGGGTCTTGTATTTGGTGCGCAGGTAGTCGGCTAAGGGATAAATTGCGTCCGACCAGACGCCCAATCCCCCTGTCCGCGCGAGGCCTCGGACGGCGGCGATTTGGCACGTTCCAGCCGAGATAAAGTACACTGCGGCCAGTAAGATTGCGTAGCGCTTTAGGAGTGTGCTGGCCAACACGACCATCACTATGGCCACGGGCAAGAGCAGGATGAGGTGGTGCTCGGATAGCTCCAGCCGAGAGGTGAAGAGGATGGCTCCTAAGAGGAGAAACATGAGGGCGACTGTTTGCAGAGCAGGCTGGAAAGCCGGCTGCAGCCAGGATTGGCTGCCCCACAGGGCGGCGACGACTAATAGCGGGAACAGCCAGCGCTGCCAATCGGCAACTGGTAGGCCGCCCCACATGGCCAGATGCTCGCGATCCGCCAGCAGCAGTTCTGAAAACATGATGAAGCGGCCGCTGATCCGGTCCGCGAAGGTGCCTTGGGCGACGAACATGCTTAGCCCTTCCCAAGTGCCGCCACGCGAGAGAATTTGGTAGATCAGGAACGGCATGCCGCCTGCAATCCCGCCCCCGACGCCTGCGGCCCAGTGCGTCCAAGGCACGTGCAGAAGGCGTCGCCAAAGCACGATCAACATCGCAGCGCAGAGAGCCGCGAGCAGCCAAACGTAGTTCGCTCGCGCCCAAATGCCGAACCCCATCGCGGCTCCAACCCATAAGGCCGATTCCACTGTGGCATTGCGCAAGTACAACGACAACGCCATGCAAAGCAGTCCCAGCGCTCCCATCATCGGCGCAATGGCGTTGTTGTCGAACACCGTCATCCCGACGTAGGTGGGATTCATCGCGAGCGCGAGTGCCACGGCTACGGAAGGCCACAAGCCCGCAATCTGCGCAATCAGGGAGCTAATGCCCCAGATCCCAAGAGCCCCCAGGAGCATGGAGACGAGCCGCAAAATTTCGGTGTTGGGACCAAAGATCGCGAACAGCGGCAAACACAGATACTCTTTGATGGGGCCAACGTAGCGCACAGTCATGAGCGGAAAGCAGCGGCCCAGCACGCACGTCCACGTATCGGGATCGTGAGGCAGCGCAATCTCGTCAGGCGAATGCAACATGTGGACCGCGCCGGACACAAGCAGCGCTTCGTCGTACTGAAGGCCGGGCCTTTGGGCGATCTGCAGACTGGCCCAGAGGAAGTAAACTGCCACCGCCGCCAGACGCCAGCGCATGATTATTTCAGAAGCTTGTCGATCGCGGGCTGGAGACCGGGGCCTTCGAACACAGCTCGGTTCTTGTCCGTATACGCCCAATCCTCGCGAATGATTCCGTCTTTATCGATCAAAAACAGATGCGGCACTTCGATATGAGCCTGGCCCGGCTTGGCGTTGAAATAGGAGATGGTCATCTGGCCCATGTCGCAAACCACCGGGATTGTAATCTTATTCGTGCTTACGAATTTTCGCACTGAATCCTGATTATCCGGCGGCAGCACCACGGACAAAATCTGCACCTTGGCACCATACTTCTGCTTGATCGCTTCGAGCGTGGTAGCGAGCAGGAGGCAATGCGGGCAGGTGGTCGACATGATATCGATCAACACCACTTTGCCGCGATAATCCTGCAGATCGTAGAAATGGTCGTAGTTCGGATCTGGGAGTGCAAATCCCGGAGCGCGGCGATTCGAGAGGTCGCCTGCGGAGACAAAAGCCGCACAAAGAACGGCTACCAAAATTACGCGCATATGGCTAACTTACCAGCTTCCTGAGAGAATCCTCGAAAGGTGCCGAGGCCACGCCCTTCTCCGTAATAATAGCCGTGACGTAGCGGTGCGGCGTCACATCGAAGGCTGGATTTTCCACGGCGGTTCCTTCCGGAGCTACTGGCACGCCGTACACGTGCGTAACCTCGGACGCGTGGCGCTGCTCGATGGGAATCTGGTCGCCGGATGTCAGCGATAGATCAAGAGTCGAGATGGGTGCCGCGACATAGAACGGTATATTGTTTTCCTTGGCCAGAACCGCCACTGAGTAGGTGCCAATCTTGTTGGCGACGTCGCCGTTTCCGGCGATGCGATCGGCCCCCACCACCACGCATCCGATGCGGCCGGATTTCAGGAAATGTCCGGCCATGTTATCGGTGATCAGAGTGGCTGGAATATTGTCCTGCTGCAGCTCCCAAACAGTTAAGCGGGAGCCTTGCAGATAGGGCCGCGTTTCGTCGGCGAACACGTCGATCTTCTTGCCTGAGGCCACGGCCGCTCGAATCACGCCGAGCGCCGTGCCATAGCCAGCGGTAGCAAGCGCGCCCGCATTGCAGTGCGTGAGCACCGTTTTTCCATCGGGCACAAGGTACGCGCCGTTGCGGCCGATAGCTTCGTTGATGGCGATATCTTCCAGACGAATCTGCTGGGCTTCGACGATGAGCGCCGCGCGAATTTGCGCGATCGGCAACTCGCGCAGTTCTTCATAACGGGCCCGCATTCGGCTGATCGCCCAGAACAGGTTTACCGCTGTTGGTCGAGTAGCAGCGAGTACTTTGCAAATCGTCTCGAACTCCTCGCTGGTGGCGTGGGACTGCATCCCCAGCGCGACTCCCATCGCTGCCGCCACGCCGATGGCCGGGGCTCCGCGGATGATCATATCCCGGATCGCTGCGGCGACCTCCAGATAGCTAGTGCAAGTTACGAAAACTTCCTGTCGAGGCAGTTTGGTCTGATCGATCATCACCACGCCGGAGTCCGTCCATTGAATCGTTTCTACCATTTATTGTTTTTGGGCGAGGAAGACCGCGAGTTGAGTCAAGTTGTACGTCGAGTGCAGAAAGGTGGAGGCTGCGGTGGATCCGGCGGCATGCCGCACCCATCCGAGAATGCCGCCGACTGTCGAAATCAGCAGAACGTGGCGCCATGACCATTGATACTCGAATGCGTGCAGTCCGCCAAAGAGCAGGGCCGATCCCGCGATCCCCGCAACCACGCCGAACGAGCGCATGAGCAGCGGCATCAGAAATCCGCGGAAAGCCAACTCCTCGCACAGCGGGCCGAGCAAGACGACGAAAATGCAGAAGAGTACAATGGTCGGCCGATCGCTTAGCATCTGATCGAACATGGGCAACTTAATGATGGGCGTATGAATCGCGTAGCCGAGCGCACCCACTCCCAACGCCATGAATGGGCCGCTCAGCAAACATAACCCCGCGCCTCGGAATGGAAATTTCCAGCCGAGCGACCTCCAGAATGGACGCTCATAGCGGAGCTTGAACAGCGCGAAAAGCGAACCGAAAATCAGGATATACCAGAGAAGTTGGCCTAGCAGTCCCGTGAAAGCTTTGCCTGCTCCAGGGACGTGACCGAGGACTCGTGCCATCAGGAACGCCACCAGCAGGCTCGGAAACGCGAGCCCGATGAAGACTAGCAGGTCGGCATAGGTCCAAAAGGGTCGCTCGTCGGGAGTGATGTCCGGCGTCATGCTTCGGACTCGATCAACGCCGCGGCGAGCAGAGGGATCATGATTTCGTGATGCCCAGTGATGGCGTAGCCTCTTCCTCCAGCTTTGGCATGAGGACGGTTCACTACGTTCGCATTCGGCCTGTAGTGCTGCAGAAAATCGAAGTTGGCGGTGGTGAAATTGGTGAGTGGATTACCTAAATTGCGCACCACGGAAACGGCTTTCAGAAAGACTTCGGGCAGCACCACGGCGGATCCCACATTGAGATAAGCACCGCCGTCGTGAATTTCTTTTACGAGCGCACACAGGAGCCGGAAATCGCGGTGGGTAGCGCGACCTATGGCTGCCCCGTCCGCCGCTGGATGCGTATGCGGCGTGTCGGTCCCGATGGCCACATGCACCGTGACCGGAACGCGTGCGCGATATGCTTCATGAAGCAGGCTGCTGGCCGCGAATCTTGGATCGGCGATTCGCTCTAACCTGCGGCCCAGCGCCTCGCCGAATCCGCAATCGGCGTCCTTGATGGCATCGTTCATCTCGCGGCCGGTTTCCTCGGCTGATCCAAATCGCCCATCCGGCAAGACCGATTCCACGTCTTCGCTGGTGCATCCGGCGATGGCGATTTCAAAGTCGTGAATGGCCGACGCGCCGTTGAGCACGAACCCAGTCGCGTATTCGCGCCGCATTAAATCGAGCAGAACCGGAGCGAGACCGCACTTGATCACGTGTCCGCCCAAACCCCACAGAATGGCTCGATTGCGGTCTCGGGCGCTGCGAAGGGAATCGACCACGGCTCGGAGGCTGTCGGCGGCTAAGATGCTCGGCAAGGCGGCGAGCAATCCGTTGACTCCCGCGCCCTTTTCGTACGGCTTTGCGAAGTGCTCAACGGTCACCTTCCCGCCGCGCTCCTGAATCGGTATGGTTTGCAAGCCGCTGAAATCGAGAGGCTCCAGGAGATATTTACTCACGCTACCTTCCCGTCGCGCATCACCTTTTCAAGTGCGATTGCCGTATGGCTGCGCTTGCTTCTCAGGATCTGCTCGGGCGTGCCCGTGACCACCACGTATCCGCCTTTCTCCCCGCCCTCAGGACCCATATCGATCACCCAGTCAGCCGACTTGATCACGTCCAGTTGATGCTCAATCACCAGGACAGTGTTGCCCAGGTCGGCGAGACGCTGCAGCACGCCCAGCAGTTTGCGCACATCATCAAAGTGCAAGCCGGTAGTGGGCTCGTCCAGAATGTAAATCGTGCGGCCAGTTTGGCGCTTGCTCAACTCCTTGGCGAGCTTGATTCGCTGCGCTTCGCCGCCCGACAGCGTAGTGGACGACTGTCCAAGATGAATGTAACCCAGCCCCACATCGTTCAGAGTTTGCAGCTTCAGCTTGATCTGCGGGAGATTTTCCATCAGCGGGAGCGCTTCTTCCACGGTCGATTCCAGCAGGTCCGCAATCGATTTGCCCTTATACTTTACTTGCAGCGTTTCGCTGTTGTAGCGGCGCGCCCGGCACACGTCGCAGGTAACGTAGACGTCGGGCAGGAAATTCATCTCGATGCGTTTCAAACCGTCGCCCTGGCACGCCTCGCAACGACCGCCTTTCACGTTAAAACTGAAACGACCCGGCTTGTAGCCGCGCTCGCGGGACTCGGGAAGCATGGCGTAAAGGTCGCGAATCGGAGAGAAAAGGCCCGTGTAAGTCGCCGGGTTCGATCGCGGCGTCCGGCCGATGGGCGATTGATCGATCTCCACCACCTTGTCGACAAACTCCAATCCTTCAATCGAATCGTGAGCTCCGGGATCGGCGTGCGATCCGTAGATCTCCTTCGCCAGCGAGCGGTAAAGAATGTCATTCACCAGCGTCGATTTGCCGCTGCCGGAAACTCCGGTGACCACAATGAAACAACCCAGCGGGAACTCCACTGTAACGTTCTTAAGATTATGTTCTTTCGCTCCCCGGATCACCAACTGTTTGCCGCTGCCAGTCCGGCGAAGGGCGGGAGCTTCAATGCGCATGCGTCCGGAAAGATATTGTCCGGTGAGAGAAGCAGGATTGGCTTCGATCTGTTGAGGAGTCCCGGCGGCCACCAGTGCGCCGCCTAACCGTCCCGCTCCTGGTCCCAGGTCGATGACGTAGTCGGCTCGTTCGATGGTTTCGGCGTCATGCTCCACAACGAGAACAGTGTTGCCGAGATCGCGAAGCTGAGTGAGCGTTTCAAGCAAACGGTCGTTATCGCGCGAATGCAATCCGATAGAGGGCTCGTCCAAAACATACAAGACGCCACGCAGCTTGGATCCGATCTGAGTGGCTAAGCGGATGCGTTGGGCTTCGCCGCCGGACAATGTTGCTGCCGATCTCCCGAGGCTTAAATAACTCAGCCCGACCGCAACTAGAAATTGCAAACGATTGCGAATCTCCTCGGTCACGCGGCCTGCGATCTGCCGCTCGCGATCCGTCAACGTCCAGGTTTTGACCATGTCCATCGAACGGCTGAGCGATGCCTCGGTGAGTTCGGCGATGCCGACACCTTTCACCCTAACGGCCAAGCTGCTCGGCTTGAGGCGGCGGCCCTGACATGCGGGGCAGGTGGAAGGCGACATATAATCCATCAGCCATTCGCGGTAGGCGGGACTCGCATCCTCGAAGGAATGCTGCAACGTCGTCAGGATGGATTCGATCAGGGCCGCCTGGATTTTCTTGGACAAATTTTCGAAAGGCTTGGCAATGTCGGCACGCACTTTCCCCGCAGCCTCCGCGAGCCGCTTCTGCATGTAGGCGGATCCGGCGCCGGGTCCCAAGCCGCCTTCGAGCAGTGGCTTGGAAGGATCCACGATAATTTTCTGAGTGTCGAAGTCCCACTTGCTGCCGAGCCCGTTGCACGTTTCACATGCGCCAAAAGGGCTGTTAAAAGAGAACGAGCGCGGCTCGAGTTGAGGCACGCTCGCGCCGCAGTTGGGGCAGGCCAGCCGTTGGGAGTACAGACGCTCATCGCCGTTCACAACCGAGACAATCACCAGACCCGCAGCAAGTTTCGCCGCGGTCTCGATAGACGCCTCCAGCCGCTTCTCGATACCCGGCTTCAACGGAAGGCGATCGACAACCACTTCGATATTGTGATTTTTCCGCCGATCCATGGGGATCTCTTCGTCGAGGCTGCGCAAGACCCCGTCCACGCGAGCGCGCAGGAAACCTTGCTTGGCAAGCTTCTCCAACTCCTTCTTATACTCGCCCTTTCGCCCTCTGACGATAGGAGCAAGGATCATGACGCGCTCGTCGGGTTTCAACGCCATGATCTGCTGCAGGATTTGTTCGGTGCTCTGCTTGGATATTTCTATTCCGCAAGTAGGACAATGCGGAATGCCAATCGATGAGTAGAGAACTCGGAGGTAGTCGTAGATTTCAGTGATGGTGCCGACCGTGGAGCGGGGGCTGCGGTTAGTCGTCTTCTGCTCAATGGAAATTGCGGGGCTCAGGCCGTCGATGGAATCGACCTCGGGTCGCTCCATTTGGTCGAGGAATTGGCGCGCGTATGGGGAGAGTGTTTCCACATAGCGGCGCTGGCCCTCGGCGTAGATGGTGTCGAACGCGAGCGAGGATTTCCCCGACCCGCTAAGACCCGTAATCACGGTCAGAGTATTGCGGGGGATCTCAACGTCGATGTTCTTGAGGTTGTGCTGGCGCGCGCCATGCACGGTAATGCTTTTGAGCATCTTTCAGGTGGGAAAACTCCATTTTAGCCTACGTTCCTGACGGCTAGGCTACTTTGCGCCGGGTCGCGAATTTCACTGGACGGGGTGGCAGTTATAGCCAGGACCGCAGGCCGGCCCAGTTGCTCGATAGCTGCCCCAGTTGCAGGAAGTCCGACCAGAAGTCGTGCCCCCATTCACTGATGCTTGTGCTTCGTCCTCCACGAACAGCGATACTCCGGCAGTCTTTACCCGATCCGGTGGGCTGCGCCACGAGCGTGTCCTGTCCCTGAAGAAGGGAGCGGACGGCGTCTTCTTGCCCTGGCCGCAGGTCCTGAAATCCAAAGTTTTCTCTCGCCACGTCGAGAATCTCTCGTGCTTTTTGTCGTTGCGCATTGCTTCCGTGTGGTTGCGGGGGGCGTTGGGAAGTTTCGTGAGAATCCTTTCACCTGACGACCGGTTAGCGGACATTCGAGTCAAAGCTCGCGAGTACCTTCGTTTTGGCACCCGCCACGTCTGGACCGTCGACCCGATCTCCGGCGAGTGTTATGAACATCGCGAGAGCCACATGTCTCCGGTGCAAGACGGAGTGCTCCGCGTGCAAAACACGGAAATCGCGATCCCGATTCCTGAGATCCTGTCGAGCCTTTAACGGCCATCGCGAAAAAGGCGCATAATCTCAATATGCAACCAATCGCATCCCGCCGATCGTTCTTCGCCGCGTCCGCTGACGCTCTGGCGCTGTCGCGTCTCGGACGAAGCGCCACTGCCGGTTCCGAGGACGGGGACCTGAAACTAGGCGTCGCCAGTTACTCCTTCCGGGAGTTCGGCCGCGCGCTGGCCATCGCCGACACCAAGAAGCTGCATGTTAAATACATCAACATTAAAGAATTTCATCTACCGTTGAACAGTTCGCCGGACGAGATCGCCAAGGCTCGCAAAGATTTCGATAAAGCCGGACTAACCATACTCGGCGGCGGCAATGTATCGTTCCAAACAAATGACGAGGCGGACATACGCAGCAAGTTCGAATACGCCAAACTGGCGGGAATGCCGCTGCTGGTATGTGCGCCGACGCATGAGACGCTTCCCAAGATGGAGAAGTACGTGAAGGAATACAACATAAAAATCGCCATCCACAATCACGGTCCGGAGGACAAACACTTCCCCACCCCCCAAAGCGTTCTCGAAGCGGTGAAGAACATGGACCTGCGCTGTGGTCTGTGCATGGACGTAGGGCACTCGGCGAGGACGGGCGTCGATGTGGTCGAATCGGTCCGCCAGGCGGGCTCGCGACTGCTCGACATGCACGTCAAGGATTTGGCTGATCTGAGCGATAAGGCGAGCCAGGTTCCCGTCGGCGACGGCAAAATGCCGATTGTCGCGATCTTCAAAGAACTGAAAAAGATGAATTACCAGGGCGGCGTAATGCTTGAATACGAGATTGAAGGGGATAACCCGATGCCAGGCATGCAGAAGAGTTTCTCCTATATGCGAGGAGTCCTGGCCGGATTGCGAGGTTAGATGGACCCAACACTCGACGCCGCGATGGTGACCACCGCTTTTCAACTCGATGGATATGAGGTGGTTCGGAATATTGGCATTGTGCGGGGCATCATCGTGCGCTCCCGATCGGTATTCGGCACCATAGGAGCCAGTCTTCAAACGCTCGTCGGCGGCGACATCACCTTATTTACCAACCTTTGCGAGGAAACGCGAGCCCACGCCTTTGACAGGATGTCGCACCAGGCCCTGGCTCTGGGCGCCAACGCCGTGATCGGGATGCGGTATGACGCAACCGAGGTTATGCAGGGCGTCACCGAGGTCCTGTGCTATGGCACGGCTGTGCTGGTTAGGCCGAAACAGTAGGACTCGGTAGCTATTCACCGCAGAAAGTGGGGTTTCGTGCGGCGATTAGCATTCCTATTCACCGCACAATCTGCGGTGAATAGGAGTTACAATTACCGCATAAGCTGCGGTGAATAATTCAAAGTACATTCATGAACGATCGGACTGGCCCCGTTTTGATTGGGATCTAAAGACCCTAGCCGAACCGCTAAGCGCCATCCGCTATCGTCAAGGCGTTCTCAGCGGCCACATGGAGGCGCTCGGCTTGCGCTCGCGTCGGGAGGCGGTTCTTCAGACCTTGACGCAGGACGTGCTCAAGACTAGCGAGATCGAGGGAGAGCAGCTCGATATCGCCCAAGTGCGCTCCTCAATTGCGCGACGCCTGGGGATCGACGTCGGAGCTCTCAAGCCGGTTGATCGCAAGGTGGAAGGCGTCGTCAAAATGATGCTCGATGCGACGCGCCATTATGACCGGCCCCTCACCGCCGAGAGGCTTTTTGGCTGGCATGCATCCCTGTTTCCGACTGGGCGCAGCGGGTTGACCGGGATACCGGTGGGCAAGTGGCGGAACGACAGCACCGGACCGATGCAGGTGGTCTCCGGACGTCTCGGACGTGAGAGTGTTCACTTCGAGGCACCTGCCGCACCGCGTCTCAAACGGGAAATGAAGGCCTTCCTGGATTGGTTCAACGTCGATACAGGAATGGATTCCGTACTGAAAGCGGCTCTGGCCCATCTCTGGTTCGTAACCATCCATCCACTCGATGACGGCAACGGTCGCATCGCGCGCGCCATCGCCGATATGGCTCTGGCCCGCTCGGAAAAAAGCCCGCAGCGCTTTTACAGCATGTCGGCGCAAATCCAGCAGGAGCGCAAGGCTTACTACGAAACTCTTGAAAAAGCGCAAAGAGGAACGATGAATCTCACTCCATGGATGGAGTGGTTCCTCGGTTGTCTCGGACGGGCGATCGACGGAGCTCAGACGACGCTCAGCGCCATTCTGGATAAGGCTCGTTTCTGGGATTCGCTGGTCGGTGTGGATCTTAACGATCGCCAGCGGCTTGTGCTTAATAGACTTGTGGACGGTTTCGAGGGAGTGCTTACAACATCCAAATACGCGAAGCTGGCAAAATGCTCGAACGATACTGCTTTGCGGGACGTCCTGCATTTAGCCGAACGAGGCATCCTCGTTCGCAATCCAGAAGGAGGTCGCAGCACCAGCTATGCGCTTAAGCGGCGCTAACCCACATTTCTCACGAATAGACTAGCGAAAAGGCCGCTTTTCTGGCATAAACGTATTTGCCACAACACGTTTCGGCCAAAAGGAGGCGTCCTTCCGCGATGACAGAGTGTAACCAATCCAGCTTTGGATTTAAAGCC